>JBBQDG010000012.1:0-64932 GCA_038319435.1 Sphingomonadales bacterium | reverse complement strand
ATTCCCGGCTTTGGCACAGGTTCGATTCCGCATCTTTGTATAGGGACAGTCTGGGGGATTTCCCTTGAGGTTCGTTGCAAGTTACTGTATTATTTTGGATAAATCAGCCGGTTCGATTCCTGCAACCGGCACCACCCGAATTCTCGAAATCCGGCTCGTGAGTTATTCGTCGGGCGCCGCGGCCGGAAGCCCCGGCGTATCGGGACAAAACGTCTGGCGATCAATTTCTTGCATGAGGTAGCGGACTATCGCACGCGTCAGCCGCAAGACCGCTTTGATCCGTTAGGAAGTAATCTTTAAACTTATCGTCAGATCACCCCGCGCGCCGCCAGTTCTTCGCGCCGGTCCTTGTCCATTCCGAGCATGTTTCCATAAATCTCGCCATTGTCTTCACCAACAGTTTGCGGCGCGACCGACCTGATTCCGCCGGGCGTTTTCGACAGCCGCGGGAAGACGCTCTGCATCTTGAGCTTGTCCCATTTGGGATGGGGCACGTCGACAATCGCCTCGCGCGCCTGGAAATGGGGGTCGGCCAGCATGTCGGCGGGCGTGAAGACCCGCCCCGCGGGGATGCCGTGCTCGATCATCAGCCGCTCGACCTCGGCTACCGACAGGGTCAAGGTCCATGCCTCGATCCGCTGGTCGAGTTCGACCTGGTGCTGGCCCCGCGCGATATGGTCGATATAGCGCGGATCGACCGCCAATTCGGGCTCGCCCATCGCCTCGCACAGCCGCCCGAACACACTGTCCTGATTGGCGCCGATCAGATAGTCGCCATCGAGGCAGCGATAGACGTTCGAGGGCGCGATCCCCGGGAGCACCGATCCCGACCGCTCGCGAACATAGCCCATGATGCTGTAGTCGGGGACGAGGCTCTCCATCACCTGCAGCACCGCTTCGTAAAGCGCACTGTCGACGACTTGCCCTTCGCCGGTTCGGTCGCGGTGGTGGAGCGCGGCAAGCGCTCCCATGCAACCATAGGTCGCCGCCAGGCTGTCACCGATCGACACGCCCATCCGGCTCGGCGGGCGGTCGGGATCGCCGACGATGTTGCGCCATCCGCCCATCGCCTCGCCGATCCCGCCGAACCCGGCGCGGTCGGAATAGGGGCCGCTCTGGCCATAGCCCGATACGCGGACGATGATCAGGCCGGGGTTCTCGGCGTGGAGCGATTCGGGCGACAGGCCCCATTTCTCGAGTGTGCCGGGGCGGAAATTCTCGATCAGAATATCGGCCTTGGCGATCAGCTTGCGGGCGAGTTCCTGTCCCTCGGGCACGCGCAAATTGGCGCTCACGCTCTTCTTGTTGCGCGCCACGACTTCCCACCACAGGCGATATTCGCCGCGGCCCCAGTCGCGCATCGGGTCGCCCTTGCCCGGCGGTTCGATCTTGATCACCTCGGCGCCCATGTCGCCGAGCAGCTGGCCACAGAATGGCCCGGCGATCAGCTGGCCCATCTCGATCACGCGGATGCCGTCGAGCGCCCCCGCTTGTCCCCCTCCACCAGACATCAGGCGGCCACGGCCTGATGCCATACCGGTGGACGAGGCGGGGCAAGTCCCGTCTCGGCCTCACACCGCGCGCGCAATTCGTCGATCGACCCGCCCCGGTCGAACAGCTCGCCCGATGTGCCAGCCGCGCGCATCTCGTCGCGCAGTTTCGCGGTTGCCGCCTGATCGACCGACCCTTCGGCAGCGATCGCGACGCCATAGGCTTTCGCGCCTTCGGCGGTGACCAGACCCTGGCGCACTTCCTTGGCCACCAGCGCCGGATCGCGCTCGAGCGGGTCGCCCCACCCGCCGCCGCCCCAGGTGATGAAGTGGAGCAGATCGCCCGCCTCGACCGCCATGCTGTCGAGCTTGTTGGCGACGATCGTCTGCGTGCCGTCGACCGTCTCGTGGATTTTCCGCGCCCGCTCTCCGGGACGGCCACCGTTGACCCCCCACGGATAGGTGAACCAGCGGTCGTCGTGGATCGACACCGTTCCCGCGGCGAGGAAGCGGTAGCTCATCAGGATGCCGTTGCCGCCGCGGAATTTCCCCGCTCCGCCTGAGTCCGCGAGCGCCTCGTAGCGCTCGATCCGAAGCGGGAAATAGCGTTCGAGAAATTCGTTCGGCACGTTGGTGAACCCCGGCCACAGCGAGTGACCGTCCGGCCCGTCGCCGAACGGCTTGCCGGGGATCCCGCCGAAGCCGATCTGGAACAGCTGGAACCACTCGCCCTGGTCGTCGCGCCCCGAGTACATCAGGTGCGGCGACGACGAGAATCCCGCCGCGCACAGGAACTCTGGCGTCCGCTGGCCGAGCAGCCCGCCGAGGATATCGAAGATCCGCCCGAGCGCATGGGTCCGCCCCGACAGCGCAGCAGGATAGCGCGGCTTGAGCAGCGATCCTTCGGGAATTCGCACGTCGATCAGGTCATAAAAACCGTCGTTGAACATGATCTGCGGATCGAAGACCATGATCATGTAGATGCCGAAGAACATCTTGAACATATTCTCGTTGAGATAGAAATTGATCGACGCGTCGGATTGTGGATCGGTCCCGGCGAAGTCGAGGATCACCTTCTCGCCCTCGCGCCACATTGTGCACTTGATCTTGTATGGCCCGTAGCCGACGCCGTCGTCGCAGATATAATCCTCGAACGTCACCTTATCGATGCCGACCGAGGTTTCGATCAGCGACTTCATCGCGCGGTGATTGCGCGCCAGCAGCGCACTCGTCGCCGAGACATAGACATCGTCGCCGAACCGCCGGCACATTTCCTCGACCCGCCGCGCCGCCACCCGGCACGACGCGATCAACGCGTTCAGGTCGGCAGCGCACCAGTCGGGCTTGCGCGTCTGGTGCATCACCAGCTTGATCAAATCCTCGTTATAGTGGCCCCTGGCGTAGATCTTGACCGGCGGGATCCGCACCCCCTCCTCGAAGATGGAGCGCGCGTCGATCGGCATCGATCCGGCGACCTTGCCGCCGATGTCCGACTGGTGGCCGAACATCGCGGTCCACGCGACCAGGCGCCCCTCACGATAGACCGGCAACAGCACCAGCCAGTCATTTGAATGGCTGACGGCGCCTTCGCAGCTGTAGGGATCGCTGAGGAGAATCATGTCGCCCTCCTCGATCGTCCCGTCGAACCCGCGCAGGAAGCCGTCGATGAAGCTGCCGAACTGGCCGACGATCATCTTGCCATCGGGATCGGCGATCAGCGGGAAGGCGTCGCCTTGCTCGCGGATGCCGGGCGACATGGCGGTGCGGACCAGCGTCGCGTCCATTTCGATCCGCGCATTGCGCAGCGCATTTTCGATGATGTCGAGCGTGACCGGGTCTATCTCGACCGGCGCGAACGGGGTCATATTGGCCTGGATGATCTGAGCGGGCATCTAGCGAGCCTCCGGGGTGATCAGGATATTGCCGGTCGCGTCGACCTCGGCGATGTGACCCGACAGGATCAGCGTCGTGGAGTCCATTTCGGTGACCACCGCCGGGCCGCGCACCTTGTCCCCGGCGCGCAGTTTCGCGCGGTCATAGATGGTCGCCGACTGCGTCCGCCCGTCCATCCACACCTCCTGTTCGTAGAGCTTCGCGGTCGCCGGATCGCCGTCACCGCGCGCGATCGCCTGTGCGCTGACATTGGCCTTGGTGCCCAATGCGACGACGCGAATGTTGACCAGCTCCTGCGGGACCGGAAGATTGAAGGTGAACAATCGTTTGTGCTCGGTGTCGAACCGCTCGACCAATTCGGCGATGCTCGTGCCGAGCGGCGCCGACAGCGGCACTTCGAACGCCTGACCCGCATAACGAATATCAATCTCGACCATCAATTCCTGCTCGCCGCGCGCGACCCCCTCGGCCTCGAGCTCGGCGGCGACCTGCTCGCTGACCTCGGCGATCACCCCGCGCACCTCGGCGTCATCGGTGTGGGTGACGAGGCGGTTGAAGCTGCGCTGCGCATCGACCCTCAGCCGCGTCGTCGCGTCGCCATAGGCGCACAGCACGCCGGGCGAAGGCGGGATGATCACCGGCCAGCTGCCCATCAGCACGCCCATCGCATTGCCGTGGAGCGGACCCGCCCCGCCAAATGCCATCAGCGCGAAATCGCGCGGGTCATAGCCCTGCTGGACCGACACCAGCCGCAGCGCACCGAACATCGTTTCGTTGACGATCGCAACGATCCCCGCGGCGGCCTCCATCAGCGACAGGCCTAGTGCGTCGGCCACCGTCTGGACCGCGCGCTTCGACGCCTCGCGGTCGAGCTTGAAGCTTCCGCCGAGCAAGTTTTCGGGGAGAAAGCCAAGCACGACATTGGCGTCGGTCACCGTCGGCAATTCGCCGCCGCGTCCATAGGCCGCCGGACCCGGCACTGCTCCCGCCGACTGCGGCCCGACGCGCAATGCCTTGGTCAGTTCGGGCACGCTGGCGATCGATCCGCCGCCCGCGCCGACGGTCTTCACGTCGAGCGACGAAGCGCGGACGGTCAAATGGCCAACGCTCGTTTCCCGCCGCAGCCGCGGCCTGAAATCCTCGATCAGCGCGACGTCGGTCGAGGTGCCGCCCATGTCGAGCGTCAGCACATTGGCGTGGCCCGAATTGCCCGCGATCCACACCGCCCCCGCAACCCCGCCGGCTGGCCCCGACATCAGCAGATTGACCGGCGCGGTGCGGCTTTTCTCGGCCGACATGAGGCCTCCGTCCGAGCGCAGCAGCGACAGCTTCGCCTCGCTCCCCCAGGCGGTGAGGTCGCGCATCAGATTGCCGACATAGCGCGACACCGTCGGCCGCACCGCGCTATTGGCGACGGTCGTCAGCGCGCGCTCATATTCCTGCATCTCGGGCAGGATGTCCGCCGAAATACTGACCGGCACCCCGGTCAATTCTTCGGCGACAATTTCGGCCACGCGGCGCTCGTGCACCGGGTTGAGATAGGAGTTGATCAGGCACACCGTGACCGCCTCGACTTTCTCTTCGGCCAGCCGGCGGATATTCACCCGCAGCGCAGCCTCGTCGAGTTCGCGCACGATCTCGCCCTTCGCCCCAATCCGGCCTGGCGCCTCGATCGTCGCCTCCAGCGGCGCCATCGGTTCGGGCTTGGGCCATATGATCCACGCCGCGAGCCCACCCGGCACCAGGCTGCGCGCGATCTGCAGAATATGGCGATAGCCCTCGGTCACGATCAGCCCGACGCGGGCAATCTTGTGCTCGAGCACGGCGTTGGTCGCGACCGTCGTGCCATGGAGGAACAGCGACAATTCGCCCGGCCCGATCCCCGCCGCTTCGCACACTCCCTTGGCGCCGGTGATGACCGCTTCGGACGGGTCGTGCGGGGTCGACGGCACCTTGTCGCGCCACGTCCGCCCGGTGGCGTCGTCGATCACCAGAAGGTCGGTGAAGGTCCCGCCGACATCGACTCCAAGACGATAGCTCATGCGTTCTCCCGCTGTTTTTGTGTCGTAAAATCCCCGGCGCGCCCGACCCGGCTCGGCAGGGCCTTGCCCATCACCCCGGCCAGCCAATGATTGGCGGCGAGCGCGTCCTTAAGCTCAATCCCCGTCGCGATTCCGGCGCGCTCGAACATATAGACCAATTCCTCGGTCGCCAGATTGCCCGCTGCGCCGGGCGCGAACGGACAGCCGCCGAGCCCGCCGAGCGCGCTGTCAAAGATCCGGCAGCCCGCTTCATACGCCGCCCAGGCATTGGCCGGGGCCATGCCGCGCGTGTCGTGGAGGTGGACGCGGATTGGAAACTCGTTGCCCAACCGGCGCCGCGCCTGTTCGATCAGTGCGCCGACCTGTCGCGGCACGGCGACCCCGATCGTATCGGCAAATCCGATTTCGCGCGCGCCGAACGCTGCCAGTTCTTCGGCAATGCCAAGCACGCTGTCGGGGTCGACCGGTCCTTCGAACGGACAGCCGAAGCTGCCTGCAATGGTCACTTGGGCATCGCGGCCAGCGGCGTTGGCGGCGGCGATCATCGCGCGGTTGGCGATCAGTCCCTGGGGCACGGTCTGGCCCTGGTTGGCGATTCCGAACGCGTCGGTCGCGACGATCACGCAGCCGATCTCGTCGATCCCGCGCACGCCCTGCGAAATGGCGATGGCGCGTTCGACGCCTCGTTCGTTGAGGCACAGGCCGATGAAACTGACTCCGGGGATGTCGGGAAGCGCCGCGGCGACCGCATCTGCATCGGCCATCTGCGGCACGCGGCGCGGATTGACGAAGCTGGTCACCTCAATCCGCCGCGCCCCGATCGCGACCAGTCGTTCAATCAGCAGCAGCTTGTCGGCGGTCGAAACCGCGCGCGACTCATTCTGCAGCCCGTCGCGCGGCGAGACCTCGACCAGATCGATTGATTCCATGACTTTGTATACAAACGTCGGCAGCGATTGTATAGTCGCCATGAAATGAAAGATTGGCTGAATGACCGACATCAATGATGATTATGTGCGCGCCGGTTTCAACGGTCGCCTCGCGCCGGGCGCGCATCCGGCGCTGATCCTGGTTGATTTTGCCCGCGCCTATTTCGACCGGGCCTGCGGTCTTTATGCTAGGCCGGAACTGGCCCGCGACAAGGCCGCTCGACTGGCAGAAGCGGCGCGCGGCGTGTCGGCGCCGGTGGTTTTCACCCGGGTCGAGTATATCGCGGAGGACCCCCAGCGCGACGGTGGCCTTTTCTACCGCAAACTACCCGCACTCAAGGCGTTCGATCGTGGCAATCCGTTCGGTGATTTTACGGCTGAACTCACACCCGAAGCGGACGATCTGGTTGTCACCAAGCAATACCCCAGCGCGTTTTTCGGGACCGGCCTTGGCGACACGTTGCGCGCCCGCGGGATCGATACGATCCTCGTCGCCGGCCTGACCACATCCGGTTGCGTCCGCGCGACCGCGCTCGATGCGCTGTGCGAGGGGTTCGCGCCGTTCGTCGTGCGCGACGCCTCGGCCGACCGCGACCCGGCAGTGCACGAGGGCAATCTGTTCGACCTGCAGGCCAAATATGCCGAGGTGGTCGAGACCGCGGCGATGATCGATTACCTCAACTCACTTCGTCACTGACCCGCTCGGCCGTCTTGGCGAAGGCGTGATAGGCGCGGCGGATGTGCGCCGTCATCACCGCCCGCGCCCAGTCGGGGTCGCGCTCGGTAAACGCTTGGATCAACTCATGATGTTCCCGTCCCGATTGCGCCAGCTGGTCGGGTCCATAGTGCATCGCGGTGCGGCGGACGATCGGCTGCTCGACCAGCATCGCCAGGCTCGACTCGAGATATTTCGACTGGGCAGTCGCCACAATCAGCCGATGGAACTCGCGGTTATGCTCAAGGAAATCGGCGACACCCTGTTCGCTTTGCAGCACCGCCTGCTCGATCCGCGCGTTGCACGCCCTTAGTGCGCTCAGTCCCTCCGCCGTGAAGCGACGCGCCGCACGCGCCGCCGCGTGCCCCTCGAGCATCCCGCGCAAGGTGAACATTTCGGACAGATCTTCGCTGCTCCACCGCGCGACGAAGGCCCGCTTGGAATCCGACCGGACGACATAAAGCTCCGCTTCAAGCCGGCGCAGCGCATCGCGCACCGGGGTCCGCGACACCCCGCAGATATCGGCGAGCTGCTCTTCCTTGAGCTGCGCGCCAGGCGGCGCATCGCCCGACAGGATCAACCCGCGAATTTCGGCGTAAGCCCGGTCGGATGCGCGTGACATTGCCGTAGATTAGGCGCGATCAAGCGACGACGCAATCGCTTGACGTCGCGTTTTGTGTACAATATTAGTCGATGATGAAGGGGGAAGCAGATTGACAGCCGAGCGGCGGATCAAGGTCATCGTACCCATTCCGATGGACGAGGCGGGAGTCGCCAACCGCGCGCTCCAGCTTCCGGCCGAGTTCGTCGGGCCGGGATTCAAGCCCGAATTCGCCGCAGTTAAATGGGGCGCCGCGCTCGGCGACAGCTATCATGACATGTTGCTGATGGACTGGACTGTATTCCAGGCAGGTATCACCGCCGAGGACGAAGGCTATGCCGGCGTCCTGATTGACACGGTCAGCGACAGCGGACTCCGCGCGTTGCGCTCGCGCCTGTCAATCCCGGTGGTCGGCCCGGGCGAGGCCGCCTTTGCCACCGCGATGATGCTCGGCAAACGCTTTACCATCCTCACCATGTGGGACGAGTGGTTCCCGCTCTATGAGAAGACCCTGACCGACTATGGCTGGTGGGACCGGGTCGCCTCGCTTCGCTCGATCGACACCCGCCCCGATGTCACTGAGCTCCTCGCCGGCAAGGAAGAAGTGATCTTCGAAAAGCTGCGCGAGGAGGCCGAGGCGGCGATCGAAGAGGATGGCGCCGACGTCATTGTTCTCGGCTCGACCACGATGCACCAGTCCGCCGCCTATCTCGCCAGCGTGCTCCCGGTACCGGTGATCAACCCGGGCCAGGTCGCCTACAAGCAGCTTGAGCTGCTGCTCACCTGCGGGCTGACACACAGCAAGATTGCGTTCCCCGCTCCGGAAGTGGCCAAGGACGCCGATATTCGAAAGGGCTGGGCATGAGTTGGAGCGAGGCCGGAGCCGGACAGCAGGCGCTGCCGTACCCTTATTACATCGACATCGTGACCAAACGCTATTTCAACGGCGTGGACAACAAGCGGCTGAGTGACGTTCTGGATTGCTTCACTGAGGATGCCGTCCTCACCGAAGTGACCTCGAACACCGTTCACACCGGCCGCGACTCCGCCATCAGCGCGATGTTCGAAAAGCTGTTCACCGACTTCTCGTCGATCTGGCACGGCAACTTCGTCCATGTCGCCGATCCGGAGTCGAACTCGATCAACAGCCAGTTCACGGTGCTGATCACGCCCAACGGCGGCGACGAACTGCGCTACGAGAATTGCAATCGCTTTTACCTGAAGGGCGACCGCTTCCACCGCGTCTACGTCTACATGAGCGGCGACAACCTCCTCCAGCCGGGAGACGCGTGATGCAATATGAGCCCACGCTGTCGCGCGCCGAACTGATCGAGTTCGCGACGAAATCTTACTTCGGCAGCGTCGATGCCAAGAACCTGGACGCGACGCTCGCCTGCTTCCACGACGAAGCAATACTCACCGTCCAGAGCAGCTTCACTCGCCACGCCGGCAAGCCCGCGATCCGCCGCATGTTCGAGGAATTCTTCGGCGCGTTCGAGACGATCGTGCACCAGGATTTCACCTGCACGGTGGACGAGAAGAACGGCCGCATCTCGGCCAGTTTCGAAGCCGTGCTGACCGCCGCTGATGGATCAGTCACGCGGCTCAACAACACCAATTTCTGGCGCCTTCGCGACGGCAAATTCCAGGAAGTTTACGTCTATATGAGCGGAGCCAATGTGCTCGTCTAATGCTCGATAAGATCTAGGGGGAACTGCAATGAAGACGATGATGATCCTGACCAGCGGATGTGCGATTGCGGCCTTGATGAGCGCGCCCGCTCTGGCCCAGCCGGCCGGTCCGCCTTCGCCCGATCCGGCACGCGCGTCGGTCACCGAACCGACCGCTACTGGCGACATCATCGTCACCGCACGCCGCCAGAACGAGCGCTTGCTCGACGTCCCCGCCTCGGTCACGGTGCTGACCGCCGACACGCTCGCCAAGACCGGCGTCAAGACCGCCGACCAGTTTATCCAGCTGACCCCCGGCGTGACGATCGTCACCGGCACCGCCGAGGCCGGCGACACCCAGATCAACATCCGCGGGATTAACGGCGCGCGCGACGCTGAAAGCTCGGTCGCACTGGTCGTCGACGGCATCCTCAAGACCAACACCGCACAATTGAACCAGGATCAGGGAACGCTTCGCCAGATCGAAGTGCTCAAGGGCCCGCAAGGCGCGATCTACGGCCGCAATGCCGCCGCCGGCGCGATCGTCGTCACCACGCTCAAACCGCGCGATCATCTCGAGGGCGGCGCGCGCGCCAGCTACGCCAGCCACAAGACAATCGAAGGCTCGGCCTATATCGCAGGCCCGATCGCCCCGGGGGTCGGCTTCGTCCTGTCGGGCAATTACCGCAAGACCGACGGCTTCTACCGCAATATCTTCCTCGCCGACCCGCACAGCGTCGACGACCAGAAAGTCTATGGCGTCGATGGGCGGATCATCGCCCAGCTCGCGCCGGGCACGACGCTCGACTGGAAGGCGCGCTATGCCAAGCTGTCAGGCGCCTCGATCGCGTTCAACGCCGCTTTTCACCTCCCCGCCTTCGCCGCGTTCAACCCGGCGTTCAACGAAGACGTCAACGCGCATCCGTTCCGCTTCTACAACAACATTCGTCCGACCAACGACCAGCGGACGATCGAGAGTTCGCTCAAGCTCGAACAGGATCTTGGCGCGGCGAAGATGACCGCGTGGGGGCTCTACTCGAACATCAAACAGAGCCTTGTCGCCGATGGCACCTCGGCCGACTTCGCGCGCTACATCTCGCCCGCGCTCGGCGCACCGGCCAACCCGACCAACATCGCGGTGCAGAACGCCTGCTTCGCCTCGACCGCCGCGCTGACCGGCTTTCCAGTCAACCAGCCCGGCTTCATTGGCCAGATCCCGGTGCCGTTCCTGTTCGCCCCAGCGACCGGATCGACCTTCGGACCCTATTCGCCGACGACTTGCGACGGCACGCAATTTCAGGTCCGCAACCAGAAGGATTATAGCGGCGAAATCCGCTTCGCCTCAACTGCCAAGGGCCCGTTCAACTGGCAACTCGGGGCCTATTATCTCCACATCGATCGGCTCGTCGGCGTCAGCCTCGGCGGCGATCTCGGCCAGGGCGTGATCCGCAACCTTTACAACGCGCCGGGCACCACTAACCCGACCTCGCAACTGTTCGCCGACCAGTTCAAGACCAACGTCTATGCGGTGTTCGGCTCGGCCGACTACGCCTTCACCGATCAGCTCAAAGCCAGCCTCGCGCTGCGCTATGACAGCGAGCATCGCCAGGTCTCGAGCCGGGTCCCCACCGCGACCGATCCGATCACCGGCGGTCCGATCAACCCTGGGCAGGCATTCGGCCCGATCCCCGACCAGAAATCGACCTTCAACCAGCTCGAGCCCAAGCTGGCGCTAAGCTATCGCCCGACGCACGACCTCAACCTCTACGCCGACTGGGGCGTGGGCTTCAAATCGGGCGGGTTCAACAACCAGGGCTCGGCGGCGATCGTCAATTCCAACTTCAACAACGGCGTCACCCCCGGCACGATCAACGCCGGCGTGATCATCAACGACCAATATCGCAAGGAACGCTCTTCGGCGTTCGAAGCCGGAATCAAGGGCAACCTCGCGGGCGGCGCGATCAATTTCGACATCGCCGGTTATTACACTCGCATCCGCGACATGCAGTTCTTCGAATTCTTCGTCGGCAGCTTTGGCCTGCTGCGGGTCGTGTCGAACATCGACCGGGTCGATGTGAAGGGCGCCGAGTTCAACCTGACGGTTAAGCCGGTCCGCGGCATCTCGCTGTTCGGCGCGGTCAACGTCACCGACAGCAAGATCAAGAAGAACAGCTCGCGGCCCTACACGGTCGGCAACAAGTCGCCCTACACCGCCGACTACACGATCAACCTCGGTGCACAGGGCGAAGTGCCGCTGAGCACCGGGTTGAAAGCCTTCGTCCGCGGCGATTATCGCGTGACCGGCCCGACCTGGTTCCACACCGTTCAGAACGAGGATCGTCCGACCCTGTTCACCGGGCTTATTCCGATCTCGGCGGTCAACTTCCTACCCGCCAGCTTCGGTACCGCCAACTACTCGATTGCCCGGCGCAAGGCTTATGGCGTGGTCAATTTGCGCGGCGGATTGGAGGGCCAGAACTGGAAACTGACCGCCTTCGCGCGCAACCTGTTCGACAAGAAATATCTCAACGAGGTCATCCCGGCGATTGAATTCGGGGGCTCGTTCATCTCACCCGGCGACCGCCGACTGATCGGAGTCGAGGCAAGCGTGAACTTTTAGTACTCCACAGCCCCGGGAAACGTCGATCAACCCGTGCGACTCAACTCGGGAAAGACGATTTCCCGCTTAAATTGCTGCGTGGCGTGCCTGACGTTTCACTGCTGGCAGGCGTTGGCATCTGCATGAGCAGCGGCCAATCTTGCTTATCACGTCGCCCAGCTCATATTTCTCGCGATTCGTTGCCAATCCGAACGCTGTGTCGCTCTTCGTGCCGATCGCTGCCATCAATCCCTGCTATATTGACCACTTTCTAATCCACGCTTCAACATTTCCAGGATCCTGGCATTAAAACGAATCGAAATGTCGGCGCAGGGCACGATCGAGTTGAAACCATGGTACGCGCCCGCGACTACATCCAGATCGACCGGAACGCCCGCTGCAATGAGCCGGCCGGCGAACGCGATATCTTCGTCAACAAATAGATCGAGAGCACCTACGCCAATGTAGGTAGGCGGAAGACCGCTGAGATCGTCGAGCCGCGCCGGCACCGCACCATCGGGCACGGTTTCAGACCCTGCTGGAACACCAAGCAATGCCGACCAGCCAAAGGCGTTTTGCGGCGCCGTCCAAATGAATTCGCCAATGCTGGGCGATACCGCGCGACTGCTACCGGTGCGGTCATCGAGCATCGGGTAGACCAGCCATTGATATGCGATCGAAAACTCTGCCCGATCGCGTGCCGCAAGCGACAGCATCACCGCGTGACCACCGCCTGCGCTGTCGCCACCGACAACAATTCGACGGATATCGATGCCCAATTCATCAGCATTCAAATGCAACCAGCGCAATGCTGCGTAATTGTCATCAAGCGCGCCCGGAAACCGCGTTTCGGGCGCCAATCGATAATCCACCGACACAATGACGCAGCCGCAGGCTTCTGCCCAGCCTTGAAGGACCGGCGCGAACTGAAGGGCGGAGCAGATCACAAATCCGCCGCCATGCATATGCAGGAACACTGACCGGCCTTTCGACCCGGGCTTAGGATCGACGATCACCACCTTAAGTTCGGGATTATCGGGAGGGCCGGCTATGGTTCTGATGGCGACCGCTGGCGCCGGCGGCGGAAGCGGCGGCACGACAAGCGCATCCCAAGCTCGCCGGATCGCAGACAGGCTTTCATCGCTTATTTGTAACGGCGGGACGCTTTCGATAGCTGCAAGCAACGCTGGGTCGACCAAATCCAGCGATTTGATCTTTGAGCGACTTCCGCCTGTCATTTCTTCCAGCTCCTATCGGGTCGGCTCATTCAAATCGTGGGTGGACGAAGTCGCTCAACGAGGTAACCCGGCCCTTGGCACCGGATCAACTTCGACCCAGCCACTGGTGACCCGCGCCGCAAACGTCCTCAGCCCGCACGGCGCGAGCCCCCCACCGATCGCGGCGCCGGTGCGCACGTCGAACATGGCGCCGTGCAGCGGGCAACTGATTCGCCCGCCGCGCAGGCGTCCCCCGGCGAGGACATTGTCGGCGTGGCTGCAAATATTCTCGAGCGCGAAAGCCTCGTCACCGAATCGCGCGACCAGCACTGAGTGGGAATCGATACAGGATTCGACGTACCCGCCGTCGGCAATCCCCTCGATCGCGACCACCCGCTGCCAATCCGCCATGCGTTGCGATGTCCTATGATATGCGTCAGTTGCCAGGTTAGCCTCATTACCCCTCTCTTGTCGCGATTGAACTGTCGTTAATGAGAGACGCAGCACGCCGATGGATGTGATCAGCGGAGCATCCTCGAGCCTGAGCGGCTTGGCATGATGGCGACCAGGACACCGATCAATAGAGGAGAAAAATAATGGCTCGGTTGCAGGACAAGGTCGCGGTCGTCATCGGCGCCGCCGGTACGGACAATATGGCGCAGGTGATCGCGCGCCGCTTCGCCGACGAGGGCGCGAAGGTCGTTGCCGCGGGGCGCAATCTCGATCCGCTGGAGGCATTTGCCGCGTCGATCGGCGGATTGGCGGTGGCCTGCGACATCACCGACAAGTGCTCCGTCGAGGCACTCGCCGCCAAGGCGGTCGAGCGTCATGGCCAGATCGACATTGCGCTCAATGCCACGGGATGGGGGCTGCTTTCGCCCTTTCTCGATACCAGCGAAGACGACCTCGCCAAGATGGTCGATCTCCAATTCAAGGGGCCCTTTTTTTTCCTCCAGGCGATGGCGCGGGCGATGTCCGGCCATGATGCGCAAGGCGGATCGATCATCCAGATCAGCTCGGCCACCGCGACGATTATGCTCGACAACCACGCCGCGTACATGGGCACCAAGGCTGGCATCGATCATGTCGTGCGCTGCGTCGCCAACGAGTTCGGCAGCCGCGGCGTGCGCGCCAATTCGATTTCGCCGGGCTTCACCGACACGCCGATGACGAGCCAGGCCGGTGCGACGCCAGGCCTGAAAGAAGCATTCATCGCGCGTTATCCGCTCGGACGAGTCGGCACGTCTGACGACATTGCCGCAGCAGCCGTGTGGCTGGCGTCGGACGAATGCTTCATGACGGGCGAGAATCTGCAAGTGAATGGCGGGCTGGTGCTTCGCGGCAATCCGTCTTCCATGGAAATCCAGTCGTCAGTGATGAAGGCAATGGCGGCGGCGCAGCCATGAGTATTGCCAGATGAATCCGATACTCGCGTCCATTAGCGAAACCCGAGGTGCGCGTAGGATGCGTCGTCGCGACCGCGCAGGCCGCGAACAAAATTCATTGCCGCCGGGAAATTGTCCCACGCGCCCGAAGCCGGGACGGTCATGGTCCAGTCGTAGATGGCTTGGCGGTGCGCTATCTTCCATGTGCCGTCGCGCCGCTCGAATCGGTCAAGATAACGGCCGGCGGCGAACATCTCGACCTCGCCGTCGTCACCGCAAAGAGTGTGCTGAGCAATGAAATAGGCCTCGCCCCGCGCCTCATCGCCGCGCAGTTCGAGATTGAAATTGGTGACATTATGCTGCGTCCGCTTCATGCTCTCCAACATCGGGATGACTTCAGCGATGAACTGGTCGATCGTGCCCTTGATCAGACCGTGATCGTCAGTTGCGTCGGGGTGATAGCAAGCGCCGATCAATTCCGCGTCGCAACGATCAATTGCCCGCGCGAGCCGATCGACGAGGTCACGGCACTCATGCCGGGCGATAAGATCGTCGACGGTCATACTCACACGGTCCAATCCTGGCGTTTTGCCCAGACCAGGAGGGGCGTCGGCCGGTAAGGCAGCTCCGCGAAAACCGGCCTCATGTCGACCGCGAGCGGGCTCGTCGGCTGGGCGTTGTACCAGCGATAGAAGTCGGCCATCCGGTCGGTGATGCTGCCCGGCTCATAGTCGCGCGACCCGGTCACGAGTTCGCTGATCCGCGCCGCGAATTCATCGGGCGCGAGGCTTTGGAAGCGGATATCGCGACCGCTCGCCTCGCTCAGCCGAGCAGCCACCTGGTCGCCGGTGAGAATTTCCGGACCACCGATCAGAAACGTTTCCGGCGGGTCACGATGCTCGAATGCGGCGATCATTGCGGCGGCAATGTCCTCCTGGTCGATCCATGAAATGCCGAGCTCGGGCTTGCACGGGTATGCGAAGATGCCGTGCTTGACGATCGACGGCTTGGCCCACACGCGCAGCATATTATCCATGAACACCGCCGAGCGGATGAACACGTGGCGAGCCTTCGCTTGGGCGAGCTCGGCCTCGATGTCGCGACGCGCGTCATGTCCGTCGACCCCGATATCCTCATCGAGCACAACGCAACTGGTATGAAAGACGATCCGTTCGACCTCGGCAGCGTCGGCGGCCAGGCGCAGGTTATGCCCGATCTCGCGGGCATAAGCGCGATCAAAGGTGAAAGGCAGATGCATCACCATCGCCTGCGTGCCCCGCGCCGCCGTTGTCAGCGATGCCGGATCGGAAAGGTCGGCCGCGACGGGCTCCACGCCGGGGAAGTCGGCCAATGGAAAAGCTGCCGGATCGCGGGTCGCAGCGCGTACCCGATATCCCTTGGCGAGCAATTGGCGAACGAGCGGATGACCTTGGTCACCGGTGGCGCCAAACACGAGTATCGTATCGATTCTGTCCTCCATCAGTTGCTGCCGCGCGCGGCATGGCGCCCGGCGAGATAGCCATAGGTCATGGCCGGCCCCAGTGTGCCGCCGGCGCCCGCATAAACCCCGCCAGTCGCGCCTGCCATGACGTTGCCGACAGCATAAAGACCGGGAATGGTTTCGCCGTCATGGCCGATCACGCGGCCATCGGCGTCGGTCTTGGCGCCACCATTCGTCCCCAGGACGCCTATGTGCAGTTCGATCGCATAATAAGGGCCCGCAACCAGCGGACCGAGTGTAGCCAGCGCGCCCGCGCGGCTCCGGTCACCGTAAAAATGGTCATAGCTGCTCACCCCGCGTTGGAAATCCGGGTCCGCGCCAAGGGCTGCGTCGTGATTGAAGCGCGCAACGGTCAAGGCAAGCGCGTCGCCGTCTATCCCGAGTTTGCGGCCGAGCTCCTGCGGTGACGCGGCACTAGTCATCCAGTCCGGCACACCCTCCCCTGGCGGCGTCGACCCGATCGGCCAGCGCGTTTTGAAGGCGTGGTCGAACACCATCCATGCGGGCATGTTGGGATAGGCATAAGCATTTGGATCAAAGGCGTGGAAGGCACCCTCGATCGCCGAGTAATTGACCGCCTCGTTGCAAAAGCGGCGGCCCGCGCGATTGACGATGATGCTTCCTGGAAGCGTCCGCTCGATCAGCACCGGTGTCGCACGCGGCTCGCCATTGTCCCATTGCTGCCCCGTGAGCATGGTCGGGCACCACCAGGCGCTGGTCATGTTGCCGAGCGCCGCCCCCGCCGCCATCGCCAGTTTAAGGCCGTCCCCGTTATTGCCCGGCGGAGAGGCCGGGTGCGCAATCGGGCCGCGCAGAAAGGACTTGGCGAGCTCGTCGTTCCATTCGAAGCCGCCGGTCGCGACGATCACGCCGCGGGTTGCCAGGATCATGCTGCCGTCGCGAAGCCGGACACCGCCGACGTGGCCTTCGGCGCGGACGAGTTCTGCAACATCGACGCCGCGCCTGATATCGATCCTGGCGGCAAGGCAGGCCTCGAGCAGGCCACCGACCAGCGCCTGCCCGAACCCGCGCTCATCCTTCGCCAACCGCTCGCCGATGACAGCTGGCGATGGCGGCGAAACGCAACCGCCCAACGGCGTCTCGGCCAGCGCGACGGGATAAACGTCGGCGACCAGGACATGATCGGCCCACTCGCCCAGCCGGGTGAAGGCGAACAACCCGCTGTCGAGCGCCCTCCCTCCTTCTGTCCGCGCTCCTGGCCGGTCGCCATAATAGTCAGGATAGCCGGGCAGCGGGGTGAAGCGAACGCTCGTCTCGCGCTCGACAAAGCGTATCGCTTCCGCCGCATGGTCGACGAAGCCCTCGAGAATGTCGCGGCGATCGGGATCGACGCCGAGCGCGCCAAAATAGGCCAGTGCGCTCGCGCGATCATCGTCGCCGTCGGCCATATGATCGTTCATCGGCGCCCATATGATGCCGCCCGACACCGCAGCGGTCCCGCCGACCTTGAGCGCCTTTTCGAGGATGACCACCCGCGCGCCATGGCGCTCCGCAGCCAGGGCGGCGGTCATGCCCGAAGCCCCGGCTCCGATGACAATGATGTCCGTGCCGTCCATCGCGGCGCTTCTCCTCAATCTCACTGTTGTCGAGATGGACCGTCGGACCAGCAATCGTCATTTTGGCTAGTTGTTGGCGGTCGCCATCCGGTGTGTCTTCCGTTGCGACCGACCGACGGGACAGATGACGGCGGAATCGGGATGCGACGGGGCATCATCAGGAGGGGAAGATCATGGCAAACATTCAGATCGGCGAGCGCCAACGCGAATTGAGGATCGTCCAGGTGTTGCTTTGCACCAGTTCGCTATTCTGGGCGTCAGCCGCGTTTGCGCAGCAAAGCAGCCCGGCGGCCGCAACGCCGCCCGTGGCCCCGCCGCCGACCACTTCCCCGGTCGCGGCCGATGACAAGGGGATCGCCGACATCGTCGTCACCGCCCGCTTCCGCTCTGAAACGCTGCAGAATACGCCGGTGGCGGTGAGTGCGCTCAACGCGAAGATACTGAGCAACTCTGTCGTGACTGACTTGAACAGCATCCAGAAATTCCTGCCCAACGTGCAGCTCAGTCGGATCAACTATGCCGGCCAGGCGCTGGGCGCCTCGATCCGCGGGATCAGCTTCGCCGATCTCGAAAAAACGTTCGACCCCACGATCGGCGTCGCTATCGACGGGGTATTCCTCGGCACCAACACCGGCGCCAACATCAACTTCAACGACATCGAGTCGATCGAAGTGCTGCGCGGGCCGCAAGGCACACTTTATGGGCGCAACACGATCGGTGGCACGATCAGCGTCCGTCGCACCACGCCGACCGGGGTCCTCGGATTCAAGGGCACCGCGCGTTATTCGAGCTTCAACAGCCTTGACCTCGATGGCGTCCTCAACCTGCCGAAGATCGGCGATGTCCTGTCCGTCAAGTTGTTTGGCCTGCGCCGCCGTTCCGACGCACCAACGCGCAATCGCTACACCGGCAACCGCGAGCCCGGCCGTAACTATTACAGCTTCGGTGGGAGCGTTTTGGCGGATCTGGGTGCAACCTCGATCCTGGCATCCGCCGAATACCAGAAGGATCGCAGCAAATATTCCTCCGCAGTAAATCTGACCGTGGCAAGCGGAACTTCGTTCTTCGCCGGCGGTAACATCTGCGACTACACACAGGAAATCGGGTTGGGTGACGTCGGCTGCGCGTCCCAGGGCTATTTGCGTCAGGGACCCGAAGGCTACAAACTGGCCAATACCTCGATCCCGTTCCAGAGTTTCCTCTCCGGTTGGGACGGGTCGCTCGAAATCAAGAGCAAGATCGGAAATTTCAACCTGACGGCGATCACCGGCTATCGCGATACCAAGGATTCCCTGCTCGAAGAAAACACCGGCACTCCGCCGGTGTCGTATACGGGCGCTCCAGGATCCGGGATCCCCCTGTTCGTCGCGGCACGCGACCAAAAATACTCGCAGTTCAGCCAGGAAGTTCGACTGCAAGGGAATATTACGGATCGCATCGATCTCGTTGCCGGCGCTTATTATCTCCACACAAAATACGGGATCAAGCCGCTAGCCTTCAACGGGTCGACGGCAGGCCTCGCCTATCTGGCCCTGCCGGTCCTGCCAGTGCCGCCCTTCCTGCTCGACATCCCGATCCAGCGTGCCACGGCCGGACAGACGCTGAATTCCTACGCGGTGTTCGCGGAATCGATCATCAAGGTGGCAGACAACGTCCGCGTGACGGTCGGTGGCCGCTACACCACGGAAACCAAGGAGTTTAGCATCACGCAGACCGCACCGACATTTTTCACGGCGGGCGGAAAGAAGACGTGGAGCGATCCGTCCGGCCGCGTCATCCTCGACTGGAAGCCCAATCCAGACACATTGCTCTATGTCAGTTGGTCGCGCGGCATCCGTTCGGGCGGCTGGAACGGCCGCGCGTCGAGTGCGACGGCCGTTGGCCCTTACGATCCCGAACGCGTCGACAGCTTCGAAGGCGGCGTGAAGGCCAGTCTGTTCGACGGCAAGCTGCGCATTAATCCGACCGTGTTCCTGGCCAAATACAACAAGAAGCAGGAAGAATTTCTGCGCCGCGACCCATCGGGCAATGCCACGGAAACCGTCGTTCAGAACGCGGCCACTGCCGAGGTCAAGGGCTTTGAAATCGATTTGCAGGCACGACCCTTCCGTGAGGTGACGCTACGCGCGGCGGCAAGCTATCTCGATGCTAAATACAAGGCGTTTCCGGTCCCCAACCCGCTCAATCTGGGTCAGACGATCGACATCAGCAACATCGCGAATTTCCGCCGTGCACCAAAATACACCTTTACGTCGGGAATGGATTACGTGCACAATTTCGATCTGCACAACAGCGTCAACCTGACGATCGATTACGGCTATATCGGTAAATACACGACCTCCCCGCGCAAGGACACGACCGGGCTTGGTCGCGACACGATCGTCGCGCACACATCGTTCGATGCCTCGTTCGCGCTGGTGCACAAGGGCGACATTGCCAAGTCGCTGCGCATTGCTGCCTATGTCCATGACCTGTTCCATGGCGGCAATCGCATCACCAACACGCTCGATGCCGGGGTATTCTATTTCGGTGCCGTCAATCCGAACCGCGAAATGGGTGTCGAGGCGACGATCCAGTTCTAGTGGTGCGTGAAAGGAGGGCCTTGATGGTCGCCAGGTTGCAGGACAAGGTCGCGATCATCACCGGGGCGGCGAAGGGACTGGGCGCTGCGGACGCCCGCCTCTTCGCCGCGGAGGGGGCCACGGTGGTCATCGCCGATGTCGACCTGGAGCATGGCGAGGCGCTCGCCGCGGATATTGGTCCGGGCGCCACGTTCATGCCGCTGGATGTGCGCGACGAAGCGGCGTGGAAAGATTTGATCGAAGCGGTCATGGCGCGCTTCGGGCGGCTCGACATCCTCGTCAACAATGCCGGCGTGGTCGAGGTCGGAACCCCCGAGACGGTCACGGACAAGGACTATCGTTTCGTCATGGGGGTCAGCATCGACGGCACCGTCTGGGGTTGCAAGCATGCCATTCCGGCGATGGCGAAAGGCGGCGGTGGGTCGATCGTCAACATGGCCTCGATCGCCTCGATCCAGGGAGAGCCCTATGTCGCCGCTTATTGTGCGGCCAAGGGCGCGATCGAAGCTTATACCAAGGCGGTCGCCGTCCATTGCGCTCAGCTTCGACTCAACATCCGCTGCAATTCGGTCCACCCGGCGGGCATCGACACGCCGATGGTGCGCTCGATGCCCGGCAAGATCGCCAATTCCGATATTCGCCCATCGGCCGCCGCCGATCCGGGGCCGACGCCGAACAAGTTGGGCGAACCCAATGACATCGCCTGGGCAGTGGTCTATCTTGCTTCGGACGAGTCGCGCTTTGTCAGTGGGCAGAAATTCGTGATCGACAATACCATCTCTATCACGTCGGGCGCGGTCCCCAGTGCCCCGGCATTGGGCTGATGGCGGTCGCGCAACCCGACCTCGCGGCGCGCGCCGCAATCGCCGACGTCCTGGCGCTTTACTGCCATGCGATCGATCGCGGCCGGTGGACCTTGCTCGACCAGCTTTTCCACGATGAAGCGACCTATTCATTTGGCCCGATCGACGGGAGCTGGCGCGAGTTTGTCGCCATCGCGCGCTCGATGATCGACCCGCTCATCGTCACGCACCATCAGCTTGGGCAGACCACCTACCTGATCGATGGCTCGCGTGCCTCGACCGAAACCTACATGACATCGACGCACCGAATCCCGGCCGATGCGGCGCCGGGTGGAGCATTTCCTGGACGCGGCGAAATTTATGAAGCGGTCATCGCGGGCCGCTACGTTGACCAGTTCGAATGTCGTGATGGGGAATGGCGGATCACGCGCCGCGAAGGAATTATCGACTGGCGGCGCGACCTGCCGCTCCCGGACGGCACCGCCTTGTCCCAATCGCTCGGCCCGGCTGACCCCGCCGCCACCATTCCCTTTGCGTCAACGCGAGTTTCGCCGCATGACTGACGAGTTCACCCCATCCGACACACTCCATGCCGACGCGCCCGAGAATTGGTCAGGCGGCGGGATCGACCGCGGCAAGGCGCCCGAACCCATCCTTCGCGACCGTCCGATCAGCGGTGACCGTTACTGGTCGAAGGATTATGCCCGACGCGAATGGGAGGCCATGTGGACCAAGGTCTGGCTGGTCGGTGCGCTGGAGACCGACCTTCGCGAACCAGGCGATTTCCTGACGATCGACATCGGCCCCGAATCGATCCTCTTGGCGCGCGGTGACGATGGCGTCGTTCGCGGTTTCTACAATGTCTGCCAGCATCGCGGGAACCGGCTGGTCGAGGCCGAAAGCGGCAGCCTGTCGGCCTTCACCTGTGCCTATCACGCGTGGCGCTATGCGCTCGACGGAAAGCTCACTCACGTTCCCGACGAAGCCGACTTCAAGCAGGGTTCGCCCTGCGGCCGGGTCGGACTGGAGCCGGTGCGGACCGAAAGTTTCGCCGGGTTTATCTGGTACAGCCTCGATCCCGACGTCGTGCCACTGCGCGATTATCTTGGCGAGGTCGCCGATCATTTAAGCTCGTACCGGCTTGATCAGATGGTCCGCACCCACTGGGTCACGGTCGAAGGCGACTTCAACTGGAAGTGCGTGCAGGACAATTTCTGCGAGAGCTACCACCTTGAATTTGTCCACCCGCAAACCCGCTTCATCATGGAAACGCGGGGCATGGAGCACCAGCAGGATCTCTATGCCAGCGGCCATGCCCGGATCCTGATCGAGGGTTGCCGCCCCGACCCGCGCTATGCCGACGACGAGGTCAAGGTGATTGAGGGAATGCGCGAGGAGCTCGAATTCTGGGGCCTCGATTCAGCGGATTTCACGGGCCGCGCGACCGACATGCGGATGGCCTTGCAAGCACGGAAACGCGCGGCCGGGCAGGACAAGGGCTATGACTTCTCGTCGTTCAACGACGACCAGCTGACCGATCATTATCATTATTCGATCTTCCCCAATCTCTCGATGAGCCTGAAGCCCGACGGCAATATCTTCCTGCGCGCCAGCCCGCACCCGACCGATCCGACCAAGTGCCTGTTCGACATGTGGTATTTCACGCTCTTCCCTCAAGGCGTGACCGAATATCACTCGCATACGATGGACGAAGTCGTCGCGGTCGACAGCGAGGTCCCCCATGTCACGGGCAAGTGGCCCGAAGTATCGTGCGGCCCCGCGATCGACCAGGACGTGCGCATCTGGAACGCCCAACAGGAGGGACTCCGGTCGCGCGGCTATCGCGGCGGCTATTATGCCTGGCAGGAACGGCGTGTACGATACTTCCACGACAACCTCGACCATTATGTCGATCGGGTGCCGTCCGCCGCCGAATAGCGCTCGATTCGCATCGCCGACCTGATAGGGACGGCGCTTGTTCGATCCACCAAGGGACTGTCGATGCTCAAGCCGCGCGCCATCTATGACGAGGACCAGGAGCAATATCGCGACCTCGTCCGCAAGGTGATGGCGAAGGAAATGGATATCGACGAACAGGAGCGCGCCGGGATCGTCGGCAAGGACGTGTGGCGCAAGGTCGGCGAAGCCGGGATGCTGTGCGCGACCGTACCCGAGCAATATGGCGGGCCGGGGCTCGATTTCCGCTATAATGCGGTGGTCAACGAGGAAGTTGCCTACGCCGGGTCGTCGGCCGGCTTCACGCTGCACAGCGATATTGTTGCCGATTATCTCGTCGCCTACGGGTCAGAGGAGCAGAAGCAGGCCTATCTCCCGCGGATGGTGTCGGGCGAACTGATCGCCGCCATCGCCATGACCGAACCGGGCACCGGCTCCGATCTGCAGGGCATCCGCACGACGGCAAAGCGCGACGGCAATCATTATGTCGTCAACGGATCCAAGACCTACATCACCAACGGCCAGAACGCCGACCTCATCATCGTCGCCGCCAAGACCGATCCGAGCCTTGGCGCCAAGGGTATTTCACTAGTGCTGGTCGAAGCCGGCGATGACGGGTTCGAGCGAGGCCGCAAGCTCGACAAGATCGGGATGCACTCGGCCGACACATCGGAACTATTCTTCAACGATGTCCGCATCCCCATAACCCGCTGCCTTGGCGCCGAGGGCAGCGGGTTCGGCTACCTGATGAGCCAGCTGCCACAGGAGCGGCTGTCGATCGCCATCTCGGCGCAGGCCATCGCCCAGCGCGCTTTTGACGAGGCGGTTTCGTTCACCAAGGAGCGCAAGGCGTTCGGCAAGTCCGTGTTCGATTTCCAGAACACGCGTTTCGTGCTCGCCGACCTGGCGACGAAACTCCAGGTCGGTTGGGCCCATCTCGACTGGGCACTCGCCCGCCATGTCGCCGGCGATCTCACCGCTGCCGAGGGATCTTCGGCTAAATTATGGCACACCGAACTTCAGGGCGAGGTGTGCGACGCGGCCCTGCAACTCCATGGCGGCGCGGGCTATATGAACGAATATCTAATTGCCCGGCTATGGCGTGATGCCCGCGTGACGCGGATCTTCGGCGGCACGTCGGAGATCATGAAGGAAGTCATCGCGCGCTCGATTTGATCGCGCGCACCCATTGAACGGAGTATTTCATGGCCGAAGCCTATATTGTCGAAGCCCGCCGCACCGCCGGTGGCCGCCGCAACGGCAAGCTGGCCGGCTGGCACCCCGGCGACCTTGCTGGCGCGGTACTGACCGACCTCGTCACCCGCACCGGGATTGACCCCGCGGCGGTCGAGGACGTCATCATGGGCTGTGTCGGGCAGGGCGGCGAGCAGGCGCTGCACATTGGCCGTAACGCCGTGCTCGCCTCGATCCTGCCCGTCTCGGTCCCCGCCGTGTCGATCGACCGCCAGTGCGGATCATCGCAGCAGGCGATCCAGTTCGCCGCCCAGGCGGTGATGTCGGGGACGCAGGACGTGGTCATCGCCGCCGGGGTCGAAAGCATGACCCGGGTGCCGATGGGATCGACCGTCAATGGCGGCACCCCCTACAGCCAGAAAGTGCTCGACCGCTTCGGCGTCGACACGTTCAGCCAGTTCGTCGGCGCCGAGATGATCGCGAAGAAGCACGGCTATGACCGGGCGAAGCTCGACGCCTTCGCGCTGCGCAGCCACCAGCGCGCTGCGACGGCGACCGAGGCGGGTGCGTTCGACGACGAAATCGTCCCGATCGAAATCGACACGCCGGAGGGCAAGGCGTGGCACGTTGTCGACGAAGGTATCCGCTTCGACGCGACGCCCGAGTCGATCGGCTCGGTCCGCCTACTGCAGGAAGGCGGGGTGATCAGCGCCGCCAACGCCAGCCAGATTTGCGACGGGGCCAGCGCAGTGATGGTCGTGTCCGCGCGGGCACTAAAGGAACACGGCCTCAACCCGCTGGCACGCATCCACAATCTGACCGTGACCGCCGGCGACCCGGTGATCATGCTCGAGGAGCCGCTGTTCGCGACCGACCGGGCGATGCAACGCAGCGGGATGCGCATCGGAGAGATCGACCTTTACGAGGTCAACGAGGCGTTTGCGCCGGTGCCGCTGGCGTGGCTCGCCCATGTCGGCGCGGATCCCGACAAGCTCAACGTCAACGGCGGCGCGATCGCGCTCGGCCATCCTCTTGGCGGTTCGGGGACCAAGCTGATGGCGACCCTGGTCCACGCACTGCGCAAGCGCGGCAAGCGCTATGGGCTGCAAACGATGTGCGAGGGCGGCGGGATCGCTAATGTCACGATCATCGAGGCGCTGTGAGGAATTCAGCCGGCAGACATGATCAGCGCCCGGTGAAGCGCGCCGGTCGTTTTTCGAGGAAGGCCGACACGCCCTCACGGAAATCTTCGGTCTGACTGGCGGCACGCTGGAGTGCGCACTCCGCCGCAAGTTGCGCATCGAACCCATTGTCCAGCGCCCCCCAACACAAGGCCCGGATCATGCTCAACGCCCGTGTTGGCCCCGCGGCGAGTTGGGCAGCGAGCGCGACCGCTGCCTCTACCAGTTCGTCAGCCGGGACGACGCGATTGACCATCCCCCACTCGAGCGCCTTGGCCGCAGGCAGTTTTTCGCCGAGAAGCATCATTTCCATGGCCCGCGCACGACCGGCTGACCGGGTCAGCAGATAGGCCGATCCGCCATCGGGGATCAGCCCGATCCGACGAAATGCCTGGAGAAAATAGCTATCGTCAGCAACGATGACGAGGTCGCCCGCCAGTGCCAGCGCTGCTCCGATCCCCGCCGCCGCGCCGTTGACCGCAGTAACAATCGGAACGGCCAGATCGCGGATCGCAAGCATCATCGGGTTGTAATGGTCGCGCAGCAAGATACCGATATCGCCTCCCCCTGGCTTGATGCCACCCGCAAGGTTGGCGCCCGAGCAGAACGCTCGTCCTGCGCCCGTCAGCACGATCGCGCGGTGATTGGCTGCCGCCTCCGCCAGCGCTTCGACCAGCGCATCGGCCATCCCGATCGGCATCGCATTGAGCGTTGCTTCATCGTTGAGGCGGAGCAGCGCGACACCACCGCGAGATTCGGTCAGGACGGCCTTGGTCAGTGGACTATCCTTCAATCAAGTTTGAGCAATTGCTTGCCCATATTTTTCCCGCTGAACAAACGCTGGAGCGTCGCGGGAGCACTCTCGAAGCCGTGTTGGACGTCCTCGCGATAGACAAGCCGACCGTCATTGACCATTGCTGCCACGCGCTCCCGAATCGCCGGGAATTCGGCGGCCCAGTCGACGACGATAAAGCCAGTCATCGTCGCGCGGCGGAAGACGAGATTGAAATAATTTCTCGGTCCGTCGGGCAACTGCACCGCACCTGTCCCGCCGGTCTCGTAGCGTGAGATCCCGCCGCAGATGACAACCCGCGCACTCGTCGCGATACGGCCCAACATGTCGTCAAGAATTTTGCCGCCGACATTGTCGAACACAACGTCGGCGCCGCGTGGCGCATGGCACTTGAGCCCGGCGCGGACGTCCTGCGACTTATAGTCGATCACCGCGTCGAACCCCAACTCGCCGGTCAGCCAATCGCACTTTGCCTTGCCCCCAGCAATTCCGATTGTTCGACAACCGACCATTTTGGCCAGCTGGCCGACGATCGACCCGGTCGCCCCCGCCGCGCCCGATATGACGACCGTATCGCCGGGCAACGGCTTGCCGATCTTGAACAGCCCGCACCAGGCGGTCATCCCCGTCGTGCCCAGGATCGACATCATCGCGGTCGGCGGCAAAGCGGGATCGACCGCGGTCAGCCCGCTGCCGTCATGGACCGCATATTCGGTCCATGTCCCGAGCCCGGCGAGCAGTTGCCCCGGCTGATACTTGCCGCCGTTGGAGGCAATGACTTCGGCGATCCACGACCCTCGCATGACCTCGCCGATCGCCATCGGCGCGACATAGTCGGCGATATTTTCCATCCAGCCCTTCTGTGCCGGATCGAACGCCAGCCAGCGGGCTCGCAGGAGCATTTGTCCTGGTCCCGGGTCGGCAATATCGACGGTGACCAGCTTGAGGTCATCCTCGGCGATCTGGCGACCGCGCGGGTGACCGTTGAGAAGCCATTGGCGCGACGCGATCATGCCGCGAGCGCCTGCGTATAGAGGCTGCTGTCGGCCGAGTAATAATTGCAGTGGAAGCCGCTTGGGACTCGGAACGGGATATGGACACGCGCCACCGGCCCGGCCGATATGTTGCTCGCGTCGAAGATGGCGAGCTCGCTCGTCGCCGCATTGGCGCGGTGGACCAGCGTCATCGCGTATCCATCGCCCTCCCCTTTCGCCCCGATGCGCGGGGCGAATATCAATTCGCCTGCCGCCGATCCGTTTCCAAAATGATGGATATCCTCGGTCCCCCGCGCCGTGTCATAGCGGATCACGGAATCCATTCCCTCGACCCGCCCGTCGAGCGAATTGAGGTTCATATTGGCGAATCCCTGGCTCGTGCGGCGGGTCATCAGGCGATCATCGGTCCGCGGGAACTGCAGGTCGCGCTCGTTGAGGACCTGCTCGCGCACTTCATTGCTGTTGCCGGCAAGGTCGAACGTCCAGCGCCTGAGGCTGAGGGCACATTCGGCGTGGCTCATGCGATTGCCGTCCTCATCGGGGAATAGCCCGGTCCCGATCGCAGCGGCGACGTCGGCAACGATTCTGCCCTCCTCTTCCCAAACGTTGAGTTCGTGGAACATGTGGCGGGGCTCCATCTCGAACCAGCGGACGTCGGCGGCGGTGCCGGTGCGCGGCATCACCGCGATCTGAGTATTGCGCCCCCGCACCCAGGCATTTGCGGGACCTCCGCGCATCGCCCGACCGAGATTGAAGTCGAGCGGAGTGACCGGGAACAAGGCATAATTCTGGGTTAGCAGGAAAGTATGCATCAGCGTCATGTGCGGCACGTCGATAAATTCGCTGCGGGAGAGCGTGCCGTCGGCGGCGATCGTGTCGAACCGGATCCGCGGCCCATCCGGCCCCTGGATCATCGCCCCGATATTGAGCAACTCGCCGTTGAAATGATCGACCTTCGGGTGTGCCGAAAAGGTGCCGGTGATCGATCCGCCGTAGGTTTCCTCGCCGACTGTCTCAAGGCTGCGGGGGTCCATTTCGACCGGCGCCGCGCCTTCCATCAGCGCGAGCAGTTTGCCGCCGTGCAGGATGATGTTGGTGTTGCCGGTATTATATTTCTTCCCGACGACGGCCGGATCGGCGCCGACCGGGCTTCCGAACAGCCCGAACAGGCGCTTGCCCGCCTGGCGCTCGAGTTCGAACTTTTCGGTCCGCACCCAGCGATTGCGCATCGACACGCGCCCGTCCTCGAAATGGAAGGCATAGACCATGCCGTCCCCGTCGAACCAGTGATACTCCTCGCCGCGCGTCGGATAGAGCGGCTCGGGGCCGTTGCGGAAGAACACGCCGGCAAGGTCGCGCGGCAGCTCGCCTTCGACTACCAGGTCGGGGGCATAAGCCTCGAACCGGTTCGGCGCGTGGTGGCCAGTCAGATAGGGATGGTCGGGATAGGGTGCAGCCACCGTCTTACTCCGCTGGAAATTCGTGATCGGTCATTGCACTTGCCGCCCGCCATCGCCCCAATAGGCCACGCGAAGCACGCGCTTGAGCACCTTGCCCGAAGGATTGCGCGGCAGTTCGTCGACGAAATCGACCGATTTCGGGACTTTATACCCCGCGATATGGTCGCGGGCGAAGGCGATCAGCTGCTCGGCGGTGAGCACCGAACCAGCCCGCGCCACCACCACCGCTTTGACCGCTTCGCCCCAGCGCGGGTCGGGCACGCCGATCACCGCGCAGTCGCGCACGTCGGGATGCTCGTGAAGCACCCGCTCGATCTCGGCTGGATAGACATTCTCCGCGCCCGACACGATCATGTCCTTGACGCGGTCGAACAGGTACAGATAGCCATCGGCATCGAGATGGCCGGCGTCCCCGGTGCGATACCATCCGCCGTCCATCGTGCGCGCGGTTTCCTCGGGCAGCTTGTGATAGCCTTTCATCACCAGCGGCGAGCGCACCAGCACTTCACCGACTTTGCCCGGCGGCAGTGCGTCGCCGGCCAGGTCGACGATCTTCAGCTCGACCTCGGGATAAGGCCGTCCACAGCCCTCCATTCGTGGAGTGCCCGCGACATCATGATCCTCGGGCGGGAGATAGACGATCGTGCCACTGGTCTCGGTCGATCCGTACATCTGGACGAAGGCGGCATTGGGAAACAGCTTCATCGACCCGCGCAGAATGTCGGGCGAGATTGGCGAGGCCCCGTAAAGCATGGTCCGCAACGACGAGAGATCGGTGCTCCACGCCTTGGGATGGTCGAGCATCATGCCGAGTACGGCCGGCACCGCGAACATTTTGGTAATTCTGTGGCGCTCGACCGCGTCGAGTATCTGGTCGATGTCGGGCTTGGCCAGCAGTACCGCGGTCCCGCCCGCATTGAGCGCCTGGATCGTCCACGCCGTCCCGCCAACATGAAATTGCGGCATGGCGACCAGCGCGACATCGCGCTCGGTCCAGCCAGCCCAGGCCTGGCCGCTGATCGATCCTTGGCGGAGCGACGCCGACAGGCTGCCATGTGTCAGCAGCGCACCCTTCGGATTGCCGGTCGTGCCGCTGGTATAAAGCTGGATCGCGACATCGTCGGGGGCCGGCGCTCGCTTCTCGAGATCCTCCTCGAAGCCCGCAATCCACTCGCGAAAACGCGGCCGCCCATCATGAACGGCGTCGACTAGCAGGATCAGCGGCACGCGACCGCCGACCATCGCCAGCCGGTCAGCATCAGTGACGAGCAACGTCACATCGGCATCCTCGATGATGTAGGCGATCTCGCGTGCGGCGAGCCGCCAGTTGATCATCACCAGCACCCCGCCGATGCGCAACAATGCCTGCAGCAGGATGACATAATCGATGCTGTTGAGCCCGAGATAGGCAACGCGATCGCCCGGTCCGACGCCGCGCGCGCGAAGCGCCGCGACACAGCGCAGCACCGCCGAATGAAGCGCGCTATAGCTCACATATTCGCCATCCTGGAGCAGCGCGACATGATCGGGCGTCCGCGCCGCCGCGCGCTCGGTCATGCTGTCGAGCACCAAGCGCGAGGCGGCCTCCTGTGCGGGGTCCGCTTCCTGTTGCGTCATGGTTGACGAGTCCGCCATCCGTACTCCCAATTGATGGACGCGACGCGCTCAGCGCCGTGGCCTCGCGGTAGCATTGCGACGACCCGCAAGGGGCGCAAAGTGCTAAATTAGACAGTCGGCAAGTCGCGCCAGAACCCGGATCATGTCGGCCCACAGGAGGGTGGAACATGATCACTCATCAAGACCGTGGTCGAGCAGGCAATTTGTCCGCCGACCCAACGCCGCGCCCTAACATTTTGACGGATCGCCCTACGATCGGAAAAGCGCCACTTTTCTGACATGGAGTGCATCGCCCTCGAACCTGTCAGGCCGTTGAACCTGTTCGCGCCTGAGGTGATCGCCGAGCCGTTCGCGTCGTACCAGGCGGCGCTTGGCCAGGGACCGATCCATGTCGTGCCCGGGAGTGGAACACTGGTCGTGCTGAGCCATGCCCTGGTCAGCGAGGCGATCGCGCGGATCGCGGACTTCTCGAACGATTTCGCGACGCTGCTGGCCGGACAACGCGCGACCGATCCCGATGTAGCCGCGATCCTCGACAAAGGCTGGCCGCAGACCAACACGTTGCTGACCGCCGATCCGCCGGTCCACACCCGCTTCCGCAAGCTGGTCAACCTTGCTTTCTCGATGAGGCGGGTCGACGCGCTCGAGAGCCATATCCGCGATATCGTCGACCGGCTGATCGACGGGTTCGCGGCGCGCGGATCATGCGAGTTTGTCGAGGAATTCGCGATGCCGCTGCCGGTCCAGCTCATCGCCGAGCAAATCGGCATCGACCGCTCCGATTTCCGATCGGTCAAAAGCTGGTCGGACGCCTTCGCCGATCGACTTGGCGGCCTCGCGTCCAAGGAACGCGAGCTGGAATGCGCAACGCTCGTCGTCGAGTTCCAGCATGCGATGATCGAGCGGATCGAGGAGCGGCGCGTGACCCCCCGCGACGACCTTCTATCCGACCTCGTAACTGCGCGAATCGAGGGCGAACGCCCGCTCGATGTTCCCGAACTTCTGTCGATTCTCCAGCAATTGATGGTTGCCGGAAACGAGACAACGACATCGCTGCTGGCGGGCGGAATGGTGCAGCTGATCCGCAACCCCGACCAGCTCGCCAAGGTGCGCGCCGACCCCTCGCTAATCCGCAACATGGTCGAGGAAATGCTGCGCACCGAAAGCCCGGCGTCGGGCCTGTGGCGGATCGCGGCGCGCGATACCAAGCTTGGCGCGATGGCGATCAAGGCAGGCACTTTGCTGATGCTGCGCTTTGGCGCCGCCAATCGCGATCCGGCGCAATTTCCGGATCCCGACAGATTCGACGTAACACGAGCGAATGCACGCACCCATCTCGCGTTCGGCAAGGGCATTCACATGTGCGTCGGCAACATGCTGTCGCGCAAGGAAACTTCGATCGCGTTCGAACGACTGCTCGCGCGCCTCGACAACATCCGCTTCGTTGATGAGGCCGCGCTCACTATCAAACCAAACCTGCTGCTGCGCGGCCTGACGGCGCTCCCGCTGACGTTCACGGTGCGGGCATGAATTTCGACCTCGACGGTGACCAGTTGATGTTCGAGCGGACGATCGAGCGGTTCGTCGCCAGCGCGCCTGGTGCGATCCGCGGAGTTGAGCGCACTCATGGCGAAGCAGCAGCGGCGAGGTGGCACGAATTGGGCGAGCTGGGTCTGCTGGCGCTCTCTGCCTCGTCGTCACGAGGTGGTTTAGGCGGCCGGACCGAGGACATGGTCGTCGCCGCAATGACGCTCGGCCGCTCGCTCGCCGCGGATCCCTGGCTGGAGGGCGCCCTGCTGCCGTTGCGCCTGCTCGAAGGCGTTCCCGGAACCAAAGCCTTGTCAGAGGCGATCGGCTCGGGCGAACGGCGGGTCGCGGTCGCCTTTGCCGAACCAGCCGGCCGCTACGCTCTTGATCCGCGCCAGGTTCGGGCGACCTTATCGGGCGAGCGCTGGACACTCAGCGGGTCGAAGACCTTCGTGCTCGGCGGCGGCGCGGCCGAGACCTATCTTGTCACCGCCGCAAGCGACGACGGCCCTGCGCTTTACGCAGTGGAGCGCGCCGTAGCGGAGACCCGCACCTACCGGCTGGTCGACGGCGGTGAGGCAGCCGTGCTGACCTTTCGCGGCAGCGCGGCCGACCGGCTCGGACCGCTCGATCCGGCGTTCGCTATCGCCGCCGCCGAGACTCGCCTGTGCATCGCGGCGGAAATGGTCGGGCTGGCCGGGCGGCTGTTCGATGACACGCTTGCCTACACCCGCGAACGGCGCCAGTTCGACCAGCCACTCGCCTCGTTCCAGGCGCTCCAGCACCGGCTGGTCGATTGCTATACTATGCTCGAGCAGTCGCGCTCGATCCTGTGGCGCGCGACACTGACCGAACGCGACGCCGACGGCCGTTGGATGGCGGCCTGCGCCGGGGCCAAGGCGTTCGTCGCAGAACGCGCGCTTCATATCGGCCATGAGGCGATCCAGATGCATGGCGGCATGGGCATGAGCGAGGAACTCGCCATCGGCCACGCCCACAAGCGCATCCTCCTCCTGTCGCGCCTGCTCGGCGATCCGGCGAGCGAACTCGCCAGCCTGGCGGTCGCGGCATGACCGCGCTGACCCCGATCGCGCCCGGCCTGTGGACCGATCAGCGACCGCCGCGCCTCATCGGCGGGCGCGGTTCCGACGGTAGAATCGTTTTCCCGATGCCCGATGGTGACGCTGCCTCGGGCCTCGATCCGGTCACCCTGTCGCCGAACGGGACGCTCTGGTCATGGTCCGTCCAGCGCTTCGAACCCAAGCGCCCGCCCTATGACGGCCCGTCGCCGTTCGAACCGTTCATGATCGGCTATGTCGAACTGCCTGGCGAGGTAATCGTGGAGGCGCGCTTGGTGGGCATCGACCAACCCGTGATCGGCATGCCGCTTGCCCTGCGCATCGTCGCGTTCGATGACGCGCACTCCACCTTCGCCTTCGGTCCGGTGGCATGAGCGGCGTGTGCATCGCCGGGATCGGAATCCATCCATTCGGCCGCACCCCGGCGCGCAGCGGTCGCGACCAGGGCGTGTTCGCCGTCCGCGCCGCACTGGCCGACGCCGGAATCGAGTGGCGCGATGTCGAAACCGCGTTCGGCGGATCGGCTAACAGCGGATCGGCCGACATCATGGTCAACGAGCTCGGTCTGACCGGTCTGCCGTTCGTCAATGTCGCCAATGGCTGCGCGACCGGCGGATCGGCGCTGTCGGCGGCGCAAGCGGCGATCGCCAGCGGGGCGCACGACATCGCGCTAGCGGTCGGCTTCGACAAGCACGCGCCCGGTGCGTTCGATCCCCGCCCGGCGGACTGGGGCCTGCCTGACTGGTATGGCGAGACCGGGCTCATGCTCACCACCCAATTCTTCGCGATGAAGATTCAGCGCTACATGGCGCTCCACGGCATCTCGCGCGAGACGCTCGGCCGGGTCGCCGAAAAAGCGTTTCGCAACGGCGCGCGCGCCGACCATGCCTGGCGCCGCACACCGATGTCGCTCGAAGCGATCCTCGACGCGCAGATGGTCAACGATCCCTTGACCAAATTCATGTTCTGCTCGCCTGCCGAGGGCGGTGTCGCGCTGATCCTGATGAGCGAACGCAAGGCACGCCAACTCGGCGTTGCGTCGGTGCGGTTGAAGGCAGTCGCGTTCCGCACCCGCCCTCCCGGATCGTTCGAGGTATTCGCCCCGTCGATCGACGTCGTGCGCGGCGGTTCGCCCACCGCCAACGCCTCGGCCGCCGCCTTCGCGCTCGCTGGCATCGGCCCCGAGGACATCGACGTAGCGCAATTGCAGGACACCGAAAGCGGCGCCGAGATCATGCACATGGCCGAGAACGGCTTCTGCAAGGATGGCGAGCAGGAGCAATTGTTGCGCGACGGCGAGACCGAGATCGGCGGGGCGCTGCCCGTCAACACCGATGGCGGCTGCCTTGCCTGCGGTGAACCGATCGGCGCGTCGGGTCTTCGTCAGGTTTATGAGAATGTCGTCCAGTTGCGTGGCACAGCCGGGGCGCGGCAGGTTCCGGGCTCGCCCAAAACCGCCTACAGCCATGTCTATGGCGCCCCCGGCCTCGCCGCGGTCGCGATTTTGGAGCGCTAAATGGATATATTATCCGGCAAAGTCGCGATTATCTTGAGCGCCGTTCAAGGTAGCGATGCGGCGATCCGCTCATGAATGCGCCCCAGCGGATCGACGCGCACTTCGTCGCGGCGGGCAAATATCACGATATCGACTTCGCCCGGCTCGAGCTGCTCAAGCTTCTCGCCGATCATCCTCATGTCCGTACCACGGTCGCCGCCGACTATGCCGATCTCGACCGGTTGAACGCGTGCAGCTTCTTGATCAGCTACACCTGCGACCTCGTGCCAAGCGAGGCCGAGACCGCCGCCATCGCCGCATGGCTAGAACGCGGCGGTCGCTGGCTCGCGCTCCACGGTACCAATTCGATCCTCATATTCACCGAGCAGGGCGTTGCCACGCCCGATGTGCGCGACGACGTCATGAAATTGCTCGGCACCCGCTTCAAGGCGCATCCCCCGATTGGCCCCTACGCGGTTGAAGTGGTCGAACGCGATCATGCGCTGACCCATGGGATCGACGATTTCGAGATCATCGACGAACTCTATCTGTCGCATACGCTGAGCCCGATCCGCATCCTCATGCAAACCCGCTTCACCGGCGAGGCGACCGGCTTCGTCGATGCCGACTGGACCGACGCAATTGTGCCGATCCTCTACTTGCGCGACGTCGGCGCGGGGCAGATCCTGTACAACACGCTGGGTCATTGTCGCGGTCATTGGGATCTGCCGACGCTGGTGCCATTCTATGCCAACCCCGAGCGCTGCGCATGGAATTATCCGGTCTATTACGACCTGCTGCGGCGGGGAATCCGCTGGGCGATGGAGAGCTGACGCGCATGGACATGGCTTTTTCCCCCGCCGATCTGGCGTTCCGCGACGAGCTTCGTGCCTTTCTCGCCGACAAATTGCCCGAGCGGCTGCGCGACGGTGCGGCGCGCACGCCGGGGGTGTTCGTCGATCCTGACATTGGACTGGAATGGCAGGCAATCCTCAACGAGAAGGGCTGGCTCGCGCCCCATTGGCCGGTCGAAGATGGCGGCACCGGCTGGAGCGCGACGCAACGCTATCTGTTCGACAAGGAATGCGCTCTCGCCGGGGCGCCAAGCCTGTCGGTGCTAAGCCTTAAGCTCATCGGCCCGATCATCTGCACCTATGGCACGCCCGAGCAAAAGGCGCGCTTCCTGCCGCGCATCCTGTCGGGCGAGGACAGCTGGTGCCAAGGCTATTCCGAGCCGGGATCGGGCTCTGACCTCGCCTCGCTAAAGACGCGCGCGGTGCGGGTCGGCGACGAGTATCGCGTGACCGGAAGCAAGATCTGGACGACCCATGCCCAGTTCGCCAACTGGATTTTCTGCCTGGTCCGCACCGACCCCGACGCGCGCCCGCAAGCCGGCATTTCCTTCCTCCTTATCCCGATGGATCAGCCGGGGATCAGCGTCACGCCGATCATCACCATCGCCGGCGACCATGAAGTCAATGCCGTGTTCCTCGACGAGGCGGTGACGTCCATCGACAATCTCATTGGCGAGGAGGGGCAGGGCTGGGGCATTGCCAAGTCACTGCTCGACACCGAACGCGGGGGCAGCTGTTATGCGCCACGCCTGCTGGTCCAGCTCGACCGTCTGGCATTGCTCGCCGCCAATCGACCCTCCGGGGTGAATGGCGCGATGAGCCACGACCCTGACATCGCGGTCCGGCTCAAGCGGCTGCGGCTCGAGGCGGAAGCACTCGAGACGACCGAGCTGCGTATCCTTGCCGATGTCGCCGCGGGAAGGCCGACCGGACCCAAATCATCCCTTACAAAGCTGATCGGATCGGGCCTGAACCAGAAAATCGACCAGCTGGCGGTCGACCTGTTCGGTTATGACGGGCTGCAGCTTCCCTCCGAGCGACCGCTCTATGGCAATGGTGCACCCGAACCGGTGCACTCGGTCGATGCCCAGCTCGCCGCCGCGCGCTACCTCAATGGCCGCGCCTGGACGATCTTCGGTGGCACCGACGAGATCCAGAAGAGCATCATCGCCAAGCAGATCCTCGGCCTGTGACCGCCGCTCTGTCCGCCAAGCCAATCCTCTATCACTGCAACGGCGGCCGCTCGTTTCGCCCGCTTTGGGCGCTGGAAGAGCTCGGCCTCGACTATGAGCTTCGCACGCTACCCTTCCCGCCGCGCCTCGCCGCGCCAGAATATCTTGCGGAAAATCCGCTCGGTACGATCCCGTTGCTGATCGACGGCGACACGCGGATGCGCGAGTCGGTGATGATCGGCCATTATCTCGCAACTCGCGCCGGTTCCGACCTCGCGGTCGCGCCGGACGAACCCGATTATGGCCGCTACCTTGACGCGCTGGCCTACGGCGAAACCACGCTCAGCTGGCCGCAGGCGGTCGCGCTACTCTACGGATTCTTCATACCCGAGGACAAACGCCTGCCGCGCGTGGTCGACGACATGCGCGCCCGGCTGGCAACGGTGTTCGCCGATCTCGACCAAATGCTTGGCAGCCGCGACTTTATCGCCGCCGACCGATTCACCGCCGCCGACATCTCGATCGGCTATGCGATCAAGCTGAGCGCCTTCGTTGGGGTCGCTGCCTTCGATCCCCTGCCCGAGCGTCTCAAACATTATTTCCAGCGACTGGCCGACCGACCCGCCTATCGCCGCGCGCTCGCTCGGGAGGAAACATGACAATGGACAAGCTGATGTTCCGCCCCGGCCTGATGGCCGGCGAGCGAATTCTCGTCACCGGCGGTGGCACCGGCATTGGCTTCGAGCTTGCCAGCGCCTTCCTCTCGCTGGGCGCCGAGCTCTATATTTGCGGGCGACGCGGCGGCACGCTCGATGAAGCGGCGGCGGCGATGATGACGGCGCATGGCGGCAAGGTCACGCCGATCGCGTGCGACATCCGCTCGCCAGATGCGATTGCCGCGATGGTCGATCGCATCTGGCAGGACGGCCCGCTGACCGGGCTCGTCAACAATGCCGCCGGCAACTTCATCAGCCGCACCGAAGACCTCTCGACGCGCGGCTTCGACGCCATTTCCGACATTGTCTTCAAGGGCACTTTCTACGTTACGCTCGATGTCGGCAAACGCCTCATCGCCGAGAAGCGCAAGGCAAGCTTCCTGTCGATCCTGACGACCTGGGTGTGGAACGGGTCGCCCTTCACCGTGCCGTCGGCGATGTCGAAGGCGGGGATCAACGTGATGACCCAGAGCCTGGCGATGGAGTGGGGTCGCTATGGCCTGCGCTTCAACGCCATCGCACCGGGCGCCTTCCCGACCAAGGGCATGACCGAGCGGCTGTCCCCCAAGGGCGACCAGGCGATGAAGGCCGGCAATCCGATGGGCCGGGTCGGCGAGATGCATGAAATCTGCAATCTCGCAGTGTTCCTGATGGCGTCTGGCGCTGACTATGTGAATGGCCAGACGATCGCGATCGACGGCGCCGGCTACCAGGCCAATGGCGGCAATTTCTGGCCGACCCTGTCCCCGCTGGGCGACGAGCAATGGCAGGCGATGGCGGCCAAGATTCGGGCGACCAACGACCGCGACAAGGCCGCGCGAACGGCCTAGCCCGCCTCGGCGATGCGCTGGGCCGTCTTGTAGTCGGGCTTGCCGTTGTTAAGCCTGAGCGATTGCGTCGTGAACACATAATGACGCGGCGCCTTGTAGGCGGCGAGCGCGGCACGAACGGCCTGATCGAGCGCCGCCTCGTCAAGCAAACCGTCAGCTTGCACCACTGCTGCAATTCGTCGCCCGAAGCGCTCATCGGGCACACCGACCACACGAATGTCGCGTACCCCTGGCTGGCGCTGAAGCACTGCCTCGACCTCTTCGGGGAAGACTTTTTCGCCGCCCGAGTTGATGCACAGATTGTCGCGTCCGGCAAACTCGATTCGTCCATTCAAATCGATCCGAGCGCGGTCGCCGGTCATGAGGTAGCGAACCTTGTCGATTGTCGGGAAGATGCGTGCGTTGAGCGCTTCCTCACCGAGGTAGCCGAGCGGCAGCGGGCCCGACCGCGCGAGGATGCCGAACGCCTCCGATCCGCGCGGCAGTTCATTGAAATCCTCGTCGAAAACTTTCACTTCGCGCCCCGCGATCGGCTGGAATCCCCCGCCTGATGTTCGCGACGCCGAGGTGATCGACACCGCCGTCCCTCCGCTTTCGGACGATCCGAGTGCGTCGATCAGGAACAGGGCCGGATTGATCGCCAACAGCCGTTGCTTGACCGCTTCGGAGAAAACCGCGCCCGACGAGGTTACAAAGCGCAACCCGGCGATCGCGCTTGCCCCGTCCACCCGCCGTTCGAGCGCCTCGGCCCACGGCAGCGCGAACGCGTCGCCAACAAAGCTCACCGACGTGATCGCGCGCGCGCCGATCGTGTCGATCGCGCGGTCGGGATCGAACCGCGTCCCCGGAATGGTCACCAGCGTGCCCCCGCGCAGCAGGTTGATCAATGCCGCGAACAGCCCCGCTCCGTGCATCAACGGGCTCAGCATCAGCAGCGGGCTGCGCGTCCCAAGGTCAGGCGGCGGGGTCGCTCGGGCGCGCCCGGCCTGCTCTTCCATCGACTCCGCGACACTCGCCGCTTCGCCGATGGCGCCCGGCCACTGCGAGATCTGAAACGCCGCCCAGGCATCGACCTGGCGCCACATCACCGCCTTTGGCATCCCTGTCGTGCCACCGGTCGCTACATAGAAACAGCTCGCTGGGTCATCGTCGGGCGCAATCAAACCCCCGCCCAGAGCCAGCGCCTCGAGGCCACCTCCCGCACCGGTTGTGAAGACATGGTCGATCGTCGTGCCCAGCGCCCGCGCGCCTTCGACACTGCCAGCAAACTCTTTGTCCTGCACCAGTCCGCCAATGCCGAACCTGCGGACGATGTCGGCCAGTTCAGCGTCGCGATAATGATAATTCACGTTGACTGGCACCAGCCCCGCCTTGAGGCATCCGAAGAAGGCCAGCATGTAATCGGGACTGTTGCGCTGCTGCTGCCCGACGACCGTGCCGCGCTTCAGCCCCGCTGCCAGCAGTCCCGCCGCGATGGCGTCGCTCCGCCGGTCCATCTCACGCCAGCTGATCACCTCGTCGCCATGGACCAACGCCGCCCGGTCGAGTTCGACCGCTGCCGCGATCGCCTTTACCGCGACCCCGAAATTGCTGCCGGTCCAGCCGTTCATGCGAACCGCCAATTCGGACGACCATCGACCGTCGTGACCGTCCCGCGCTGCCCGATCGGCCCCGCCCCCGGGTCGAGCAAGTGCGCGATCACCGCGGCATCGTCGCTCCGCGCCAGCGTGCGCCAGCCCGCCGTCCCGCGCGCCACGATCGCCCCCATCGTCGGCATCCCGCTCCGGTCAAACAACACCGTATGCGCCTCGACGATCGCGTCGCCCTCGGCATCGACCGCGAGCGGCGGGATCGGTCCCCGTGCGGCGTCCGCCGTCACCCGCACATCACCAGCCCCGGGACTGCCCGGCGCAAACCCGAGAGCGAGCGCATGATGTTTGGTCAGATACTCACCCTGCCCATATAATAGCCCCCGCGTTCCCTGCCCGGCCCGCATCGCCCGGACCATCGCGGTCGCCGCGTGCATCATGTAACAATTGAGCGGAGCCCCGAAAAAGCTCAGCCCACCGGCGACAGTCGGTGCCATCAATGCGTTCGACCCGAGCGTGTCACCGGCCATCTTCGGCACAATCGGAAAGCAGCTGTACAGCTCGAACAGGTCGAACCGGTCGCCCATCGCCCGCAACACCGCCTCTTGCGCCCCCGACGCGTCGAAGCGATCGCGTTTCAGCCAATTGCGGGGCTCGCTGGCAAACGCGCCGCCTTGAACATGGACCAGCCGCTCCTCGGCAATCCCGCGTGCTCGGGCATCGGCCAGGCTGGTCATGATCAGTGCTGCACCCTGGTTGACGTCCGGATTGGCCACCATTGCGCGGGTGTAAGGCCAGCAAATCCAGCGATTTCCCGCCGATGGATCGGCAATAGCGTCCGCCGCCATCGCCGCCGACTGCCACGCGAAAGGATTGTCCGCCGCCACGGCTGAATTGCGCGCCCATAAGTCGGCCGATTCGGCGATTCCCTCGGCCTGGGTCTGTCCCCGCGCCGCGGTCCATGCCGTTTCGAACAGCGGATAAACCTGCGCTGGCGTCAGCACGCCCTGCACCTTAGCGAGCGGATCGATCACGCCAGCGGGATCGAACGCATGCTCCTCGCGCGCTGCGATAGGGGTCCACCGTGGCTCCCACCCCTCGCGCCGCGCTTTAGACCGCGCATATTGCGCCTCGCCGGAAACAATCAGCGCCACCGCGCTCGCCCCCGCCTCGATCCGCCGCGCCGCCGCGTCGATCATCGCGACTGGGGTCTCGCCGCCGTAATGGCCGTAGCGCGCCCGCGCTGGAGCAATGCCGAGATCACCGCAAATCGCCGCCGCCGTGTCAGCATAGCGCCAGCTCTTCTGGTGGACGACATCAAGCGAATCGACCCGGTCGAGCCAGCCACCACCGCCATCCTCATCCGCCAGGCGAGCCGCCGACGCCATCAGCCGCACCGGTTCCATCGCATCGCGCGGGTCTGCCGTTCGATCGGTAATCTCGCCAATCGCGAAGAGGACGGGCAGTTTGCTGGGATCCATCGCGGCTAGTCTGTCAGGGCTGACGACCAAAGTCAGTTGGCAATTTAACGAGGACGCCATCACCCTTCCGCAACGTCAATCGCCCTGCTATCCTGATGAAAATAAGTCAGGAGAACAGGCCTTGGCGACTCGGTTCAAGATCCCGGAGGTGGCGCTCGATCCGCCGCTGGTCGAGCGAGTCACGATCAGAGCCATCGACGACATCCACGATGCCGCCGTCGCCCTGTGCGACGCCGCGACCGAGCGCAGCCTGCGCATCGCCGCCTGCAGCGATATTGCCTCCAAGGAACCGATGGTCGACGCCGAGGGTGCGATCATCAACGGCGAAATTTTCGGCTGGATCGCCGACGGCGAACGCTGGTGGGAAGACACCAGGCTTGCGCTGAGCTCACCGCTGCCGCGCGCCTGCCGCTACGAAGGCGAACCGTTCTGGGCCAATGCCGAGGGTTTCCACGGACCTTGGCGCAACAAATATCTCGAGGAAATGAGCCTCGCCGACTTTCAGAAGCGGGCGCTGTGCCGCTCGGCGATCGTCGTGCCGGTGCATCTACCGTTCGGACAGATCGGTGCCGTCAGCTTCCCCTCGTCAGACCCCGAAAAGACCGACATGTCGGTCGAATATGAAGCTCATGCCGCGACCCTGGGCGCAATCGCGCGGCGCTTTATCGCTGGTTATGTCGGGGTCATGCGTACGCAGCAATGGATGCCAGCCGACTGCAAATTGTCGAAGCGCGAGGTTGAATGCCTGCGCTGGGCGGCGATCGGCAAGACCGATGGCGAAATTAGCCTAATCCTGTCGCGCAGCCACGCCACCGTCCGCTATCACGTCCACCGCGCCGGCGAGAAGCTGAATGCGGTCAACCGCAGCCAGACCGTGTTCAAGGCCGGCCAGCTCGGCTACCTCGGCGCGGCCTACTGAAGCCGACACCTCACTCCTCGTCAGCCCAGCTTGCGGATCGGATCGCTTCCATCCCAGCCACGTGCGGCCCCGCGCATCATCGCGAACAATCCTTCACTCCCACTCGCCGGCTGGAGCACCTCGACGATCCCGCCGGGATAGCCCTTGGTGTCGACGTAGATTACCGCGCCATCCGCGCCGACCTTCGCCTCGACCAGCAGTTCGGCCCCGGCTTCGGCGGCGATCGCCTTGGCCTTTTCAATATCGTCGGTCAGCAGGCAAACATGATGCATCGCCCCGCCATTGGGCATATCCACATAGATTGACGCCCCCTCGCTTTCCTGCCGGATGAGTTCGACCTGGATGTCGCCCCAGTAAGCCAATGCGATGGTGAAGCTGATGTCCGACGGCTTGCCTTTATACCGCATCCTCTCGAGCGATATTTTCTCGAGGAGGAAAAATGGACCGACCCCCATCACCTCAGTCCAATGCCGAAGGGCCGCGTCGAAATCGTCGGGAACGAATGCGATCTGCATCACGGGACCGATGTCGGCAATCGCCATCCTCTTGCTCCTCCTCACTAAAGCGCCAGCTTGATCAACGCGCCCGACCTGTCATGCTCCCCGGAGGAAGACCCGAACACTGCTTCATTTGCGAGGACGAGGATGAGCGATCGAGATCCCGGCATTGCTGCTTCGCAGACCGACTGGGCGGCGCGGCGCAAACACGCCGCACAGGAAACGCTCGAGCGGATGGTGGCGCATGTCGCCGGCAAGACCACCGACCTTGCGCCGGGGCCGATGCCGCTGCCCAAGGAAGCCTATATCGACCCTGTCCGGTTCGAGGCCGAGCGCGAGCAGCTGTTCCTCGGCCAGCCGGTCGTTGCCGGGCTGTCGTGCGACATTCCAGAACCGGGCGACCTGCTGGTATTCGACGCCGCCGGCCCTTCGATCCTGTTCGTGCGCGGCAAGGACGGAAAGGCACGCGCCTTTCTCAACATGTGCACCCACCGCGGCGCCAAGCTGATCGAACAACATGAGCCCCATTCCGAACATCGCGCGCGCGTGACCTGCCCGTTCCATGCCTGGACCTTTGATTCATCAGGGAAACTGATCGGCCAACCCAGCAAGGCCAGCTTCGCCGATTGCGAGATCGGCGCCCGCAACCTCATCGAATTGCCATCCGCCGAAAGCCGCGGGCTGCTGTTCGTTCGCGCCGGAGGGGGCGATCCGATCGATATCGACGCGCATCTTGGCGATCTTGGCCCCATCCTCGACATGATCGAGATCAACCGCGCCGTGCCCGTCAAGAAGGGAATCCTTTACGCCGATTCCAACTGGAAATTCGCGCTCGACACGTATGGCGAAGGCTATCATTTCGCCGCGCTCCACACATCGACCATCGGCCAGACGCATTTCAGCGACATCGCGGTCTTCACCCCCTTCGGTCGCCACCACCGCATCGGCTTTCCCGACAACGGTATCGCCGAAAATGTCGGCAAGGACGCGAGCGAATGGCTGCCAACCGAATATGGCGGGGTCCACTACCTCTTCCCCAACACGATCATCTTCTTCGGGGCGGTCGTCCCTGGCGTCTATTTCACCCAGGTCTTCCGCCTGTTCCCCGACGGCGTCGGCAAGACCCGCTGCCAGTTCGCCGTTTACGCCCCGTTCGGGGTTCATTCGGAGGAATATCGAGCGACGTGCGAGATGGCTTATGACGCCACCGCCGAGGTCGTCACCAGCGAGGATTATCGAGTAGCGTCGGCTGGCTATGCCAACCTCCTCCACGCGCCCGAGGGCTATCACACCGTGCTCGGCTCCAATGAAATCGCGGTTCAGGCGGTTCAGCGTCACATCGCCGAGGCGATCGGGATGCCACTGTGAGCGAAGCTGATCCGGGTCGTTGCCCGGGACCTGGCGTCCCCGAACTGTTCGCCGCCGACTCGCGGCCTGTTCCGCCTGCGGTCGCCGCCGACAGCTGGCACGACCTTGGTGACGCCCCGCTCGCTGCCCACCGCTACACCAGCCGCGACTTCTTCGAGGCCGAGAAGAAACTGATGTGGCCCAATGTCTGGCAGATGGCGGCGCGCGACGAGGAACTGCCCGAGCCCGGCGATTTCGTTGTCTATGACAATGTTGGCCGCTCCTACATCCTCGTTCGCCAGCCCGACATGTCGGTCAAGGCGTTCTACAATGTCTGCCTCCACCGCGGCCGCCAGCTGCGCACCGAATCGGGTCATGCCGAGGAGTTGGAATGCCCATTCCACGGCTTCACCTGGTCGCTTGATGGCGACCTCAGCCGCATCCCCTGCCGCTGGGACTTTCGCCATCTCGACGATCGCGACCTCAGCCTGCCGCAGCTTCGCGTAGACCATTGCGCGGGCTACATCTTCGTCACCGAAAGCCAGACGCAGATTCCGCTCGACGAGTTTCTCGGCCCCCTGCCCGACTTGTTCAACCGCTGGCGGATCGAGGAATGCTCGACCTTCGTCTGGGTCGGCAAGGTCATCGACGCCAACTGGAAAGTCTGTGCCGAGGCCTTCATGGAAGCGTGGCATTCGGTCACCACCCATCCCCAGATCCTGCCCTTCACCGGCGACGCCAACACCCGATATTCGCTGTGGGGCGACAATATCAGCCTCGCGCTGACCCCGTTCGGCGTGCTCAGCCCGCACCTCGAAGGCAAGGGCATGACCGAGGAATCGGTGCTCCAGGCGATGGGGATCGAGACCGGTCGAAGCTCTGGTTCGGCCGGGATCGTCCTAGGCGACGGCGATACCGCGCGCGCCGCGCTCGCCCAGAAGAATCGCACTGCCTATGTCGATGAGCTCGGCTATGATTCAACCGACGTCAGCGACACCGAAGTGCTCGACGCCTACACCTACAACGTCTTCCCCAACCTTTCGCCATGGGGCGGCTTCTCGCCCAATATCGTCTATCGTTGGCGCCCCTGGCCGGACCAGGATTCGACGCTGATGGAGGTCCGCTTGCTGGCCCGCCCGCCAAAGGGAGCGCCCAAGCCCGCCTCGGTCGAAATGCGCTTCCTGACCGCCGACGAGCCGTGGAGCACAGTCAAGGAATGGGGCGGCCTCGGCGCGGTGTTCGACCAGGACATGGCCAATCTCCCGTTCGTCCAGAAGGGGCTCCACGCCTCGGTCAATGACCGGGTCGAGCTTGGCCATTATCAGGAAAGCCGAATCCGCCAGCTCCACCAGACGCTCGACAAATATCTGTCGGGTGGGCTCCCGCCGCCACCCGGATCGGCCCCGACCTCGAAGGGGTGACCGAAGGGCTCCTGCCTGACTGAGCCCTTAGCCTCAGCCCGGGGTCAGCTCGGCAACGAACCGCGCACTGTCGTAATAATAGATTCGCATCTCGACGACCTTGCCACCTTCGACCCGCGACACTTCGGCGATCCGGTGCGTCACCCGCTCGCCAGTGCGCCGCGAGGTGATCGTCAGGCGGACCATCGCCACGACCGTTGTGCCGTCGCTGGACAGGCTGTCCTGCTCGATCAGCGGATCGTCCCAATAGCCGAGCACGGTCATGAACAACCGCTCGAGCGCATCGCGCCCGCGCCATTCGCCGCCATAGGGCAGCGTCGGCGGCTCGTGAATGATGAAGTCGTCGGCCATCACCGCCGCGATCGCGCCCCAGTCAGCGACTCCCGCATCCTGGTACAGCTGTTTGATCAGCGCATGTGCCGGATCGCTCATTCGATGTGACCAAGCAAAGCGCCGACCTCATATGTCTCCTCGGCCATGCCCAGCTGGCGGATCGTGCCCGCCTCCTGCGCCTCGATCTCGGTCGTGCTCTTGTCGGTCTCGACCGCATAGATCGGCGTCCCGACCTCGATCCGCGCGCCATCGGCGACGAGCCATTCCTGCAGCACCGCCTCGGTCGTACTCATGCCCAGCTTGGGCATCCGCAATTCACTGGCCATCATTCCCCCTTACGCTGAAGCGTGGCACGGATCGCGTCGGCGACCTGCTCCTGACTGTGAATCCATGCCGTCTCGAGTGGCTTGGAGAAGGGCACGGGCGAAAAGCTCCCCCCGACGCGCCCGACTGGCGCCTTCAACTGGTCGAACAGCTCTTCGTGGATCCGCGACGAGATTTCGGCGCCGGTGCCATAGGCCTTGACCGCTTCGTGGACGATCACCGCGCGTCCGGTTTTCGCCACCGAAGCCAGTACCGTCGCCTCGTCGAACGGGGCGATGGTGCGCAGGTCGACGACCTCGACCGACACGCCTTCCCCGGCGAGCTGCTCGGCGACAGCGAGCGCGTCGAGCACCGCCTTGCCATAGGCTATGACGGTCACGTCGCTGCCCTCGCGCGCGATCGCCGCCTTGCCTAGTGGCACGCGATAGCCGGGCTCGGGCGCGGGCCCCTGGATGCCATAGCTCAATATATTTTCGATCATGATGACCGGGTCGTCATCCTCGATTGCCGAGGCGAGCAGGCCATAGGCATCGGCCGGGTTGGACGCCATCACGACCCTCAATCCCGGGACATGTGCGAACCACGCCTCGAGCATGTCCGAATGCTGCCCGCCGAAACCGACCCCGACGCCGGTGGTGGTGCGGATCACCAGAGGCACATGGGTCTGCCCGCCCGACATGAAACGCAGTTTCGCGGCATGGTTGACGATCTGGTCCATCGCCACCGTGACGAAGTTCATCAGCATGATCTCGGCCACCGGCCGCAATCCCGCGATCGCCGCGCCGACCGCGGCGCCAATGATCGCCTGCTCCGATATCGGTGTCGCGCGGATCCGGTGCTTGCCATATTTTGTGCTCAGCCCAGCGGTGATCTTGAACACCCCGCCGCCCTGCTCGTCACCGACATCCTCGCCCAGCGCGATAACATTCTCGTCCGCCGCCATCGCCTCGTCGAGTGCCATGTGCAGCCCTTGGGCGATGCTGATCTTCTTCAGCTTGGCTGGGCCCTCGCTCACGCTGCCCGCTCCACGCCATAGACATCGATCCCGATCTCGGACGCGTCGGGAAAATCGCTCGCCAGCGCAAACTCGACCGCCTCATCGATCTCGGTCTCGACCTTCGTCTCGATTGCGACCAGATCGGCCTCGGGCACCTGCATGTCGAGCAATTGCTGGCGGAACCGCGGTACCGGATCTTCCGCAATCCCTTTGGCCGTCAGTTCGGCCGGCACATAGCTAAAGTCGGCCCCGAACAAATGGCCGAGCATGCGGAAGGTCATCGCCTCGATCAGCGTCGGCCCTTCACCCGCCCGCGCCCGATCGACCGCTTGCCTGGCGGTGCGGTACATCGCCACGGGATCGTTACCGTCGGTCTTGACCCCCTTCATGCCATAGCCCTGGGCGCGATCGACGATCGAGGCGGTCGCGGTGTGCGCGGCAAAGGCGGTATGCTCGCCATAAAGATTATTCTGACACAGGAAGATCACCGGTAGCTTCCACAATTGCGCCATGTTCATCGCTTCGTGGAAGGCGCCGATATTGGCCGCGCCGTCGCCAAAGCAGACCACTGTTACCCGCCCGTCGCCCTTGTTCTGCGACGCCAGCGCCAGGCCGTTGGCGATCGGCAGTCCCGACCCGACCACCCCGGTCGTCACCATCACCCCGGTTTCGGGATGGGTGATGTGCATCGGCCCACCCTTGCCCTTGCACGTTCCCGTCACCCGCCCGGCGCACTCGGCCCACAGCAGCTTCGACGGCAGCCCCTTGGCGAGCTGGTCATGGACTCCGCGATAGGTGGTGATGAGATAATCGTCGGGCCGAAGCGCGGTCATCATCGCCGCCGACAGCACTTCCTGACCGCGCACCGGATAATAGACGATCGCCAGCTTACCGCCCATCAGCAACGAGCGGAACCGTTCGTCGGTGCGGTTGATCAGCACGGTCCGCCGGTAAATCTCGATCAGCGTGTCGCGATCGGGTTCGTCGCTCATGTCGTCACTCCAGCTCGTCCGGTCCATGTGGCCGCACCCGCGCCTGTCGGGCCATCCGCAAATTAGACAGCCGCCGAAGGTCGGTCAGCGACCCGCGCGCGCCATGCGACAATATTGGCCAGCGCCGGATCGAACGGCTGGCCGACGACCGCTCCGAACTCGACGAAGGCGAATAACAAAATGTCCGCCAGCGTAAACCGCTCGCCGCACAGCCACGGCCCGCTGCCAATCTGTCCATCAATGAAGGAAAGGCCATCGGCGGCAACTGCTTTGGCCCCGACCGCCCCCTCGGGGACGCAGCGCATCCTGTCCTTGAACAAAGCCAGCCCCTCGGCCCCGCGAAATCCGGTGACCGACGGCTGGACGAACATCAGATCGACCCGGCGCACCCACATCCGCGTGTCGGCGCGCTCGTCCGGGGTTGTCCCGATCAGCGGTGGTTCGGGGTGAAGTTCCTCGAGATATTCGCAAATTGCGATGCTTTCGGCGAGTGGTCGACCATTCTCGCGCTCGAGCAGCGGAGTGCTTCCGGCTGGATTGCTCGCCAAAAAGCCCGGCTGGCGATTGTCGCCCTTCATGATGTCGATCGACATCGTCTCGATCTCGATCCCCTTCTCGGCGATAAACATCGTCACCACGCGCGGATTGGGTCCGATCGACGTATACAGTTTCATCAAAACTGGACCCGCTTGGTGAAACTTCCGTCGACGACCAGATTGGCGCCGCTGATATAGGATGCCGCCGGGCTGGCGAGGAACACCACTGCCTTGGCGACTTCGTCGGGCTGACCGAGCCGACCCATCGGCATCGACGCCTTCGTGCCCTCGTAAAACTCGGGCATCACACCCTTGATCATTTCCCAGTTTCCGCCCGGATATTCGATCGGCCCCGGTGACACGGTGTTGACCCGCACCCCCTGCGCCGCCAGCGCTTGCGCCAGTTGCGAGGCATAGGTGATCACCGCCGCCTTGATAGCGTTGAATGCCTGTGGAGCGACGAACGTTTCGAATGCCGCGGTCGACGACATCATGACGATCGACCCGCTGCCCGACGCGACCAGCGCCGGGGTCAGCGCCTCGACCGCTCCGACCGCGCCCATCATGTCGAGATCGAATGTCGCCTGCCAGTCGCCGGTCTTGCCTGCGCCCGACGACGAGGCATTGTGAATGAAGATGTCGCATCCGCCCAGTTCGTTCGCCGCCTTGCCCAGCCACGCCTTATAGCCGTCATGATCGGCGCTCATGTCGAACGCCTCGCCGAACACCTTGCCTCCGCTGGCCGCCAATTCGTCCTTGGCCGCCTCGACCTTGGCCGGGTCGCGCCCGAAGAAGGCGACGTCGCAGCCTTCGGCCGCGAACAATTTCAGGGCGGCAAGACCAAGCCCGCGGGCACCGCCGTTGATGATTACCTTGCGTCCGCTCAAACCCAGATCCATCGCCTGCTCTCCTTGCTCGTCGGTGCGATCCTAACCGGTCCGGAGGCGCTCGGACATGAGCGAAATGATCAGTGCATTCATCAGCCGACCGCGCCCGACGCGCGCAGTTTCGCGATCGCCCCCGCGTCGAACCCGACTTCGGTGAGCAGCGCATCACCGTCCTCGCCAACCGCCCGCGCGGGACGCGGCGTGGCGGCAGGAACCGCTGAAAAACGTGGCACAGGCGCGGCTTGGGTCACCCCGTCGACTTCGATAAACGTCCGCCGTGAAATCAGGTGCGGGTGGCGCGGTGCCTCGGCGAGCGACAGGATCGGCGCCGCGCACGCATCGCTTTCTTCCAGCGCGGCACTCCATTCGTCGCGGCTTCGGGTCAGGAACAGCGCCGTCAACCGTTCGCGCATCGCCGGCCATTTCGCCCGATCATATTGCGCCGCGAAGTGCGGATCTCCCTCAAGCCCGGTGCGCCGCAACAACTCCGCAAAAAATTGCGGCTCGATCGCGCCGAGCGCAAGCCATTTGCCGTCGGCGGTCTCGTAGGTGTCGTAAAAGGGTGCTCCGGTGTCGAGCAGATTGACCCCGCGCTCGTCACTCCACTCGCCCCGCTGCCACATCGACCAGGTCATGGCCGCCAGCGCCGCTGCTCCGTCGACCATTGCGCAGTCGACCACCTGTCCCGCCGCGCCGCCGCGCACCGCCAGCAGCGCGGCCACCATGCCGAACGCCAGCATCATCCCGCCGCCGCCAAAATCGCCGACTGCATTGGCAGGCGGAGTCGGCTTTCCGCCAGCGCGCCCATAGGTGTGCAGATTGCCCGACAGCGCGATATAGTCGATGTCGTGTCCGGCGGCATGCGCCAAAGGCCCGTCCTGCCCCCACCCTGTCATTCGCCCGTAAACCAGCACCGGCCGCTCTCCGATCAGCAATTCGGGACCAAGCCCCAGCCGCTCCATGACGCCAGGCCGGAAGCCCTCGATCAACCCGTCAGCGGTCGCGACCAGCGCGCGTGCCACCGCAACCGCTGCAGGCTGCTTGAGGTCGAGCGCGATCGAGCGTCGCGAGCGAAGCAAAATGTCGCCACGCGGATCGGCCGCGCCGGGCCGGTCGATGCGGATGACATCTGCGCCATGATCGGCAAGCATCATTCCTGCGAACGGCACCGGGCCGATCCCGGCAAACTCGATGATCCTGATGCCGGCCAGCGGCCCGCTCAGTGTCACCCCGCCACGTCCATCAGGAGCACCGGTTTGATGCACTGCCCGTCATGCTGCTCCGCGATCGCCTGGTTGATCGATCGGAACGGATATGTCCTGACCATCTTCGCCAGCGGAAAACGCCCGTCACGGACATAGTCGATCAGTTCAGGAATGAACGTGTCGGGATCGCTGTCCCCCTCGATGATCCCACGCACCGTCAGTCCGCGCCCGAGCAGCTCGAGCGCGCGTCCCGGGCTCGGCGTATCGGGCCGTGCCGGAACCCCGATCATCCCGAGCACGCCGAGCGCCCTAAGCGAGCGGAGCGCCGCATCGAGCACCCGTGGATGCGCGGTCGTGTCGATCGCATAATCGCAACCGCCCGCGACGATCGCCCGTACCCCCGCTTCCAGCTCGCCCACCGCTGGATCGATCACATGCGTCGCGCCAAGCTCGAGCGCCATCGCCCGCCGGCTTGCCAGCGGGTCGGACGCCATGATGACCGCACAGCCCGCGACCACCGCCGCCATTACCGCGCTCAGCCCGACCGACCCCGCGCCAGTTACCAGCAGCGACGATCCCGCCTCGCAGTTCAGCGACCGCAGCACCGCGCCGGCCCCGGTCTGCACTCCGCACCCGAGCGGCGCGAGCAGCGCGAAGTCGACGCCCTTGTCCTCGACCCGGACGATATTGCGCTGATAGGCGATGACATGGTCGGCGAAGCTCGACTGGCCGAAGAAACTTCCCGCGACCGGCCCCTGGGTCCGCCGCAAGGTCGCGCTCCCGTCCGGCCTGCTGCCCGTATAGTTGAGCACGAACGCCTGCTCGCAATAGGCGGGGTCATGGTGGTCGCAGCGCGCGCACGCCCCGCATGATCGAAACGTCAGCACGACATGATCGCCTGGCCCGACCTTCGTCACTGCCGCCCCAACCGAAACGACAATACCCGCCCCCTCGTGCCCCAGCACCGCGGGCAACGCGATCGGCATCTGTCCGTCGCGCGCGGCAATGTCGGTGTGGCAGATCCCGACCGCCACAATCCGTACCAGCACTTCGTCGTCGCGCGGCCCGTCGAGATGAAGCCGCTCGATCTCGAACGGGGCGCCAGGCGCCGTCGCCACCGCCGCAATCACTTCCACCTGGACCGCCCCCCGGTCAGCCGCGTTTCAGCGTAATCGTTTGGGGCGCGGTATATTCGAGCAGTCCTTCTTCGCCATTTTCGACCCCGAAACCCGACTGCTTGTGCCCGGCGAACTGCGCGAAGGGGGACAGATGCTGGACCTCGTTGATCCACACCGTGCCGGTCTCTAGTCGCTCGGCAATCGCCCGCGCCTGGTCGGTGTTCGCGCTCCATACCGATCCGGCCAGCCCATATTCGCTATCGTTTGCTCGCGCGACGACCTCGTCGATGCCGTCGAACTTGAGCAGCGGCAGGATCGGCCCGAACGGCTCCTCGCGCACGATCCGCGAATCGTCGGGCGGATTGTCGACGATCGTGATCGGGATGAAATAGCCCTTGCCGTCGGCATCGACCTCGCCGCCTGCGAGGAATTTGAACCCCCGTGCGCGACAATCCTCGAGCAACCCTTTGACCCGGTCGAATTGCGGACGGTTCTGGATAGGACCCATCTCGGTGCCCTGCTCGGCCCCGTCTCCCACCTGCACCGTCGCGGCAAAAGCGGTCAGCGCCGCGGCGAGTTCGTCATAGATCGCCGAATGGACATACATTCGCTTGGTCGCGACGCAAATCTGGCCGGTATTGCGGAACGCCGCCCAGAACAAATCCTTGGCGACCTTGGCGACATCGACGTCGGGCATGACGATTGCCGCATCGTTCCCGCCAAGCTCGAGCGTCAGTCGCTTGAGGTCGGCCGACGCCGATTCCATCACGCGTCGCCCGGTCGCCGACGATCCGGTGAAGCTGATCTTGTCGATCCCCTTGTGGGCCGTGATCATCGGCCCCAGCGCATCGCCCCCGGTAACGATGTTGAGCACTCCGGGCGGGAATATGCCAGCAAGCAGCTCCCCGACCTTGAGCACCGACAGCGGAGTGAACGGCGACGGCTTGAGCACCATCGTATTGCCCGCGAGCAGCGCCGGCGCGATTTTCCACACCGACAGGATCACCGGGAAATTCCACGGCGAGATCGCTCCAACCACGCCCAGCGGCACGCGCCTGGTCTCGGACAGGCGCTCGGCCGTGTCTTCGGTCACCGTCACCGGCAACGTCATGTCGGCGACCGCGCCCAGCCAATAGGCCGAGCCCATTATCTCGCCCATCGCGTCGCCGTGAGGCTTTCCCTGCTCGCTGGTCAGCAGCCGCATGAGCGGATCGACGTTTGCCATGAACACCCCCGCCGCCGCCTTGAGCAACGCGCTGCGCTGCTCGATCGGGGTCGCGCGCCAGCCGGGAAAGGCGCGCCGCGCGGCGGCAACTGCCTCGTCGAGCTGACCCTCTCCGCAATCAGGCGCGGTGGTGATCTTCACCCCGGTTGCCGGATTGAGCACGTCGATCTCGCCATCGCCCGCGACCATGCGGCCGTCGATCAGCATCCGATAATCGCTCGTGAAATCCATGACCTGTCCCTTGCTCGTGATGGACGCTGTTCCGCCCCGCCGCCGTTCGCGGCAAGTGCCACTTTTGGCAGGCGAACCAGCCCCGAGTCGATGCCTAATGCGCCTGACGAACGGGGAGCATCATGACTGCACGCACGCTGGACGAACGAGTCGCCCTTGTCACTGGGGCGTCGAGCGGGTTTGGAGCACATTTCGCCCGCGTGCTGGCCGACGCCGGTGCTTCGGTCGTGCTCGCCGCGCGCCGCCTCGACGCAGTCGAAGCGCTCGCCGCCGAAATCGGTCGCGGCGCCCGCGCGATCCACCTCGACGTTACCGACGCGTCCTCAATCGAACGTCTCGCCGCCTTGCTCCCGCGCCTCGACATCCTCGTCAACAATGCCGGTGTCTCGCGCCAGGGCCCCGCGCTCAACCATGACGAAGACGATTGGGACGCTGTCGTCGACACCAATCTCAAGGGCGCTTTCCGCGTCGCGCAGGCCGCCGCCCGGATCATGCGCGCAAACGGCGGCGGCACGATCGTCAACATCGCCTCTGTCCTCGGCCTACGCCAAGCCAAGGGAGTGCTCCCCTATGCAATCAGCAAGGCCGGGGTGATCCAGTTGACGAAAGGCCTCGCGCTCGAACTTGCCCGAGACAACATCCGCGTTAACGCGATAGCGCCCGGCTATTTCCATACCGCGATCAACGACGGCTTCTGGGAGACCGAGCCGGGCCGCGCGATGATCCGCCGAATCCCCCAGCGCCGTCTTGGCGAACTCGCGGATCTCGACGGCGCACTGCTCCTCCTCGCGTCCGACGCATCGCGCTATATCACCGGGGCCGTCATCGCGATCGACGGCGGTCACCTCGTCAGCAGTCTGTGAAGGACCTACAAATGATCCGCCCCGATAGTCCCCGCGCTGCCGCTATCGCCAGCAATGTCGAGGTCTTCGTCCGCACCGTCGTCGCCCCATTCGAGAAAGACTCTCGCTGCGGCTCCCATGGCCCGTCCGACGGACTCGTTCACGAGTTGCGCGCCCTCGCCCGCGCCGCCGGGGTCCTTACTCCCCACATCTTGTCCGACGGGTCTCACCTCACCCAGCGCGAGACCGCGCTCGTCCTGCGCAAGTCCGGCCTCTCGCCACTCGGCCCGCTCGCCTGCAACACCATGGCCCCCGACGAAGGCAACATGTTCCTCCTCGGCAAGGTCGGGAGCGATGATCAAAAACGACGTTTCCTCGCCCCGTTGGTCGCCGGGACCGCGCGTTCGGCCTTCTTCATGACCGAACCCGCCGCCGAGGGCGGGGCCGGCTCCGATCCGTCAATGATGACGACCGTCGCCCGACTCAACGGCAATCATTGGGTGATCGATGGGCGCAAGGCGTTCATTACCGGCGCTGACGGGGCGAGCGTCGGCATCATCATGGCCCGCACCGATGCCGGCGACGGCAAGTTGGCCGCCACCATGTTCCTCGTCGATCTGCCCGACCCCGCGATCCGTATCGAGCGCCTGCTTGAAACGATCGACAGCTCGATGCCCGGCGGCCACGCGGTCGTGGCGATCGACGGCCTGCGCGTCCCCGCCAGCGACATTTTGGGGTCGCCACATGAAGGCTTTGGTTACGCCCAGGTCAGGCTCAGCCCGGCCCGCCTATCCCATTGCATGCGCTGGCTCGGCGGCTGCATCCGCGCCAACGAGATCGCGACCGCTTATGCCTGTACGCGCCACGCCTTTGGAAAACCGCTGATCGATCACGAAGGGGTCGGATTCATGCTCGCCGAGAACCTCATCGACTTGCAACAGGCCGAACTGATGGTCGACTGGTGTGCCGATATTCTCGATGACGGCTCGCTTGGCACTGCCGAAAGCTCGATGACCAAGGTCGCCGTATCCGAAGCGCTGATGCGCATCGCCGACCGCTGCGTCCAGGTGATGGGCGGGACCGGCGTGTCGGGCGACACGATCGTCGAGCAGATCTTCCGCGAAGTCCGCGCCTTTCGCATCTACGACGGCCCAACCGAAGTCCACAAATGGAGCCTCGCCAAGAAGATCAAGCGCGACCACGCCAAGGCTGCGTCGTGAGCGACCCGGTCAGGGTCGAGCAACGCGGCCATGTCATGCTGGTCACGATCGACCGGCCAGAGGTGCGCAATGCGGTCAACCTGGCGGTCCACCTCGGCATCGGCGCAGCGCTCGACCGCGCCGAGGCCGACCCCGCCATTCGCTGCGTCATCGTCACTGGTGCTGGCGACAAGACATTTTGTGCCGGTGCGGACCTTGTCGCCCTGTCGCGCGGCGAGCCGATCATCCCCGACGATCCCGTGCGTCGTGACTGGGGTTTCGCCGGCCTGGTGGCCCATCCCATCTCCAAACCGATGATCGCCTGCGTTAATGGCGATGCCTTGGGCGGCGGGCTTGAGATAATGCTCGCCTGCGACTTGGCGGTGGCGGTCGACGACGCGCGCTTCGGCCTGCCCGAGCCCCGCCGTGGTCTGTTCGCAGCCGCCGGTGGCGTGTTCCGCCTGCCTGCCCAGTTGCCCCACAAGATCGCGATGGAAATAATCCTGACCGGGGACCCGATCACCGCCGACCGCGCGCTCGCACTGGGGCTCGTCAATGCCTTGGCCCCGCGCACAGCCGTCCTCGACAGCGCCTTCGCACTGGCCGAGCGGGTCGTTGCCAATGCGCCACTCGCGGTCCAAGCGGCAAAGCGGGTCGCGCTCGGCATCGTCGACGGTCACATCGCCACCGACGAGACGAAATGGAAGCAGAACCGCCGCGAGATGAAGGCAATCCTTATCAGCGAAGACATGGCCGAGGGAGTCCGCGCCTTTGCTCAAAAACGCGCCCCAGAATGGCGCGCCCGTTGATCCGCTAAGCGGCTACCGCCCCACCGCCGACATATTTGTCGAGCGTGTCGTGGAAGTGACGGATGCGGATTTCCTGATAATCCGCGAGCTGGACCTTTCCCGTCTTCGAACATTTCAACCCGTCCTGGACGAACGGCAAATTGGTCATATCCTGTTCGAACACATGGCCGAGCACGCCGATTTCGGTGCAGGAGGTCCACGGCTCATCCTCGCCCAGCATCCGCATCGACACGCCATGTGGCATCGGCTCGCCCTTGGGCACCCGCGACAGGATGCGCACCTCCATCAGGCTGTGATCGACATCCTTGCCGGGCCTGAAGCGATAGACGATGTTGGGCATGAACCCGCCCCACGGCGCGAAATTGGGAAACACATTATAGACCAGCCCGTCGAGCAGCTCGCTGTCGGTGGCATGATCGAGGTCATAGCCGCTCGCCTTCGAATAGCCCTCGCGCATCGCCTGACCAAGCGCGAGCCGCGCCGTATTCTCTTCGTTCACCGTGACCGCAAAAGGATCGGCGTTGGCATCGTAATTCTCCGCCGATCGGCCGTTATATTTGATAAACTCGTCGACGATCCACTGCTGCGTCTTGCCATCGGGATCGACGTGTGGCGACATGATTCCGAACGGCACCAGATTGACGTTTACATTGTCTCCCCACGTCCAATATGCAGAGTTGCAGTCGCCGGTGAAGGGCAACAGTTGGGGGTGGGTGACGACCGTGTGCCACGCCTCCATGAACGCTTCCATCACCACCTTCCAGTTGGCCGGAATCATCTTGGCGACCCACAGCACCGTGGTGCATTCCTCGTGCCGCCAGCGCGCGAAATGCTCGGGCAGCGGCGCAAGATATTCCGCCAGGCTGGGACCACCTGGATTTTCACGGAGGAAGACATAGCCGCCCCACCGCCCCGTCTCCGCCTCCGGAAGCGTCATTTCCGCCCGGTCGAGGTTCGCGAAATCCCACTGGCATGGCATGTGTGAAAAGCTACCGTCGCGGTTCCAGGTGAAGCCGTGGAACGGACACTGGAATTGCTCGGCGCTGCCGTCTTCGGTCCGCAGCTTGCGCCCGCGGTGGAGGCAGACGTTGTGGAACGCGCGGATCGACCCGTCGTCCTGGCGGCTGACCAGAAACGACCGTCCGGCATTTTCATAAATGACATAATCGCCCGGCTCGGGAAGATCCTCCTCGCGCGCTGCGAATTGCCATACGTTCGGCCACATCTTTTCGCGCTCGGTCGCGGCGAACGCCTCGCTGGTGTAGCGTGCGGCAGCGATCGGCTGCGACCCGCGATATTCATGGCTCTCGGTCTTGAGAAAGGCGGGCACTGGGCGACCGTCGATCTCCATCAGCGCTTCCCAGCTGATCCCGGGCGACCGGCCGCGATCGGCGAGCGCTCTTCCGCCCGTGGAATCGATATCGGCCATGATCCGGTCCTCGCGCACTTTTTTTGACTTCAAGTTGCATTCTGGACCGCAATTCGATCGTCGTCACCTTGACTAAACATATAGGTTTGCGGCGCCGCGAATGGGCGCATCGTCGGGCTGGGTAAATCGAAGCGAGGGCAAGATGAACGACAGGCTCAAAGGCAAGGTCGCGCTGGTCACCGGGGGCACGTCGGGCATTGGCGCGGGCACCGTCCGGCGGCTTCGCAGCGAGGGTGCCGAGGTCGTCTTCACAGGATCGAACCAGGTCGCCGGCGATGCGCTGTGCGCCGAGACCGGGGCCCATTTTCGCGCGCATCGGGTCGATCTTGAACAGGGCTGGGCGCCGCTGATGGATGATCTCGCCCAGCGGTTCGGGCGGCTCGACATCGCCTTCGCCAATGCCGGGACCGAGGCGGGTGACAATAGCGTCGAGGAAGTGTCGCTGGATGCCTGGAACCATGTTTTAGGCGTGAATTTGACCGGTGCGTTTTTAACATGCCAGTCGGCGGTGCGCCTGATGAAGGCCAATCCGGGTGGGCCAAAGGGCTCGATCATCATCAATTCGTCGATGAACGCGCACCGCGCGATGGGAAATTATGTCGCGTATTCAGTGTCCAAGGCTGCGGTCGTGGCGCTTGCCAAATCGACCGCCATCCACTGCGCGACAGCCGGCTACGCGATTCGCTGCAATGCCATTCTTCCTGGCATTGTCGAAACTCCCCTGATCCAGTCGGTTATCTCCCGCTCGCCCGATCCGGCGGCGGCGCGGGGGCAGTTTGAAGGCATGGCCCCGTTGCGGCGCATGGCCCAGGTCGAGGAGATCGCCGGACTGGTCGCTTTTCTGGCATCGGACGAGGCTGCGTTCATCAGCGGCGCCGACTATGCCATCGATGGCGCTGCGACCGCTGGGATGATGGGCGTGTAAAGGGCTCAGTCCGGCGCGATCTTGAGGATGAGTTTGCCCGTATTCGTGCCCGAGAACAGGCGCATGAAGGCGTCATAGGCATGGTCGAGCCCGACCTGCACATCCTCGTCGATGCGCATCCGGCCTTCGCCCATCCATTGCGCCATCTGCATTCCGCCCTCCTGGAACCTAGCAACATAATCGGCGACCAATATGCCGCGAATGCTCGCCCGCTTGACGATCAGCTGCCACAGGTTGCGCACGCCGACCTTCTCGGAGAGGTTATATTCGCTGATCAGCCCGCACAGCACGACCCGTGCGTGCAGCGCCAAGTTCATCAGTCCGGCATCGAGCACGTCGCCACCGACATTCTCGAAGATCATGTCGACACCGCCTGGCGCGGCCACCGCGATCTCCTGCGACAATTCGGCCATCGACTTGCCGCGATAGTCGATCGCCACGTCGAATCCGTAATCACCGGTCAGCCGTGCACATTTATCGGCCCCGCCAGCAATTCCGATCGTTCGGCATCCCTTGATCTTGCCGATCTGCCCCACGACCGATCCGACTGCGCCGGCCGCACCGCTGACGAGCAATGTCTCGCCCGCCTGCGGCTTGCCTTCTTCGAGCAGCCCGAAATAGGCGGTCAGGCCGACCGCGCCCATGCCCGACAGGAACATCGTCGGCGACGGTACCAGCGAAACATCGATCTTCGACACGAACCCGCCCGGCGTCGACAGCGAATAATCCTCAAGCGCGTTTAGTCCCATGACCCAGTCGCCCGGCGCGAAATCCGGATTGGCCGATTCATGGACCTGCCCGACGGTCGTCGCCATCACCGCCGCGCCAAGCGGGATCGGCGGCATGTAGGAAGGCGCCGCATCCATCCAGCCGCGCTGGGCGGGATCGAGCGAGGCAAAATGATTGCGGACCGTGAATGCGCCCGGCGGCGGCGGCGCCAGCGGCTCGTCACGAAGCGCGAAATCGTCGGGCCGAGGCGTCCCGTCGGGGCGCTTCATTAGCAGGAAACGGCGGTTGGTGACCATGTCGGATCTTCCCTTCCTCGCTACCATCCCAGCCCGACGATGCCGACGCACCTATATTATGTGGCAGTATGACTAAGCCGGGCGGTCACTATCATCCATCGGCACGGATTTGAGAGGATGAACGCGTGGGAAGATTGCAAGGCAAGGTCGCATTGGTCACAGGCGGCGCGTCGGTTCCAGGGCTGGGCAATGCCACGGCGGTACGGTTTGCCGAGGAAGGTGCGACCGTCTTCGTCACCGATGTCGACGGGACCGGCGCCGAGGCGACCGCCGAATCAATCCGCGCGGCGGGTGGAAAGGCATCGTCAGCAGCCCATGATGTCACCAGCACCGACGCCTGGAACGAAGTTTTCGCAACGATCGAACGCGACCATGGCCGCCTCGACGTGCTTGTAAACAATGCCGGGATCGCAATCCTCAAGCCGTTCAGCGAGTTTACCGATGCCGACTGGACGCGCCAGCTCGACGTCAATCTGAACAGTGTCTTTTATGGCACCCAGCGGGCCGTCGCGCTGATGCGCAAAGTTGGCAAGGGTGGCTCGATCATCAACATTTCATCAGTTGTCGGGATCATCGGCGTACCACTCTGCTCGGCCTATGCCGCTGCCAAGGGCGGCGTTCGCATTTTCTCCAAGACGGTCGCGCTGGAGGCAGCGCCAGACCAAATCCGAGTCAACACAGTTCATCCCGGCATGATCATGACCAATATGCAGGGCGTCGCGGTGCTCGCAAATCCGGACGGCCATTCCGAATTATCTTCAACGATTCCGATGAAGCGCTTCGGCGAGCCGCTCGACATCGCCAACATGAACCTGTTCCTCGCCTCCGACGAAGCGCGCTACATCACCGGCGGCGAGTTTGTCGTCGATGGAGGCTTGATAACCAAGTAGCAGGATGCAGGTCGACCCGAACCAACCGTCGATCATCGCCCGTCGAGCAGACTTTTCGACCAACGACGGAAGCTGCGCCCTTGGTTGACTTGCCGCACGGCCAATTGGTTGCCAAGATCAACCAATATTGAACGGGGGACTATCGATGGGTTTTCGCTTAGCTGGTTTGGCCTTGCTGATCGCCGTCGCTGCCCCCCCTCTCCTCGCTGCGACCGAACCCACCGCTTCCGAACTGATCGCCAAAAATCTCGCGGCGCGCGGCGGAGCGGCGGCGATGGCCGCAATCAACACGCTCGACTTCAACGGCAAGTTCATTGCACCGGGCGACTTCCAGCTGACCTACCACGGCACGCGCGCCCGCAACCCTGGCGGCGATAGGATACGCGACGATCTTTCAATCCAGGGTCTGACGATCATCCAGGCTTATGATGGGCGATCGGCGTGGAAGATCAATCCTTTCCAGGGTCGTAAGGATGCCGAGCGGATGTCGGCCGATGAATCGCGGGCGCAGGCCGACGCCGGCCTGATCGATGGCGTGTTGCTCGCCTCGCTCCACGATGGCTCGAATGTCCGCTACCTTGGCCGCGAGGATTTCGATGGCACTGAAGCTTACAAGCTGCAGGTCCGCCAGAACGACGGTGACCAATATGATTTTCTGCTCGATCCTGACACTTTCCTCGAAATCCGGTCGACCGAAACGCGCCAGGTGCGCGGGGCGCAGACGGTCACTGATTATGAATATGGCGATTACGAAAAGGTCGGCGGGGTCTACTTTCCGATGGCGATCGACAGCTGGCAGCCAGCCCAGCCTGACCAGCGCGTGCGCACCCTGATTGCTACGGCCACCGCGAACTTCCCGCTCGATCCAGCAAGCTTCGCTCAGCCCGGCGTAACGGTTGCCCCGGCCTCCTCAACCAAGCCCACGCCCACCACCACGCCCACGTCGGCTCGCTGAGAAGGATGACCGCCATGCGCAACTCGTCGATCGCCCTGCTTCTCATCGCTGTCAGCTCCGTCGCTCTGGCCGCTCCCGCTCCCGTTCCCTCGCCTACCCCCGTCGTCGACAGCGGCACCATTTCGGGCCTGGGTATCCGCAACATTGGTTCGGCAACCATGTCGGGCCGGATTGCTGCGCTCGCCGGGCACCAGGAGGCCGATGGCAAGGTCACCCTGTTCGTCGGCGCCGCTTCGGGCGGAGTGTGGAAGTCTGAAGATAGCGGAACCACATTCCGCCCCGTGTTCGACAAGGCGGGCGCACAATCGATCGGCGCGCTGGCGATTGACCCCAAGGACCCCAAGACGATCTGGGTCGGCACCGGCGAAGGCTGGACCCGCAATTCGGTGTCGGTCGGTGACGGCATCTGGAAATCGACCGATGGTGGCGACAACTGGACGCTGTCGGGCCTCCCTAGGACCGAGCGGATTACCAAAATCGTCGTCGACCCTTCAAACAGCCAAGTCGTCTATGCCTGCGCACCCGGCGCCCTTTGGAGCGACAGCGCGGACCGCGGCCTCTACCGCACGACCGACGGCGGCGCCTCTTGGACCCAGATTCTCAAGGGTTCGAACCTTTCGACCGGTTGCTCGGGCGTTACCCTCGACCCGTCGAATCCGCGCCACCTGCTCGCTGGAATGTGGGATTTCCGCCGCAAGGGCTGGACGTTCCGCTCGGGCGGCGACGGCCCGACCGCGCCATCGGGCAGCCGGATGATGGAAAGCCATGACGGTGGCGCTAGCTGGACTGCGCTCGACGCCACTACCCGCAGCGGCCTCCCCAAAGGTCCGTGGGGCCGGGTCGAGGTGGTGTTCGCACCGTCCAACCCAAAGATGATCTACGCCTTCATCGAGAATGTCCGCTCGGCGCTTTACGCCTCGGCGGATGGCGGACGGACGTGGGAAGAGCGCGACCGCAGCCAGGGCATGGTCTGGCGCCCCTTCTATTTCAGCCACCTCGTCGTCGACCCGAAGGATGACCAGAAGCTCTACAAGATGGGCTTTTCGGTGATCGCCTCGGAAGACGGCGGCAAGAGCTTTGCCAACGCCGCTGGTGCCAGCCACGGCGACTGGCACGACGTGTGGATCAATCCAACCAACAGCAAGGAAATGGTCGGCGCCGACGATGGCGGGCTGTGGTTCAGCCATGACGGCGCCAACAAATGGTGGAAGGGCTACAACCTGCCGATCAGCCAATTCTATCATGTCAGCGTCGACGATCGCGATCCCTACCAGGTCTATGGCGGGCTGCAGGACAATTCGAGCTGGGTCGGCGACCAGGAATATCCCGGCGGGATCACCAATTCACGGTGGGAGAATCTGTACGGCGGCGACGGCATGTGGACCTTCTCTGATCCGACCGACCGCGATTATGTCTATGCCGAATATCAGGGCGGGACGATCGCCCGGATCAACCGCAAGACTCATGACGGCCCGTCGATCCAGCCGCTGCCCGGCTACAAGGAGAAATTGCGCTTTAACTGGAACACGCCGATCGCGCTGTCGCCCACCGACAAGACCGCACTCTATATCGGGTCGCAATATCTGTTCCGCAGCCACGACCATGGCACGAGCTGGGATCGCATTTCGCCCGACCTCACCACTAACGACCCGATGCGCCAGAAGCAGGAACAATCGGGCGGCATCACCGTCGACAATAGCGCGGCCGAGACCAATGCGACGATCTATTCCATCTCCGAAAGTCCGGTTGCAGCCGGGCAGATCTGGGTGGGCACCGACGACGGCAACGTCCAGCTGACCCGCGATGGCGGCACGCACTGGACCGACCTCACCCGTAACCTCGGCGTCGCCGGCGGCAGCTGGGTTTCGTGGATCGAGGCTAGTCGAACCAATCCGGCAGTCGCCTATGCCGCGATCGATCGCCACACCTACGGCGATTTGGCGCCCTATGTCTGGCGCACCACCGACTATGGCCGCAGCTGGCAGCCGATCGTCAGCCCCAGAACCAACGCCGTGACCGGCTATGCCTGGGTCATCAAGGAAGACCCCAAGAACCCGAACATTCTCTATCTGGGCACCGAGAAAGGCCTGTTCGCCTCGCTCGACCGCGGCGCGACCTGGGCCCGGTTCCGCCCGACCGGCTTCCCTGACGTTGCGGTGCGCGACATCGCCTTCCAGACCCGCGACGACGACATGGTGCTGGCGACCCACGGCCGCGGCATCTGGATCGTCGACGACGTCTCGCCCTTGCGCGGCCTCGACCCCGCTACGCTCGCCAGCGACCTCAAGTTGATTGCGTCCCGCCCGGTCGAGCAGCGCATCCGCGGCAACGGCGGCTGGGCCGAGGGCGACGCGATGTTCGCTGGTCAAAACCCTCCGGCCGGCGCGCAGATCAGCTATTATCAGCGCACCCGCCACGTCATCGGCCGGATGAAGGTCGAGGTGCTCGACCCGACCGGCGCGCTGGTCGACGAACTGCCTGCGTCGCGGCGCAAGGGGCTCAACCGGATCAGCTGGTCGATGCTGACCAAGCCGCCCCAGGTGCCACCGGCGGCCTCGCTCGCTGGCTCCTCGACCCAGGGCCAGCGCGTGCTCCCTGGCCGCTACACCGTGCGGATCACCAAGAATGGGATCGCTCAGTCGATGCCACTCGACGTGACACTCGATCGCCGCGCGACTTACACGCTGGCCGACCGCAAAGCGCAATATGTCGCGGCCGAACGAGTGAAAGCCTTGTTCTCCCGGATGAGCACGCTTGCCGCCAGGATCGCAACGGCGCGCGAGGGGGCGGAAAAGATCGCCGACGACAAGACCACGCCGTCCGCAACCCGCGCGCTGGCCGAGAAGGTCGCGGCGCGCGGCGACGTGATGCGCAAGGAGATCGCCGCGACCACCGAGGGCGGGGCGATCACCGGCGAAGAGCGGCTGCGCGAACATACCGACACTGTCTACGGCGCGATTACCGGCAGCGAGAGCGCGCCAACCAACTATCAGTTGGCGCGGGTCGCGGCGCTCGAACGCGAGCTGACCGATGTCGAGGGCGAGTTCGCCGCGCTCCAGGCGAGTGACCTCAAGGCGCTCAACGGAGCACTGCAACGCGGTGGCAAGCCCATGATCGATGTCGCCGCGGTCAGCTTCGAGCCCGACGAGGCGCGTGGTGGACGAAGCGAAGCACTCGCCTCGGGCCTGCTTGGCACGCGGTTTCTCGGCAATGCCGCAACACTCACTCCCGCTGGTGAACGCGACTGAAGCCTCGCTTCGGCAGTCGAAGGAACCCGTCGCGCGCGGAATGGGTTTGTGCGTCGAGAAGGCGCTTCGAGTCCCGCTTGGGTGCAGCAATCCGCGCCACGTCGCGACCGCGCTCGATGAAATTGTCGCGAGGAAAAGCTGATGCGGGACGACATCAAGGATGTGCTGAGCAAGGTCCCCGCCGTTACGCTGGGCTTCTGGCTGATCAAGATCCTCGCGACGACTCTTGGCGAGACCGCGGGCGACACGCTGAGCATGACCTGGCTCGGCGAGACCACTCCCGGTGCGACCCATTCGTGGCTCAGCGGCTATCTCATCGGCACCGCGGTGTTCGGGCTGATTTTGGCGCTGCTAGTGTGGGTCCAGATCAAGGCGCGCCGCTTCAATCCATGGCTCTACTGGGCGACGATCATCGCGTCGACCACTGCGGGCACAACGCTCGCCGACTTCGCCGATCGCTCGCTCGGGATCGGCTATCCGGGCGGGTCGCTGGTGCTGCTCGCCTGCGTGCTCATCTCGCTGTTCAGCTGGCACCGCTCGCTCGGGACGGTCGATGTCAATACGATCGTCAGCGCCAAGGCCGAGACCTTCTATTGGATCACCATCACCTTCTCGCAAACGCTCGGCACCGCGCT
>JBBQDG010000011.1:0-65799 GCA_038319435.1 Sphingomonadales bacterium | reverse complement strand
TCGACGCGGAGATGTCCTATGGGCGGGCGGTCACGGCGAGCGGCTGGCTCGGCGGCAATGTGTTCATGCGCCGCCAGCCGGGGCACATCGCAAGCGCGCCCGACGATCTGGGCGCAGCGATGCGCTTCACGCTGGGGTTCTGATCGCGATCAGGCGGCGGGGTCCGCTTTCGTTTCCCGACCCCCGGCACCAACATGCCCACGCGGGTTCGATAATCTTCGTAGGCCGTGCCGAAATATCCGACCAGATCGCGCTCCTCATGGGCGATGCCGATGAGGATATAGACCGTCATTCCGCTGGCGAAGAGCAGGTGGCTGATGGTCAGATGCGGGGTTGCCCAGAAGGCGATGACGAAGCCGAGGTAGAGCGGGTGGCGGACGTAGCGGTACATCAACGGTTCGCGCAGTTGCGGGGTAACTTCCTTCGCGGGGCGGCCGTGGGACCACGCCTGGCTGAGCCCGAAAAGCTCGAAATGATTGTGCAGGAAGGTGCTCAGCAAGAGCACCGCCCAGCCGACCCCGAACACGGCCCAGATGATCGGCGCGAAGATTGTTCCGCGCACGTCCCACAGTGTCGTGGCGCCGAGAGGATGCCAGCCGTAGAGCAGGATAGCGAGGACGATCGCGGATGCCAGGACATAGGTCGATCGTTCGACCGAGGTCGGAACCACTTTGGTCCAGCGGGCCTTGAACGCGGGCCGCGCCATGACGCTGTGCTGAAGCCCGAACAGCGCGATCAGGGCGACATCGACAATCAGCACAAGGGGGGCGGGCCGGCCATCGAACAAGCCGTGATTGATGGTGGTCGGAACGATCGGGAGGTCGCCGACGAAGGCAATCAGCCAGAGGAAGGTAGCAAAGAATATGGCGTACGCGACCAGGGCGTAACCCATAGCAAGCATGCGTTGCATGACACTTCCCCCGTTGAAGTGCCGCAAGCGTATATGATCTGGGTTAAACCGTAAAGCTCTCGCCGCAGCCGCAGGCGCCCTTGGCGTTGGGGTTGGCGAAGGTGAAACCGGCGGCGAAGTCGTCCTCGACCCAGTCCATGCTGCTGCCGATCAGATAGAGAATCGACCCGCCGTCGACGAAGAAGGTCCCGCCGGGGGTGTCGATGCGCTCGTCGAAGGCGACGGCCTGGGTTACGTAATCGACCGAGTAGGCGAGGCCCGAACAGCCGCGTCGCGGGGTCGAGAGTTTCACACCGATGGCATCGGCGGGAGCCTTGGCCATAAGCTCGGCGATGCGCGCTTCGGCGGCGGGAGTGAGTGTGATCGCGGCGGGGCGGGGGCGGCGGCTCTGGACGTTCATTACAACATTCCCAATTCTAGGCGGGCTTCGTCGCTCATTTTGGACGGATCCCAGGCGGGCTCCCAGACGAGTTTGACCTCGGCGTCGCGCACGCCGGGGACCGACAGCACGCGCATCTCGACCTCGCCGGGCATTGATTCGGCGACCGGGCAATGCGGCGTGGTCAGCGTCATGGTGACGACGACATCGCCATCCTCGCTCGCCGCGACGTCGTAGATCAGGCCGAGTTCGTAAATGTCGACCGGGATTTCGGGGTCGTAGATGGTTTTGAGCGCGTCGATCACCGATTCCTGGAGCGCGCCCCCTGCCCCGCCGACCGGAGGCTCGGGTTTCTCCTCGGCGAGGAAGCCGGTCAGATAGTCGCGTTTGCGGGCGAAGGTGTCGCCAAGCGATTCTGGCACGGGTTCCAGCTCGACGCGGGCGCGGGGCGGCGCTTCGACGCTATCGACCGGTTCCAACTTGATCGGTTCGTCCATCATCCGAAAATCCGTTTCACGCGTTTCAGGCCGTCGACCAGCGCCTCGACATCGTCGGCATTGCTATAGGCCGCGAACGAGGCGCGCGCCGTGGCGGGAACGCCGAGCAGCTCCATCAGCGGCTGCGCGCAATGGTGCCCGGCGCGGATTGCCACTCCCGCATCGTCCAAGATGGTGGCGACGTCGTGCGGATGCACCCCCTCATAGGCGAAAGAGACGATTCCGGCGGAGTCATCGGGGCCGAACAGGGTGATACTGTTGGTTTGGCGGAGGGCTTCGCGAGCGGCGCGGGTCAGCGCCGATTCGTGGGCGTGGATCGCGGGGAGGCCGATGCCCTGCACCCAGTCGATCGCGGCGTGGAGCCCGAGCGCGCCGATAATGTGCGGGGTGCCCGCCTCGAACCGGCCCGGCGGGGGGGCGTAGGTGGTGGCTTCGAAGGTGACGCGGTCAATCATCGATCCGCCGCCCTGCCACGGGGTCATGGTTTCGAGCAGCGACGCGCGGCCATAGAGCGCGCCGATGCCGGTCGGGCCGTAGAGCTTGTGGCCCGAAAAGGTGTAAAAGTCGCAGCCGAGCGCGGCGACGTCTACGGTCAGGCGCGGGGCGGCCTGGCAGCCATCGAGCAGCAGCAGCGCGTCGCTCGCGTGGGCGATCGCGGCGGCGCGGGGGGCGTCGAGGACCGAGCCGAGCACGTTCGAGACATGCGCGAAGGCGACGACGCGGGTGCGGTTGGTGACGAGGCTTTCTGCCGCGTCGAGGTCGATCTGGCCGTCCTCCGTCAGCGGGCAAACGTCGATCTGGTAGCCGGCGAGCTGCCACGGGACGATGTTGCTGTGGTGCTCGAGCGCGGAGAGCAGGACGCGGTCGCGGCCTTCCTTCGGGAGGGCATAGGCGACGAGATTGATCGCCTCGGTCGCGCCTTTGGTGAAGACGATTTCGTCGGGGGTCGCGGCGCCGACGAAGGTTGCAGTGGCGGCGCGCGCGGCTTCGTAGGCGAGCGTCATGTTCGACGAGCGCTGGTACACGCCGCGATGGACGGTGGCGTAGTCGCGGGCATAGCCATTGGTGATGGCGTCGATCACTGCCTGCGGTTTCTGCGCGGTGGCGGCGGTATCGAGATAGTGCCAGCCGGTCGGGATCGCGGGGAATTGGGCGCGAACATTGAGACCCCCCTCTCCCCTCGCGGGAGAGGGCGACTCGGCGCAGCCGAGCGGGGTGAGGGGGCAGTCGGCAGCGGGAAGCGTCCCCTCACCCTTCCGCCGCTCCGCGGCTCCCTCCCTCTCCCGCGAGGGGAGAGGGGTTGATGCGGATTCGCTCATGCGATGGCCCTCAAAGCGGCTGACGCAGCATCACGGATGGCGGGGTCTTCCAGACCGTCCCACAGTCCGCCGATGAAGCCTTCGAGGAGGAGGGCGCGCGCGGTCGCGGGGTCCATTCCGCGCGACGCCGCATAGAAGAGCTGCTCGCGGTCGAGTTCGCCGACGGTGGCGCCGTGCGCGCATTTGACGTCGTCGGCGTAGATTTCGAGTTCGGGCTTGGCGTTGGCGGTCGCGCCGCGATCGAGCAGCATGGCCTTGATCGACTGTTCGGAGTCGGAGAGTTGGGCGTCGCGGGCGACGGCGACCTTGCCGAGGTAGGAGCCGGTCGCCTTGCCGCCGAGCACCGAGCGGACGATCTGGCGCGAGGTTGCGGCGGGAGCGAGGTGGCGGACAGTGGTGACGATTTCGAGGGTCGCATTGCCCGCGCCGATATTGGCGGCGTGAAGGTCGAAGTGCGCGCCTTCGTGAAGGTGGACGTCGATCTCGATCCGGCCGTAGCGGGTCGCGGTGTTGAGCGCGAAAATGCTCGCCGATGCGTGTTCGTGAATGGTCAGTTCGACGCGGCGGATCTGCACGTCGGCGGCGCTCGGCAGCCAGATTTGCTGCAGCTTTTGCTGCGCAGCAATTTCGATGGTTTCGGGTTGCGCGAGGTCGCTCCACACCGACGCCAGCGCGTCGATGTCGGCGTAGCGATAGGCTTCGAGCTTGCGGGTCGGGAGTGCGTTCACGCCGCAACCTCGGCATAGCCTTCGCGTTCCAATTCGTGAGCGAGTTCGGGGCCGCCGCTGCGCTCGATTTTGCCAGCGCGCAGGACGTGGACGCGGTCGGGTTTTACGTAGTCGAGCAGGCGTTGATAATGGGTGATCAGCAGCACCGCCTTGTCGGGCGCGCGCATGATCGAATTGATCCCCGCGCCGACCGCTTTGAGCGCATCGATATCGAGCCCGCTGTCGGTCTCGTCGAGGATCGCGAGGTGGGGGGCCATGATGCCCATCTGGACCATCTCGGCGCGCTTCTTCTCGCCGCCCGAGAAGCCGACGTTGACCGGGCGCTTGAGCATGTCGGGGTCCATCCCGAGCAGCGCCGCCTGCGCCTTGGCGAGGCGGATGAATTCGGCGCCGCTGAGCTCGGCTTCGGAGCGCGAGCGGCGCTGCGCGTTGAGCGACTCGCGCAGGAACTGGAGGTAGGACACGCCGGGAATTTCGACCGGGTACTGGAAGCCGAGGAACAGGCCAGCGGCGGCGCGCTCGTGGGGTTGCAGCGCCAAAAGATCGACCGCCCCATCGTCATCCCGGGCTTGACCCGGGACCCGCCTGCCTTCGCTCTGTCCCCCCAAGAAGGCAGGTCCCGGCTCAAGGCCGGGATGACGAGCGGGGGTGAACGTCACACTCCCCCCCGTCACCTCATACCCCGGCCGCCCGCCGAGCACATAGGCGAGCGTCGACTTGCCCGCGCCATTGGGCCCCATGATCGCATGCACCTCCCCCGCCGGAACGGTGAGGGTGAGGCCGTCGAGGATCGGCTTGCCGGCGACGGTGGCGGAGAGGTTGGTAATTTTAAGCATAATCTATCTTTGCAGCTGCCAGTCCGAGCTGTGCCATATTCAGCCCGATCTGAAGGGAGATGCACAGCAGGTACCAATCAATCGGCTTACAAGAGACGCGATTGGAATTGCTGTCCTTGTCCGCTTCAACTGGTAGTTTGAACCCTTGCGTAAAAGCGTTCCATATCGGCCGGACAATCCGCCATTCCATATTTGGATCACCTTGTTCAATCCAAACTTCGATACCGTTCACTTGGAAAGCGATCGCTGAGCCGATCACTCCACCGTGCCCATCAAACTCCGCATTAATTTCACGCATCCGGTTGGCGAGATAGTGCCATCCATCAAGATTAATTTTATCGATCGTGTCTTGATGTTCTTGAGTGAAAACAGCCATTATCCCACGCTTCCCTCAAGCGAAATTCCCAGCAGCTTCTGCGCCTCCACCGCGAACTCCATCGGCAGCTGCTTCAGCACTTCCCGCGCGAAGCCGTTGACAATCAGCGCCACCGCGCTCTCCGTATCCAGCCCCCGCGCCTGGGCGTAGAACAGCTGGTCGTCGCTGATCTTGCTCGTGGTCGCTTCATGCTCGATTGTCGCGGTCGGGTTCTTGACCTCGATATAGGGGACGGTGTGCGCGCCGCATTCGGAGCCGAGCAGCAGACTGTCGCATTGCGTAAAATTGCGGACATTCTCGGCACCGGGGAGGACGCGGACCATGCCGCGATAGCTGTTGTTCGAGCGACCCGCGCTGATCCCCTTCGAGATGATCGTCGAGCGCGTGTTCTTACCGATGTGGATCATCTTGGTGCCGGTGTCGGCCTGCTGGCGATTGTTGGTCAGCGCGACCGAGTAGAATTCGCCGACGCTGCCCTCGCCCTTGAGGATGCACGACGGATATTTCCAGGTGATTGCCGATCCGGTCTCGACCTGGGTCCAGCTGACCTTGCTCCGCGCGCCGCTGCACAGCGCACGTTTCGTGACGAAGTTGAAAATGCCGCCCTTGCCCTCGGCGTCGCCGGGATACCAGTTCTGGACGGTGGAGTATTTCACCTCGGCATCTTCATGCGCGAAGATTTCGACCACTGCCGCGTGGAGCTGATTCTCGTCGCGCATCGGCGCGGTGCAGCCTTCGAGGTAGGAAACGTAGCTCCCCTTCTCGGCGACGATCAGCGTGCGTTCGAATTGGCCGGTGTTTTCGGCGTTGATGCGGAAATAGGTCGAGAGCTCCATCGGGCAGCGGACGCCCTCGGGCACCAGCACGAAGGTGCCGTCGCTGAACACGGCAGCGTTGAGGCAGGCGAAGACATTGTCGCGCTGCGGGACGACCGAACCAAGGTATTTCTTGATCAGCTCGGGATATTCGCGGATCGCTTCGCTGATCGACAGGAAGATCACCCCGGCGCACTTCAATTCCTCGCGGAAGGTGGTCGCGACCGAGACCGAATCGAACACGGCGTCGACCGCGACCCGCCTCGCGCCTTCGACACCGGCGAGGACCTTCTGCTCCTCGATCGGGATGCCGAGCTTGGCGTAGACGCGCAGGATTTCGGGATCGACCTCGTCGAGGCTGCCGAGCTTGGGCTTCACTTTGGGCGCCGCGTAATAATAGGCGTCCTGGTAATCGATCTTGGGGATGTCGAGCTTGGCCCAGTCAACTTCTTCCATCGTCAGCCAGGCGCGATAGGCCTTGAGCCGCCATTCGAGCATCCATTCGGGCTCGTTCTTCTTGCCCGAGATGAAGCGCACCGTGTCTTCGGACAGGCCCTTGGGCGCGAACTCAGTGTCAATGTCCGAGGAGAAGCCCCACTCGTAATCCTTGGCGATCGCCTCGCGATATTCGACGTTGTCGACGGGCTGATCGAGGGAGTCGGTCATGATGCGAGTTCCTGAAGCGAGACCGCATGGAGCGCCCCGCGCACGGCGTTGCCGACGACGCCCATGTGCGGCTTGATCCGGCAGCGGGCATCGAGCGCGCAGTCGCTCGGGCCTTCTGCGCCTGAACAGAGGGTCAGCGCGATCGGGCCTTCGACCGCTTCGACGATGTCGGCAAGGCTGATCGCGGCGGCCGGGCGGGTGAGGAGGTAGCCGCCCTGCGCGCCGCGCGTGCTGGCGAGCAGGCCGGCGTGGGCGAGCATTCCCATCAATTTCTGCGCAGTGGGGAGCGGCACCCCGGTCTCCTCGGCGAGGACGGCCGCCGACAAGCGCTCGGTCGCGGGGCGGCGAGCGGCGGCGGTCAGCATGACGACCGCATAATCGGCAAGATGGGTGAGTCGCATAAAGGCCTAATCGGAGCGGATTGGTATGATTTAGGGAGTGCAGCATGATTTCACAACCCATGCGTCACCCCGGGCTTGACCCGGGACCTGCCTGAACCTCCGTGCCACAAGAAGACGGGTCCCGGGTCAAGCCCGGGATGACGCTTGGGGCAAGGGCTGGCATAGGGCCCGAATGTATCGCGCGATCCGCCCCCTCATCTTCGCGCTCGACGCCGAGCGGGCGCATCGGCTGACGATCGCGGCGCTGAAGGCGGTGCCGTATCGCGCGGCGCGGTTCGATGCGGTGCTGGAGCAGAAGCTGTTCGGGCTGAGCTTCCCGTCGCCGGTGGGGTTGGCGGCGGGGTTCGACAAGGATGCCGAGGTTCCTGACGCGATGCTGTCGCTCGGGTTCGGGTTCGTCGAGGTGGGCACGGTGACTCCGCTGCCGCAGGAGGGAAATCCAAAACCGCGGCTGTTTCGGCTGGCCGAGGACCGCGCAGTCATCAACCGCATGGGGTTCAACAATCGCGGTCAGGCGGCGGCGCTCGAGCGGCTGGCAAAGCGGCCGAGACGCGGGGTCGTCGGAGTCAATATCGGCGCCAACAAGGACAGCGCCGATCGCATCGCCGACTATGCGGTGGGGGTCGGCACGATGGCGCGCGTGGCGGATTATCTGACGGTCAATATATCCTCGCCGAACACCCCGGGATTGCGTGCGTTGCAGGCGGGCGGGGAGCTTGCCGAATTGCTGGCTGCGGTGCGCGCGGCGCGGGGTCCGAGCGGGCCGCCAATATTCCTGAAAGTCGCGCCCGATCTCGAAGCCGGCGATCATGAGCGGATCGTGCGTGCGGCGATCGACCATGGCATCGATGCACTGATCGTCGCCAACACGACCGTGTCGCGCCCGGCCCTTGCCTCGCGACATGGCGGGGAGACGGGGGGACTGTCGGGGCGGCCATTGAGGGCGCTCGCGCTCGAACAATTGCGCGCGTTTCGCCGTGCCGGCGGCGGCGAGATGCCACTGATCTCGGCGGGCGGGATCGAGAATGCCGACGACGCGTTCGCGCGAATTCGGGCGGGGGCTTGCCTGGTGCAGCTGTACTCGGCGCTGGTCTATGAAGGACCGGGGCTGGCGCGGCGGATTGCCGACGGGCTCGCCGAGCGACTGGGCCGTAGCGGATTCGCCAATATTGCCGAGGCGGTGGGAAGCGGGTAGCCGTCGGGCATGCGTTCAATCCTTGCCCTCGCGGCCACCCTCGCGCTCGTCGCGACACCCGCCCTCGCCCGCCACCCCCGCGCGGCCCATGTTCACCGAAGCGCAGTGGCAATGTCCGCGCCGGGGATCGTCAGCGCCGCCGATCCGCGCGCGGCGCTGGCCGGGGTGACGATCCTGCGCCAGGGCGGGAGCGCAGCCGACGCGGCGATCGCGACGATGCTGGCGCTGACCGTGGTCGAGCCGCAAAGCTCGGGGATTGGCGGGGGCAGCTACCTGGTATTCCGCGACAAACGGGGCGTGATCCAGACCTATGATTCGCGCGAGATCGCGCCGCATGCCGCGACCGGTGCCTGGTTCCTCGGGCCCGACGGCAAGCCGCGCGCTTTTTCCGATGTCGTTCCGGGCGGCACCAGCGTCGGCGTGCCGGGCAATATGCGGATGGCAGCGGCGGCGAGCCACGAGCATGGTCGGCTGCCCTGGAAAGCGCTGTTCCAGCCGGCGATCGCGCTGGCTCGCGACGGGTTCGTCGTGACCCCGCGGTTGCACAATGCACTGGCCGACGAGCGCTCGACGGCGGGCTTCTCGGCGGGCGGTCGGGCGCTGTTCTACAAGGCCAACGGGCAGCCGCTCGACGTCGGCGCGCGGGTCCGCAACCCGGCGCTGGCGGCGTTCCTGACAACGCTGGCGACGCGCGGCGCGGATGCATTCTATGTCGGGGCCAACGCCGCCGCAATCGCGCGGACGGTCAACACCGCGTCGCACAATCCCTCGCCGATGACTGTCGGCGATCTCGCCACCTATAACGCGAAGCAGCGGCCGCCAGTGTGCGGGACGTATCGCGACTACCGCATCTGCGGGATGGGGCCATCGTCATCGGGCGGAGTCGCGGTGATCGAGACGCTCAAGATGCTCGAGCGGTTCGACCTGAACGCGCTGGGCCCCAACTCGCCGACATCGTGGCATCTGATCGCCGAGTCGATGCGCCTCGCTTATGCCGACCGCGACAAATATCTCGGCGATCCCGACTTTGTGTCGGTGCCGGTCGCGGGGTTGATCGATCCCGCCTATCTGGCCGGGCGGTCGAAGCTGATTTCGGCGACCGCGACGAACAATGCTGTCGTCGCTGGTGTGCCCGCTGGCGCGCCGAAGATGGCGCTTGGAGTGGAAGCAATCGAGCACGGCACCTCGTCGTTCGCCGCCGCCGACCGCGCCGGCAATGTCGCGTCGATCACCTCGACGATCGAGAGCGGGTTCGGATCGGGGCTAGTCGTCAACGGCTATTATCTCAACAACGAGCTGACCGATTTCAGCTTCGTGCCGAGCGTCGACAGGGTGCCGGTGGCAAACCGCGTCGAAGGCGGGAAGCGACCGCGCAGCTCGATGGCGCCGACGATCATCACCGGCCCCGACGGGCGGGTGCGGCTGGCCGTCGGAGCGGCCGGCGGGCCGACCATTCCGGCGCAGGTGATCAAGGCGATCATCGGCGTAATCGACTGGCGGATGACGGCACAGCAGGCAATCGCCGCCCCCGAGATATTCGCGCCGAGCGGGCCCACCATCTACGTCGAGCAGGGGACGGCGCTCGAGGCGATGATCCCGGCGCTGACCGCGCTCGGCCACGCATCTGTCAGGACGCTCGAGCCGCACACTTTCAAGGCCAATGCGATTGAGTGGAACAACGGTCGCTGGGCGGGCGCGGCTGATCCGCGCAGCGAGGGCACCGCGGCGTCGCAATGACGGCCCAGCGGGAGGCACAGCAGCTCGAACATTTCTCCAACCTCGTCGCGATGTTCTTCGCGCGGGCGGCGCAGAAGGGCGATGCGCCGTTCCTGTGGGCCAAGCGCGACGGGGCCTGGCAAGCGACCAGCTGGGCCGAGGCAGCACGGCAAGTGGCGGGGCTCGCCGCGAGTCTAAGGGCGCTTGGGCTGAAGCCCGGCGAGCGGGTGATGCTGGTCAGCGAGAATCGGCCCGAGTGGCTGATTTCGGACTTGGGAATCATGGCCGCGCGCTGCGTTACGGTGCCGACCTACACGACGAACACGACGCGCGATCACCAGCATATTCTCGGCAATTCGGGCGTGCGCGCGGTGATCGTATCGTCGCAGAAGCTGGCGAAAAATCTCATTCCAGCGGTGCTGTTCTCGTCCGAATGCCGCCACATTATTTCGTTCGACGAACTGTCGGTGCAGCAGTCGCCTGATGTCGCGCAATTCCATTCCTGGTCCGACTTGGCGAGCGGCGAGGCAAATGTCGCGGCGGCCGAGGAAGCGATCGCCGAGGTCGGGCGCGGCGACCTCGCCTGCCTGATCTACACCAGTGGTACCGGCGGCGCACCGCGCGGGGTGCGCCAGCATCATGGCGCGATCCTGCATAATGTCGAAGGCTGTATCGATATCATCGCGAATGATTTCGGGTGGGACGACGAGGTGTTCCTGTCGTTCCTGCCCGCATCCCACGCCTATGAACATTCGGGCGGTCAGCATTTCCCGATCGGCCTTGGCGCGCAGATATATTTTGCCGAGAGCCTGGAGAAGCTCGCCGCCAATATCGAGGAAGTCCGCCCGACGCTGATGGTGGTCGTCCCGCGATTATTCGAAATGCTGCGCGCGCGGATGATCAAGACGATCGAGAAGGATGGTGGGCTTCCGGCCTATCTGCTGTCCCGCGCCATCACGATCGAGGGGCGGCGCACGACCGGGACGAAGCGCCTGATCGACGCGCCGATGGACCGGCTGCTCGACTTCACGCTGCGCAAGAAGGTGCAGGCCAAGTTCGGCGGGCGGATCAAGGCGATGGTGTCGGGCGGAGCGCCGCTCAATCCCGAGGTCGGACTGTTCTTCCAGGCGACCGGGATCATGATGCTGCAGGGCTATGGCCAGACCGAGGCAGGACCGGTGATCAGCTGCAACCGGCCCAGTGCCGGGATCGCTATGGAGACGGTCGGGCCGCCGATGCGCAATACCGAGGTGCGCATCGCCGAGGATGGCGAGATCATGGTGCGCGGCGAGCTGGTCATGCACGGCTATTGGCGCGACCCGGAGGGGACGGCAAAAGTGCTTCAGGACCCCGAATCAGGGCCCGGGGCAGGTGCATGGCTGGCGACGGGCGACGTCGGGCATATCGATGCCAAGGGGCGGATCGTGATCACCGACCGCAAGAAAGACCTGATCATCAACGACAAGGGCGACAATGTCGCGCCGCAGCGGGTCGAGGGGATGTTGACCCTCCAGCCCGAGATTGCGCAGGCGATGGTCCATGGCGACCGCCGGCCACACCTCGTCGCGCTATTGGTGCCCGAGGCGGATATCGCGGACGAGCCCGACCTTCAGGCGCGGTTGTCGAAGGCGGTCGATCGGGTCAATGCCGAATTGAGCGTGATCGAGAAAGTGCGGCGGTTCATCATCGCCGATGCGCCGTTCACGGTCGAGAACGAGATGCTGACCCCGTCGATCAAGATCCGCCGCCACGTCATCGGCGCGGTCTATGGCGAGCGGCTGGCGGCGCTTTACGCCACGCCGAAACGCTAGATTTTGCGGGGACGCTCGAACGGCACGAACTGATCGAGCGAGCAGCTGCCAACGGTAAATCCATTCTGGAGGTCGACGACGCGCGCAATGTCGCCGCGGCACAGACCCGAACCACCAAAGCTGTGCGTGACGAGCGTGTAATGGCCCGAGCCGATCGGTGAGCAGCCGCCGCGCGGCGCCTGGACATAGGTGCGGCGGCCATCGCGGAACAGGATGGTGTTGTCGTCGATGATCTGCATGTCGCCCGAGCGCCCCGACTGGAGGCAGTCGACCGGGCGGCCGGCGACCTTGCCGGCGAGGGCCTGGTGAAGCTCGTTCTCGGCACGCAGGTTACGCGGCTGGGGTCCGGCCATGCCGGCGGTGCAGCCGGCGAGGCTGGTCGCGGCGAGGATCAGCGAAAACAGGCGCGTCATTGCGGTCACTCCAAATGGTTCGTTGCAAGGCCGTAACGCACGAAGCGCCAATGATGCTTAACCGAAGCTGTCTTTCGCGGCGCGGCGGCGAGCGAATTCGGTCGGGTCGGGGGCGAGGAGAAAGGGGTTGGTGGCGCATTCGAGGGCGATGGTGGTCGGGACGGTCGGGCGGCCCTCGGCGCGGGCTTGCTCGACCTCGGCGAGGCGGGTCGCGATGGCCGGGTTGGCGGGCTCGGCGTGGGCGGCGAAGCGGGCGTTGGAGAGGGTATATTCGTGGGCGCAATAGATTGACGTTTCTGGCGGAAGCGCGGCCAAGCGGTTGAGACTGGTGAACATTTGCGCCGGCGTGCCCTCGAACAGGCGGCCGCAGCCCATCGCGAACAAGGTGTCGCCGACGAACGCCACACCGGCGTCGCGGAAGATGAGGGCGATATGGCCGAGCGTGTGGCCGGGGACTTCCCACACTTCTCCGATGTGGGCGCCGAGGCGGATCTGATCCCCTTCGGACAGCGCGATATCGAGCCCCGGGATTTTGGCGGACTCGCTGCGCGGGCCGCTGACCGTCGCGCCATGGGCGGACTTCACCGCGAGGTTTCCGCCGACATGATCGGGGTGCCAGTGGGTGTTCCAGACTTGGCCAATGGTCCAGCCGCGCGCGTCGGCGGCGGCGAGGACGGGGGTCGCATCACCCGGATCGACCACCGCGGTCTCGCCGCTGTCGGGATCGTGGACGAGCCACAGATAATTGTCGTTGAAGGCGGGGACGCGGACGATCTCCAGCGCGCTCGCCATCACCATTCGCCGGTGTTGGGCATCGACGACCACGGTTCGGCAGGGGCGAGATTGTCGCCGGCCTGGAGCAGCTCGACCGAAATGCCGTCGGGCGAGCGGACGAACGCCATGTGGCCGTCGCGCGGCGGGCGGTTGATCGTCACGCCGGCGTCCATGAGGCGCTGACAGGTCGCGTAAATATCATCGACGCGGTAGGCGAGATGGCCGAAATTGCGCCCGCCCACGTAGCCGCTTTCGTCCCAATTATGGGTGAGCTCGACCTCGCCACCCTCGTCGCCCGGTGCGCCGAGGAAGATCAGCGTATATTTGCCCGCCGGAACCTCGATGCGGTGGCGTTCTTCGAGACCGAGGTGGGTAAAGAAGGCGATGGTGGCCGCAGGGTCGGAGACTCGCAGCATGGTGTGAAGAAATTTCATGGTGACGCTATTTCACCGTCAGCGGCACGCCGACAAGCCCCAGCGCGTCGCGGGCGCGGTGGCCGGTGGGGCCGGTGGGGTCGGCGGCGAGCGCTTTTGTCCAGGCGGCGCGGGCGGCGGCGTCCTCGCCGGCGAGACTCAAAACGTGGCCGCTTTCGAACAGGATCGTCGGGTCGGCAGGAGCCAGCGCGAGGGCGCGGGCGATGGCGATTTTCGCGCGGGGGACATCGCTCGCCGCGACCGCCAGCGTGGCGCGGAAATACCACAGGAAGGGATCGCCGGGGACCAGCCGGACAGCTTCGGCCGAGCGGGCGTCGGCGGTGGCGAGGTCACCGATGGCCTGCGCGGCGCGGGCGCGATCGAGGAGGAGTTCGCCGCGTTCGAGCGCTGTGCCGCCGGGGATGGCGAGACCCTGGTCGAAGTCCCTGGCGGCCGTGGCGGCGTCGCCCGACTTGAGGCGGAGGTTGCCGCCGATGCCCCACAGGATGCGCGATTTCTGTGTGGCGGCCTGGGCTTCGGCAGTGTCGGCGGTGAGTGGCGCGGCGGTCGACGGTACGGGCGCGGCGGCAAGGAGCAGGGCGAGGATCATGACGTCTCCACGAGCGGGGCGAGGCAGCGGAGCAGCGCGTCGATCTCGCGCGGCTCCGACAGGCGATGGCCGCCGTCCTTGACGAGGGTCAGCTGGACATCGGCTGAACGCAGCTGAGCGAGGAGCTTGAGCGGCACGCCGACGGGGACGGTGTCGTCTTTCTCGCCGTGGAGCAGGCGCACTGGGCAGTCGATCGCGATGTGCGCGCCAAGCAGGCGCAGCGCTTCGCCCGATTGCCAGAAGACGCGCGTGGTGAGGCCGGGGTCGGGCTTGCCGGGCTGGCGATATGGATTGGGGCGAACGAGCTGACCGTCCTGAAGCAATTTGATCTTGTCCTCTGGCGAAAAGCCCCAGTCGGTGAAGTCGGGCGCGGCGGCGATGCCGACCAGCGCGGCGATGCGATCGGGGCGGCGCAGCGCTGCGTGCAGCGCGATCCATCCGCCCATCGACGAGCCGACGAGGATGATGCGCCCTTCGATGAGCCGGTCAATTGCGGCGAGCACTTCGTCGAGCCAGCGGGCGAGCGTGCCGTTTGCGAACGCGCCGCCCGACGAGCCCGTCCCCGAATAATCGAGGCGCAGGCAGCCGCAGCCGGTCGCGGCGGCGAAGGCATCGACGGCGAGTGCCTTGGTCCCGTCCATGTCGGACGCATAGCCGGGGAGGAAGACCAGTGTCGGGCGGTCCAGCTCGGCGGGGGCGCGGTGGCGATAGGCAATGCGGCGGGCGTCGCCGGGGTCGAAGTAAGCGATGTCGGGGGTCATCGGACAGGTGTAGCGGATTTGACCGTCATTGCGAGCGCAGCAGAGCGGCCCGGCCTTCTTGACGCGGGATGGAGGTTGCTTCGGTGCTGCGCTCCTCGCAATGACGGTCGCATTGAAACGGCAATGAGTGGAGGGTGAGCGATGCGCACACGGTGGCTGGGGCTGATGGTGGCGGCTTTGGTCGCGGCGGCGGCCGGGTGGTGGTTCTCCTCGCCGTGGTGGACGCTAAAGGCGATGCGCGCGGCGGCGGCGGCACATGACGAGCAGGCGCTGTCGGCCCATGTCGATTATCTCTCTCTGCGCGAGGACATGAAGGGCGAGGTGATGAAGCAGGTCACCACCGACGGTCGCGGGGCCGAGGGGCTGGGCTCGATCGGGGCGCAGATTGCCAAGGCCATTGCCGGCCCGGTCATCGACGCGGCGGTCACGCCGGCAGGTGTCGAGGCGATGTTCCGCGCCGAAACTGCTCAAAAGAAGGTGGGGCAGACGCCGGAGATGTCGGGCGGGCAATTGCCAAAGCTGCCCGAGGCGAAGGACCAGCCGATGATCGAGCGACACGGCCTGAGCGAGTTTATCGTGCGTGGACGCCAGGCGGGCAGCGCGGGTTTGGTGTTCCACCGCAACGGGCTGCGGTGGCTGCTGGCCGGGATCGACCTGCCGCCATCTCCGCCGCGCTAGTCCTTGGTCGGTGAGTGGAAAATGGCTTCAATCTGGAGATCGAACAGTTCGGCGATGCGAAAGGCGAGGGGCAGCGACGGGTCGTATTTGCCGGTCTCGATCGCGTTGACGCTCTGGCGCGAAACGGCGAGGTGATCGGCGAGGTCGGACTGGCTCCAGCTGCGTTCCGCGCGCAGGACCTTGAGACGGTTGTTCATCGGTCGCCGCCACGATTGACGGTGAGCGCATTGACGAGACTGCCGATGCCGAGCCCGGCGAACCACAGGATCGCGATGTAGAAAGCGTCGACGTGGCCGACGAGGCGGGCATTTTCGAGGAAGCCCCAGACAGTCGCGATTGAGAGGGCGAACGCGCTGGCGACAAGCGATTGGCGGACAAGTAGCATGCGCTGATATTCGTCGGTCTCCTCGATCAACAGGCGGCCGATCGCCCAGAACACGCCGGTGACGGCAAGTCCGGGGAGCGCGGCGAGGATCCAGGCCAGCGGGCCGGACATGTGACCGTCGCGGACGAGGCTGATGGCGAGCACGAGGGTCCCCATATACGCCAGCATCGAGATGGCGACGCGGATGACATAGCGTTTCTGCGGAGGGTTCATTCGACGAAGAGACATGTCTTGCTTCCTTCTCATTTAGTAATGGAAGCTTTACATAGTAAGATGACTTTTGTCAAGTGTCATTTACATAGTGTCAGGGAAGCTTGCGCAGGGCGGAGGGCTTGCCGAGGGCCGACGGGGCGACCCCATTGCCGTTCCAGCAAACATCGATCAGCGCATTGCCTTCCGCGGTGGACAGCGCGGGGCGATAGGTCGCGCGGGGGTCGAAGGCGGCGGCAAACAGCTTGGCGCGCTCGCGGCTGACCGGGTGGCTGGCGAGGAACTGGCTGTAGCTGTGCGCATCGCCGGCTTTTTCGCCGGTATCGGCGGCGAGCCTCGCGAACAGGCGTGCGGTCGGGCGCGGGTCGATGTTGGCGGCGCGGAGCATGGCGATGGCGTCGCTGTCGGCCTGGGCCTCGCTCGCTCGGGTGAACGACAGCGCGACAAGCTGCTCGCTATTGGCGCCGATCCCGCCGGCGAACAGGCGGACGATCGAGCCGATGCCGAGCTCGCGAATCAGCGACGCGGTAACGTGACGGCGGCGGACATGGGCGATCTCGTGCGCGAGAACGCCCGCGACGGCGTCGGGGTCGCGAGTTTCTTTCAGCAGGCCTTTGAAGACGATGATCTGCGCCCCGGGCAAGGCGGCGGCGTTGAAGATGCCGAAGTCGAGCGGGGAGAAATTGATATGGCCGTCGCCGGGCGCGGTGACGCCGGGGGCGATCCGCTCGGCAAGCGTCGTCAGGGCGCGGTTGCCGGCAGCGCCCCTGCAGCGATTGTCGCCGAAGTCGCCGACCAGCGTCTCGCCGAGGCTGGTCTCCCACCGCTGGGGAATGTGCGGCGCGATCCATTCGGGAGCGACATGGCCGACGACGAGCACAGCGCCGGCGACGAGCGCGAAGGCGCCGGCCGCGCGCCACAGGCCGAGCCGGTCGACCCAGCGGCCATAGCGCGCCTCGGCCGGGAGCAAATCGGCGAGGCTGGCGGCGGCGTTGGCGGGGAGGATCAGCCGCCAGCCGGGGCGGTCGCGGCGGCCGAGGCGGAGCGTTCCGCGATCGCTGTCGAGGCGGGTCAGCTGATCGGCGGAGACGCGGTCACGCTCGCCATCGCCCCAGGCGAGATCGATGCCGTCGGGCGCGGCGAGAATGTCGACCTCGCGGCGCATGGCGGTGACGCCGTCGTAGAAGATCGCGCGCACGGCGGGGCCTAGAGCGCGCCGAGGTCGAAGGCGTCGGCGAACCCTTCCGCCTCGCCCGGCGCAGAGGTCGTCGACTGGCGCGTGTCGTCGATGTCGATGACGCCGTGCATGTGCAGGTGACGGACCATGAATGCCCAGTTGCGATAGCCCCAATAGGTCAGCCCGAAGCCGAGCGTGACGAGCGCCAGCGCGAGGTTGCCGAGGAACAGGCGAAGCCATTGCCAGGTAGTCGCGTCGAAGCTGAACTCGAGCCCGCCGATCGTCAGGCTCGATGCGGCGGATCGGTAATATTTGGCGTACCAGTGGAGGGTGAGGAGCGGGATAGCGAGATAGACGAGGACAAGCACGGCCACGACGATGAAACCGACTCCGAAGGAGACCAGGGACGAGCCCAATGTCCCGACCCCGACTGCGATGAGTCCGGCGAGCAGCAGGCATCCCAGCGGCGCCAGGTAGATCAAGGCCCAGCGGCGCTTTAGCCCCTCGGTGGTGAGGCTGGTCTCGAAGCGGTGTGAGCCGAAGCTCATCTGCTTCCAGCGACTGTTCCACAAATGCACCGCCGACCACGGGAACATGATCCACAAGGTCATCGCCGCGAGCAGGGTGCGGCCGAGATATTCGCCGCCATAGTTCCAGCCGGGCTCGTCGCTGCCGCCGCGAATGCCGTGCCACCAGGTGCGCGACAGGCGATAGCGCAGCGCACGGAAGCGGGCGACCCCGCCGAGATAGATGATGGCGAGGTAGAACAGGCTGACGATGCCCGCCGCCGCGCCCTGCTTGCCGCGCGCGACCATTGCCGGGAAGGCGAACTGAAAGAACAGGAAGAACGGCAGCAGGATGCACATCACGACGAGGAAGCCGACGAACATTTCCTTGCCGGTGCCGGTCCATTCGAGCGGATCGTCGATGACCAGGGTGCGCGACCACAGATAGCGGCGCTGGCGGGCCGAGGCCCAGTAGCGATAAATGCCGAGGGTGACGATGGTCAGCAGCGCGTTGCTGAGCGCGATCGGGAGATAGTCGCGCCACGTCCCGGTGAACTCGATGCCGCCCACGGCTGTGCGCGGTGTCGCCGCGTCCGGCGACCAATGATCGTTCATGATATTCACCCCCAGATCGGCCGGCACAGCGTAGGGCATCGCTCGTTAAAGAAAAGTGGCTTTGGCGCGGCGCGGTTGAAGCGGTCGCGGCGCTGCACTAGGTGCGGTGGCTATGTCCGAAATGTTCAAGATCGCCCTTCCTGATGGCTCGGTGCGCGAGGTGGCCCCAGGGTCAACCCCGGGCGATGTCGCGGCGGCGATCGGGCCGGGGCTGGCCAAGGCGGCGCTGGCGGCGCGGGTTGACCATGGCCAGGGGGGCGAGCTGCGCGATCTCAACCGTCCGTTCGAGGGCGATGCGAGCCTGGCGCTGGTCACCGCGCGCGACGAGAAGGATGCGCTCGAGCTGTTCCGTCACGACTATGCGCATGTCCTGGCCGAGGCGGTGCAGAAGCTGTTTCCGGGGACGCAGATCACCTTTGGGCCGGCAACCGACGACGGTTTCTATTATGACTTCGCGCCCGCGCCGGGACGGGGGATGTTCACCGAGGAGGAATTGCCCGCAATCGAGGCCGAAATGCGCAAGGTCATCGCGGCGGATGAGCCGCTGGTGCGCGAAGAATGGGCGCGCGAGGACGTGCGCGCCTTTTTCCAGAAGCAGGGCGAGACGTTCAAGGCCGACTGGGTGATGGAGCTGCCCGAGGGCGAGGCGATCACCATGTATCGCTCGGGGTCGCGCGACGATTCGTGGATGGATTTGTGCCGCGGGCCGCATCTGCCGTCGACCGGCAAGCTCGATCCCAATGCGTTCAAGCTGACGCGGGTGTCGGGGGCCTATTGGCGCGGCGACCAGGCCAATCCGATGCTCAGCCGGATCTATGGCACTGCGTGGCTCAACAAGAAGCAGCTCGACGCGCATCTCGTGCGGCTGGAAGAAGCGGCCAAGCGCGACCATCGCCGGATCGGGCAGGACATGGACCTGTTTCATTTGCAGGCCGAGGCGCACGGATCGGTGTTCTGGCACCCCAAGGGGTTTGTGCTGTGGCGCGCGCTTGAGGCCTATATGCGGCGGCGGCTGGATGCGGCGGGCTATGACGAGGTCAAGACGCCGCAGCTGATGGACGCGCGGCAGTGGGAGAAGAGCGGCCACTGGGGCAAATATCGCGAGAATATGTTCGTCGTTCCGGACGAGATTCCGAGCGGCGAGGATGACGGGCCGGTGCTGTCGGGCACGGGCGATCTGATGGCATTGAAGCCGATGAACTGCCCGGCGCATGTGCTGATCTTCAAGCAGGGCATCACCAGCTATCGCGACTTGCCGATCCGCATGGCCGAGTTCGGCTGCTGCCACCGCAACGAGCCGCATGGCGCGCTGCACGGGATCTTGCGGGTGCGGCAGTTCACCCAGGACGACGCGCATATCTTCGTGCGCGAGGACCAGCTGATCGAGGAAGTGCGCGACTTCTGCGACCTGCTCGACAGCGTGTACAAGGACCTCGGGTTCGACAGCTATGCGATCAAGCTGGCGCTGCGCCCGGACAAGCGCTTCGGGTCTGACGCGATGTGGGACTGGTCGGAGCAATCACTGCGTGATGCGGTCAGGGCGGCGGGGCGCGACACGGCGGACTATGGCTGGGAGGAATTGCCCGGCGAGGGTGCCTTCTACGCGCCCAAGCTCGAGTTTCATCTGACCGACGCGATCGGGCGGACGTGGCAGGTCGGCACGATCCAGACCGACACGGTGCTGCCCGAGCGGCTGGACGCGTCGTACGTGGGCGAGGATGGCGCGCGGCATCGGCCGGTGATGCTCCATCGCGCCATCCTGGGGACGTTCGAGCGGTTCATCGGCATCCTCATCGAGCACCACGCCGGGCGTTTTCCGCTGTGGCTGTCGCCGGTTCAGGCGGTGGTCGCGACGATCGTGTCCGATGCGGATGATTATGCCAATGTGGTGGTCGCCAGGCTCAAGGCGGCAGGGCTGCGCGTCGAGGCCGATCTGCGCAACGAGAAGATCAACTACAAGGTGCGCGAGCATTCGCTGGCGAAGGTCCCGCTGCTGCTCGTTGTCGGCAAGCGCGAAGCCGAGGAAGGCACCGTCGCGATTCGCCGACTGGGGTCGGACGAGCATCAAAAGGTGATGAGCCTGGACGAGGCCATCGCAATGATGGCGAGCGAAGCGGTTCCGCCCGACTTGCGGTAGAGCTTTTTGTGCCGAAGCACTGTGCCAGCCCACACCCCTACCCGGCCAACCACTGAGTGTATCCTATGGGTTGGCCGGGTGGGGGTGTGGGCTGGTACCGGACTAGCGAACCAAAAGCGCTACAGCCCGTGTGCGCCGCCCGATGCCAGTGCGGCGAGGAGCAGCAGGGCGACGATGTTGGTGATCTTGATCATCGGATTGACCGCCGGGCCGGCGGTGTCCTTGTAGGGATCGCCGACGGTGTCGCCGGTGATCGCGGCCTTGTGCGCTTCGCTGCCCTTGCCGCCGTAATTGCCGTCTTCGATGTACTTCTTGGCATTGTCCCAGGCACCGCCGCCCGACGTCATCGAAATGGCGACGAACAGTCCCGAGACGATCACGCCGAGGAGCAGCGCGCCCAGTGCGGCGAAGCCATTGTCGCGGCCAGCAACCGCGCCAATCACGAAGAACACGACGATCGGGGCGAGCACCGGGAGCAGCGAGGGGATGATCATCTCCTTGATCGCGGCCTTGGTGACGAGATCGACGGTGCGCGCGTAATCGGGGCGCGAGGTGCCGTCCATGATGCCGGGGTTGTTGCGGAACTGGTCGCGCACTTCTTCGACGACGGCGCCGGCAGCCCTACCGACTGCGGTCATCGCCATCGCCCCGAACAGATAGGGCAGCAGCGCGCCGAGTAGCAGCCCGACGATGATCTAGGGGTTCGACAGGCTGAACATCGTGTCGAGGTTGGTGGTGATGCCGAGCGGCCCGGCGAACTCCTTCAAGTCGGCGGTATAGGCGCCGAACAGGACCAGCGCGGCGAGCCCCGCCGAACCGATGGCATAGCCCTTGGTGATCGCCTTGGTGGTGTTGCCGACCGCGTCGAGCGCGTCGGTGCGGACGCGGACCTGATCCTCGAGCCCCGACATTTCGGCGATCCCGCCGGCGTTGTCGGTGACCGGCCCATAGGCGTCGAGCGCGACGACCATTCCGGCCAGCGCGAGCATCGCCGAGGCCGCGAAAGCCACCCCGAGTGGACCGGCCAGCTTGAAGCTGACGATCACCCCGGTGATGATCACCAGCGTCGGCAGCGCGGTCGATTCAAGGCTGATGGCCAGGCCCTGGATGACGTTGGTGCCGTGGCCCGCCTGGCTGGCGGCGGCGATCGATTTGACCGGGCGATAGTTGGTGCCGGTGTAATATTCGGTGATCCAAACGATCAACGCGGTCACGACGAGCCCGACCATGCTGGCCCAGAACAGGTTCATCGCGGGGAACGACAGGCCGGCGCCAATGGTGATCGCCTGCGTCAGATTGCCGTTGAGCGTTACCCAGAAGGCGCCGAGGATGGCGGGGACCGCGAGGAGCGTGGTCGTCCAGAAGCCCTTGTAGAGGGCTCCCATGATCGACTCTTTCTTGCTGAGCTTGACCATGTAGGTGCCGATGATCGAGGTGATGATGCACACGCCGCCGATCAGCAGCGGCAGGATCATCATCGGCAGCAGCAGCGCATTGCCCTTCAGCGCGAGCGCGATCGAGACCATCGTGATGCCGACGGTGACGACATAGGTTTCGAACAGGTCGGCGGCCATGCCGGCGCAGTCGCCGACGTTATCGCCAACATTGTCGGCGATGACGGCCGGGTTGCGGGGGTCGTCTTCGGGAATTCCAGCCTCGACCTTGCCGACGAGATCGGCGCCGACGTCGGCCGCCTTGGTGAAGATGCCGCCGCCGAGACGCGCGAAGATCGAGACGAGGCTGGCGCCGAGCGCGAGCGCGGTCAGCGCGATGACGACGTCACGGCTGTCAGGGGCATAGCCGCCGGGGCCGGTGAGATAGGCGAACAGTCCGGCGATCGCGAGCAGCGCCAAGCCGGCGACGAGCATTCCGGTGATTGCGCCCGAGCGGAAGGCGACGGTCAGCCCCTTCTGGAGCGACGTGCGCGCGGCCTCGGCAGTGCGGACATTGGCGCGGACCGAGATGTTCATGCCGATGAAGCCGGCGACGCCCGACAGCACCGCGCCGATGACGAAGGCCACCGCGGGAATCTTGCCAAGGAAGAGGAAGACTAGGACGGCGACGACGACACCGACGATTGCGATCGCGGTGTACTGACGGCGCAGGTAAGCCGAGGCGCCTTCCTGGATGGCGAGGGCGACTTCCTGCATGCGGGCGTTGCCGGCGGGCTCGCGCAGCACCTGCTGGCTGGTGAGGATGCCGTAGAGCACGGCGATGATGCCACAAATCATGGCGACGGTAAGCAGGCTCATCGGTAAAGTGTCCCCTGAACGCGTGCCGGACCGACGTGGGCCGACGGTGATTTGGCGCGGTTTCTAGGGGGCGGGAGGGATGCTGGCAAGCGGTCCCGCAAGTGGGGTAGCGACCTAGCGAAAGAGGAGCAGCGCGCTGCCCATGCCGCAGACGAGGCCGATTAGCGCGATCGAGAGGCGGCGAAGGTCAAGCGTGGTGCTCATGGCCAAGATGCTCCGGCAATTCGACGGCCAAGCCAGCGTCGTGAAGCGCGATCCCCGCGCCTTCGACCAGGCGTCCGATGCGGACCATCTGCGCGCCAGAGGGTAAAGACTTCGTTACGATTTGCTCGGCGCCGGGGGGGAGCGCGGCGAGCAGGGCATAGTCGTCGCCCCCGGTCGCGGCGAACAGCCGCGCGGTGCGGTCGGCGCCTCGGGCGGACCGGAAGGCATCCGACAGGGGCAACGTGGCGAGGTCGATGGCGATGCGGACACGGCTCGCGGCGGCCATGCGGCGGGTGTCGATGAGCAGGCCATCCGAGACGTCCATCATCGCGCTGGCGTAGGGGGCGAGCGCGCGGCCCTCGGCGATCAGCGCGCGGGGCCGCTGGTAGGCGTCAATCAATGGCCCGGTCGCGGCGGGATCGGCAAGGAGCTGCGCGAGACCGACGGCGCTATCGCCAAGCGTGCCGATCAGCCACAAGCCGTCGCCCGCGTGGCCCCCGGCTCGGTCGGGGGTGCGCTCGCCCGCTTCGCCGATCGCGGTCAGACCGAGGATGCGCGGGCCGGGCACCGCGATGGTGTCGCCGCCGAGCAGCTTGCAGTCATAATGCGCCAGCGCTTTGCCCAAGCCCGCAAGGAAGCGGCGGTCCCACTCGCCGTCCCCGAGGCAGTAGCCGAGCAGCACCCCGACCGGCGTCGCGCCCTTGGCAGCGAGATCGGACAGGGTCACCGCGACGAGCTTGGCGGCGACGCTCTCAGGCGGGTCGCTCGCAAGGTAGTGAACCCCTTGCGCGATCACATCATGGGTCAGCACCAGCCGGCCGAGCAGCGCCACATCATCGTCCAAGCCGCGCGCCTCTGGCGACCTGGCGAACGCACGAAGCGCCGCGATGAACTCAAGTTCGGCGGTCATGGCGACGGCTTAGCGGGGGCGCCCGTCGTTGTCAGCCGCGCCGCCGACCCCTAGTCAGTTCTGGATCAGGCGGAGCAGCGTCCCGTCGAGATCGATGAGATAGGCGATGGTCAGACCGCTCGCTTCCCGGCGCGGTGGATGGAGACGCGGGTGGCCGGTGCTCGCCTCGCCTATTCCGGCGTCGCGGCAAGTGCCGTAGAACTCGGCAAGATCATCGAGCCGCAAGCAACAGCTAAATGAGCTCCTCAGCGGATCAAGGTCGGGAAAGGGGAAAAATTCGAGCGTGAGCGTACCGCGCTTGTGGATCATCCAACCTTTGTCGCGCCAACCCTCGACGAAGCCGAGCCGTTCGTAAAACTCGGCGGTGGCCGCAAAATCGCGCGACGGAAGGTTGGGAGTGGCGTGGTCCACGTCAGACCCGCGCGTCCTTGGCCACCGCGTCCAGCAGGCCGTTGACGAAGCCGCTTTCCTTCTTGTCGTAAAAGGCTTTGGCGACGTCGACATATTCATTGATGACGCTCGCGACGGGGACGTCGGGGCGGGCGATGAGCTCGTAGGTGCCGGCGCGAAGGATAGCGCGCATCGGGCGGTCGAGCCGTTCCAACGCCCAGCCTTTGGCAAGTTTGGCTGTCACCAGCTGGTCGATCTCGGCGCGGCGCGCTTCGACCCCGCGCACGACATCGTCGAAGAAGTTCTGCTCGGCGTCGGCGTAGGTCGCGCCCTCGATCGTCGCGCCGAGGCGGTGCTGGTGGAATTCGTGGAGCAGGGGGGCGATCGCGCTACCCTCCATTTCGAGCTGATAGAGCGCCTGCACGGCGGCGAGCCGGGCGGCGGAGCGCGATTGGGAACGGGTCATGCCGCGCCTGTAGCGGGGGGCTGGCCAGCGAGGAAGGGGGCCAGCGCTTCGGCGACCTGGCGTGGCGCGGTCCACGAAGCGAAGTGGCCAACCCCGGACAAGCGAACGATATCGAGCTGGTCGACCAGGCGGTCGAGGCCATCGAGCTGCATCGGGAGCAAGGCCTTGTCGTCCATTCCCCAGATGACGCGGACGGGAATGTGGATCTTTGGAAACGCGGCGAGCAGCCAGTCGGGGAGCGGCACGGTGACGCCGGGCGCAGGGACGATAATCTGGGACGCGCGGTACCAGTTGAGCATGCCGGTGAGGGTGCCTGGCTGGCTCCACTCGGCGATGTAGCGGGCGCGTTCATCAGGGTCGATCGTGGCGACGTCGAGATGGCGAGCGAAACTCTTGTCGAAGAAGGCGCCGAACCCCATCGCCTCGATCGCGGCTTCCATGCCCGGGGTGCGGAAGGCGGTGATGTACTGCGAGGCGGCGCGCTGGTCGGCGTCTTCGATCAGGCTCTTCTGGAAGATCGCTGGATGGGGCGCGTTGATGATCGCGAGGCGGGTGATGCGCGGGTCTCCCTTTATGGCGGCGGCCCAGGCGGCAGCTCCACCCCAGTCGTGGCCGACCAGCGCGAAGTCGGCGATGCCGAGTGCGTCGGCGAGCGCGAACAGGTCGGCGAGGATGCGGTCGATGCGATAGGCATCAACTTCGGGCGGGACGTCGGAGCCGCCGAACCCGCGCTGATCGGGCATGACGAGGCGGAAACGGTCGGCGAGTAGCGGGGCGACGCTGCGCCAGGTGCGATGCGATTCGGGGAAGCCGTGGAGAAGGATCACCGGCGGGGCATCGGCCGGCCCGGCGAGCGCGACGTTGAGGGTCACGCCGGTGGGCAGCGCGATCTTGCGGGACTCGGTCATGGATAGCTCACCGTCAGAGGGATTTCGGGGAGGGGGATGGACTCGGCGTCGTCCCCGGGGACGGTCGGGAAGCGGCCGGCGCGCCAGTCATCCTTGGCCTGGTTGATGCGGTCGCGCGACGAGCTGACGAAGTTCCAGAAAACGTGGCGCGGGGTGGCGAAGGCGCCGCCACCGAGCAGCAGCGCGCGTGCCGGGGACGAAGCGCGCAGCACCGGGCGATGGCCCGGCGCGATGATCACGAGGTCGAACAGGGTCAGCGGCTCGCCGTCGAGGCTTGCCGCGCCCTCGGTGACGAGGAGCGCGCGCTCGTCGGCGTCGGAGTCGATCGACAGGCTCGCACCCGCGTCGAGCATCAGGTCGGCGTAGATCGTCGGCGAGTGGCAGGTGGTCGCCGCGGTCGCGCCCCACAGGCTGCCCATCAGCACGGTCGCGCGGACGCCGTCGCCGTCGACCATCGGGAGCCCGCCGCTCGCGTCATGCTCGAATGCAGGGTCCATCTCCTCCTTGCCGTCGGGCAGCGCGAGCCAGGTCTGCATGCCGTAGAAACCGGGACCGGCGGCGCGGGTGTCGTGTGGCGAGCGCTCCGAATGGACGATGCCCGAGCCGGCCGTCATCAGGTTGATCGCGCCGGGTTCGATCGTCTGGAAACTGCCGAGGCTGTCGCGGTGATCGATCGCGCCCTCGAACAAATAGGTGACGGTGGCGAGGTTGATGTGCGGGTGGGGGCGCACGTCCATGCCCTCGCCGGGGGCCAGACGCGCCGGGCCGAACTGGTCGACGAAGATGAACGGGCCGACCATCGTGCGGTGGCGCGAAGGCAACGACCGCCGCACTTTGAAGGCGCCAAGGTCGTGGGTGACTGGGGTGATGATGGTGGGGTGGGGATCTTCGGTCATTCCCCTAGCCTATCACCGCACAGGATCGGTCGAAAGAGGCCGCGCGTGGCCCGATATCCGGCGGCGCCGAACTGCCGAGCATGAAGCCTTAATCGGGCGGAAATTCGGTGCCATCGGGAGCGGCTGCAACAATCATCAACACCAGCCTGTCGAGATCGGTCTGCAGAATCCGGCCGTCGCTCTCGACCGGCACCGTAAATGGATAAGTCTGCCAAGGCATGCGCCACCACTCGGCGGTGTTCAGGTTTCCCTGACCCTCGAGAGGGAAGCAGGCATAGTGACGAAGCTCCGCCTCCCACTCGTTGCGGTGAACGAAGCGCAGAGTGATCAATGAGCGAAAACGCGACCCACGTAGCTCTGCGCACCTCGGATATAAGGTGGCATTGGGACCTGATCTTCTAGCGCTTCACTGAGTTCGGGAAGGCGCTTCACCTCCATCGGAACACCGAACATGCTGCTGAGGATTTGCTCCAGTGCCGGTTCGACGTCTTTGCGGACAAGCTCGGGATCGCTATGGGACAAGAGGAAATTCGGCACGTCCGCACAGGTCGCGCGGAGCCCGCCATCTTCTCGCGTCTCGAAGGAGACATGAAGAATAAATTCAGATGGGGTTTTGCTAGCCACGATGCTTCACACAAATTCCCTTGTAGGCCATCCTAGAACCAAAAGCGCCTCGACGCGCGAAAATTGCGGTCAAGGCGATGTGAAAGATTGCCACAAATACAGGAAGTTTTCAATTGTCGTTGACGTGCTGATTATTCCCCCGGTGCCGTCGCCTTGATCGTCAGGGCGTGGACGCGGTCGGTCATGAGGTCACCGAGCGCGGCGTAGACCAGGCGCTGGCGGGCGATGCGCGACTGGCCGGTGAAGGCGGCGCTTTCGATCGTCAGCGCGAAGTGCGATTCGCCGCGCGCATCGTGCCCGGCGTGGCCGCGATGATGGTCGCTTTCGTCGATCAGCGACAAAGCGGTGGGGTGCAGCGCCGTTTCGAGCAGGCGGCTCATGTGGGTCGCGACGGGTCCAGTGGCGGTAGCGGTCATCGGCCCTATATAGGGCGGCTGTGCAACCAGGATAGGCAGGCTGTGGCGTCGCGGAGCCAGAAATTTCACGGGCGGATCGAGGGCGCGGCCGAGGGCTGCGGAGTGGCGGGATGCCGCGAGCCGGGCGAGTTTCGCGCGCCGGTGTCCCCGGGCGACTTCGATGGGCCCGGGCAGTGGCGTTATCTTTGCCTCGACCATGTCCGCGCGCATAATTTGTCGTATAATTATTTCACCGGGATGAGCCCCGACGAAATTCAGGAAGCGCAGTCGCCGATTGCGGGGTGGGAACGCCACTCGCGGCCATTTGCGCATGTCGGCGATCCGCCGCCGGCGTGGAGCGACTTTCACGATCCGATCGATGCGATATCGGCACGGTTCCGGCCGGATAATCGGGGTCGTGGAGGCGCGGCTTCGGACCGCTTTACGCCCCACGAGCGCAAGGCGATGCGGACGCTTCAGCTGGGCGAGGATGCCGACCGGCACGCACTGCGGCGGCGCTATGCCGAGCTGGTGCGGCGGTATCACCCGGATCGCAATGGCGGCGATCGCAGCCACGAGCGCGCGCTGGGGGTGGTGATCGAGGCGTATACGCTGCTCAAGTCGTCGCGCGCATTTGCGTGATGGCGGTGCTTGATCTGCGCAAGCGGGGGTGCGTTGCACTGTCGCCCGCCCCGCGCGCGGGGCAGCTGACGATCAATGGGTTACAGTGGAGTCCGTCGGAATGACCAGGTTGATGCTTCTCGCCGCCGCGACGCTTCTTGCCCCAAACGTCGCCTGCGCACAAAGTGCTGACCCCGCCGGCCCACCAGCATTGTGCACCGACCGGCCGAGCAAAGCGACCTCGGCGTGCACCGTGCCCAGGGGGATGTTTCAGGTCGAGGCGGACCTCGTCAACTGGACCCACGACAACCACGACGGGACGCGAACCGACACCCTGCTCTACGCCAGTCCGCTGCTTAAATATGGAGTGACCGGATCGACCGACATTGAGGCGGCGATCACGCCCTATGAGACAGTCCGCACCCGCGACACCCTTGGGTCGAGCATGATCCGCGGCGTCGGCGACCTCACCGTGCGGGTGAAGCAGCGACTGACCAAAGCCGACGCCAAGACGCAGTTCGCATTGGAGCCCTACCTCAAGATCCCCACCGCCAGACTGGGCATCGGCAACCGCAAGGTCGAAGGCGGGCTGGTCGGAACGGGCGTGTTCGAGTTCCCCGACGGATTCAGCCTGACCGTCTCGCCAGAGATTGACGAGCTGGAGAATGCAGCCCTCGACGGTCATCACGCCCAGCTGGTCGGCGCGGTCAACGTCGCCAAGTCGCTGTCGAAGACACTGACTGCGTCCGCCGAATTATGGAGTGCGCGGGACGATGATCCGGCGGGCCGCGTCGATCAATTTTCGGCCGACGTCGCGCTCGCCTATCTCGCGCGGCCGACGCTGCAGCTCGATGCCGGGGCCAATATCGGCCTCAACCGCGCGACGCCCAACGTGCAGGCCTACGTCGGCATCTCGACCCGATTCTGACGGTCAAACGAGTCCAGTCGCGCGAAGTCCACAACGGTCCCGTCTCTTCACCCGGATGGCGGCGATCAGTGCATGACGGGGCGCCGACGAAAGGACATGCCGATGACTCGCCCCGCCCTGCTGCTGACCGCGGCTGCCTTGCTCGCCTCGCCGATGATGTGGATCGCGTCGGACAATCCGCTGCCCGTTGTGCTCCCCGCCGCGCCGGTCGTGCACCATGCCACTGGCGCGTCGCCGCTGCCTGCCCTATTGCCGTTCGATCCCCGGGGAGCGCGCACGCGCTGAGAGGCAGGTTTGCACCCTGCGACCCGCTGAACCTGATCCCGTTCGCGCGGGCGTAGGGAGGGAAGCGGTGCCTTCGTTCCCGGCCCGTCTCCCTCCAATGGAGAGACGAACATGGCCGATATCGACCCCAAGATCAGCAAGTCCGGCACGCCGGCCAGTGACACCCCCACCGTGACCACCGGTGCGATCCGCGGGTCGCGCAAGGTGCACTTCGGCCCCCTCAAGGTCGCGATGCGGCAGGTGATGCTCGAGCCTTCGTCAGGCGAAGCGCCGCTGTCACTTTACGACACGTCGGGACCCTACACCGACCCCGCCGTCACGATTGATATCAATGCCGGCTTGGCCGAGCTTCGTCGCGACTGGATTCGCGCGCGCGGCGATGTCGAGGAAGTGCTCGCGCGCGAAACGCGCCCCGAGGATAATGGCCAGCTCGGCCCCGACCGTTCCGGCGGGGTCGCCCCCTTCCCCAACGTGCGCCGCCGCGTGCTGCGCGCCAAGACTGGTGCGAATGTGTCGCAAATGCATTATGCCCGCCGCGGCATCATCACGCCCGAAATGGAGTATGTTGCGCACCGCGAGAATCTCGGGCGCGAGCAAGCGCTGAACACGGTGCGCGACGGCGAGAGCTTCGGCGCGGCGATCCCCGATTTCGTCACCCCCGAATTCGTCCGCTCTGAAATCGCCCGCGGCCGGGCAATCATCCCCAACAACATCAACCACCCCGAATCCGAACCGATGGCGATCGGCCGCAACTTCCTGGTCAAGATCAACGCCAACATCGGCAATTCCGCCGTCGCGTCCGACGTTGCGGCAGAGGTCGACAAGATGGTGTGGTCGATCCGCTGGGGCGCCGATACCGTCATGGACCTCAGCACCGGGCGCAACATCCACGACACGCGCGAGTGGATCATTCGCAACTCGCCGGTTCCGATCGGCACCGTGCCGATCTACCAGGCGCTCGAGAAGGTCGGCGGGGTCGCCGAGGATTTGAACTGGGAGATTTTCCGCGACACGCTGATCGAGCAGGCCGAGCAGGGGGTCGATTATTTCACGATCCACGCCGGGGTCCGCCTGGCCTACGTCCCGATGGCCGCGAAGCGCGTCACCGGGATCGTCAGCCGCGGCGGCTCGATCATGGCCAAATGGTGCCTCTCCCACCACCGCGAGAGCTTCCTCTACGAGCGCTTCGAGGATATTTGCGAGATTATGAAGGCGTATGACATCGCCTTCAGCCTGGGCGACGGCCTTCGTCCCGGAAGCATCGCCGACGCCAATGACGAGGCGCAGTTCGCCGAGCTGTACACGCTGGGCGAGCTCACCCACAAAGCGTGGGCGCACGACGTGCAGGTAATGATCGAGGGGCCCGGCCATGTGCCGATGCACAAAATCAAAGAGAATATGGAGAAGCAGCTCGAGGTGTGCGGCGAGGCGCCGTTCTACACATTGGGGCCGCTGACTACCGACATCGCGCCGGGCTATGACCATATCACCAGTGGGATCGGCGCGGCGATGATCGGCTGGTACGGCACGGCGATGCTTTGTTATGTCACGCCCAAGGAGCATCTGGGCCTGCCCGACCGCAACGACGTCAAGGTCGGAGTGGTCACCTACAAGCTCGCCGCCCACGCCGCCGATCTGGCGAAGGGCCACCCCGCTGCGCGGCTGCGCGACGATGCGCTGTCCCGGGCGCGGTTCGATTTCCGCTGGCGCGACCAGTTCAACCTGTCGCTCGACCCCGACACGGCCGAGCAATATCACGACCAGACGTTGCCGGCGGAGGGCGCCAAGACCGCGCATTTCTGCTCGATGTGCGGGCCGAAATTCTGCAGCATGCAGATCAGCCAGGAAGTGAGGGAATTTGCGGCGAAGAAGGAAGCGGGATTGCTCAATTCCACCACCACCACCGAAGCCGAAGCCGAAGCCGGAATGGCCGAGATGAGCACCCGCTATCGCGAAGGCGGCAATGAGCTGTACATTGGCGCGGGTGGCCGCGAGCATGACTGACGTACAACGCGCGCGGACGTAAGCGACCGCCGAATGGGGGAGTTCATGAAGCGTGTCAGCCTGATCTTCGCACTCACTGTATGCGTTGCGCCGGTTGCCGCCCCGGCCGCGCCATACACCCGATCTGCCACCACCTATGCCCATGACATTGCGACCCTCCGCACACTTCGGGCGCAGAACAATCGCGCACTGGCAGCGCACGATCTTGATGCAACGATGCGGATTGTCGGCAAGGATTTCGTGCTGGTCGGCGGAAGCAGCGGGATAGATCGGAGCCGCGACGACGATCGCAAGGCATGGGTGGAAGAGTATGCGCGGCCTGGCTTCGACCGTTACATCCGCACCCCGGCAAGGATCGAAGTCGGCGAGCGCAAAGGCGTATTGCGCGCCGCCGAACTGGGCAAGTGGGAAGGCATCGACCATCTCCCCGCCGGCGAGTCGCGCCCGTACGGCAGCTATTTCGTCCACTGGTCCAAGGCGACGGGCGAATGGAAGGTGGTGTCGGAAACCTATGTGACGTTGGGCTGCCACGGGCGCGGGTGTTGAGTTGACGTCCCCCATCCGAATGGCCGCATGACTGAGGACAGCGTCTCCGCCCAGATCGACGCCAGGATCGCCAGCTTGACCGACTGGCGCGGCCCGACGCTCGCCCGGCTGCGGGCGCTGCTCCTGACGGCTGACGCGGACATCGTCGAGGAGATCAAGTGGCGCAAACCGAGCAATCCGGCGGGAGTCCCCTGCTGGTCGTGTTGCGGCAAGCTGATCTGCACCGGCGAGACCTACCAGGACAAGGTCAAGCTGACCTTCGCGCAAGGTGCATCCCTCCCCGACCCCACCAACCTGTTCAACGCCAGCCTCGACGGCGGGACAAGGCGCGCGATCGATGTGCGCGAGGGGGACGAGGTTGATGAAGCGGCGTTTGGGGCGCTGGTGAAGGCGGCGGTCTCGCGGCCCAACGTCTAGTCGGTCGAGCGCTGGCCAAACGCACCCGCTCTATCCAGCAGGACCGCCCCGACAGCCGGAGCGGTCCTCCCGTGTTCAGCAGCCGCAGCTTTTGCAACCGCACGACGCGCAAGTGCACGGGTGGCAGGTGCAAGGAGCGCACTGGCAGGCGCGTTTCGGCTGGGTGGTGGTTTCGGTCTTAGTCATGGTCATTCTCCGTTGGCACGCGCGCATGATTGCCACGTGCCGAATCACCCTCTAGCTTGCGGACCATGGTACGGAGTCAAGCGGTATGAGCGCACTCACCATCGCCCGCCTTGCACGTGCTGCCGGGGTCGGGGTCGAGACGGTGCGCTATTACCAACGGCGCGGATTGATCGCGGTGCCGCCGAGCGCCGGCGCGATCCGCCGCTATGACGAGGCCGACCTCAAGCGCCTGCGTTTCATTCGCCGCGCGGCCGCCGCTGGCTTCACCCTCACCGAGATCGCCGAACTGATCGCGCTCGACTCGACCAACGACCGCGCGCGAACAGCGGAAATGGCGGGCGAGCGTCTGGCCGCGCTGGACGAGAAGATCGCGGTGCTGGAAGGCGCGCGGACGGCGCTGGGGCGATTGCGCAAAACGTGCACGTCGGGGACGAAGGGGCCGTGCCCGATCCTGGAGGCGTTTGAAGAGTGAGCATAAGAGTGCTTCATCTTCTGCACTCAAAATCCTTGGAGCAGATTTGATGCCGTGTGATTTGGGGGCTTGGGACCATGATGCGTAGCCGACTCCCGCTGGCCAAGTGATCGCGTTCAGCCGCGCTCGGCGCGCACCAGTGCTTCGTCGAGTGCTTGCAGGAAGCGCGAGCGGTCGGACTTGGCGAAGGGCGCCGGGCCGCCGACGATGTCGCCGCCCACGCGCAGATCGGCCATGATCGAGCGGGTCGCGACCGCGGTGCCGATGCTCGCGGCGGTGAATGGCTTGCCGGTGGGGGAGATGACCGCCGCTCCCGCCTTGAGGCAGCGCTCGGCGAGGAGGATGTCGGCAGTTATCACGACATCGCTCGCGCGCGCCTCGTCGGCGATCCAGTCGTCGGCGGCGTCGAACGCGTCGGATACGACGACCCGCTCGATCAGCTCATGTTTGGGAATTTGAAGGTAGGAATTGCTGACCACGCGCACCGCGACGCCGCGACGATAGGCGACCTTGTAGATTTCGTCCTTCACCGGGCAGGCGTCGGCGTCGACCAATATGCGCGGTGCAGCCATGCCTTAACCGACCTCGACGCCTTTCCAGAAGGCGACGCGGCCCTTGATTTGTGCGGCGGCTTCCTTGGGCTCGGGATAAACCCAGGCGGCGTCGCGGTTCTCCTTGCCGTCGACGAGCAGCGAGTAATAGCTCGCCGTCCCCTTCCACGGGCAGCCGGTTGTCGTCGCGCTCGGGCGCAACACAGCGGCAACAACTGCGTCGGCGGGGAAATAGTGATTGCCCTCGACCACCACCGTGTCGTCGCTGCTGGCGATCACCCGCCCGTTCCATCGTGCCTCGACCATGTTCATCTCCGTTCAAACCGGACATCGGCCGGCCGGAGCTCATATTCAAGCCGTCCTCCAATTTCGGGATGTGCAAGGCATCTTTCCGGGCGCCCTGCCGCCCGCTAGCCTGTCAAATCATGCCGCTGACCATCCTCGACTACGACGATTCGCTCGCGCCGGCATTCGACGCGATCAATCGCGCGTGGATCGAGGCGATGTTCGTGGTCGAGCCGCACGACGACGAGGTGCTGCGCAATCCTCGCATGCACATCATCGAGCGCGGCGGGGCGGTGCTGTTCGTGGCCCGGGGCGATGGCGCGATCCTTGGCGCAGGCGCGCTGATGCCGACTGCGGGACATGCCATCGAGCTGACCAAGATGGGGGTGCGCGAGGAAGCGCGCGGAACCGGTGCCGGTCGCGCCCTGTTGGCCGCGTTGATCAATCGCGCGGCAACTCTTGCGGCCGATCCGCTGTACCTTTTGACCAACCGCAAATGCGCTGCCGCAATCCATCTCTACGAGCAGGCCGGCTTCGTCCATGATCCCGCGATCATGGCGCGGTTCGGTGGCGACTATGCACGATGCGACGTGGCGATGTCCTATCGCCGACCGAGCGACTAGCGCATCAGTCCGGCAGCTCTGAGCGCCTTTTCGATGACCGCCTGCACGCCCGACGGATGTGACGCGGGAGCGGCGATCGCTGGGCGCGGTTGCACAGGGCGCGCGACGAACGAGACGACCGGCGCGATCGCCTTAGCAGGCTGTGCCTCGACTGTCGGGGTTCCTTCGATGCCGAAGAATTCGGCGATGTGGAGGGTCGAGCTCACCCCGACGTCGAGCATGTGCGCGCCCGCCTTGCCGAGCGCGTCGTCGCCGCCGCGACGCGGGGCGATCGGGACGCCGTGGGCCATTCCGGTGAGGGTATACTGCTCGATCAACGGCTTGCCGTCGACGCCGAGCCAGCGTGCGCGCGGGTGATGCTCGACCCGGTCGACCACGTCAGGCGTGGCGGACAGCCCGTGAAGGCCGGTCCACTGCGCCACGATCGCATCGGCATTGCCCGGCGTGACCGTCATGTCGACGTCACCCTGCCACACCTGGACGCGCGGCCACGGGCCACCGTGGGGGGAGGCGCGGCGGACGACGGCGGCGAGTTCGTCGGCGGTGCGTCGCGAGCGCCCGGCCATGCAGTCGAGCGCCTCAGCCGTGCCGGACGCGCAGCCATAGGCCAGCCCGGCGAGGATCGCTCCAGCGGCAAATAGTTCGGGATAGGTCGCGAGCATGACCGAGGTCATCGCCCCGCCGGCGGACAGCCCGGTGATGAACACCCGCGTGTCATCAATCGCATGGTCGCGCTTCATCGTGTCGATCATCGACTTGATCGAAGCGGCCTCGCCCATCGCTCGCTGGGTGTCGCCAGGCAGGAACCAGTTGAAGCACAGCATGGCGTTGTTGCTGCGCTGCTGTTCGGGGAAGAGGAGCGCGAAGCCGAAGCGTGCGGCAAGCGTCGACCAGCCCGAGCCATGATCGTAGACGCTGGCGGTCTGGGTGCAGCCGTGGAGGACGACCACGAGCGGCATCGGCCCGACGACACCGTCAGGGACGAAGCACAGCCCGCGCAAGTCGCCCGGATTGTCGTGGACCCGACCGAGGTCGGTCAATCGGCTCGACGCCGGTGCCCGCTGCGGCAGTCCCCAGTGCGGGACGCGACCGCCCGACTTTCGCTTCAACACTATCTTGACCTCCAGCGGCGCGCACCGGCACCAGCAACAAAACCAACATCTAGCGGATTTTGTTGCAGTGCAGCATTTTAAATTCGCGGCGCAGGCGGGTCGGGTTAATTCTTGATATTATCGAGGCCCTTGACCACGCCCGCCTTGGTCGAGGGGTTGGCGGCGATGGTCTTTTTCTTCTCGGCCTTGGGCTTGCGGGTTTCCTTGTTCGATTTCATCTGACTTTTGGCCATCGTCGCTCTCCCATTGGTTATGGCGGCAGGATAGCGTCAACAGCGCGCCGCGCCACATGCTTTCTTTGAAGGACATAATGTGACGTTTGAACGCTGGACGACCTACTGCGGAGTGGAGCTGCGCCGTGAGCCAGCGTCGGGCGCGTACGTCTATACCACCGAGCACATGGCGCTCGATGCCGACGGTTCGCTGTTCGCCTATCATCCCGACAATCTTGGCCGGGACGACCTGGGGTTTGCGAGCTGGCCGTCGGGCGAGGAGGACTGGCGCTGGATTCTGGTCGCCGACCCCGTCGATCCGTCGCGGCCGTGGGTCCAGTCCGACGGCCCGGCAAAGGGCTATTTCCTGTCGATGACCACGTTGCGCGACCCCGACGGCGCGGCGACCGACCCGGCGAGCTATGTCGACAGCGAGGCGGTGCCCTACCTCGTGTTCCCGGCGAACTTCCTGCAGATCGAGGGGGTCGGCGGGTTCGGCGACCTCGCCATGGCGCGCAATCTGGCGAGCGGTGAGGAGAGTTGGGCGGTGGTCGCTGACCAGGGCCCCGCCCCTCACCCGCTCGGTGAGGTGTCGCTCAAACTGTGCGAGGCGCTTGGCGGGAACCGGCCCAACCCGCGCAACGGCAAGGGGATTCCGCCCGGGCCGTACCAATATGTGATCTTCCCCGGTTCGCGGCTCGATCCGCCGTGGCCGCAATCGAGCGCGGCACTCGCAGCGCGGGCGTTCGCGCTGTTCGATCAGGTCGGCGGCTGGCCGTAAAGGTCGAGGCCATCGGGGAACAAGGCGCGCTCGGGATGCTTGGGCTTGAGCGACCTGAAGAAAAGCCATGCTTGCGCCATGTCGGCCTCATAATCACCGGTCGGGATGATCGTCGGGCCAAAAATGCCGACCCGCCGCTCATAGTCGGGGCCGGCGCAGACGATCGGCACGCCGGCAGCGAGGGCGATACGGTAGAAGCCGGTGCGCCAGCGGGTGGTCGGATCGCGCGTCCCTTCGGCGGCGATGATCAGCGCGAACTCGTCGTTCGCGGCGAACTGTGCCGCCACCTGCTCGACCATGTCGCCCGGTGCCGAACGATCGACCGGAACGCCGCCCATTGCGCGCATGAAATCGCCCATCGGCCAGCGAAACAGCGATGCCTTGCCCATGAAACGCGGCCGCACCCCCGCCGCCTCGACCGTACCGAGGAAGACGAGGAAGTCCCAGTTCGAGGTGTGCGGCGCGCCCATCAGGACGAACTTGCGCGTCGCGGGGAGTGTCCCCGCGATGGTCCACCCGGCACGCGCATACCAACCGAGGATCGCCCGGCGGACCAGCCGCGCCGCAACGCCGAGCCGGGGCGGCGCGTCGCTCATTCAGCCCTAGCGCTTGAGCGCGCGCACCGCGGCGAGCGACTTCGTCACATGGTCCTTCCAGCTCATCTCGCTGTGAACCATCGCGATCCGGCCGTCGCGGGCGATGACGTAGCTGGTGCGGTTGGTCATGCTGACGATCGGCAGCTTGACGTCATAAGCCTTGATCGTCGCCTTGTTGGCGCTCGCGACGGGGAAGGCGTTGCGGCATTCGGTGACCGAGAATTTCTGCAGCGTGGGCAAATCGTCGGCGCTCATGCCGATGACCTGCGCTCCGGCGGCGCGGAAATCCTTGTTTGCCTCGCTGAAGGCGTGGGCCTCGGCGGTGCAGCCCGAGGTGAACGCCTTGGGGAAGAAGTAGAGCACGACCGGGCCCTTCTTGAGCTGCTCGGCAAGGTGGAGCTTGAACGGCTTGCCGGCGAGCGCCCCTGTGGTCTGGAAGTCGGGCGCCAACGCTCCGACCGGGAGCGAGGCGGCGGCGGGGGTGGCGGCGGCGAGAAGTATTGGCAGGAACGGCAGGATGCGCATGGGTCAGTCTCCAGTTGCGGCCAATGTAGTTGGAACCGCGCAATTGGGAAGCAATTCGTTTGACGGTTAGCGGTCGTCGGTGGCGAGCCAGCCGGTGAGGATGTAGAGCAGCACCGCAACCGGGCCGGTAACGAGCGTGGCGACGATCAGGCCGAGGCGGACGGCGAGGACATCGATCCCGGTCCAGTCGGAAAGACCGGCGGCGACACCCATCACTTTGGCGCGGCTGCGGTTGAGGGCGAAACGTCCGTTCATTTTGCGTGTCCCTGTATGATGGTCGAAAGCGCGGTTCAGGCGAAGGTGATGTGCGCGGCGGGGCCGACGGCGGAAGCGACGAGGATAATCGCGGTGACGAAGGCAGCGGCGAAGCTGAGGGCGGTGTGGCGAAGGTTGCTGGTCATGATCTTTTCCCTTTTGGCGACCCGTGAGTGGGTCATGCCATCCCTAATGCAGGAGGCGTGCCAATTCGAAAAAGATGATTGTTTTCAGTAAGAGGATTTTGCGAACAGCGCAAAAGTGGTGAGAAATCCCAAGCGGAGTTGGGAAATCTACCGGCAAATTAGCCCTGGTTACGGACCGGACGGACTTTTTGCGCAGCGCCTGGGAGGGCGACCGAACGGCATTCGGCCTGGAGCTCGGAGAAATCATATTGGGTTGCGTCCATCAGCGCCGGGCCAGTGGCGGCGGCGCAGGTCGCGCGACTTTCATAGCGGGTGGGAAGCATGGCGAGCTGCTGGCACTGCGCCGAACCATCGGCGCAGCCGAGGATTGCAATGACGAACAGACCGGGACCCATGACACTCTCCGCTGTGGCAACATCACGCTAAACGGCAAATTAATCGCCTTGTTCCAACCGTTTCGTTTGCGATGTTTGATGATGCCCCGGCGACCCCCTATCTAGGCAGCGATGCGCGACGCCCCTCCGACCGATCCCGCCCACAAGGGCAGCTTCAAGACGATCGTCCGCTTTCTGCCGATGCTGTGGCCGAACGGCGAGATCGAGCTGAAGGCGCGGGTCATCGTGGCGGTCGTGCTGGTGCTCATCGGCAAGGCAACGACCCTGCTGATGCCGTTCGCTTACAAGGGAATCGTCGACCGCATGAGCAGCGGCGCGGCGTTCACGCTCGTCGCCGGGTTGGTGCTGGCCTATGCCGGCGCGCGGTTCAGCGGGGTGCTGGCGGACAATCTGCGCAACGCGCTGTTCGAAAAGGTCGGGCAGCGGGCGGCGCTGGCGCTGTCGAGCCGGGTGTTCCGCCACGTCCACTCGCTGTCGCTGCGCTTCCACCTCGAGCGGCGCACCGGCAGCCTGACCAAGATCGTCGAGCGCGGGACCAAGAGCATCGACATGATGCTGTACTTCCTGCTGTTCAACATCGCCCCGACGATCATCGAGCTGGGCGCGATCTGCATCATCTTCTTCGTCAGGTTCGGCGGCGGGCTGGTTGCGGCGACGCTGGCGATCGTGGCGATCTATATCGGCTTCACGCGCTGGGTAACCGATTGGCGTGCGGGGCTGCAGCGCCAGATGAACGAGGTCGACAACAAGGCGATCGGGCGCGCGGTCGACAGCCTGCTCAATTACGAGACGGTCAAATATTTCGGCGCCGAGGAGCGCGAGGCGCGGCGCTATGACGAGGCGGTGGGCGCCTTCACCCGCGCATCGGTGCGCAACGAGGTGTCGCTCGCCTGGCTTAACATCGGCCAGTCGCTGATCACCAACATCATGATGGCCGGTGCGATGGGGTTCACCGTGTGGGGCTGGTCGAAGGGCCGTTTTACCCCAGGCGACGTGGTTCTCGTCAATGCACTGCTGATGCAGCTGTTCCGGCCGCTCGACATGCTCGGCTGGGTCTATCGATCGATCCGGCAGGGGCTGATCGACATGGAAATGATGTTCGAGCTGCTCGATACCAGCCAGGAAATCGTCGATGCGCCGGGCGCGGAGCCGCTGATCGTGACGCGCGGCGCGGTGCGGTTCGACGATGTGCATTTCCAGTATGAGGAAGGGCGCGAGATATTGAAGGGCGTCAGCTTCGAGGTGCCGCCGGGGACGAGCCTGGCGGTGGTCGGGCCATCGGGGGCGGGCAAATCGACCCTCGCGCGGTTGATGTACCGTTTCTATGACCCGAGCGGCGGCGCGATCCTGATCGACGGCCAGCCGATTGCCGGGGTAACGCAAGCGAGCCTGCGGTCGGCGATCGGGATCGTGCCGCAAGACACGGTGCTGTTCAACGATACGATCGCCTATAACATCGCCTATGGCCGCGAAGGGGCCGGGCAAGACGCGGTCGAAGCGGCGGCCAAGGGGGCGGCGATCGACGGGTTCATCGCCTCGCTGCCAAACGGCTATCAATCGATGGTCGGCGAGCGCGGATTGAAGCTGTCGGGGGGCGAGAAACAGCGCGTGGCGATCGCGCGGACGCTACTCAAGAACCCGCCGATCCTGATCCTCGACGAGGCTACAAGTGCGCTGGATTCGCGAACGGAAGAAGCGATCCAGGCGACGCTGCAAGGGGCGATGCGCGACCGCACGACGATCGTCATCGCGCACCGCCTGTCGACGATTGCCGAAGCCGACCGGATCATCGTGCTCGACGAGGGGCGCGTCGCGGAAAGCGGGACCCATGCCGCACTGCTGGCGAAGAACGGGCTCTATGCCGACCTGTGGAATCGCCAGCAGGCCGAGCGTGAGCTCGAGGCCGCGGCGCAAGCGGCTGAATAGTCGGCAAGAAAGTTCAGGCTTGCGAAAGGCGCGCTGGCGTTGAAAGGGAGCAAGATCGTTTCAGGAGTAACCGAATGTTCCGCACCCTTCTCGCCGCGACCGCGGTGATCGCCATTGCGACTCCGCTCGCCGCGCACCCCGTCAAGCATCGCGCCGCACACGCCGGGATGAGCGCCGCGCTGCCCGCGTCGAACCCGTTTGCCAAGCCTTCGGCACTGCCGTTCGCGGCGCCCGATTTCGCGAGCATCAAGAATGGCGATTATTTGCCTGCAATCCTCTCCGGGATGGCGCAGCAGAAGGCCGAAGTGTCCGCCATCGCCAACCAGAAGGCGGCGCCGACGTTCGACAATGTGCTTGGCGCGCTCGAAAAGTCGGGGCTGATGCTCGAACGCACCCTGCTCGCCTTTTCGGCGGTCAATGGGGCGAACACCAACGATACGCTGCAAGCCGTCGACACCAGAACCGCGCCGCTGCTCGCCGCGCACAATGACTATATCTTTCTCAACGGCAAGCAGTTCGCGCGGGTGAAGTCGCTGCACGACCGCCAGGCGAGCCTTGGGCTCGATGCCGAGCAGGCCAAGCTGCTCGATGTCTATTACAACCGCTTTGTTCACTCGGGCGCGATGCTGAACCCGGCGGATCAGGCGCAGCTGAAGGCGCTCAACCTGCGGCTGGGCACGCTGCAGTCGAGCTACACGCAGAAATTGCTGGCGGCGGCGAAGGCCGGGGCGCTGCATTTCGACGACAAGGCGGCGCTGGCCGGTCTGTCCGACGATGCGATTGCAAGCGCCGCCGAGGCGGCCAAGACGCGCAAGCTGGGCGGCTATGTGCTGACCCTCCAGAACACGACGCAGCAGCCGGCGATGGCGTCGCTGACCAACCGCGCGACCCGGGAAGCATTGTTCAAGGCCAGCATTTCGCGCGCCAGCCATGGCGACGCCAACGACACGCGCGCAATCATCGGCGAGCTTGCCCAGTTGCGCGCCAAGCAGGCGGCGCTGCTCGGCTATCCCAATTATGCCGCCTATGCGCTGTACGACCAGATGGCCAAGACCCCCGAGGTGGCGATCGGCTTTATCGACCGCCTCGCGCCGGCGATTTCGGCCAAGCAGCATCAGGAATATGCCGACATCCAGGGGCTGATCGACCGTCAGGCGAAAGCTTCGGGCCAGGCCTCGTTCAAGGCGCAGCCGTGGGATTGGCAGTTTTATTCCGAGCAGATCCGCAAGGAACGCTACGCCCTCGATGGCGACGCGCTGAAGCCTTATTTCGAGATCAACAAGGTCCTGACCGACGGCGTATTTTATGCCGCGCACCAGCTCTATGGGCTGAACTTCAAGGAGCGGAAGGACATTCCGACCTGGAACCCCGACATGCGCGTGTTCGAGGTCAGCGAGGACAATGGCAAACACGTCGGACTGATGTATTTCGACTATTGGAAGCGCGACAACAAGTCGGGCGGCGCGTGGATGTCCAACCTGGTCAACCAGTCGACGCTGCGCGGCACGACCCCGGTGATCTATAACGTCGGCAACTTTGCCAAGCCGGCGCCGGGCAAGCCCGCGCTGATCAGCTTTGACGACGTGACGACGATGTTCCACGAGTTTGGCCACGCGCTCCACGGGCTGTTCGCGGCGCAGACCTATCCGACGCTGTCGGGCACTGCGACGGCGCGCGACTGGGTCGAGTTCCCGTCGCAGTTAAACGAGAATTGGGCGTTGGAGCCGAGCGTGCTGAAGCATTATGCGGTCGATTACCGCAGTGGCGCGCCGATCCCGCAGGAGCTGGTCGACAAGATCGCAAAGTCGCGGACCTTCAACCAGGGGTTTGACTTCGGCGAAACGGTCGAGGCGGCCAAGCTCGATCTCGATTGGCACTCGCTGCCGGTGACCGCACCGCGCCAGGATGCCGATGCGTTCGAAGCGAAAGCATTGGCGGCGGGCGGGTTCGACGCCGCCGACGTACCGCCGCGCTACAAGTCGCCTTACTTTCTCCACATCTGGAGCAACGGCTATTCGGCGGGATATTATGCCTACATCTGGACGCAGATGCTCGACCATGACGCGTATAGCTGGTTCGAGACTCACGGCGGGCTGACCCGCGCGAATGGCCAGCGGTTCCGCGACCTGGTGCTGTCGCGGGGGAACACGATCGACCTCGGCACGATGTACAAAAACTTCACCGGGCGCGACCCTGACGTGACGCCGATGCTCCGCTTCCACGGCTTGACGCCGGCGGGCGCGGCGACGACGGGAGGCTAATGAGCTTCTCGAAAACGTGACCGGTGACCCGCTAGGCATTCTCCATAGCGTTTTCGGGCATGCCGCTTTTCGCGGGGTTCAGGGGCAGGTGATCGACCGGGTGATGGCGGGGCAGCACAGCCTTGCCGTCATGCCGACCGGGGCGGGCAAGTCGCTATGCTATCAGGTGCCCGCAGTCGCTCGTGAAGGGACGGCGATCATTATCTCGCCGCTGATCGCGCTGATGCACGATCAGATCAGGTCGGCGGAAGCGCACGGGCTGCGCGCGGCGGCGCTGACCAGCGTGAGCGAGGACCGCGGCGCGATTATCGATGCGCTGTATCGGGGCGAACTCGACCTGCTTTACGCCGCGCCCGAACGCGCGTCGGGAGAGGGGTTTGCGCGACTGTTGAACGAGGTGCGGATCGCGCTGTTCGCGATCGACGAAGCGCATTGCGTCAGCGAATGGGGGCATGATTTCCGGCCGGACTATCGCCTGCTGCGGCCACTGCTCGACCTGCATCCGGGCGTACCAAGATTGGCCCTGACCGCGACCGCCGATGCCCGGACCCGCGCGGACATTCTCGCCCAGCTCGGCATCCCCGAGGAGGGGATGATCATCGCAGGGTTCGACCGGCCCAACATCCGTTATCATGTGCGGCCACGCGATGGGCTTGGCGGACAGTTGAAAACCGTGCTCGCCGCGCAGTCGGGCGCGGGGATCGTCTATGCGCCGAGCCGCAACGGGACCGAGAAGATCGCCGAGCAGCTATCGGGTGGCGGGCGGACAGCGTTGGCCTATCACGCCGGATTGGAGCCGCAGGTGCGCAGCCGCAATCAGGCGGCGTTCGTCGCTTCGGAAGACATGGTGATGGCGGCGACGGTCGCGTTCGGGATGGGGATCGACAAGCCCGACGTGCGCTTCGTCGCGCATGCCGGTATCCCCAAGTCGATCGAGGCCTATTATCAGGAAACGGGGCGGGCCGGGCGCGATGGCGATCCGGCCGAGGCGTGGCTGTTCTGGGGCGCGGAGGACTTCGCGCGGGCAAGGCGGCGAATCGAGAGCGAGGTCGAGGAAGCGCGGCGGCCGGGCGAGCGCGAGCGGCTCAACGTGCTGGCAGCATTCGTTGAGGCGGCGACCTGTCGGCGGGCTATCCTGCTGCGGCATTTCGGCGAGGATCCGCCCGAGAATTGCGGCAATTGCGACAATTGCCTCGATCCGCCGGCCACGCTCGACGTCACCGAGGTGGCGCGCAAATTGCTGTCGGCGGCGTTCAGGACCGAGATGCGGTTCGGGGTGGCGCATCTGGCGGCGGTGTTGGGCGGGGACGACAATGAAAAGGTGCGGCAGTTTGGGCATCACAAGCTGAGCGTGTTCGGGATTGCGAGCGCCGAGGAGCTCGCGCTGGTGCGGCCGGTGGCGCGGGCGCTGGTTGCCAGGGATGCGCTGAGGGCCGACGATTATGGCGGCTTGAGCTTCGGGCCATCGGCCAAGGCGATCCTCAAGGGCGATGTGCCGGTGGTGATCGCGGTGCCGCCGGCGAAGACGCGCAAGGCCCGGCGCGGGCGCGCGGAAGAGGGGCCGCACGATCCGCTTTTCGAGGCGCTGCGCAGCTGGCGGCGCGAGACGGCGAAAGAGGCGGGGGTGCCGCCCTATGTGATCTTCCACGATTCGACGTTGCGCGCGGTGGTTGCCGAGGGGCCGCGATCCCTGGCGGAGCTGGCGCATATCGAAGGCGTGGGCGAAACCAAGCTGGCGCGCTATGGAGAGGGGCTGCTGGGCGCCTTCCACGCGGCACAGGAGGCCTGATCATGCCACAGCAACTCGACGCAACGACGATGGTGGCGGGGCAGATCGACCCGGCGAGCTTGCCCGACCTGAAGGCGCAGGGGGTGACGCTGATCATCAACAACCGCCCCGATCACGAGGATCCGGGCCAGCCGACCAGCGCCGAGATGGAAACCGCGGCGGCGGCGGCGGGGATGGGCTATGCCCATGTCCCGATCGCACGCGGGATGGGGCCGAGCGATGTCGAAGCGATGCGCGGCGCGCTGGCCGGCGCAGGAGATGGCAAGGCGCTGGCCTATTGCCGATCAGGCGGGCGATCGGTGCTGGCGTGGGCGGTGGCCAAGTCCGAGGACGGGGTCGCGCGCGAGGAGCTGGAGCGGTGTGCCGAGCAGGCCGGGTTCAGCCTCGCCCCTGTGGCGCACCTGCTTTAGCGTCGGCGATGAGGAGCGCCTCAGCCTCGTCATATTCGTCGTCGAGGACCATCAGGCGCACCGGGATCAGGCCGAAACCGCCATAAAAACTATTGGCCTGGCCGTCGAAGATGATCGCTTCAATGCCTTCATCCTCGAGCATCAACCACGCAAGGTCGGCGTCGATACGCGATCCGAAACGCGCCAGCTCGACCAGGCTCAAGCGGCCGTCCCCCCGACCGTGATCCCGTCGATCAGCAGCGTCGGTTGGCCGACCCCGGCGGGGACCGACTGGCCGCCCTTGCCGCAGATGCCGATGCCTTCGTCGAGCGCCATGTCGTTGCCGATGCCCTTGACGCGGGTGAGCACGGTCGGGCCGTCGCCGATCAGTGTCGCGCCTTTGATCGGGGCGCCGATCTTGCCGCCCTCGATCCGGTAGGCCTCGGTGCAGGAGAAGACGAACTTGCCGCTGGTGATATCGACCTGCCCGCCGCCGAAGCTCTTGCAGTAGATGCCGTCCTTGACGCGGGTGACGAGTTCGGCCGGGTCGTCCTGTCCGCCGAGCATGAAAGTGTTGGTCATGCGCGGCATCGGGGCGTGGGCGAAGCTTTCGCGGCGCCCGTTGCCGGTCGGCTGCATCCCCATCAGGCGGGCGTTGAGGCGATCCTGGAGGTAGCCCTTGAGGATGCCGTTCTCGATCAGCACGGTGCGACCGGTCGGGGTGCCCTCGTCGTCGATCGTCAGCGAGCCGCGGCGTTCGCCGATCGCCCCTTCGTCGATGACGGTGACCCCGGGGGCGGCGACGCGTTCGCCGAGCCGACCCGAGAAGGCCGATGTCTTCTTGCGGTTGAAATCGCCTTCGAGCCCGTGACCGATCGCTTCGTGAAGGAGAATACCGGGCCAGCCGGGGACGAGCACGACTTGCATCTCGCCTGCCGGGGCGGCGACCGATTCCAAATTGACCAACGCCTGCGCCAGCGCCTCGTCGATTGCGCGGTTCCAGGTCGCGGGTTCGAACAGACGGTCGTGGAGGTAGCGGCCACCGAGGCCGAAGTTGCCGGTTTCGCGGCGGTCGCCGGACTTGGCGACGATCGACACGGTGAGGCGGACCAGCGGGCGGACGTCGGTCGCGACGAAGCCGTCGGCGCGGACGATTTCGATGACGCTCCAGCTGCCGGCGAGGCTGACGCTGACCTGGGCGACGCGGGGGTCACGGGCGCGGGCGGCGGCGTCGATTTCCTGGCACAGCGCAACCTTCCTCGCGAACGGGATCAGCGCGAGCGGGTCTTCGGCGCCGTACATCGCCTGATTGGTGCGGGGCGGAGGCGGGGACGGTGTCCCCTTGGCCGGGTCGAGCAGTTTGAGCGTCTGGGCGGCGCGGTCGATGGCGGCGGCGCTGAGCTCGTTGGCGTGGGAAAAGGCGGTCATTTCGCCCGACACGCCGCGCAGGCCGAAGCCCGAGGCGCTGTGATAATCGGCGGTTTTCAGCCGGCCATCGTCGAAGCCGAACGATTCGCTCAGCGCATATTGGAGGTAAAGTTCGCCATCGTCGTGGGCCGCGAGGTGGCGCGCGGCGAGGCGCTTGGCTTCGTCGGGATCGAGCGCGCCCGAATAGAGGAAGCGGCGGGGATCGGCGGCGTTCACAGCGCGCCCGGCAGGTCGGCGGGGCCACTTTCGAGTATGAAGCGGCGGTCGCAATAGCCGCATTCGACGAAGCCGAGCTCATCCTCGATGTGGAGGTAGACCTTTGGATGGCCGAGCGCGGCGGGGACGGCGCCCGAGCCATCGCACGAAACGCGGGTCGAGCTGGTGCGGACGATTTCGGGGGGAGGGATCTGCATGGCGCTAACGTAGCGGGGCAGCGGGCGCGCTTCAATGCGACGCTGGTCAGGGATATTGGATCTGGACGTCGAAGGTGCCGGTGTAGACGCCCTCGGCCTGGTTGGCGGCGACGGCGAGTGTTCCGCCGACGCGGAAGGTAAAGCTTTCCTGCGCGGCGAGCGACCGCTTGTTCTGACCCTGCAGGGTGAGCGGGGAGACCGCCATCGTCTCGGTCCCGCCCTGGCGCGTGAGGATGACGGGCTGGTTGGGGATCTTGATCAGCACGACCACCGATGAGCCGCCCGCCGCGCCGACGAAGCTGGCCGCGCTCCACTGGGTGCCGACCCGGGTGACTCCGCCAGTCGCCGCGATGCTGTTGGCATTGGGGTCGATCACCACCGTGCCGGCGGCACCGACCACGAGCAACCCAAAATCAAGGTCCGAGGTTTTGACGATGCTCACCGGGGCGGTGATCACGCTCCTCGCGGTCGCCGGCGTCACCGCCGCGACTGGCGTAGCGGTGACGGGGGCGATTGGCAGCAGGGAAAGCATCAACAGGACGACAAGGAAACGCATCCACGCGTCGTAGAAGGTTAATGCGAAGATCACTTTGCCGATCACGGTTAATGCGCTCTTTACCCTATCTGGGTTGGACGCACGCGACCGCGCCGCTATGCGCAATCTCATGAGTGACACCGCCGCCATCCGCATCCAGTCGCTGTGCAAGACCTACGCTGGCGGCAAGCGCGCACTTGACGATGTTTCGTTCGATGTTCCGCGCGGGCAGATCTTCGGATTGCTCGGGCCAAACGGCGCGGGCAAGTCGACGCTGATCAACATTCTCGCCGGGCTGGTGGTGAAGACCGGCGGCAAGGCGATCGTGTGGGGGTTCGACATCGACGAGCATCCGCGCAACGCCAAGCGGTCGATCGGGATCGTGCCGCAGGAAATTTTGTTCGATCCCTTTTTCACGCCGCGCGAGGCGCTGGAGATTCAGGCGGGAATGTATGGCGTGCCGAAAGCCGAGCGCCAGTCGGACGCGCTGCTTGCGGCGATGCATTTGACCGACAAGGCGGATGCCTATGCGCGGACGCTGTCGGGGGGGATGAAGCGGCGGCTGCTGGTGGCCAAGGCGATGGTTCATTCGCCGCCGATCCTGGTGCTCGACGAGCCGACCGCGGGGGTCGATATCGAATTGCGGATGCAGCTGTGGGCTTATGTAAAATCGCTCAACGCGCAGGGCGTGACGGTGGTGCTGACGACGCATTACCTCGAGGAAGCCGAGCAATTGTGCGACCGCATTGCGATCATCAATCACGGCAAGCTGATCGCCAACGAACCGACACGCGAGTTGATCGCCAAGGCTCAGGACAAGGCGGTGGTGGTGACGGTCGACCGCGATCTCGTGGCGGCGCCGAGCGCGTCGTGCTTCGACAAGATCGAGATTACCGGCGAGCGGCAGCTGGCGATCACCTATCGCAAGGACCGGGTCAACGCGGGCCAGGTGCTCGCGGCGCTGCAGGCCGACGGGCTGGGGATCGTCGACGTGACAACCAAAGACCCCGATCTGGAGGATGTGTTCCTCAGCCTGACCCGCGCGAGTGATGCTGCGTGATGGACGCGAAGTTTGCCTCTCCTCCCTGCAAGGGAGGCGCCGGGGGTGGGTTACGCTGCCGTAACAGTTCGCAAGGGTCGGTACTTCATTGTGAAATTCGCGCTTACCCACCCCCGGCCCCTCCCTTGGCAGGGAGGGAGGGCAAGTGAGCAACTCCTTCGACGTCCTGATCATCGGTTCGGGTGCGGCGGGGCTGACTGCGGCGCTCAACCTGGCCGCGAACAAGCGCGTTGCCGTCATCGCCAAGGGGCGGCTCGACGAGGGGGCGACCGGTTGGGCTCAGGGTGGGATTGCCGCCGTCCTCGAGGAAGGCGACAGCTTCGACGCGCACGTCCGCGACACGATGATCGCCGGGGCGGGGTTGAATGACCTCAAGGTGGTCGAGCATGTCGTCGAAGGGGCACCTCGCGCGATCGAGCGGCTGGCCGAACTGGGTGTGCCATTCAATAGCGGCGAGGGGCCGGACCGCTGGCATCTGACGCGCGAGGGCGGGCACAGCCACCGGCGGATCGTCCATGTCGCCGATGCGACCGGCTGGGCGGTGCAGCAGGCGCTCGAGAAGGCGGCGTTCGCGCATCCCAACATCACGCTGATTCCCGATATGGTTGCGATCGACCTGGTCACTGGTCGTCATGCCGAGGAGTTCAGCACCTCGGGCGCGGTCCATGGGCTCTATGCGTTCAACCGCAAGTCGGGCCAGGTCGAGACGATTTGCGCGCGGGCGACGGTGCTGGCAACCGGGGGGGCGGGGCGCGCTTATCTTTATTCGACCGCGCCGCGCGGAGCGACCGGGGATGGAATAGCGATGGCATGGCGCGCGGGGTGCCGGGTCAGCAACATGGAATTCATGCAATTCCACCCGACCTGCCTCTACAATCTGGAGGTCAAGAATTTCCTGATCACCGAAGCGGTGCGCGGCGAGGGCGGGCATTTGCTGATCCCCACGACGGGCGAGCGCTTCATGCCGCGCTTCGACGAGCGCGGAGAGCTGGCCCCGCGCGATATTGTGGCGCGCGCGATCGATCATGAGATCAAGCGGCTCGGGCTCGATTACGTCCACCTCGACATCTCGCACCGCGAGCCCGAGTTCGTTCGCGAGCATTTCCCTAACATTTACGAGAAATTGCTCGGACTGGGGATCGACATCACCAAGGAGCCGATCCCGGTGGTGCCGGCGCAGCATTACACGTGCGGCGGGGTGGTCGTCGATCTCGACGGGCGGACCGATGCGCCGGGGCTGTACGCAGCGGGTGAGGTGACCCAGTCGGGGCTTCACGGCGCCAACCGGCTGGCGTCGAACAGCCTGCTCGAATGCCTGGTGTTCGGCGAAGCGGCGGCAAAGCATATCGATGCGCATTGGGAGACGCTGCACGAACCGCCGGCGATCCGTGCGTGGGATGAGAGCCGGGTGACCGACCTCGACGAAGAAGTCGTGATCCAGCAAAGCTGGGGCGAAATCCGCCGCTTCATGTGGAATTTCGTCGGTATCGTGCGGACCACCAAGCGGCTGGAACGGGCGGCCAATCGGGTGGACCTATTGCGCCGCGAAGTCGCCGGCTATTACCGCGACTTCCGCGTCACGCCGGACCTAATCGAACTGCGCAATCTGGTCGAGGTGGCGGACCTGATCATCCGCAGCGCGCTGTCACGGCACGAGAGCCGCGGGCTGCACTACACGCTCGATTATCCCGAAATGGCGACGGAGGCAGTCGATACGGTGTTGGTGCCGTAGCGACCGGATCACCGCAGCTTCGATACCTTGAGCCCATCAGCCTTCGCCCGAGCCTGGATCGATTCCTCGCTGCGGGTCATTGCCTTGGCGATGCCCCTGAGGCTCATGTCCTTCGCAGCCAGCCGGTGAAGCTTCTGGATCTCGTCACTGGTCCACGGCTGGCGGTGACGTTCATATTTCTCGGCCATGTGCAACTGGTCCTGTCGCTAGCGGATGAGGCGGATATCAAGGCCGGTGATGGTCAATTCGGCCCAAGCACGATCAGCGGTGACGGCCGGAAGACCGAGCTTTAGCGCCAACGCGAGACAGGAACGATCGCCGAGCGACAGTCCCCTCGCCCGTGTCAATGGACGAAGGGCGCCGATCTCGAATGCCATCGCCTCGTCCACCGAGTGCACCGGCAGGGAGAGGCGTTCGATCAGCGCCTGCACTTCATCGGCCCGAAGGCCGTGATCGAGCAGTCTGGAGCTGACCTCGGCAAGATTGTTGGCGGAGATTGTGGCTTCGGAAAGAAGGGGGGCGACGGTTTCGCGGCCTGGCTCCTTGCGAAGAAACGCTAGAATGGCTGACGCGTCGAGCACCCATTCAGCCATGTCGTGCTTCCGCCGCCTTCAGTTCGGCCTCTTCCGCCGCGGCTTCGGCACGCCGTTCCCGGATCAACGCATCGACCATCGATGGCCCGCCTAAATAGGGGAGCATGATTTCATCGATACGCTTCAGCCGCTCGGCGTAGCTGGTCAATCGGAAGCCATCCGGTGTTTCTTCCACGATGACCTTGCCTCGGCCAGTAATTCCAAGCCGCCGACGAAGGTCGGCCGGCAGGTTCATACGCCCATTTTCTGCGACCGGAATGACGCGGCTCGGCTTGCTCATGACGAATGTTGCTCCACACACAATGTGGGTAGATATAGCTATTCTCTACCCAATTCGCAAATGGGTAGAATTCGGGTGCTAGCGTGACGCGTTCCGCGCGGCTAGACCGAGCACGCATGCCACACCCGCAGCCCCATCTCTATCTCGTCGACGGATCGAGCTACATCTTTCGCGCCTATCACCGGCTGCCGCCGCTGACCAATCGTCACGGCCAGCCGGCGGGCGCGGTCTATGGTTATACGGCGATGCTGTGGAAGCTCGCCGACGGTTTGAACAAGGCCGACGGGCCGACGCATATGGCGGTGATCCTCGATGCCTCGTCGACGACCTTTCGCAACGCGATGTACGATCAGTATAAGGCCAACCGGCCGCCGCCGCCCGAAGACCTCGTCCCGCAATTCCCGCTGATCCGCACGGCGACGAGGGCTTTTTCGATCCCGTGCATCGAGACCGAGGGGCTGGAGGCGGACGATATCATCGCCTGCTATGCCTATGCGGCGCGCGATGCGGGGTGGAAGGTGACAATCGTCAGCTCCGACAAGGATCTGATGCAGCTGATCGACGACGATTCCATCGACATGCTCGACACGATGAACGACCGGCGGATCGACCGGACGTATGTGACCGAGAAGTTCGGGGTCGGGCCGGAGCTGCTCGGCGACGTGCTCGCGCTGATGGGCGACAGTGTCGACAATGTGCCGGGGGTGCCTGGGATCGGGCCGAAGACCGCGGCGCAGCTGATCCAGCAGTTCGGGGGGCTGGAAGCGGTGCTGGCGGGGACCGAGGCGATCACCAAGCCCAAGTTGAAGCAGTCGCTGATCGACCATGCCGACAATGCGCGGCTGTCGCGCGAGCTCGTACGGCTGGTGTGCAATGCGGCGCTACCCGAGCCGCTGGAGGCGCTTGCGCTAACCGGCATTCCGCCCGAGCCGCTGCGCGAATTCCTCGAGGACCAGGGGTTCAAGACGCTCGCCAACCGGATGACCGGGGGGGGCGCAGGGACGTCGTCGGGTGGGCCGCGAATCAGCACGGCGTTGGTCGCGCCGGTCGCGGTACCCGAGCCCGAGAAGATCGAAATTGATCGCTCGAAATATGAGACGGTGCAAAGCGTCGAGGCGTTGGAGCGGTGGATCGAGCGGGCGCGGGCGGTGGGGTATGTCGCGGTCGATACCGAGACCGATTGCATCGATTGCGTCGTTGCGAGGCTGGTCGGGATCAGTCTGGCCGTCGCGCCGGGCGAGGCTTGCTATATCCCGGTCGGGCATGGCGGCGGCGACTTGCTGAGCGAGGCGCCCGACCAGTTGCGGCCCGAAGTCGCACTGGCGGTGCTGAAGCCGCTGCTCGAGGATCCGGCGGTGCTCAAGATCGGACATAATTTCAAATATGACGCGACCATGTTCGCCAAGGGCGGGGTCGATCCGGCGCCGGTCGACGACACGATGGTGATGTCGTTCAACCTCGACGCCGGGCGCAACGGCCATGGCATGGACGAGCTGGCGAAACTTCACTTCGACCATGAGTGTTTGACGTTCAAGTCGCTGTGCGGGGTGGGCAGGAACCAGATCACGTTCGACAAGGTGCCGCTCGCCCAAGCGACCGAATATGCCGCCGAGGATGCCGATGTGACGCTGCGGCTGTGGCTACGGTTGAAGCCGCGGATGGCGGCCGAGCAGGTCGCGCGGGTGTATGAAATGGTCGACCGGCCGCTGATTTCGACCGTCGGACGGATGGAGCGGCGCGGGATCAAGGTCGATCGCGCCTACCTCGCGAAGCTGTCGGGCGATTTCGCGGTCGAGATCGCGGCGCTGGAGGAACGGGTTTACGAAGCGGCGCAAGGGCCGTTCACGATCGGGTCGCCACAACAGCTGGGCCTGGTGCTGTACGACCGGCTTGGCCTCAAGGGTGGGCGCAAGGGCAAGAACGGCAATTATTCGACCGATGTGACCGAGCTCGAGCGACTGGCGAGCGAAGAGGTGCCGGTGGCGAGGCTGGTGCTCGACTGGCGCCAGCTGACCAAGTTGAAGACGACCTATACCGATGCGCTCCAGGCGCAGATTAATCCCGACACCGGGCGGGTGCATACCAGCTTCGGCCTGACCATGGCGCAGACCGGGCGGCTGTCGTCGACCGATCCCAATCTGCAGAATATCCCGATCCGCACCGAGCTTGGCCGCAAGATCCGCGATGCGTTCGTCGCCGAGCCCGGGCATGTGCTGATGAGCGCGGATTATTCGCAGATCGAGCTTCGGCTGGCGGCGCATATGGCCGACGTGCCGCAGCTTAAAGAGGCGTTCGCCGCCAAGCAGGACATCCACTCGATGACCGCCGAGGAGTTGTTCGGCGCGTCGGATCGCGAGGCGCGCAACAAGGCCAAGACGATCAATTTTGCGATCCTTTACGGCATTTCCTCGTGGGGGCTGGCGGGGCGGCTCGGGGTGGCGCGCGAGGAAGGGCAGTTCATCATCGACCGTTACTTCGAGCGCTTCCCGGGGATCCGCAATTACATCGGCGAGACACTGGCGTTCGTGCGCGAGAATGGGTTCACGCAGACTCTGTTCGGGCGGAAGACTCATTTTCCAAACATCCGCTCGCCGCAGCAAAATCTGCGGCAAGGCAGCGAACGCGCGGCGATCAATGCGCCGATTCAGGGGACCAGCGCCGACCTGATCAAACGGGCGATGAACCGGATGGACGGGGCGCTGGTCGATGCTGGCCTCGGCGCGAGGATGCTGCTGCAGGTGCATGACGAGCTGGTGTTCGAAGTGCCCGAGGGCGAAGTCGAGTCAACCGAGGCGGTGGTGCGGCGGGCGATGGAGACGGCGGCCGAGCCGGCGCTGCGCCTCGATGTCCCGCTCGATGTCGAGGTCGGGCAGGGCGCGCATTGGGGAGCCGCGCATTGAGTGCTGCGGTCACGCCAATCGAGGATGACCGTCCGCCCGACGCCGACATGGCGACGCTGGCGCGGGGCGGGAGGCTGAACGCGTTCGGCTTCATCCTGCGCCTCGCCGCGCGGCTGCCGTTCCTGTTCATCGCCGGTCGGGTCTATGGCGCGGAGACGCTCGGGCGCTTCGCTTACGCCGTGCTGACGGTCGAATTCGCGGCGCAGCTGGCGACGTTCGGGCTGCGGCGCGGGCTGGCACAATTGCTCGCCAATTCGAAGAAGCCTCATGCCTGCGTGGTGGCGGATGCGCTGCTGTTGTCGCTGCTCGGGTCGGTCGTGTGCATGGCGATCCTGATGGCCTTCCCGCGCGCGATGTTTCCCAACAGCGAGGTCCATGGGCTCGACTGGCTATTGCCGATCACCGTGCTGGCGGTCAGCTGGACCGATATTTCGCTCGCTGCGCTGGCCTATCGCAACGATGTCGGCGCAACGGTGCGCGCGCGTTCGCTGGTCGAGCCATGGGCGATCAGCATCGTCGCCTTCGCTTGGCAATGGATCTCGCTGCGCGATGGATTGATCATTGCCTATGTCATCTCGATGGTCGCGGCGCTGGTCGCGGCGCTGATCCCGCTGGCGCGAAGCTATGGTGTTCCCCACGGCTGGACGCCCGATCTCGCCGGATCATGGCGGACCGCGCGCAAGAACGCCCCGCTTGCCGCGGCTGACGCGGTCGAATGGGCGTCGCGCCGGGTCGATCTGGCGGTGCTCGGGCTGTTTCTGAGCCCGGCGTTCGTTGGGATTTATTATGTCGCGCAGCAGGTCGCGACGCTGCCCGCGAAGCTGAAGTCGAGCTTCGAGCCGGTGCTTGGCCCGGTGATCGCGCGCAACATCGCAGATGGGGACAAGCTCGCCGTTGCCAAGCAGGTGCGCCAGGTGAGCTACTGGATCATCGCCGCGCAGTCGGGGATCGCGCTGTCGCTTGGCCTGCCGGGGCGCGCCGTGATGGGGCTGGTCGGAGCGCACTTCACCGGCGGCACGGCGACGCTCGGTTTCCTGCTGGCGGCCGAAGTGATCGCGGCGACGGCGGTGGTGAGCGAGGCGGCGCTGATCTATGTCGACCGGCATCGCAACATGGTCATCTCGCTGATCATGCTGGCGCTGGAGGCGGGGCTCGGCGCGGGCCTGATCCTGGCCATTCGTGGCATCGGCTGGGATACCGCGCATCAGGCGACCGGGCCGGCGATCGCGCTGTGTCTGGCGCTGGCATTCGCGTCGATCGCCAAGTCGCGACTGCTGGCGAAGGATCTGGGCGCGCGGGTATCGGGCTGGCGGATGGATATCCTGTTCGCGACCGCCGCCGGGCTGATCGTGGGAATTCCGGTGAGGCTGTACCTGCCCGAATTGTGGCAGCTGATCATCGGCATTCCGCTGATCATGGTGGCGTTCGGCGCGGTGGTGTGGACCAAGGGGTTCGGACCAGAGGACCGCGAACTGTTCCGGTTGCGCAAGGCCGACATCGAGGAGTTGCACGAGAATGAGGCCAAGGCGGCGGTGCCAGAGGGCTCGGTTTAGCGCTCGTCGCGCTGCTAGTGGCGGAAGTGGCGCATGCCGGTGAAGACCATCGCCAGGCCGGCCTCGTCCGCCGCCGCAATCACCTCGGCGTCGCGCATCGATCCGCCAGGCTGGATGACCGAGGTCGCGCCGGCCTCGATCGCGGACAGCAAGCCATCGGCGAAAGGGAAGAAGGCGTCGGAGGCGACCGCCGAGCCGATCGTGCGGGGGTCACCCCAAGCGAAAGTCTCCGCAGCTTCGCGCGCCTTGGCGGCGGCGATGCGGGCGGAGTCGCGGCGGTTCATCTGGCCCGCGCCGATGCCGGCGGTGGAGCCGTCCCTGGCATAGACGATGGCGTTGGACTTGACGTGCTTGGCGACGGTCCAGGCGAACAGCAAGTCGCGGATTTCCTGTTCGGTGGGGGCGCGTTTGGTAACCAGGTTGAGGTCGGCCGCGGTGATCTGGCCATCGTCGCGCGACTGGAGCAGCCAGCCGCCGGTGATTGATTTCGCCATGAGGCCAGCGCGAGCGGCATCGGGGAGGTCGCCGGTGAGGAGAAGGCGCAAATTCTTCTTCGTGGCGAACAGCGCCAGCGCTTCCTCGTCGGCGTCGGGCGCAACGACGACTTCGGTGAAGATGTCGGTGATCTGTTCGGCAGTGGCGCGGTCGAGCGGGCGGTTGACGGCGACGATCCCGCCGAATGCCGACACGCTGTCGCATTTGTACGCCGCCTCATAGGCTTCGGCGAGGGTCTGGCCCGACGCCACGCCGCACGGGTTGGCGTGCTTGACGATGACGCAGGTCGGACCGGCGCCGCGGAACTCGGCGATGAGGTCGAGCGCGGCGTCGGCATCGTTGTAATTATTATAGCTGAGCGCCTTGCCCTGAAGCTGGCGCGCCTGGCCGATGCCGCGCGCGGCGGGGCCGGTGGCGGCGTAAAAGGCGGCCTGCTGATGCGGATTCTCGCCGTAGCGCAGGGTCTCCCCGCGCGTCATCGCGAAGGACAGCGCGGCGGGGAAACGCTCGCCCTGGTCGGCGAAGGCGAACCAGCTTGCGATCATCGAATCATAGGCGGCGGTGGCAGCATATGCCTTGGCGGCGAGGCGTTTGCGGAGCGCGACGTTGGTGCCCTCGTCGAGTGCGGCGATGATTTCTGCATAGTCGCCGGGGTCAGTCACGATCGCGACGAAGGCGTGGTTCTTGGCCGCCGAGCGGACCATCGACGGGCCGCCGATATCGATATTCTCGATGATCTCGTCGCGGCTCGCGCCTTTGGCTACGGTCTGCGCGAAGGGGTAGAGATTGACCACGACGAGGTCGATCGCGCCGATCCCGTGCGCGTCCATCGCGGCCACGTGCGCGGGGTTGTCGCGGACAGCGAGAAGGCCGCCGTGGACCATCGGGTGGAGGGTCTTGACGCGCCCGTCCATCATCTCGGGGAAGCCGGTGAGGTCGGCGACATCGCGCACCTCGTGGCCCAGGTCGCGCAGGGCTTTCGCCGTGCCGCCGGTCGACACGAGCTCGACCCCATGCGCGGCAAGCGCGGCGGCGAGCGATTCGAGCCCGCTCTTGTCGGACAGGGAAAGCAGCGCCCGGCGGACGGGGACGAGGTCGGTCATATTATTCCTTCTAGCTCGAACGGCGCAGTTGCCAGGCGATCTCTCCGCCCAGCCCCGAAATCTCGCCGACGACGACGAGCTGCATCGACGAGCGGGGGTCGCCGTGGCCGTCAATGTGGAGGCTCTCCTCGGTGGTCAGCATCGCGCCGCGGCAGCGGAAGTTCCACGGCGGGGCGCCGGCCGAGCGGAGGATCGCGCCCATGCCGTCGGCGGTAATTGTCGGCTCGACCCCGGGGGCGAGGTGAAAGCGGACGGCGTAGGGCGCGGCCTCTTTGATCTTGCGGCGGCCCTTGGGGGCAAGCTTGTCGAGGCCGCGCAATTCCTTGCCGTCGTTGCCAAGAATCAGCGTGCGGCTGTGGGCCAGGCCGAAGCCTTTGACATAGCCGTCGTGACTCGCCTCGATGCGGGTCGAGTCATTGTCCTCGGAACGAACGACCGGGACTTCCTCGACCCCTTTGCCGAGCGAGCCGTCGGCGAGGATCGCGGTCGAATTGGTGTCGTCGAGGATCAGCGTCGAGTGGGCGGCAGTGGTGCGCAGCGCGGCAACGAGTTCGTCGGAGAGGGTCGTGGGGAGAGTGCCCGGGCCACCGCAATTGACGATCAATCGCTGGGTGCCATCGCTGACCTCGATCGCCAGGGTCGAAGCGCAGCCCCGTGTCGCGACCTTGGGCGAGGGCGGCGGAGCGCCGTCGAGGACGACCACCGTGCCGAGCGCGGAGAGGCGCTGGTAGCCCCAGCCGCGCGCCTGGCGCAGTGGGCGCGCGCGCAGGCCGCAGCCGTCGATCAGCGCAGTGAGGCGCGCGGGGTCGCCGGGGTTGCCGCCCTGCCAGCTCGACAATGCGCCATCGCCCATCGTCACCCCATGAAGCGCAGCGAGCGCGGCGGCGGCGGCGGATTCGAGATTGTCGGGGAGGCTGTGCTTGGCCGCGAAATAGGCGGCGCGCAGAAGCCCCATACGGTCGACGAACAGGGCTTGTTCGGCGGGCGAGCGGCTGAGCAGGCCGCCGTCTTCCCCCTGCGCCTGGGCCAGGGCGCGGGCCAATCCGGCCTCGCCCCGCGCGACCCTGCTCATCCCGCCCTGGACGAGCAGCCCGGCGGCAATGACCCCGATCCAGGCGGTAACGCGGGGCAGACCGGGGGGGGATTTGTCGGCATTTGCGTCGAGGTGACGCGCACCTCTGGCGAGCGTGTTGAGCAGCGCCGAGCGGTAGCCTGCGTCGCGGCTCGACAGGATATAGGGGGCGTAGGCGGTCCAGAAGAGGATGCGCTCGCCCCAAAGTGCGGGGCGCCACGCCTCGTCGACCTTGGTGCCGTGGGCAAGCAGCCAGCGCCCCACCAGCGCCTCGGCGAGCTTGGCGCCCTTGTCGCGACCGGTCGAGGCGGCGAGGTCGCGCAGCCAGCTGAAGCCCTGGAGCGAGGCGGCGATGGCATTTTCCGCGCCGACCGCGGCGAAGTCGAAATCGGTCAGGTCGATCGTTTCGGCGCCAAGCTCGAAGCGGCCGGCGAGAAGCGCATCGCCGCGCGCGCGGTCGCCGGCGACATGGTCGCGCGGGACCGCGATCAGCCGCAACGGCTCCTTCTTGGTGATGAACAGGCGCGAAAAGAGCGAGCCCCGGGCGAGCTTGCCGATGACCTCCCCCGCTTCGTCGTTCATTCGCTTCCTCGAAGAACGGGGGAGCGCAACGCGGCGATGTTGGCGCGGTAGTGATCGGGGCCGCCCTTGAACGCGGCTGTCCCGGCGACGATCGCGGTGGCGCCCGCGTCGATCACGCTTTGCACATTGCCCGCGTCGACCCCGCCATCGACTTCGATGATGACGTCGAGGTTCTTCATTGCGACTTGCTTGGCGATCGCTTCGATCTTGCGCAGCTGGCTCGCAATGAATTTCTGGCCGCCGAAGCCGGGATTGACGCTCATCACGAGGACGAGGTCGATTTCCTCGAGAACATAGTCGAGGGTCTTGGCCGGGGTCGCGGGATTGAGCGACACGCCGGCTTTCTTGCCGAGCGACTTGATCCGCTGGATCGTGCGGTGGAGGTGCGGGCCGGCTTCCTGATGAACGGTGATGATGTCCGCCCCGGCCTCGGCGAAGGCGTCGAGAAAATGATCGACCGGGGCGATCATCAGGTGAACGTCGAACGGCTTGGCGCTGTGCGGGCGGAGGGCCTTCACCACCATCGGGCCGATGGTCAGGTTGGGGACGAAATGGCCGTCCATCACGTCGACGTGGATCCAGTCGGCGCCGGCCGCGTCGATCGCGCGGACCTCCGCGCCGAGGGTCGCGAAGTCGGCGGACAGGATCGAGGGGGCGATGATCGTCATGGGGCCGATTAGCGCCTAATCGCGGGGGGCGACAAGGCGCGCGATGAAGAAGCCGTCGAGCCCGCCCTGCTCCTCGATCAGTCCGGGGAGGATGCGGATGAAACCGGCGTCGGTCGGCGTCACGAAATCGGGCAGTTCGCCCGGCCTTGGCGGGTCGATGGCAAAGCCGGGATTGGCGGCGAGGAAGGCCGCGACAATTGCCTCGCCCTCCTCGGGCTCGAGGCTGCACGTCGCGAAGACCAGCGCGCCGCCGGTCGCGACGAGAGTCGCGGCGTGGGCCAGCAGGTTCGTTTGCAGCGCGACGGTCTCTTCGATGATCGCGGGGCGGGCGCGATAAATGACTTCTGGGTGACGGCGCAGCGTGCCGGTCGACGAGCAGGGCGCGTCGACGAGGACTGCATCAAAGGTCCGGCCGGGTTCCCAGGTGAGCGCGTCGGCGGTGACGAGTTCGGCGGCGAGACCGGTGCGGTCGAGATTCTGCTGGAGACGGGCGATTCGGCTCGGCTTGCGGTCGAGCGCGGTGACCGCGTGGCCGGCGGCGGCGAGCTGCATCGTCTTGCCGCCGGGCGCAGCACACAGGTCGAGGACGGTCTTCGCGCTGGCGGGGATGAGGCGGGCGGGGAGCGAGGCGGCGAGGTCCTGGACCCACCAGCCGCCTTCGCCGAAGCCGGGCAGTTCGGCGACATTCGACGAGCGGTCGAGGCGGGCGTGGCGGGAAGCGAGCGAGGTGGATCCGGCGAACGCTTTGGCCGACTCATCGTCCTTGAAACTGAGGTCGAGCGGCGGGCGGTGGGCGATGGCGCGGCGCGCGGCCTCGACCATCGGGGTGCCCCAGGCGCGGCGCCAGCGTTCAGCGACGATCAGGGGAAGGCGCGGCGCATCGCCGACGCTGATCCCCTGACGGAGAAGGGTGCCGAGGACGCCGTGGACCAGCCGTCGCGGGCCGCCATCGACCAGCGGGAGCGCGGTCGCGACCAGCGCGTGGTCGGGGGTGCCCAGCGCGATCTTCTGGGCGAGCGCCATCCGCAGCACCATCCGCGCCTTGGCGTCGTCGGCCAGCGGCAGGCGGGTCGCGCTGTCGATCATCAGGTCGAGATCGGGGAGCCAACGCAGTGTTTCCCCGGCGATGGCAAGGGCGAGCCCCTGGTCGGCCGGGGGGAGGTGCGGGCCGCCCTGCGCTGCTGCGTCGAGCGTCTGGCCGCGGCGAAGAACGCCGTCGAGCATGCGCAACGCAGCTGCGCGCGCGGGGAGGCCATCGGGGGATTGATCGGGGCGCGGGGCAGGATCAGTGGGGGGGGTTGGCATGGGGGCCTTTACGCACCAATTGTCATTTAATGAAACGCCCAGCGCATATCGTCGCGCCCAAGACGCTGACCCCTTCACCGCCGGTGCCCTCGCCGGAAGCGGTGACGTCGCCGCCGCCAGCGGGGGAGGAGGAGAAACCCGACCCGACCCGCTATGGCGATTGGGTCAAAAAGGGCATCGCTATCGATTTCTAGGCCGCAGCAAATAGTTACGGACGGGCGAAATTGGCGGTTAGCTGCCGTTAAAATTCTAGATCTTAAACGCTTGAGAGAGCTTCAAAATGGGGCCACCAGTGTAGTGGCAATAGCCCATAACCATCATTGCGCCCGGCCATTCTGTTTCGCATCGACCGTAAATCCCGACCAGTCTGTATCGAACCGAGCGCAGAGGGGCGAGTTGCATCGTACTTTCGTTGGCGTAAATTCCGATCCTGCTTCTGCGCACAGTCTTCGAGACGTTCGATAGCTTTCTATCGCCATCCAAGGCTCTGTTGAAGAAAGCGCGCCCCGACCAAAAGCCTTCCACAACTATGCAGCGACCAGCGAGATGGCCGCTTTCCTTCATCGCACTATGAAAAGATACGGGGGTCGCATTTTGTCGCCGCTATTGTCATCCGGCGCAGAAGTATGGTCTTGCGCGGCGGCCGTTACCGACAACCCAAGAAAGACTGCAAAACATACTGAGCGTAACGACCCTCTCATCGGTGGGTTTATGCCACTTCGTGCAAATGTCCGCTACTGGGTCGTTAACTTCCGCACCGACTGATGAGCCTGCGGCCTAATAATGCTCGGGGCGGGAGGGGCGCGAGAGGAGGCCTTCGAGGACTTCGTCGACTCCTGCTGCACCGGAAAGCAGCGCCGCGACGGCGGCGACGATCGGCATGTCGATATTTTTTGCCTTCGCCAGCCGGTCGAGGACAGGGGCGGTGAAGGCTCCTTCGGCCACGGTGCGGCGGTCTGCCATTAGATCGGATGCGGCGCGGCCTTCGCCGAGTCCCTTGCCGAGCGAATAGTTGCGCGAGCTAGTCGACGAGCAGGTCAGCACGAGATCGCCGAACCCCGACAGACCCGCGAGCGTCTCCCGCCGTGCGCCCATCGCCAGACCGAAGCGGGTCATTTCGGCGAAACCTCTGGCGATGAGAGCGGCGCGGGCGTTCTGGCCGAGGCCCCGGCCCTCGACCACCCCGCAGGCGATGGCGAGGACGTTCTTGACCGCGCCGCCGACCTCCGCCCCGGCGACGTCGTCGGTGCCGTAGGTGCGGAAGGTGGGGAGCGAGAGCCGCGCGCGCAGGGCCGCGCCAAGGGCTTCGTCCTCGCAGGCGAGGGTGACCGCAGTGGGGAGGCCCGCGGCGACTTCGTGGGCGAAGGTCGGGCCCGAGAGGACAGCAATGCCGGCGTCGGGGCAGACTGCGCTGGCGACGGTGTGGAGGAGTTCGCCGGAGCCTTCCTCGATGCCCTTGGCGCACAGCACGAGCGGGCGGCCGTTGCATGGAGCAGAGGCGAGGACCGCGCGCATGTGCTGGGCGGGGGTGACGACGAGCCAGGCGTCGCAGGTGGCGAGGTCGGCGAGATCGCTCGTCGCGCGGATGGCGGGAGAGAGGGGGGTGGCGGGCAGGAAGACGCTGTTTTCGTGCGTGCTGTTGATGCTGGCGACGACGTCGGGCTCGCGCGCCCACAAGAGCGTTTCGCGGTCGCCGGTCGCGGCGACCTGGGCGAGCGCGGTGCCCCATGCGCCGCCGCCGATAATGCCGATGCGGTCCATGTTCATGCCTTGACCCCCGCCCCGCGCACCTTGTCGGCGGACGCGTCCAATGGCCAGCGGGCGCGCGCGGGGGCGTCGAGCGGGTCGGTCAGGCCGAGCGCGAACCGCTCGGCGCCGGCCCAGCCGATCATCGCGGCATTGTCGGTGCACAGCCAGCCGGGCGGGACGGAGAAGGCGCGCGAGTGCTGGTGCGCAAGATCGGACAGGGCCAACCTGACGGAGTTGTTGGCGGCGACTCCGCCGGCGACGACCAGGGTCGGGGCATCGCTTGTCGCCAGCGCCCGGGCGGTGCGGTCGACGAGGCAGTCGACGACGGCTTGCTGGAAGCTTGCGGCGATGTCGGCGGGCTGGTGCGCCCCGCTCGCGGCGGCGCGCTGGACCGCGCTCTTGAGGCCGGCGAAGGAAAAATGGGGTTCAGACGTGCCGACCAGCGGGCGGGGGAGCGGGACGGCGTGCGGATCGCCCTCGCGCGCCAATTGCTCGACCGCGGGGCCGCCGGGATAGGGCAGGCCGAGGAGCTTGGCCGACTTGTCGAACGCCTCCCCGGCGGCGTCGTCGATGGTCGTGGCGAGGCGGCGATAGTCTCCGACTCCGCGGACTTCGAGCAACTGACAGTGACCGCCCGACGCGAGCAGGAGCAAGTAGGGGAAGGCGAGTTCGGGGTCGGCGAGGCGCGGCGAAAGGGCGTGGCCTTCGAGATGGTTGACCGCGATCAACGGCTTGCCCGTGGCGAGGGCAAGGCCTTTGCCGGCGAGGAGCGCGACCATCACCCCGCCGATGAGGCCAGGGCCAGCGGTGGCGGCGATCGCGTCGAGATCGGCGGGGACGACGCCCGCTTCGTCCAGAACGCGGCGAATCAGCCCGGGAAGCTGCTCGACGTGCGCTCTGGCGGCGATTTCGGGGACAATTCCGCCGAACGGGCGGTGGGCCTCGTCCTGGCCGACGACGGCCTGCGCCAGGATCGCGCGATCGCTGGTGACGAGCGCGGCGGCGCTATCGTCGCATGAGGATTCAAGGCCGAGTATCAGCGCCATGACGCGGCCTTTGCCCGAAGCGATCAAAAGGGGCTAGTGTAGCCCGCCATGACTCGCCCGATCATCCTTGGAACGCGCGGTTCGCCGCTGGCGCTGGCGCAGGCACGGCAGGTCGTGGCGCGACTGGAAGTGGCGCATGAATGGCCTGCGGGAACGGTCGAGATCCGCGTCGTCAAGACGACTGGTGACCGGGTGCAGGACCAGTCGCTGGCGGAAATCGGCGGCAAGGCGCTGTGGACCAAGGAGCTCGATGCGGCACTGCTGGCGGGCGAGACCGATATTTCGGTCCATTCGATGAAGGATGTCGAGAGCGAGCGGCCGCCCGCGCTGTGCATTGCGGCGATTTTGAAACGGGCCGACCCGCGCGATCGGTTGATCGGGGCGACATCGATCGCCGCGCTCAGGCCGGGGGCGGTGGTCGGGACATCGTCGCCGCGGCGGGCGGCGCAGCTACTGGCGATGCGCCCGGACCTCAAGATCGTGCCGATTCGCGGCAATGTCGAGACGCGGCTGGCGAAGCTGGCGGCGGGAGAATGCGACGCGACCATGCTTGCCGCGGCTGGGCTCGACCGGCTTCACCACGGCGATATCGGATTCGCGCTCGACGATCTGCTGCCCGCGCCGGCGCAGGGCGCGATCGGAGTCGAGTGTCGCATGAACGACCATGACATGCGCCGCGAGATCGCGCACATCAACCATCCCGCGACCTTCGCGACGGTCTCCGCCGAGCGGATTTTCACGAAAGAACTGGGCGGGACGTGCCATTCGCCGGTGGCGGCGCTGGCAACGATCGGGCCTGGCGGAATTCACCTGCGCGCTGAACTTTACAGTGAGGACGGGCGTGAGGGGATCGCGGACGAAGCGCGCTTTGCGGAGAGCGATCGCGAGGCTCCGGCGGCGCTGGCGCGCGCCATGCTGGAACGCGCGCCGCCCGAAATCGCGCGATTGTTCGACGGCGGATGAGGCGGCTCGTCCTGTCGCGCCCGGAGCCAGGGGCGAGCGAGAGCGCGGGACGAGCGGCGGCGCTGGGGATCGAGGTGGTCAAACTGCCGCTGTTCGAGGTGGTGCGCGTCAAGTGGACGGTGCCCGATCCGGCGGCGTTCGACGCTTTGCTGCTGACCAGCGCCAACACGCTTCGCCATGGTGGTCCGGGGCTCGAGCGGCTGCGGCGGCTACCAGTGCAGGCGGTCGGCGCGGCGACAGCCGAGGTGGCGCGCGATGCAGGGTTCAGCGTCGCGAAGGTTGGCGGGGCGGGGGTCGATGCGCTGCTGGCGGGATTGCCGAAGGGGATGCGGTTGCTTCATCCTGGCGGGGAGGAGCGGACCGCGCCGCAAGCGCATGGCGCGCATATTACGCCGGTGACCGTCTATCGCGCCGCGCCGCTTGAGGTGACTGCCGGGGACCTCGACGCGATCAAGGGCGCGGTCGTGGCGGTGCATTCGCGTCGCGCGGGGGAGCGGCTGGCGGAACTGGCGGCGGATCGCAGTTCGACGGCTGTGGTGGCGCTGAGCAACGAGGCGGCCGGCGGGCTAGGCACGGGGTGGCAATCGGTCGCCGTCGCGCCGCGGCCGAGCGATGCCGCGCTGCTGGCCCTTGCCGCCGAGTTGTGCTTAGTCAGCGGTCAATGACGGCTCAAACCAATTGGACCGCGCGCCTTGCCGGGGCGCTGCTGTTGCTGATCGCCGGGGCCGCGCTGGCGACCTGGGCGCTGGCGCGATCGGCGCCCGCCGCGCGACTGTTCGGGGTCGCGCCGAGTGCGTCCGCGCCCCTCTCCCTCGCCGCCGCCGCACCCCAAGCGATGCTCGCCGCGCCGCCGCCCCAGGAAGCCATTCGCCTGGCTGCGGTGGAAGGGCGGCTCGCGGCGGTCGAGAATGCGGCCCAACGCGCGCAGGGATCGGCGGGGCGGGCCGACGCATTGCTGGTCGCGTTCGCGGCGCGGCGCGCGATCGATCGCGGACTTGCTCTGGGCTATCTCGAGCCATTGCTGGTCGAGCGGTTCGGGGCGGGACACGAGCAGGCAGTGGCGACGATCATCACCGGTTCGCGCCAGCCGGTGCGGCTCGATGCGCTGATCGACCAATATGAAGCGCTCGGCGACACGCTGCGCCAGCCGGGACCCGAGGATAGCTGGTGGACCGGGGTGCGGCGCGAACTCGGCAGCCTGGTCACCATCCGCCGCGCCGACATGCCCTCGGTCCGTCCGCAGGCGCGCTTCGACCGCGCCGAAATGCGGTTGCGGCGCGGTGAGGTCGACGGTGCGCTGACCGAGACGATGCGGCTTCCCGGGGTGAGCCGGGCCGAGCCGTGGGTAGCGAGTGCGCGGCGCTATATCGCGGCGCACCGCGCGCTGGACGAGATCGAGAGCGCGGCGCTGTTGCCGGCCGTGGCGCCGACTCAGGCGGCCGCACCAGCGGGAGCAATGCCGCCGGCGAGGTCGTGATCGGCCTGGCACGGCGTTCACTGCCGCAGGGGCGATGCAGGTCGCAAACTGGAGCGGGCGAAGGGATTCGAACCCTCGACCCCAACCTTGGCAAGGTTGTGCTCTACCCCTGAGCTACGCCCGCTCGACGGCGGACCGGAGGCCTAGGCTTCCGGTCGGGTGGCGGG
>JBBQDG010000010.1:0-66407 GCA_038319435.1 Sphingomonadales bacterium | reverse complement strand
CGCCATGTCGTCGAGCATGCGCTGACGAAGCGGAGTAACGGATCGTTCGATCGATGGAGTTGCCATGAGAAGTTCCTCTTGTTGAAGGAACTCCATCGTCCATCGCCAACCCCGCCGCGCCAAACCTCAATGCAGGTGCGCGACCGCCCGCCAAGAACCCCTGCCGCGAAGCGGCTTCGTGAATTGGGTGGGAAGCCGCCTTCAAAGCGAAGCTCGAATAGGAGGGACAGCTTTGCTAATGCGAACGGGCGGCGTGCATCGCCAGTAGATCACCGGGGAGGGGAAGATGGCGACACTTGAGCTTCCATTGAGGTCGCCCGCGCGACGGCAGCCACTGCGGTACTTCTTCGTTTTCATGGCCGCCCTTGCGTTCGGCATCTCCGTAGTAGGCTTTGCGCCTGAAGTTCTCCGGTTCACTGCCGGGACTTTCCTGATTGCTCCGATCCTGCACGTCCACGCGGCTATTATGACTTCATGGCTCGGCATGTTCGCGGTTCAAGCTTGGCTGGGCGCTACAGGCCGGACGCAGTTACATCGCCAGATTGGCCGCTATGCCGTCTGGCTCGGCTGGCTTGCGTGCGCGTCGATGGTTTTCGTCGAATACAGGACGAACCTTGCCCATCCGTCGTGGACGCTTCCCTCCGACCTCGACGAGAAGCTGCCAGGGCCTTTCATCTTCATCACCTTCGCCATCTTTCTGGCTTGGGCGGTGGCGGAGCGCCAACGTCCTCAATGGCACAAGCGCCTGATGACGTTTGCAGTGTTCCTGTCGCTGGACGCTGCGATCCAACGCTTCGCGTTCCTTCCGCGCATTTATGGCTTCTGGCCCTTCGCCGCGACGTTGGACCTCGTCTTGCTGGCACCACTGGTCGGCTACGATTTGCGCACATTTAAGGGCCGACTGCACACGGCAACGATACGGGGTACCGCCGCTCTGTTGTCAGCCGAAGCCGTCCTCTTTCTACTGTGGGGTACTAGTGTTTGGCGCACGTTCGCGCTCGCAGCACACAACTGGATTACTCGCTGACAGTTTACTGACTTCAAGCGTCCGATTTGGGTCGTAAGCGGACATGCAGCAGATCATCCTGCTTACCGCCTGATTCTCCCTGAGCGCCGCGCGCGAGCATTTCTTGCCTGCCTATTCCCAACGCTTTCCACTACGCCGCTATCATGGTGAAAGCGGATGCCGCGCTACTATTCTCGCCCCATCTTCGCCCTCGCGCCGCCGTTTCGCCGGTCCTCAGCGGCAGTCATCGCGTCAGGGGGCAAAAATCTGAGCCCCTTACCGCTTATCGATGATTGCAAGAACGTCAGTTTCACGGCAGCGTGGCGGAGTCCCCTATCCGGAGCAACGCCTGTGAATCGCGTCGTCTTATTTCTCGCTTCCTCGATCCTGGCCGCCACCCCTGCGCTTGGCGCTACCATCGATCCCGCGCGCCTTTCGGCGACCGACCGGACGCTTGGCTCCGACGCGTTCGAAGGGCGCGGCGTTGCAACTCGTGCCGAGGTCAAGACGATTGCCTATCTCGTCGACCAGTTCCGCGCCGCAGGGCTTCAGCCGGGCGGCGACCTGGTGCGCGGCAAGCGGCTGTGGACCCAGGCCGTCCCGTTGCTCAAGTCGGAGTTCGTCGCCGACCCCAGGATCCGCCTCAACCTCGCCGGCGCCCCGCTGACCCTCACCCAGCGCGAGCAGATCTCGCTGCGCGCACCGATGGACGGCTCGAAGCGCCTCGCCATCGCCAAGGCACCGTTGGTCTTCGTCGGCTATGGCGTCGCCGCCCCCGAACGCGGATGGGACGATTTCAAAGGCGTCAACGTGCGCGGGAAAATCCTCGTGCTGCTGATCAACGACCCCGATTTCGACGGCCCGGCAGGCGCCGACTTCGGCGGCAAGGCAATGACCTACTACGGCCGCTGGACCTATAAATATGAGGAAGCGGCGCGGCGCGGCGCGGCTGGCGTGATGATCGTCCACGAAACGGCGCCCGCCGCCTATGGCTGGGCGACGGTCAAGAACAGCAACACCAACACCATGTTCGACATCGTCCGGGCCAACCCGCGCGGCGTTCACACCCCGTTCGAAAGCTGGATCCAGCGCGATGTCGCACAGCGAATCTTCACCTCGGCCGGACTCGACTTCGACCGCGCCAAGATGGCGGCAAAGCGCAAGGACTTCCGCCCCGTCGATCTCCACGCCACGCTCGATGTCAGCGCCACCGCCGACACGTCGGTGATCACCTCGCACAATGTCGCCGGGCTGCTTGCGGGCAGGAAGCGCCCTAATGAGACGCTGATCTACTCGGCGCACTGGGACCATCTCGGCATCGGCCAGCCCGACGCGTCCGGCGACAAGATCTACAATGGCGCGCTCGACAATGGTGCCGGCCTGTCCCAGCTGATCGAGCAGGTGCACGCCTTCGCCGCCGAGCCGCGGACCGACCGCTCGATCCTGTTCCTCGCCGTCACCGCCGAAGAAAAGGGGCTGCTCGGCTCCGAATATTACGGCAACCACCCGCTCTATCCGCTGGCGACGACGGTCGGCATGCTCAACACCGACGGCGGCAGCATCTATGGGGCGGCGCACGACTATTCGATTTCGGGTTCGGCCAAGCTCGGCCTGCTCGACGAGCTGATCGACGAAGGCAGCAAGGTAGGCCGCCGCTTCTCGCCCGATCTCCACCCCGAGCGCGGCAGCTTCTATCGTTCCGACCATTTCTCGATGGCCAAGGTCGGCGTGCCGGCGATTTCGTTCCAGGGCGGGATCGACCTTGTCGAAGGCGGGGTGAAGCGCGGCGACGCGCTCCAGAACGACTATATCGCCAAACATTACCACCAGCCCTCGGACGAGTGGCAGCCGACCTGGGACTTCACCGGCATGGCGCAGGACACCGCGCTGCTCCACGCGCTCGGCAAGCGCCTTGCCAACGGCCGCGAGTGGCCCAACTGGTCGAAGGACAGCGAATTTCGCGCCGCCCGCGATCGCACCGCCGCGCTGCGCAAATAGGGAAAAGAATCGCATGACCGACCTCATATTCTACACCAACCCCCAATCGCGCGGGCAGATCGTGCGGTGGATGCTCGAGGAGGTCGGCCAGCCCTATGATACCGAAATATTGACCTATGACGGCACATTGAAGGGCGACGCCTATCGCGCCATCAACCCGATGCAGAAGATCCCGGCGATCGTCCACCGCGGCAAGGTCGTCACCGAGGTGGCGGCGATCTGCCTCTATCTCGCCGACGCGTTTCCCGGCGCCGGGCTCGCCCCGCCGCCGGCCGAGCGCGCCGATTATTACCGCTGGACCTTCTTCGCCTCGGGCCCGAGCGAGGCGGCGCTCAGCAACAAGGCGATGGGCTGGGAGGCGACCCCCGAGCGCGAGCGGATGTTGGGCTATGGCAATTTCGATCGCGCGGTCGACACGCTCGAGGCTGCGGTGACCGGCAAGCGCTTCATCGCCGGTGACAAATTCTCCGCCGCCGATGTCGTCGTCGGCTCGCAGATCGGCTTCATGACGATGTTCAAGCTGCTCGAACCGCGCCCCGCCTTCACCGCCTACATCGCCAGCGTCACCGACCGCGACGCCTATCGCCGGGGCAAGCAGATCGACGAGGCCGCCGCCGAAACCATGGCGCAGCAGCCGAGCTGATCAGGCCAGGCGCGCGCGATAAAGCTGCAACAGCTTGGCCCAGGCGCGTTCAGCCTCGGCTTCGTTGTAGGTCGGGCTTCCCGCGACACACCAGCCGTGATCGGCGCGAAACACTTCGACCGTGGCCGGTCGCCTGGCCGAGGCAAAGCCCGCCTTGAGCACCGTCTTCGCATCGGGCTGATTTTGGTCATCGTTGCGCGCGATGGCGACGACGAAGCTCGCGCGGGATTTGGGGATCAACAGATGCGGGCTGGTTGGACCGCTGTTGACCAGGCCGCCGCCATGGAAAGTCGCGACCGCGCGGATGCGGTCCGGCCGAAGCGCCGCGGCGCGGAACGCGAACGGACCGCTGAAGCAATAGCCCTGCACCCCGACCCCCTTGCTGCGATCGACGGGTCGCTGGCGGTCGAGGAAAGTGACGAACGCCGCCGTGTCGCTGTCGATCCGGGCGTCGGTCAGGCCATCCTTCAGGGCGAACAGCTTGGCCACCGCCGGCTTGTCATTGAAGTCGAACGGTCCGGTGACGATCGGCGCGCGGCGAACGCGATAAAATGGATTGGGCACCAGGACGACATAGCCCTGCGCCGCAAGGCGACGCCCCATCTCGCGGAACACCGGGCGCAATCCCAATATGTCCGGCCACAGCAACACCGCTGGCCACGTCCCGCGCCCGGGCGGGTGGAACAGCGCCGCGTCGGCCAGGCCGTCGGCCGTCTTCACCATGACGTCGCTCTCGACGACGTGGGCGGCGAACGCCGCGTCGGGTAGCGCCGAAACCGCCGCGAAGGACGTTAAAGCGACCAGCGCCGTTCGCCGGGTAAGCGACGTGTCGACGATGAACGGGGAATCATTGTCACTGTCGCACATCGGGTCACTCCTGCCGCACGGATCGGAAACCCGATCCTTTCACGCCTTTCGACCGCGTTCAAGTCCCGACCATGCCGCCGTCAGCATCGGGCACCGCACAAAAAAGGGCCCGGCAGTATCCCGCCGGGCCCCGATTTTTGTCTGCACCCGCCTTAGCGGCGGTTGCCCATGAAGCTCAGCATGAACTGGAACATGTTGATGAAGTCGAGATAGAGAGTCAGCGCGCCGAGGATCGCGGTCTTGCCCGCCATCTCGCTGCCCGACACATGCGCGTACATGCTCTTGATTTTCTGCGTATCGTAAGCCGTCAGGCCGGCAAACAGCAGCACACCAATCGCGCTGATCGCCAGCTGCATCGCAGGCGAGTGGAGGAACATGTTGATGACCATCGCCACCAGCAGGCCGACCACGCCCATGATCAGGAAGGTGCCGAAACCCGACAAATCCTTCTTGGTGGTATAGCCATAGAGCGACAGGCCAAGGAAGCTCGCCGTAACCGCCGCGAAAGTCTGCGCGATCGACACGCCGGTGTAGGCGAGGAACAGCGTCGACATCGACAGCCCCATCGTCGCGGCAAAGGCGAAGAACACCAGCTTCATCGTCCCGACGCTCATCCGGTTGGCACCGAGCGACAGCGCGAACACGAACCCGAGCGGCGCCAGCGTCACGATCCAGCCGAGGCCGGAAAGCCCGCGCCCGGTCTGGCTGATCAGCACGGCCTGGGCATAAGGCGCGAACAGCAGCGCGACGATCGCGGTCAGCAGCACGCCCGACGTCATGTAGTTATAGACCGACAGCATGTAGGACCGCAGGCCCACGTCGCGCGCGGCACGCGGCACGCCGACCGAAGCGGCTTGTCCGCCGGTCACGCGCGGGTCGAACTGGTTCTCCATTTCATCTCCTCTTCCGGGGGGCCTCAACGACACACCCCGAGTTACCCCTATATCGTGCATTGCCTGAACGGCTTCAAGATAAATGGGAATAAGCTTGACATTGGACAGGTCTTTGTCCAATGCGAGTGCCATGCAAGCCATCAGCTACTCCGAAGCGCGCGAGAATTTGAAGTCGGTCATCGACCAGGTTGTCGCCAGCCGCGCCCCCATCGCCATCACCCGCCAGCGCGGCGAAGGTGCGGTGCTCGTCTCGGCCAGCGAATGGGCGTCGATAGAGGAGACCTTCTATCTTCTGCGCTCCCCGGCCAATGCGCGCGAGTTGCTTGCGAGCATCGCCGAACTCGACGCCGGCAAGGGCGAGGAGCATGAACTGATCCAGCCGTGAAGGTGGTTTTCTCCGGCCGTTCGTGGGATCATTACCTCCATTGGCAAGCGAATGACGCCAAGCTCCTCGCGCGCCTCAACGCACTGATCGAGGAGTGCCGGCGGGACCCGTTTAGCGGCACCGGCAAGCCCGAACCGCTCGGCGGCAACCTCACCGGCTTTTGGTCCCGACGGATCAATATCGAACACCGGCTCGTCTATCGCGTGACCGGCAAGGGCGACGCGCAGGCGCTCGAAATCGCGCAGTGCCGCTATCATTATTGAGCTGAGCTACTGCCACGGCTGTTGATCGCACGGCCCGCGAACCCATCTAGTGGCCAGGCGTTACCGCACACGTCACCCCCTTGTCCTACGCGAACAAATATGGAACAAATGCGCTCATGCTGACTCACATCCAGAAGCATCGGTTTTCCGAATGCTGACTCACATAAGCGTTCGCGGTGCTCGCGAGCACAACCTCAAGGGCGTCAACGTCGAGATTCCGCGCGATGCGCTGACGGTGATCACCGGACTATCGGGCTCGGGCAAGTCGAGCCTCGCGTTCGACACCATCTACGCAGAGGGCCAGCGGCGCTATGTCGAGAGCCTGAGCGCCTACGCTCGCCAGTTCCTCGAGATGATGCAGAAGCCCGATGTCGAGCATATCGACGGCCTCTCCCCCGCCATTTCGATCGAGCAGAAGACAACCAGCCGCAACCCGCGCTCGACCGTCGCCACTGTCACCGAAATCTATGATTATATGCGCCTGCTGTGGGCGCGCGTCGGGGTGCCCTATTCCCCCGTGACCGGCCTCCCGATCTCAGCGCAAACCGTCTCCCAGATGGTCGACCGGACGATGACGCTGCCCGAAGGCTCGCGCCACTATCTGCTCGCCCCCGTCGTGCGCGGTCGCAAGGGCGAGTATCGCAAGGAACTCGCCGAGTGGCAGCGCGCCGGCTTCACCCGCGTGCGCATCGACGGCGAATTCCACGACATCGAGGACGCCCCCGCGCTCGACAAGAAGTACAAGCATGACATCGAAGTCGTGGTCGACCGCATCGCGATCAGAGAGGGCATCCAGTCGCGGCTGGCGGACTCATTCGAAACCGCGCTGAAACTCGCCGAGGGCCTCGCCTTCCTCGACCCCGCCGACCCGACCCAGGCCGATGAGCAGGTCACCGCCTCGGGCATGAAGCTCGACTATGGCGCCCCCGGCCGCATCGTCTTCTCCGAGAAATTCGCCTGCCCCGTGTCGGGCTTCACCATCGCCGAGATCGAGCCCCGCCTGTTCTCCTTCAACGCTCCGCAAGGCGCCTGCCCTGCGTGCGACGGGCTCGGCATGAAGATGATTTTCGACGAGGACCTTGTCGTCCCCAACCACAACCTCTCGATCGCCAAGGGCGCGGTCGTGCCGTGGGCCAAGTCGCAGCCCCCCTCGCCATACTATATGCAAGTCCTCGGCAGCCTCGCCCGGGCCTACGACTTCGATCTCGCTACCCCGTGGAACGAGCTCCCCGAAACCGCGCAATCCGCCGTCCTGCGCGGCACCGGCGGCAAGCCGATCACGTTGCGTTTCGTCGACGGCCGCAAGTCCTACGAGGTCAAGAAAGCGTTCGAAGGCGTGATCGGCAACCTCGAGCGCCGCATGGCCTCGACCGAATCCGCGTGGATGCGCGAGGAATTGTCGCGCTACCAGTCCGCCAAGCCGTGCGAGACCTGCCACGGCGCCCGCCTCAAGCCCGAGGCCCTCTCGGTCAAGATCGTCGGCGAGGACATTTCCCTCTCCGCCCGCCGCTCGGTGGTCGACGCGCTCAAATGGTTCCGCGGTCTCGAGGAACAGCTCGGCCCGCAGCAACGCGAAATCGCCCGCGCCATCCTCAAGGAAATCAACGAGCGCCTGGGCTTCCTCGACAATGTCGGGCTCGATTACCTCAACCTCGATCGCACCTCGGGCACCCTCTCCGGCGGGGAAAGCCAGCGCATCCGCCTCGCCAGCCAAATCGGCTCCGGCCTCTCCGGCGTGCTCTACGTCCTAGACGAGCCTTCGATCGGCCTCCACCAGAAGGACAATGACCGCCTCCTCGAAACCCTCCAGCGGCTGAAGTCGCTCGGCAACACGGTCCTCGTCGTCGAGCATGACGAGGACAGCATCCGTTCGGCCGACCATATCATCGACATGGGCCCCGGCGCGGGCGTGCGCGGCGGCGAAGTCGTCTGCGCCGGCACGCTCGCCGACCTCATGGCGTGCGAAGGCTCGCTCACCGCCGACTATCTCTCGGGCCGCCGCTCGATCCCGCTCCCCGCCAAGCGCCGCAAGGGCTCGGGCAAGAAGCTCACCGTCCACGGCGCCACCGCCAATAATTTGCGCAACGTCACCGCCTCGGTCCCGCTCGGCACCTTCACCTGCATCACCGGCGTCTCCGGCTCGGGCAAATCCAGCCTGACCATCGACACGCTCTACGCCGCCGCCGCGCGCACCCTCAACGGCGCCCGCATCCTCGCCGGCAAATATGACAGGATCACCGGGCTCGAGCATCTCGACAAGGTCATCGACATCGATCAGTCGCCGATCGGCCGCACCCCGCGCAGCAACCCCGCGACCTACACCGGCGCCTTCACCCAGATCCGCGACTGGTTCGCCGGCCTCCCCGAGTCCCAGGCCAGAGGCTACAAACCCGGCCGCTTCAGCTTTAAAGTCAAGGGCGGCCGCTGCGAAGCGTGCACCGGCGACGGCTTGCTCAAGATCGAAATGCACTTCCTCCCCGACGTCTACGTCACCTGCGACGTGTGCCACGGCCAGCGCTACAATCGCGAAACGCTCGAAGTGAAGTTCAAGGGGCGCAGCATTGCCGAAGTGCTCGACATGACCGTCGAGGACGCGGTCGAGTTCTTCAAGGCGGTCCCCGGCATCCGCGACAAGATAGCGATGCTTCAGGAGGTCGGGCTCGGCTACGTCAAGGTCGGCCAGCAGGCGACCACCTTGAGCGGCGGCGAGGCGCAGCGCGTCAAACTCGCCAAGGAACTCTCCCGCCGCGCCACCGGCCAGACGCTCTACATCCTCGACGAGCCGACCACCGGCCTCCACTTCGAGGACGTCCGCAAACTGCTCGAAGTCCTCCACGCGCTGGTCGAGCAGGGCAACACCGTCGTCGTCATCGAACATAACCTCGACGTCATCAAGACCGCCGACTGGGTCATCGACTTGGGCCCCGACGGCGGCGTCAAGGGCGGCGACATCGTCGCGGTCGGCACGCCGGAACAGATCGCGGCGGAGCCGAGGAGTGCGACGGGGTTTTACCTCAAGCCGTTGCTCGACAAAGTGCGCGAAGTAATGCCCGTCGTTAAGCGGGTGGGCAGGAAGGCAAAGATCGCCGCGACGGTCGACTTGTGATCGCCTCGCCCTACGTCGTCATCCCGGGCTTGACCCGGTACCCGCCTCCTTCAACACTTTAGCTGCCGAATCGACCGAGATTCGAGAGCCCAATCTTGACCTCAGCCTTTTTTGCATCTACATAAATGGCAATCACCTTCGACGAGGCAAAGCGCGCCAAGACTCTTGCCGAGCGCGGGCTCGACTTTGCCGATGCACAAGCGGTGTTCGTCGAAGTGACGCTTACGATCGCCGACCAGCGCCAGAACTATGGCGAGGCGCGCTGGCAGACCTATGGCTGGCTCGACGGGCGGATGGTGATGCTGGTGTGGACCGATCGTGGCGAGGATCGCCACATTATGTCGATGAGGAAGTGCAATGAGCGCGAGCAAGCCAAGTTCGGAGAGCAACTGGGTCGATCCGGATGACGCCCCGGAATGGACCGATGAGATGTTCGACCGCGCCGAGCTGCGCATCGGCGACCGCGTTATCCGTCGGGGCCGCCCGCCCGGCTCGACCAAGACCCAGGTCTCCCTCCGCCTCGACAAAGAAGTAATCGCCGCCTTCCGCGCCCAGGGCCCCGGCTGGCAATCGCGAATGAACGAGGCGCTCAGGAAGGCGGCGGGGGTTTAGCAGAAATCTTCGCCTCGCGCCCATTTAAGCCCGGATCCCCGGCACGGAGCCCGGGACGAAACTTGACCGGGGCATGGGCAAACCGATCTAGCGCACGAACGCGCAGCCAACGCTCAAACCATCATCCCAACGTGGATAGTGGAATTGGAGGTGAGCCGCATCAATCAGCGGCCCACCTTTATTTCGTCGATTATTCCACGTTGAGTTGCGGAAGTAGCATCCGGATTTTTGCCATGAGCACTCTACGGCCTGCACTGCTGCTGTACGAACCTGCTGCTCCCCGCGGCGCGGCTGCCCAGAAATCAATCCCGTTCACCACATCGCCGTCCGCATTCTCGCCTTGTAGACCCGTCAGCGCATCCCCGATCAACTGTTCGTAAGATTCGGGATCGGTCGCCGAGAGTCCTCGATCCCTTACTACCTCAATAATCTCGGGTAGGAGTGTGTGAAGAACCAATACACCGACTCCTTTCTGAACAGAAAAGTTTGCAGGGTCGTCGAAGGCTTCCCGCAAAGCGTTCCTAACTCCCTCCCAAAAAGCGTCTAGAACTCGGATCTGCTGCTCGGACCTTAGGCGGCTGAAGAATGGCGAGTTAAGAATGGACTTAAGTGATGTTACCATTGAGGCGGACGGTATGATTGTGCCTGCCTTCTCCATCGCGGGGAGGCGAATGCGACCTTTCCAAACCGGTGATTCTACCGCCAACCGCTCCACGATGGTCTGCCCTGCCATTTGCCAATCGAGTCCTCGCTCCTGAAGAGCCTCAAGCAGCCCGTGTTCTGTCTCTGACCGCTTCTTGATTAGCGCGTAAGCTAGGTCGGTGCGAACAGCCTTTGAAGTCGAGTTGACGATATAAAATTGGGCCATCTCTTCATCCTCATCGGCGCCAAGCATGCATGTGAACGGGATCAAGAAGTCACGACCGACAAACCAGCCATCCTCAACCGCTCGCTCAAATGCCAAAATTCGATGCTGACCATCGACCACATAGAACTTCCCGCCCATTCCACTGGACGAAAGAAGTGTCATCAGGTTCAACTTGCCATTCGCGATAGCGGTCATTGCAGCACGGGATCGAACATTCAGAAGAATTGCAGTCGGCAAGTCCACCCGGTCCCTGCGCAATTCTGACGCGAGTTGGTTGATGCGGGCCGCTTGCGGTTGCCGCTGATATCCTCGCTTCGTGGTGTGGTTATAATACGGAATTTCAAAATTCTCGAGTAGCACTCCGGCTGGGATGAAGCCTGAGACGATGGGTGTGCCTGAGCGCAAATTAGATCCCTGCACGACCGCGATCTGCTGCGGCGGAATATATTCCGGGGCGTGCTCATTTGCCATGACAAATTCCTCATTCGATGTTACGGTAATCATGACTTCATCCTTTACAGCTTGGGGTTAACCGGCCTCGTCAGGTGCAAACTGGCGAGGCCTTTTTTGTTCGACAAATGCCGGACAGGAGTTATATTGTACAATCGGATCTATTCTGCAAGATCTTTTTTAGTGGATCCGCGAGAATGGATCCGCACAGTAGGTGGTCTTTATTTTGCTGGCGGATCCCAAGGACGGGAGGCATCCGGAATTTCTTGACCGCGTCATGCGGCGCGGCAGTGCCCTAGGTGGTGGCTGCCGCCCTGATACTCGATAGCGTGGAGCGGGGTTGAGTCGGCATGGTCAGGGCGCTTCCCCGGCAAACAAAACGCTGTCCTACAGCCACAGGTTTGTGGGATAATGCGCGTGGCCTTGAGTTGCCGGCCAGACCTCGTTTCGTTCAATATCGCCGCGCCCTTTGAAAACTGCTCCACACTGTCAAGCGTGTCCAGACGCCGCATCATTGTCTTCAGTCGCGTAAACCTACTGCGAATATCGTGAGCATCCCCCGGGAGGAGAAAGGACCAGCCACCGGGAAGATACGGCTCACGAAATAACCGTCATGAGCGCGAACATGTGTGAACATTCGCGAGGGCGGTCCGCCCGCTCTACCTCCGCGGCGGAGAGAGGACCGCGCAGGCGATGCGATCGCCGCTCGCGCCGCTGGGGTCGGTCTTGTAGTCGTCGGGCTTGGCGTGGACGACCAGCGCGCTGCCGTCGGCGTCGTTGCTCCCGCGCTGGAAGGTGACGCGAAGCGCGCCGCGGCCCGATGTGTCGACGAACAAATTGGGCAGATCGCCGGCATGCGCGCCAGCCGGATTGTCGCGGCCATGCTGGTGCGCCGCCGGGTTCCAGTGCCCGCCGGCGCTGGTGAAGCCGGGACCCTCGCAGCGCCCCTTTTCGTGGAGGTGAAGCCCGTGATCGCCGGGCGACAGGCGGGTGGCGGCGATGGTCGCGCTGCCGTCGCGGCCGATCGTCACCGACCCGATCACCGCGCCATCGCTGGCGACGAGCGGAATGGCGGCCGACGGCGCGAACGGCGTCCCCGCGCAGCCCGAAACGGTCATACCGATCAGCGCGGCGCCAGTGGCAATCAGGGTGCGGTACTGCATCATCGTCCTTTCGAGTCCCGACATCTAAACCCCGCGCGCCCCCGCGTCGTTCCCTTGTCGAAGGACTAGCGCGGTGCGGCGCTTTGCCGTTAGGGACGAGACGACATCGTCGGGAGAGCATCGTGGCACGGATCGCCTTCATCGGACTTGGCAACATGGGCGGCGGGATGGCCGCGAACCTGGCGAAGGCGGGGCATGACGTGCGCGCCTTCGACCTCAGCGCCGATGCGCTGGACCGGGCGCAGGCCAAGGGCTGCACCCCCGCCGCCTCACCCGCCGACGCGCTTGGCGAGGCCGAGGCGGTCGTCACCATGCTCCCCGCCGGCCGCCACGTTGCCGAGGTCTACCACGCCTCAGTGTTTGCCACCGCGCCCAAATCCGCGATCCTGATCGACTGCTCGACGATCGACGTCGCCACCGCCAAGGTCGTCGCCGCCGAGGCTGCTGCAGCCGGTTTCACCATGGTCGACGCCCCCGTCTCGGGCGGGATCGCCGCGGCCGATGGCGGCACGCTGACCTTCATGGTCGGCTGCTCCGTGGAGGGGTTCGAGCGCGCCAGGCCGATCCTCGACCAGATGGGCAAGGCCGTGATCCACGCCGGCGAGGCGGGCGCGGGCCAGGCGGCGAAGATCTGCAACAACATGCTGCTCGGCGCGACCATGGCGGCAACGTGCGAGGCGTTTGTGCTCGCCCAAAAACTCGGGCTCGACTTGCAGACCTTTTACGACATCAGCTCCAAAGCCTCGGGCCAGAGCTGGTCGATGACTTCCTATTGCCCCGTCCCCGGGGTCGGCCCCGACACCCCCGCCGACCGCAATTACGAAGGCGGGTTTGCCACCGCGCTGATGTTGAAAGACCTCAAGCTGGCGATGGCGGCGGCGAAGGAATGCGGTGCCTACACCCCGATGGGCGGCGAGGCCGAGGAACTCTACCAGCGATTCGCCGACCGTGGCGGGGCGGGCAAGGATTTCTCCGCGCTGATCAAGATGATCGACGACAGTTGGGTGGTTCCGCCCTCCGCCGACGCTTGATTGCAAGCACAATGACACCCACATCGCCCTTATGCTGATCGAGACCGAAGCCACCCCCAACCCGCTGACCCGCAAATATTTGCCGGGGCGCACCGTCATGACCTCGGGCAGCCGCGACTTCCCCACCGCGAGCGCCGCCGAGGCCAGCCCGCTGGCCGCCGCGCTGTTCGCGACCGGTGATGTCGACGGCGTCTTTTTCGGCCGCGATTTCGTCTCGGTCAGCGCGAAACCGCAAGCCGCATGGGAAGAGCTCGAGCCCGACATTCTCTCGATCCTGCTCGACCATTTCATCACCGATGCGCTCCTGTTCGCGCCCGGCACCGCCGCCGGCATCACCATCGACCCGACCGACGACGGCGCCATGATGGCGGTCGAGGAAGACCCCGCCGACGCCGACATCGTCGACCAGATCAAGGAATTGATCGAAACCCGAGTCCGCCCCGCGGTCGCGCAGGACGGCGGCGACATCGTCTATCGCGGCTATGCCAAGGGCACGCTCTATCTTGCGATGCAGGGCGCGTGCGCCGGCTGCCCGTCCTCGGCGGTGACCCTGAAACGCGGGATCGAGGGGCTGATCAAACATTATGTCCCCGAGGTCGAGACCGTCGAAGCGGTCTGATTTCGGCGCGCAATCGGGGGGGTTGCGCAGCGCCGTTCGCGCGCTCAATCTTGGCGCCCCGTTAACCATCAAGGGACGTTCGCCGCTGCTCCTCGCGATCGACTGTTCGACAGCCGCCTGCACCGCTGCGCTGTTTGCCCCCGACGGCGCGCTGATCGGCGCGCGTGACGAGCAGATCGGTCGCGGCCATGCCGAGCGGCTGGTGCCGATGATCGACGAGCTGCTCGGCGACGCTGGAGGCGCGATCCCCACGCAGATCCTCGTCGGCGTCGGCCCCGGCAGTTTCACGGGCCTGCGCGTCGCCATCGCCGCCGCGCATGGCCTCGCGATCGGCTGGGGCGCGAGCCTCCGCGGCATGCCCAGCCTCGCGCTCCTCGCCGCCTCCGCTCCCGGCGACGAGCCGATCGTTGCGGCGATGGCCGGCGGGCATGGCGAGCTGTTCGTCCAGTCGTTCAACCGCACCCCGTTCCTGGCAACCAGCGAAGCGCTCAACCTCACACCGAGCGACGCCGCCGCCGTTTTCCCCACCGGCACCCCCGTCGGCAGCGGCGCCGCCGCGCTCGGCGACGCGCGTGGCGAGATTGCCTCCGCGACCCAAGTCCCCACTGCCAGCGCAGCGCTACGGCTTCCGACCGAGTTGTGCGCCTTCACCCCCGCTCCGCTCTACATCCGCTCACCTGACGCGAAGCCCAAGGCGGCATGAGCAGCATCGCCCCCCGTCTTTTGGTGTTCGAGCGCTGTGAGGCGCACCATCTCGACGAGATCATGCCGATCATGGTCACCGCCTTCTCGCCCGATTTCGGCGAAGCCTGGACCCGCTCGCAATGCGCCGGGATTCTGCCCATGGCCGGGGTTGCAATGTTCCTTGCGCGCGATCCAGAGAGCCATAGGGCGCACGGCTTCTCGCTCCTTCGCGCGGTCGCCGACGAGGCGGAACTGCTGCTTATCGCGGTTGCTCCTGCGGCCCAGCGCAGCGGCGTCGGACGTGCGCTGGTCGATCATTTCATCGGCCATTCGCGCGGCTGTGGCGCGATCCGTCTTCACCTCGAGGTGCGCGAGGGCAATGGTGCGATCGGACTGTATCGCGGCGCCGGGTTCGAAATCGCGGGTCGGCGGCGCAACTATTACCGCGGCGCAGATGGTCAATATGATGCGCTGACGCTGGCATTGGCGTCGAATGGAAGTTGATCTGGCGCAACTTGACACGCAAACTTGCCAATTTTCACGTAAAACATTAGAAAAGCCGCCTGCTGCCGGATTTCCGGTGCAGTCGAACACCTAATCGAAGCGGAAAAAATCAACATGGACATGGATTCTAACGACGAAACGCTGATCACGCTCACCGCCGACATTGTCGCGGCGCATGTCAGCAACAATAGCGTGGCCGTCAATGACTTGCCTCAGCTAATCGCCAATGTGCACGGCGCGCTTGCTGGCCTCAATGGCCCGTCGTCGGTTCCCGAAGCCAAGCTCGAACCCAAGGTTCCGATCCGCTCGTCGATCAAGCCCGACTATATCGTCTGCCTTGAGGACGGGAAGAAATTGAAGATGCTGAAACGGCATCTGATGACTCACTATTCGATGACCCCCGATCAGTATCGCCAGAAGTGGGGCCTCAACTCCGACTATCCGATGGTCGCCCCCAACTATGCCGAACAGCGCCGCACGCTTGCCAAGGCGATTGGGCTCGGCACCAAGCGCAAGCGCACGGCCGCTCCTGCCACCAAGCGCTGATCGTCCCGTGCTTCCCTCCCCGGTTTGCGCCGGGGAGGATTGCGGCGCGGCCCCCGCTCGCCTAGTCCACGACAATGCCCCACACGATCGACATCGAAAGCCTGTGCGCGACCAAGGGACTTCGTATCACCGACCAGCGCCGGGTCATCGCGCGCATCCTGGGCGAGGCCGACGACCACCCCGACGTCGAGACGCTCCACACCCGCGCCGCCGCGATCGACCCGCGCATCTCGATCGCCACCGTCTATCGCACTGTCCGCCTTTTCGAGGAGGCCGGCATTCTCGAGCGCCACGAGTTTGGCGACGGCCGTTCGCGCTATGAAGCGGCGTCGGATGCGCACCACGATCATCTGATCGACGTCGAGACCGGCAACGTGATCGAATTCGTCGACGAGGAACTCGAGGAGCTCCAGCGGCGCATCGCCGAGAAGCTCGGCTTCCGCCTGGTCGACCACCGCATGGAGCTCTACGGGGTCGCGACCGATCGCGAGCGCTGAGCCTTCACGCGCAATTGCCGTGGCGCGCGTCGCCGGGCTGCTGCTGCTGCTGCTGATCTGCCTCCTCCCCCACCTCATCGCGCGCCTGTTCGGCCAATCGCCGGTGCCGCCGATTTTCCTCGGTGCCTCCGCGCGCATCTGCGGCGCGCGCGTTCGGACCGAGGGCGAGACGCTCGCGCCGCACAGCCTGCTGATCGCCAACCACGTCAGCTGGCTCGATATCCTTGTCCTCGCCGGGGCAACGCACACGCGCTTCGTGTCGAAGGCCGAGGTTCGCGACCATTGGTTGCTGCGCTGGCTCGCTGACCAGAACGACACGCTCTACATCGAGCGCCAGGATCGCCGCGCGGTCCATAGCCAGGCGCGCGAAGTCGCCGACGCACTGGCCGAGCGCCGCCCGCTCGCGCTGTTCCCCGAGGGCACCACCGGCGATGGCCAGACCCTCCTCCCGTTCCGCCCGGCGCTTCTCGCATCAGTCGCCCCCGCCCCACCCGGCACTTACGTCCGTCCGGTCGCGATCGACTATGGCGCGATGCGGGCCATGCTAGGCTGGACTGACGGCGAGAGCGGCAAGTCCAATGCGCTCAAATTGCTCGGCCGCCGCGGCAGCTTCCCCGTCACCGTCCGCCTGCTCGCCCCCTTGCCGCCCGGCGAAGATCGCAAGGCGATGGCGCGTGATGCCCGCGCGGCGATCGAGGCAGCGCTCGCGGCCTGACGCTTTCGCTTCGACTGCGCCTCGCCTATAGGCGCGCGCCATGACCGCGCCTCCGAAAACCTTTCACGTCAAAAGCTTCGGCTGCCAGATGAACGTTTATGACGGCGAGCGGATGGCGGAACTGCTGGGCGCTGAAGGCATGACTCTGGCCAGCGCCGCCGACGCCGATCTCGTCGTGCTCAACACCTGCCACATCCGCGAGAAGGCCGCCGATCGCGCCTACTCCGACGTCGGCCGCCTGCGCCGCGACGATGGCTCGAAACCGCTCGTCGCGCTCGCCGGCTGCGTCGCCCAGGCCGAGGGCGAGGAGGCCAAGCGCCGCTCGAAGATGATCGACATGGTGGTCGGTCCGCAGGCCTATCACCGCCTTCCGGAGATGGTCGCCGCTGCGGCGTCCGGCCAACGCCCGCTCGACACCGACATGCCCGCGATCAGCAAGTTCGACGCGCTCCCCGCCCGCCGCCGCACCGGCCCGAGCGCCTTCCTGACGGTGCAGGAAGGGTGCGACAAATTCTGCACCTATTGTGTCGTGCCCTATACAAGAGGCGCAGAGATCAGCCGCCCGGCCGGCGATATCCTGACCGAAGCCCGCGCCTTGGCCGACAGCGGTGCGCGCGAAATCACCCTGCTCGGCCAGAACGTCAACGCGTGGTTTGATTCAAGCGTTGGGAGCGACGGCAGCGCCGGCCTCGACCGCCTGATCCGTGACATCGCCCGGATCGATGGCGTTGAGCGCATCCGCTACATGACCAGCCACCCGACCGACATGACCGACGCGCTGATCGCCGCGCACGCCGAGGTGCCGCAGCTGATGCCCTTCCTCCACCTCCCCGTGCAGGCCGGCAGCGACCGCATCCTCAAGGCGATGAACCGCAGCCATACGGCGGCGTCCTACCTCCGCACGATCAATCAAGTCCGCGCCGCCCGCCCCGACATCGCCATTTCGGGCGACTTCATCGTCGGCTTCCCGGGCGAGACCGACGCCGACTTCAACGCGACGCTCTCGATCATCGACGAGGTCCGCTACGCCGCCGCCTACAGTTTCAAATACAGCCCGCGTCCCGGCACCCCCGCCGCGACCATGCCCGACCAGATCCCCGCCGACGTCATGGACGACCGCCTCCAGCGACTCCAGGCCCGCCTCGCCCACCACAGCCTCGCGTTCAATCGCGCCACGGTCGGCAAGACGACCACCATACTCATCGACCGCAAGGGCCGCCTCCCCGGCCAGATGATCGGCAAGACCCCGTGGCTCCAGTCAGTGTTCGTCGAGACCAGCGCGGTCATCGGCGACATGGTCGACGTCGTCACCACCGCCGCACTGCCCAACAGCCTCGCGGGGGTACTCGCGACCGCGCAGGCCGCCTGACCCCAACCTCGCGCTTGCACCATCGCCGCGCGGCTCTATCTTGGGGCGACATGGGGCAGCGAATCCACACATCCGAAAGGCAACCGCACTTGGCACTTCAACAGGTCTCCGCCTGATGCCCCCGCGCAAGCCCGAGTTTAATCCCGCCACCAGCCAGTCCGCCACGTCCATGGACGATTTCGGGCGCGCGCGGATGGAGCTGGATTTCGACCAGCCCTATCTCCTCGGCCCCTTGTTCGGCGATTATGACCGCCACCTCGTGATGATCGAGCAGCGCCTCGGCGTGAACATCTCCGCGCGGGGCAATCGCGTCATGATCGACGGCGAGCCCGACGCCGCCGCCCGCGCCCGCGACGTGCTGCTCGGGCTCTACAACCGGCTCGACCAGGGCCAGGATGTCGACGCCGCTGCGGTCGAGGCGGTCATCGGCATGGCCAACCAGCCGTCGCTCGACGGCATTATCGCCCCCGAAGTCGCCAACGCCCCCGGCGTGATGATCCGCACGCGCAAGAAGACTATCGTCCCGCGTTCGGCCGTCCAGACCGCCTACATGACCGCGCTCGGCCGCGACGACATGATCTTCGCGCTGGGGCCGGCGGGCACCGGCAAGACCTATCTCGCGGTCGCGCAGGCGGTCCAGATGCTGATCTCGGGCCAGGTCGACCGCCTGATCCTGTCGCGCCCCGCGGTCGAAGCGGGCGAGCGGCTGGGCTTCCTTCCCGGCGACATGAAGGAGAAGGTCGACCCCTATCTGCGCCCGCTCTACGACGCGCTCTACGACATGCTCCCCACCGAGCAGGTCGAGCGCCGCATCGCGTCGGGCGAGATCGAGATCGCGCCGATCGCCTTCATGCGCGGCCGCACGTTGAGCGACGCGTTCATCATCCTCGACGAGGCGCAGAACACCACCCCGGCGCAGATGAAGATGTGCCTCACCCGCTTCGGCATGCGCAGCCGGATGGTGATCTGCGGCGATCCCAACCAGACCGACCTGCCGCGCGGCGTCGAGTCCGGGCTCAACGATGCGGTCTCGAAACTGGAAGGCATCGACAAGCTGTCGATGATCCGCTTCTCGGCCAAGGACGTCGTGCGCCACCCGCTCGTCGGCAAGATCGTCGAAGCCTATGAGGGGCCGGGAGCGTGATCCTCGACATCAGCATCGAGGCCGACGCGGAGTGGGACAGTAGCATCGCCTGGGGGCGGCTCGCCGAGCGCGCCGCCCATGCCGCGGTGGCCGAAAGTGCTTTCCCCCAGCTCGCGACGACCCCGCGCACCGTCGAGATCGCGCTTCGCCTGACCAGCGACGAGGAAGTCCGCGCGCTCAACGCCCAATGGCGCGGCAAGGACAAGGCGACCAACGTCCTCTCCTTCCCGATGGCCGAACCCGACGAGCTTGCCGACCCCGGCCCCCAGAGTGGCCCCGAACTCATGCTCGGCGACATCGTCCTCGCCCACCATGTCTGCGCCACCGAAGCCGCCGACAAGGCCATCCCGATCGAGACCCACGCCGCGCACCTGATGGTCCACGGCACGCTCCACCTGCTCGGCTACGACCATCAGGACGACGGGACCGCCGAGGACATGGAAGCCCGCGAAACCCGCGCGCTCGCCCGCCTCGGCATCGCTGATCCCTATGTGGGCGACGGCTAGATGGCGACGCCCCCCGACGAACCCGGCTCCCGCCTGTGGCGCGGCATGCGCGCGCTAATCTTCGGTGACGACGGCGAGACCAGCCTGCGCGACCAGATCGAGGATGCGATCGACGCCTCCGAGACCGTCCCCACGCAGCGCGGCGACCTTAGCCCCATCGAGCGGCAGATGCTGCGCAACCTGCTCCACTTTGGCGACCGCACCGCGGGCGAAGTCGCGGTCACGCGCGGCGACATCGTCTCGGTCCCGCAGACCCTGTCGTTCGCCGAGCTCGTCGCCGCCTTCGCCGAGGCCGAGCATAGCCGCCTGCCCGTCACCGGCGCCGACCTCGACGATGTCGTCGGCATGATCCACATCAAGGACGTGTTCGGCGCGCTCGCCAACCCCGGCCGCCCGCGCACCATCGAGGGCCTGCTCCGCACCCCGCTGTTCGTCCCCGAATCAATGGGCGTGCTCGACCTGCTCGCCCGCATGCGCACCGACCGCATCCACCTTGCGATCGTCGTCGACGAGTTTGGGGGGACCGAGGGCCTCATCACGATCGAGGACGTCGTCGAGGAGATCGTCGGCGACATCGAGGACGAACATGACGAGGAAGCGACAGGCAATCTGATCCTCCTCGACGACGGGCTGTGGGAAGCCGACGCCCGCACTGAACTGGAGGAAGTCGCCGAAACCATCGACGCCCGGCTGGTCGCGGGTGAGGACGACATCGATACATTGGGCGGGCTTGCCTTCCTCCTCGCCGGCCGCATCCTTCCGCCCGGCGAGAGCGTCGAGCACCCCTCGGGCTGGCGTCTAGAATGCATCGACGCCGATACCCGCCGGATGATCCGCCTCCGCCTCCACGCCCCTGACGAAGCCCAGACGAGCGCCTGATGCGGTTTCTCATTGCCCTCCTCGCCGGTGCGCTGTCGGCGTTTGCGTTTCAGCCGTTCGGGCTGTGGCCGCTGATGCCGCTGGCCTTCGCGCTGCTCGCCGGGCTGGTTGCAGGAGCTCCCCGGATGCGCGCCGCGCTGATGCTCGGCTGGGGCTTCGGGCTCGGCCAATTCTGCGTCGGCCTCAACTGGATCGCGACCAGCTTTACCTATCAGGCGGCGATGCCGGCGTGGCTTGGCTGGCTGGCCGTGTTCCTGCTCTCGCTCTACCTCGCGGTCTATCCCCTGCTCGCCACCGGGCTCGCCTGGCGGATCGGGCGGCGCCAGCCGATCGCGCTGGTGTTCGCGCTCGCCGCGGGGTGGATCGCGTGCGAATATCTGCGCGCCGGGATCTTCACCGGTTTCGCCTGGAACCCGGTCGGAGTGGCCCTAGTCGACACCCCGCTGCGCCGCGCATCGGGGCTGATCGGCACCTATGGCTTGTCGGGCCTGACCGTACTCATCGGCGGCGCGATCTGGCTGGGGATGCGCAGCCTGCGCGATGCCGGGATCACCCTGCTCGTGCCCGTCACTGCCGGTTTGGCGAGCCTCTTGCTCCCCCGCGCGCCCGCGACCCAGGGACCCGAAGTGCGAATCGTCCAGCCGAACATCGGCCAAGACAGCAAATGGCAGCCCGGCGCTGCGCAATTCGCCGAGCAGCGTTTGATCACCCTGTCCGGAACCCCTTCCACCGAGCCACGCCTCGTCCTGTGGCCGGAGGCCGCGATTACCGCCCCGCTCGAGGACGACCGCCCCGGCACCGAGCCGCTCGTCGCCAACCAGCGCGCCGCGATCGTCCGCGCGCTCGGTCCGCGCGACCTGCTCCTGACCGGCGGGCTTGGGGTCCGCTCGACCGACGGCCAGAACGCCGCCGGGGTGCGCAACAGCCTGTTCGTGTTCGCCCCGACCGGCCAGCTCCTGACCCGCTACGACAAGGCGCACCTCGTCCCCTACGGCGAATATCTCCCGATGCGCCCGATCCTCTCGAGCATCGGCCTGTCGCGCCTCGCGCCGGGCGACGTCGATTTCGACCCCGGCCCCGGAGCGCGCTCGCTCGACCTCCCCGGCTTCGGCAAAATGGGCTTGCAGATCTGCTACGAGATCATCTTTTCGGGCGAAGTCGTCGATCGCCACGACCGCCCCGACTATCTGTTCAATCCTTCGAACGACGCCTGGTTCGGCCGCTGGGGTCCGCCGCAGCATCTCGCCCAAGCCCGCCTTCGCGCTGCCGAAGAGGGCATTCCCGTAATCCGCTCGACCCCGACCGGGATCAGCGCGCTGGTCGATGCCGAAGGCGGGCTGCTCCAGTCGCTCGAATGGCGCGAACCGGGCCAGATCGACGCCCGCATCCCCGCCGCCCGTCCGGCCACGCCGTTCGCTCAAATGGGCAACTGGCTCCCGCTGCTGTTCGCACTCGGGCTATTTGTCGTGGGTCTGTGGCGGGGTCGCGAACCGATCGGCAAATGACCGATCCGCTGACGATCAACCGCTTGTATGGCCGCTCGACCGGACACAAGTTGCGCAAGGGCCAGGCCGAACTGGTCGAGACTCTACTCCCCGCGATCGCCGTCCCCGACGAAGGCCCGGTCTCCGCCGAGCGCCTGTTCGGGGATGACCGCGCACTCCACTTTGAGATCGGCTTCGGCGGCGGCGAGCATCTCGCGCACCGTGCCGAGCTGCTCCCCGACCATGGCTTCATCGGCTGCGAGCCGTTCCTCAACGGCGTCGCTACCGCACTCGCCCACGTCCGCGACCAGCGCCTCGCCAACGTCCGCCTCCATATGAACGACGCGCTCGACGTCCTCGCGCGAATCCCCGACGGCTCGCTCAGCTTCGTCTACCTGCTCCACCCCGACCCGTGGCCCAAGGCGCGCCATGCCAAGCGTCGGATGGTCAACGACGGCCCGCTCGGCCTGATCGCCGCCAAGCTCAAGCCCGGCGGCGAGTTCCGCCTCGCGACCGACCACGCGGTGTATCTCGACTGGTCACTGATGGTCATGCAGCGCCACACCGACACCTTCGAGTGGCTCGCCGAAAAACCGTCCGACTTCCTCGATCCTCCCGGCGGCTGGATTGAAACCCGCTACGGCGCAAAGTCGCGCCGCGAGGGTCGCCAGCCTTATTATTTCCGCTATCGGCGGATTGGATCGAGCCTCAGCAGCCGCGCCCCCGAGCCGTCCTCGAGCACATAAATCTCGCCGCCCGGCCCCTGCGCGACCGCGCGGATCCTCGCGCCCATCTCCCACTGGTCGGCCTTGGTCGCAATCTCGCCGGCGAGGTGCACCCTGACGAGCGCCTCTGCCGATAGCGCGGGCACGAACGCATCGCCCTTCCACTGCGGCCATTTGCCGCCGCGATAGATCATCAACCCGCCGGGCGAGATCGACGGGTTCCACCAGAGTTTCGGCGGCTCATAGCCATCGCCGGGTTTATGATCGGGAATGTCGGTGCCATCGTAATTGCTGCCGTTCGACGCGTTGGGCCAGCCATAGTTGCGGCCCGGCTTGATCAGGTTGATCTCGTCCCCGCCCATCGGTCCATTTTCGCTCTCCCACAGCCGACCGTCGGCATCGAACGCCAGCCCATAAGGATTGCGGTGGCCCGTGCTCCACGTCTCGGCGGGGGTGCGGTTGACGGCGGGCCAGGGGAACGCACGCCCCGCCGCGCTCTTCGCCTCGACGGTGTTTTCGGGCGGATTGGTGATGGTCGTGCTCGCCGCGCCCACCTTGCCCGCCCACGGATTGCCCGACGCCGGCTGGCCATCGAGGGTGAGGTGCAAAATCTTCCCGAGCGGCTGGCTCGCATCCTGCGCCGGGGTAAATCGTTGCCGCTCGCCGGAACTCAGGAACAGCGACTTGCCGTCAGGGGCAAAGGCGATCACCGCGCCAAATTGCCCGCCCTTGCCGCCCTGCGGGTCGTGCCACAGCACGCGCACTCCGGTCAGCCGCGATCCGTCTGCCGCCAGCGCCCCGCGCGCCATCGCCAGCCCGCTGCCGCCGACGGCACTGGGTTCGGAGTAAGTGAGGTAGATCAACCGGTCGCGCGCGAACCCCGGCGACAATGCAACATCGAGCAGTCCGCCTTGCCCACCGGCCTTGACCGAGGGAACACCCGCCACGTCGCCATTCGCCTGGCCCGCGCGCCACCGCTTGAGCTTCCCCGCTTTTTCGGTCACGAGCGCCGAGCCATCGGGAAGGAAGACCATTGCAAATGGCGAATCGAACTTGGCAAGCTCGGTCGCCACGAACGGCCTGGTCGATGTCCCCTTGCTTGCTGCCTCGTTCGCCGGTGCCAGCGAACAGGCTGCGAGCGCGCCACCGAGGATAAGCGCTTGTAATAATTTGCGTCGCATCCAATGTCCCTTTTTGGCCGTTACTTCGACGGCCCCCTGAAAGTCCCTCACCTGACCGCTTCGCTTCTCTCGCTCGCGACCGCCTCGCCACCCTATCCTGTCAGCCAGGCGGGCGCAAAGGCAACCGGCCGCGCCTTGTTCGCCGGCCGCAAGGCATTGTTCGACCGCCTGTCGGGGGTGTTCGACAATGCCGGCATCGATGAACGCCAACTGGTCGCGCCTTTGGAATGGTATGGCGAGAATCATGGCTGGGGCGAGCGCAACAGAACCTATCTCGCCGCCGCCGACACGCTGTTCGTCGATTCCGCGCGCCAGGCGATTGAGCGAGCCGGGCTCAAGCCGGCCGACATCGACGGCGTCGTCGCGGTCTCGACCACCGGCATCGCCACCCCCAGCCTCGACGCGCGCAATGCCCAGACGCTCGGCCTTCGAGCCGATGTCCGCCGCGTGCCGATCTTCGGCCTTGGATGCGCCGGCGGAGTCTCGGGCCTCGCCACCGCCGCGCGGCTCGCCGCCGCCGAACCCGGCACGCGCTGGCTGTTCGTCACGGTCGAGACCTGCTCGATCTCGATCCGCCTCGACAGCGACGACCCCGCCGCGATCGTCGCCACCGCGCTGTTCGGTGACGGCGCCGCCGCTGCGGTCATCTCGACCGAGGGTACACCGCTTGCCCATGTCGAGGGCTCGGGCGAACGGCTGTGGCCCGGCACCCTCGAAATCATGGGCTGGCGCGTCGAGGACCCCGGCCTCGCCGTGGTGTTCGACCGCGCCATCCCGCCGTTCCTCGAGAATAATTTGCGCGAAGGGCTCGATGCAATCCTCGACGGCCTCGGGCTGAGCTTCGCCGACATCGACAGATTGTGCAGCCACCCCGGCGGTGCGAAAGTGCTGACCGCGATGGAAAGCGCGCTGGGCCTGCAGACCGGCACCCTCGACCTCGAGCGCGCGGTACTTCGCGAACATGGCAACATGTCCGCCCCGACGGTGCTGTTCGTGCTCCAGCAATTGCTCGAGCGCGGGCTGCCCAGCCGGACGTTGATGACCGCATTGGGGCCGGGCTTCACGCTCGCCGCCCTGTCGCTTCGGCGGCCGTCCTGACGATGCTGTTCGGCCCCGGCCCGCTGTGGCCGGCGATCGCCATCCTCGCCTTCGTCACGCTTCAGCGAGTAACCGAACTTCCTGTCGCCAACGCCAACACGAAACGCCTCCTCGAACAAGGCGCACACGAAATCGCGCAGGGTCATTACCCGCTGATCGTCGCGATGCACGCCCTGTGGCTCGCAGCGCTGTGGTTGCAGGCGCCCGGCCGGCCGGTCCACCTGCTGTTCCTCGCGCTGTTCGTTCTGCTCCAGGGCTTGCGCATCTGGACCCTGCGCACGCTCGGCCCGCGCTGGACGACGCGAATCATCATTGTCCCCGGCGAGCAACTGGTCGCGCGCGGCCCGTACCGCTTCGTCAATCATCCCAACTACCTCGTCGTCATCGGCGAGTTTGCGGTCCTCCCGCTGGTGTTCGGCCTTGGGCTCACCTCGCTGATCTTCACCATCCTCAACGCGATCATGCTGACCATCCGAATTCGCGCGGAAGGGCGCGCCCTCCGGAGCTAGGCGCTTGCGGAGCGGCGGCGATCCGCCTATATCATCCGCACTCCTCGACATCGCCGGATGCTGAGGCTGGGTTCCACCGGGACCCGGCGCCGAGACTGTTTATGTTATTCAGGATGACCGTTTGGCCGATATCGCCGCCATCACTGCGCTCATCACCCCCGCGGTCCAAGACCTCGGGCTGAGCCTCGTGCGCGTGGTGATGATCGGCGGGGCCTCGGACCCAACGTTGCAGGTGATGGCCGAGAAGGCGTCGACCCGCCAGCTCGAGCTTGGCGATTGCGAGGCCCTGTCGCGGCGCATTTCCGAGCTTATGGACGCTGAGGAAGAGGCCGGCCGCGACCCGGTCGAGGGTGCCTACCGCCTCGAAGTCTCCTCCCCCGGAATCGACCGCCCGCTGACCCGCCCATCCGACTATGCCGACTGGGCCGGCCACGAAGCACGGATCAAGTTCACCGAACCGCAGGACGGCGCCAAGCAGGTCAGCGGGATCATCGACGGGATCGACGGCGACACCGTCTCGATCTCGTCTCCCAAGGGCGTCCGCGCCTTTCCCTTCTCGTCGATCGCCGCCGCCAAGCTGCTGCTGACCGACAAGCTCATCAACGCCACCGCGCCGCTCAGCACCGACGGCGCCGACAAAATCGAAGTTGATCCTCGTCCGGGGGACGAGGTCAACGAGCATTTCAAGACGGAGAGTTAAGATGGCAACTGTCGCCCCGCCGACCGCTGGCCCCAGCGCCAACAAGGCCGAACTGATCGCCATCGCCGATGCGGTGGCGAAGGAGAAATTGATCGATCGTGGGATCGTCATCGAGGCGATGGAGGACGCGATCCAGCGCGCCGCCCGCTCGCGCTATGGCGCCGAAAACGACATTCGCGCCAAGCTCGACCCGACCACCGGCGACCTTCGCCTGTGGCGCGTCGTCGAGGTGGTCGAGGAAGTCGATGACTATTTCAAACAGGTCGATCTGAAGGGCGCGACCAAGCTTCAGGCCGACGCGACGATCGGCGACTTCATCGTCGATCCACTGCCCCCGATCGAGTTCGGCCGCATCGCCGCGCAGGCCGCCAAGCAGGTCATCTTCCAGAAGGTCCGCGACGCCGAGCGCGACCGCCAATATGAAGAATTCAAGGAGCGCGGCGGCGAAATCATCACCGGGGTCGTCAAGCGCGTCGAATTCGGCCACGTCGTCGTCGACCTCGGCCGGGCCGAGGGCGTCATCCGCCGCGACCAGCAGATCCCGCGCGAAATGGTCCGCGTCGGCGACCGCATCCGCAGCCTGATCCTGCGCGTCGCTCGCGAAGTGCGCGGGCCCCAAATCTTCCTCAGCCGCGCGCATCCCGACTTCATGAAAAAGCTGTTCGCGCAGGAAGTCCCCGAAATCTACGACGGCATCATCGAGATCAAGGCCGCCGCACGTGACCCCGGATCGCGCGCGAAAATCGGCGTCATCAGCTACGATAGCTCGATCGACCCGGTCGGCGCGTGCGTCGGCATGAAGGGTAGCCGCGTCCAGGCGGTCGTCCAGGAAATGCAGGGCGAAAAGATCGACATCATCCCGTGGAGCGAGGATCTGGCGACGTTCGTCGTCAATGCGCTCCAGCCGGCGACGGTTGCTCGCGTCGTCATCGACGAGGAAGAGAATCGCATCGAAGTGGTCGTTCCCGACGATCAGCTGAGCCTCGCCATCGGCCGTCGCGGACAGAACGTCCGCCTCGCCAGCCAGCTGACCAATTCGCAGATCGACATCCTCACTGAGGCCGACGCCAGCGAGAAGCGCCAGCGCGAATTCGTCGAGCGCTCGACGCTGTTCCAGCAGGACCTCGACGTCGACGAAACCCTCGCCCAGCTGCTCGTTGCTGAGGGATTCACCAGCCTCGAGGAAGTCGCCTACGTCGAGAGCGACGAAATCGCCTCGATCGAAGGCCTCGACGACGAGATCGCCGGCGAGCTCCAGAACCGCGCCAGCGAAGCGCTCGAGCGCCGCGAAGCCGCCGCGCGCGAAGTGCGTCGCGGGCTGGGGGTCGAGGACCCGCTCGCCGAACTGCCGCACATGACCGAGGCCATGCTGGTCGTGCTCGGCAAGGCGAACATTCGCACGCTCGACGACCTCGCCGACCTCGCCACTGACGAGCTCATCCAGAAAAAGCGCCAGGAACCGCGCCGCCGCGCCGAGACCGCGGTCAAGCGGCCCGAGGACAAAGGCGGCATCCTCGCCGACTTCAACCTGTCCGAAGACCAGGGCAACGAGATCATCATGGCCGCCCGCGCGCATTGGTTTGAAGACGATGACGCTTCGGCCGCAACCGGGGAGGACGCGGTTGCGGAACAAGCAGAATGACCCGCTAGCTGAGGCACCTTTGCTTAACGGACGCGAAACGCGGGCGGCGGATACTATCCGCACCTGCGTCCTCACCCGCACGCCCGGAACCCGCGCGACACTGATCCGGCTCGCGCTTGGTCCCGACGGCCAGGTCGCACCCGACGTCGGCGCACGCGCGCCGGGGCGAGGCGCGTGGATCGGGGTCGACCGCACCGCGCTCGATGCCGCCAACGCCAAGGGCAAGTTGAAGGGCGCGCTCGCTCGCGCGTTCAAGTCCAACGACATCACCGTTCCCGCCGACCTTGGCGAACGCATCGCCGCAGCGTTGCGCCAGGCGACGCTCGACCGCCTCGGCCTCGAAGCGCGCGGCGGCACGCTCCTGTCCGGCGGCGACAAGGTCGAGAGCGCCGCCCGCTCGGGCCAGGTTCACCTGCTGCTCCACGCCGCCGATGCGCGCGAGGATGGGCGAAAACGGCTCGATTCGGCGTGGCGGGTGGGCGGCTCCGAACGGCGCGGCCACACGCGCGGACTGGTATTCCCCGAAGACCGCCCCATCTTGTCGATGGCGCTTGGCCGCGAAAACGTGGTACATGTCGCGCTGATCGATGCCGCCGCCGCCGCTCGCGTGTCTCACGCGATTGCCCGGTGGCGCGCTTTCATCTCTCCCGAAGCGGGGCTAGAGGGCGGCGACGCTGCTCCGGGCCTCGTCTTGGCTGCTGTTTATGACGAAGGATTAGAATGACCGACCAGAGCGACAAGCCCAAGCTTGGCACCCGGCCCCCGCTGGGCCTGAAGCGCACGGTCGAGACCGGCAAGGTGAAGCAAAGCTTCAGCCATGGCCGCTCGAACACCGTCGTGGTCGAGGTCAAGAAGCGCCGCATCCTCGGCAAGCCCGGTGAGGCTCCCGCAGCCGTCGTGGAAGCGCCCGCGCCGGTCGTTGCCGCGCCTCCCCCGGCACCGCGTGCGGCCCCCGCACCTGCCCCCGTCCCGCGTCGCCCGGTCGACGACATATCCTCGCGCCGCGAACTTCAGGACCGCCTGCTGCGCGAAGCCGACGAAGCACGCATGTCGAGCCTGGAGGAGGCCCGCCGCCGCGACGACCGCGCCAAGGTCGATCAGACCGAAGACGAAAAGCGCCGCGCCGAGGATAATCGCAAGGCCGACGAAGCCGCCGCGATCGAGGCCGCGCGCATCGCCGCATTGCCCCCCGAGCCCGACGCCGCAGCTCCCGACGCTGCCCAGTCCGAGGACGGCACCCCCGGCGACGACCGCGTCTATCGCAAGCCCGGCCCGGTCCAGGTCGTCAAGCGCCCCGATCCCGTTCGCCCGGCGCGCGGCAAGATGGGCGACGATCGCCGCCCCGCCGGCAAGCTCACCGTCACCCGCGCGCTGGCTGGCGAAGAGGACAACCGCACCCGCAGCCTCGCTGCGCTTCGCCGTGCGCGCGAAAAGGAAAAGCGCGCCCACGCCTCGTCGGGCCCCTCGGCCAAGCAATTCCGCGAGGTCGTCGTTCCCGAGACGATCACCGTCCAGGAGCTCGCCAACCGCATGGCCGAGCGCGGCGGTGACCTGATCAAGTCGCTGTTCAAGATGGGCTTGCCCTCGACCCAGGCCGACGTCATCGACCAGGACACCGCCGAGCTGCTGGTGACCGAATATGGCCACACCATCAAACGCGTCAGCGAGAGCGATGTCGACATCGACAGCGCCGCCGACGTCGATGCCGACGAGACGCTTGTCACGCGTTCGCCGGTGGTCACCATCATGGGCCACGTCGATCACGGCAAGACCTCGCTGCTCGACGCGATCCGCGGCGCTTCGGTCCAGTCGGGCGAAGCCGGCGGCATCACCCAGCACATCGGCGCCTATCAGGTCACGCTCCCCGACAAGTCGAAGATCACCTTCCTCGACACGCCCGGCCACGAGGCCTTTTCCGAAATGCGTCAGCGCGGCGCCAACGTCACCGACATCGTCGTGCTGGTGGTCGCCGCCGACGACGGCCTGCGCCCGCAAACGATCGAGGCGATCAATCACACCAAGGCTGCCGGCGTGCCGATGATCGTCGCGATCAACAAGATCGACAAGCCCGAAGCCAAGCCACAAAAGGTCCGCGAAGAGCTGCTCCAGCACGAGATCGTGGTCGAGGACATGGGCGGCGAGGTCCAGGACGTCGAAATCTCGGCGCTCAAGAAGTTGGGGCTCGACAAGCTGCTCGCGGCAATCGAGGCTCAGGCTGAACTGCTCGAACTCAAGGCCAACCCCGACCGCGCCGCCGAGGCGACCGTGATCGAGGCCAAGCTCGACAAGGGCCGTGGCCCGCTCGCCACCGTGCTCGTCCAGCGCGGCACATTGAAGGTCGGCGACGTGTTCGTTGCCGGCGCCGTCTCGGGCAAGGTCCGCGCGATGCACGACGATCAGGGCAAGCCGGTCAAGACCGCCGGCCCCTCGGTCCCGGTCGAAGTCCTCGGCCTCGGCGCCGTCCCGTCCGCGGGCGACCCGTTCACCGTGGTCGAGAACGAAGCCCGCGCGCGCGAAGTCGCCGCCTATCGCCAGGGCCTGCGCGACACCAAGCGCACCACCTCGGCGCCGATAAGCGTCGAGAATATGTTCGCCGACAAGGCCTCGACGATGATCGAGTTCCCGGTCGTGGTGAGGGCCGACGTCCAGGGCTCGGCCGAAGCGATCGTCAACGCACTCAACCGCTTGTCGACCGACGAAATCAAGGTTCGCGTCCTCAGCGCGGGCGTCGGCGCGATCACCGAAGGCGACGTCACCCTGGCGTCGGCCTCGGGTGCGCCGATCATCGGCTTCAACGTCCGCCCCAACGCCAAGGCGCGCGAGGTTTCAACCCGTCACAAGGTCGAACTTCGCTATTACGACGTCATCTATCACCTGACCGACTGGGCCAAGGGCGCGATGGCCGGCGAACTCGGCCCCGAGATCATCGAAACGGTCGTCGGCAAGGCCGAAATCCGCGACGTCTTCTCGGCCGGCAAGCATGGCAAGGCCGCCGGACTGCTGGTGGTCGAGGGCATCATCCGCAAGGCGCTCAAGGCACGCATCACGCGCGAGGATGTCATCACCTACACCGGCGAAATCGCCTCGCTCCGCCGCTTCAAGGACGATGTCGCCGAAGTCCGCGCGGGCCTCGAGTGCGGCGTGACCTTCACCCAGAACTTCATCGACCTGAAAGCGGGCGACTACCTCGAAACCTACGAAGTCGAGGAACGCGCGCGGACATTGTGAAAGGATTGTTTGCCTCGCTCATCTTGCTAACAGCGACCGCGTGTGAACGAGCAGGCGCGGACTTCAAAAATGTCGCGTCGCGGCCTGTGCGGATTGCGTCGGTGCTCGCTCCTGAAAAAGCTGAAGGTGCTAGATTGGAATTTGTGGTCAAGCCGGGCGAGGAAGTGCAATCCGTTTGGTACGTGAATGACCATCGCTCGCTTCGCTTTTCCTATCAGAAGGGCCCGACGTTTTCATTTGACGGACAAAGCCTGACAAAGCTGGCAAAACAATGCCCAGACCATTGCATACTACTGGTCTCGGAGTCTGGCGTTCGACCGGTGATGACCGGCTTCTTCGGAAAGCCGTTGAATTAATGCGCACCGTCGAAACCCCCGAAGGACGTTCGGTCCGCCTGCTTCGTGTTGGCGAGCAGGTGCGTCACGTCCTCTCGGATATTCTCGCGCGCGGCGATGTGCATGACGAGACGCTCGCCAGCCATCTGGTCAGCGTCACAGAGGTGCGGATGACGCCCGACCTGCGTCACGCCATCGTGTTCGTGAAGCCGCTGCTCGGGCAGGATGAGGAGGCGGTGCTCAAAGCGCTGCGCACCAACACCGCCTTTTTCCAGCGCGAGGTCGCCAACCGCGTGCGCACCCGATACGCCGCCAAAATCAAGTTCCGCGCCGACGAAAGCTTCGATGAAGGCGGGAAGATCGACGCGATCCTGCGCAGCAAGCATGTCGCGCGGGACCTGACCGAGGAATGACCGACCTCGCCGTGGCGAAGGTCGGCAACGGCTGGCTCGCCGCGCCGATGAGCGGCGACGGCTGCCGCGCCCAACCCTTTGCCGAGCATCATCGCGAAAACCTCCGCGCCGCCTGTGCGGAAGATGCCGACGTCTGGCCGATCTATTCCGTAAGCTGCGACCCCGAACATTTCGACGAAACGATCAACGCCCTAGTTGCCAGACCGGATGCGCTGACGTTCATGTTGTTCGACGGGGAAACCTTCGCCGGCATGTCCAGTTACCTGCGGATCGATCCGCATCACAAGGTGCTGGAGATCGGCTTCACTTTTTACCGGCCTGCGCTCCGAGGCACCGGCTTCAACGACCGCATCAAGGACATGATGCTGCAACGCGCCTTCGCGGCGGGATATCGGCGAGTAGAATTCCGCGTCGATCAGCGCAACGCGCGCAGCCAGGCGGCGATGAAAAAGCTTGGTGCCGTGCGCGAAGGCGTGCGGCGGGCGGACATGATCACCTGGACCGGCCATATCCGCAGTTCGATGATATATTCGATCCTGCATGACGAATGGCCGATCGCGGGCAACCACTGACATGGCCAAACTCTATTTTTATTATGCGGCGATGAACGCGGGCAAGTCGACCAATCTGCTCCAGGCCGACTTCAACTATCGCGAACGCGGCATGGCGACGATGTTGTGGACTGCCGCTCATGACGACCGCGGCGGACCCGGCAAGATCGCTTCGCGACTCGGGCTTGAGGCGGACGCAAATGCCTTCTCGGGCGAAATCGATCTGTTCGACGCAGTCATCCAAGAACTGCTCAAGCGCAAGCTCGACTGCATCTTCGTCGACGAGGCGCAGTTCCTGACCTCCGCACATGCCTCCCAGCTGTGCCGGGTCGCCGACCATCTCAAGATCCCCGTGCTCTGCTATGGCTTGCGCACCGATTTTCTCGGCGCACTGTTCCCCGGTTCCGCCGCGCTGCTCGCCCTCGCCGACGCGCTGATCGAATTGAAGGCGGTGTGCGAATGCGGGCGCAAGGCGACGATGAACCTGCGCGTCGATGGTGAGGGCCGTGCCGTCTCGGCGGGGGCGCAGACCGAAATCGGCGGCAACGACCGCTATATCGCGCTGTGCCGCCGCCATTTCTTCGACCGGCTGCGCGAGGGTGAAGCACGGCAGCTTAGCTTGGCGATGCCGAGGTCGTGATCAGCGGCTGGATCATCCTCGACAAGCCGGTAGGGATCGGGTCGACCCCGTGCGTATCGGCGGTCAAACGCGCGCTGCGTGAGGCGGGTGCAGCGAAGACCAAGGTCGGGCATGGCGGCACGCTCGATCCGCTGGCGTCCGGAGTACTCCCGATCGCGCTGGGCGAAGCGACCAAGCTTGCCGGGCATATGCTCGACGCGACCAAGGATTATGCCTTCACCGTTATGTTTGGCGCGCAGACCGACACGCTCGACCTTGAAGGCGCGATGATCGCGACCAGCCCGGTTCGCCCGACCGCGGCACAAGTGACCGAAATCCTGCCCCGCTTCACCGGCCTTATCGACCAGGTTCCACCGGCCTATTCGGCGCTCAAGATCGACGGCAAGCGCGCCTATGATCTGGCCCGGGCGGGTGAAGAGGTGGCGCTGGCGACGCGCCAGGTGACCATTCATCAGCTGCGCCTGATCGAAGCCGTGGGCGACAGCGCGACCTTCGCCGCGTCGGTCTCGAAGGGGACCTATATCCGTTCCTTCGCCCGCGACATCGCGCTTGCGCTCGGGACCGTCGGCCATGTGACCCGCCTCCGCCGCACGCGCGCCGGCCCGTTCAGCCTGCCCCAAGCGATATCGCTGGACAAATTGGCCGATCTTGCTAAGGCGCGACAGCTTGATGGGGCGGTCCTCCCGCTCATCGCGGGGCTGGACGACATCCCGGCCCTCCCCGTCACTCCCGCAGAAGCTCAACTGCTCCGTCACGGACAGAAGCTGACGCGGACGCTCGCGACACCGGGCCTTGTCCTTGCCACCGACGCTGGTCGTCCGGTGGCCTTGGTCGAAGCCGGAACCGATGGCCTCAGGGTCATCCGCGGGTTCAACATCTAATCAAGGAGTATCCGATGTCGATTACCGCTGAAAACAAGCAGAAGCTCATCACCGAACATGGTCGCGCCGAAAATGACACGGGTTCGCCCGAGGTCCAGATCGCGATCATCACCAGCCGCATCCTCACCCTGACCGAGCATTTCAAGACCCACGCGAAGGATAATCATTCGCGTCGCGGCCTGCTCATGATGGTCAACAAGCGCCGTTCGCTGCTCGACTATCTCAAGCGTGAAGACGCCAAGCGCTATACAGACCTGATCGCCAAGCTCGGCCTTCGCAAGTAACTCAAAGGGCGCCCGCGTGGCGCCCTTGTCGTATCGGGAATCCGGCAATTCGGCTGGCCTCCCTGGGGCATTTTTTTAGGCCCCGACCGATGGTGGACCGGTTGTCCCACCACGATGTCCCGGCCGCATCTGGCGTCTGGGTGAAGGAAATAACATGTTCAATGTAAAGACTGTGGAAATCGATCTCGGCGGCAAGACGCTGAAGCTCGAAACCGGGCGCGTTGCCCGTCAGGCCAATGGCGCCGTGATGGCGACGCTGGGCGAAACCGTGGTGCTGTGCGCCGTCACTGCCGCGAAATCGGTCAAGCCGGGGCAGGATTTCTTCCCGCTGACCGTCCATTATCAGGAAAAATTCTCGGCCGCCGGGCGCATCCCGGGCGGCTTCTTCAAGCGTGAGCGCGGCGCGACCGAAAAGGAGACTCTCACCAGCCGCCTGATTGATCGCCCGATCCGCCCGCTGTTCCCCGAAGGCTTTTACAATGAAGTCCTCGTCATCGCGCAGGTCCTTTCCTACGACGGCGAGAACGAGCCCGACATCCTCGCGCTGATCGCCGCTTCCGCCGCGCTCACCATCTCGGGCGTGCCCTTCATGGGCCCGATCGGCGGCGCTCGCGTCAGCTACGAGAATGGCGAATATATCCTCAACCCCTCGCCTGAGCAGATCAAGTCGGGCGACCTCGACCTCGTCGTCGCCGGCACGATGGGCGCGGTGATGATGGTCGAATCCGAAGCCAAGGAGCTCTCGGAAGAGGTCATGCTCGGCGCGGTGATGTTCGCGCACGCCGCCTCGAAGAAGGTCTGCGAAGGCATCATCCAGCTGGCCGAGAAGGCCGCGAAGGACCCGTGGGATCTCGCCACGACCGACGCCAAGACCGCCGCCAAGGCCAAGCTCAAGGCGGTCGTCGGCAAGGACATCGAAGCCGCCTACAAGCTGACCGACAAGGGCGAGCGCTCGGCTGCCCTCAACCTCGTTCGCGACAAGGCCAAGGCAGCTTTTGCCGATGCCGACGCCCAGGAACAGATGTCCGCATCGAAGGCGGTCAAGAGCCTCGAAGCCGACATCGTGCGCACCGCGATCCTCAAGGAAGGCCGCCGCATCGACGGCCGCGACACCAAGACCGTTCGCCCGATCGAGGCAATGGTCGGCTTCCTGCCGCGCACGCATGGTTCGGCGCTGTTCACCCGCGGCGAGACGCAGGCGATCTGCACCACCACGCTCGGCACCAAGGACTCGGAGCAGATGATCGACGGGCTCGACGGCCTGTCCTTCTCGCGCTTCATGCTCCACTATAACTTCCCGCCTTACTCGGTCGGCGAAGTCGGCCGCTTCGGCGCTCCCGGTCGCCGCGAAGTCGGCCACGGCAAGCTGGCGTGGCGCGCGCTCCACCCGATGCTGCCGTCGAACGAGGATTTCCCCTACACGATCCGCGTCCTGTCCGACATCACCGAGAGCAATGGCTCCTCGTCGATGGCGACGGTGTGCGGCGGTTCGCTGTCGATGATGGATGCGGGCGTTCCACTGATCCGACCGGTCGCGGGCATTGCGATGGGGCTGATCCTCGAGGGCAAGGATTTCGCGGTCATCAGCGACATTCTCGGCGACGAGGATCACCTCGGCGACATGGACTTCAAGGTCGCCGGCACCAGCGAGGGCATCACCTCGCTGCAGATGGACATCAAGGTCGCCGGGATCACCGAGGAGATCATGAAGGTCGCGCTCGCCCAGGCGAAGGACGGCCGCGCCCACATCCTCGGCGAAATGGCCAAGGCGCTCGACCACACGCGTGAAGAGCTGTCGAGCCATGCGCCGCGCATCGAGACGATGCAGATCCCCAAGGACAAGATCCGCGAAGTCATCGGCACCGGCGGCAAGGTCATCCGCGAAATCGTCGCCGAAACCGGCGCCAAGGTCGACATCGACGACGAGGGCGTGATCAAGATTTCGTCGTCCGACCTGTCGCAGATCGAGGCCGCGCGTCAGTGGATCCGCGGCATCGTCGCCGAGCCCGAGCCCGGTACGATCTACACCGGCAAGGTCGCGAGTATCGTCGATTTCGGCGCGTTCGTGACCTTCATGCCGGGCAAGGACGGGCTCGTCCACGTCTCGGAAATTCGCAACGAGCGGGTCGAGAATGTCCGCGACGTGCTGAGCGAAGGCCAGGACGTCAAGGTCAAGCTGCTCGAGGTCGACCAGCGCGGCAAGGTCCGCCTGTCGATGCGCGTCGTTGATCAGGAAACCGGCGCCGAGCTCGAAGACACCCGCCCTCCGCGTGAAGCGCGCGAGGGCGGCGACCGCCCCCGTGGCGGCGACCGCGATCGCGGCCCGCGCCGTGATGGCGGTGGCGGTCGTGGTCCGGGTGGCGGCGGCGAAGGCCGTGGCGACCGTGGCCCGCGCCGTGACGGTGGAGGCGATCGTGGCCCGCGCGGCGACGGCGGGGGCCGTGGCGGCGACCGTGGTCCGCGCCGTGAAGGTGGCGGCAACGCTGACAACGGTCCCGCGCCCGAGTTCGCCCCCGCCTTCCTGACCGGCGGCAGCGATAACGACTAAGCGTTCGGCACAGCGCCAACCCAACCAAGGCCCCGCAGCGATGCGGGGCCTTTTTGGTTTCACCGGTCGCGCAGCCGCCAGACCTGCCGGTACCGTTCCCCAGTCCGCAGCTGGAACGACAGCTTGTAATGCGCGGCCAGTGCCGCCCGGACGATTCCATAGGTCGCGCGATTGCCGCGATCGAACGGCGGGTCGTCAAGCACCACCGTGACCGGGCGCCGCGCCATGATCCGCGCAACTTCGGCGCTCGGGTCGACGCCGAGTGCGCCTGTGCTCGCCTCGTTGGCCATGTTGAGGTGGCCCGGGAACACGAACCGCGACAGCAGGCATGAATTCGTCAGCCGGTAGAGAGCAGCATAGCCGTCATAGACATAGAGGCACCCCATCCCCGGGTCGGCCGCGCGCGCCATCGCGGTGGCCTCGGGCGCGCCGCCCTTCATTGCTCGCAGCGAATGCAGCACGAATTGCGACGCCGCAAAGGCGACCAGCAACGTCGCCGGAACGGCCCACTTGCCGCGCCCGGGGGCCCCGAGCAGCGGAGCGGCGGCGAGGAGGGCCGGCACGAGCATCGGAATGGCGTAATGCGGGCTAGGGAAACTGCGCATGACCAGCATCCCGGCGATCGCCGCCGCGAGCCACTGGCCAACGAAGCGCCGACGTTCGGCGATCAGAGCATCGTTGCTCTTCGGCGCAAACGCCGCACAGGCGAGGATCGGCGAAAGGATCGCGGCGATCGTCAGCAACCCGATGGCGCTGGTCAAGACGGGATCGCCCGTCTTGCCCCACATCGACACGAAATTGGCGAACATGAATTCATGGGCGTGCCCGATTGCCCAATAGGCCAGCAACGCGGCCAGTGTCGGCGCCAGTGCCGCCGCGATCCAGCACAGCGCGATCCCCGAAATGGCCGCCGCGCCGCGACCCTGGCGCCAGCCTGCGATCAGCAGTGCGACACCGAAAAATACGCCTTCGAACAGCGCTGTGTATTTGATCTGCATCGCCAGCCCGACGAGCAGCATCGGCGCCAGCCCCGTCCACGCGGAGACCCGTCGCTGCTCGATCAACCGCTGGGTGATCATCGCGGCGGCCAGCACCGGCAGGTTGAAGAATACCGGCGCCTGCCCCGCCTCGCCTTCGAGGAAGTCGAGCCACAGCAGATATCCGATCGCCGCCGCAACCGCCCCCGTCCGCCCCGTCACCCGCTCGGCGAACCGCCAGATCAGCACCGCTGTGCCGAGCGCGAAGGCGCCGGCGACCAACTGATACTGGAGCGTGCCCTCGCCCCCCAGCAGGCGGATGAAGCCATAGATCAGGAACAGTCCGACCGGCTTGCGATCGAAGATATCGACGAACGGGATTGCGCCGTGAAGCATCCGGTCGCCGACGAGCAGATAGAATTGCTCGTCATAGCCGGTCACCGGATTGCCTAACGTCTGCCCGCGAGCGACGACCGCCACGAGCAGCAGCAACACGGGTACGGCAAGCCTGTTCAACAATGAAACGCGAACGGGGTCACTCGCTCCGCCCGCCGTCGGGGAATTCACGCGACTTCCCGGTCGCTGCCTATCGGGTCGGTGAGGAGTGCCGGCTGAAGCACGGTCGGGCAATCGTCGTTGCGCCCGACGAGGGTCAGGCGGGCGCGTCCGGCGGCGCCGCGTGCGACCCTGTCGAACGCCTCGAGATAGGCGCCTGCCCCCGCCTCGATCGTGAAGCTCGGCGCGTCGAAGTCCTGTCCGCGCCGGGCAGGGTCAGCGTGACGCGCTTCGTCGATCGCCGCAGCGAACGCGGCGACCTCCTGCCCCGCGACCAGCCGGGCTGCATCCCACCCCTCGAGCAACCCGCGCACCCCATCGCCGCAGTCGGTCGCGACGATCGGCATGCCGCACGCCATCGCCTCGACCAACGCTGCCGGAATGCCTTCATATGCCGACGACAGCAGCAAAATGTCATGCTCGAGCAGCGCCTCGGCCGACTCCGCGACGTGCCCGGCAAAATATACCCGCCCGACCAGATCAAGCTCGATCGCCCGCGCGACAAGTCCCGCGCGCTCCGGACCATCACCGAAAATCGTCAACCGGTCATCCGCCCTCGCAGCAGCCGCGAACGCGTCGAGCATCAGCGGATAATTCTTCTGCCGGACCAGCCGCCCCATCGCCACGAACCGGCGGCCCGCGGTCCCGTTGCGGCGCGGTCGCCAGCGCTCGAGCAGCGTCAGCTGCGCCATGGTCAGCGCCGGATCGGGAATGATGGTCAGGTCGGCCGGGCCGATCGCCGCCTCGACATCGCGGCGCATCGAGGGATGCATCACGACCCAGCCATCGATCAGCCGCGCCTGAAGCCACGCCCAGCGCCCGTACCAGAACCGCGCCCACGGCGAGAGGCCGGGCAGGATCAGGTCGTTGCTGATCTTGGCGATGATCGGCGGGCAGTTGCTCCCCAACATCATCTTCATCAGTACGGCGACCACCGAATAGGTGTTGCCGGCGCAAAACAGCAGGTCGGGCTTCACGCGGCGCATTTCGGCCGGCAGCTTGAAGATCATCCACAAGGTTTCGAGCCGCTCGCTCCAGCTACCCGCGGGAGCAACCGTAAATTCGAGTCCTGCGGCGAGTTCATCCTTCAGCAGGCCCTGGTCGCGGCCGATGAACAGCGGGGCGTCGACCCCGACGTCGCGCCACCTGCGCACGAGCCGCAGCGCCACGCGCTCGACCCCGCCCGGCTCGAAGCTGTGAAGAAAGGTCAGGACGCGCACGGCCGACTCCATCGGTCAGCCGGGCATTGGCGATGCGCACATGTCTGCTCGGCCATATACGTCCTTGGCGTTCGATCGCCCGGCCTCCTAGCGGGCATTCACGACAAATTGAACTGAATATCTGTCCGTGGACCCGGTCACCCTCGGCCGACGCCGAGCAATGCCGCCACCCGCGCCTTGAACGCGGCCAGGCTTGGGCCTTCGATTGCCCGGTGGCTGATGAAACGCACCGACATCGGGTTGATCGCCTGTCCGCCGCGCATCACTTCGTAATGGAGGTGGGGGCCGGTCGACAGGCCGCTGCTGCCCGAATAGCCGATCAGCTGGCCCTGGCGGACCGCGGTTCCCGGCGCGACGACCATCCGGCTCATATGGCTGTAGCTGGTCTCGATCCCGCCGGCATGGATGAGCCGGACCTGCTCGCCATAGCCGCCCGACCAGCCGGCGCGCTCGACCTCGCCGTCGGCAGCGGCCACGATCGGGGTGCCGTAATGCGCGCCGAAATCAATCCCCTTGTGCATCCGCATGAAGTGCAAAATCGGATGATAGCGCTCGCCGAAGCCCGAGGTGATCGGCGCCGATACCGGCCAGATCATCCCGCTGACCGAGCGACCCGTGCCCGCGCCATCATACCACTGGCTGCTCCCGCCAACGGTCCATTTGACGAGCTGAATGTTCGCCCCGCTGGCTCGGTCGAGCCCGGCATAAAGCAGTGCCCCCGCCTCGCTCTCACCGGTGGCGGCGCGGCGGTGGGCGATGACCAGGTCGAAGTGGTCGTCGGGCGCGACCTCGCTGCCGAGGTCGATCTGCCCAGAGAGTGCCTTGAGATAGTCCCCCGCCGCATCGGGCGCGACCCCGGCCGCGCGGAGCGACCAATAGAGCCCGTCGCCGACCCGGCCCCTGATCCGCAACGGCGTCGCATCGACTGCGATGACCTGCCGCTCGAACCTGAGCCCGGTCGGCGACGACACCACCGCAACTTCGGCATCGAGTCCCGCCCGTAGTGCCACCCGCTCGACGCCCCGCACCCCGCCATCCTTGTGGCCCAGCGTCACCGAAACACTCGTCCCCGCCGCGATCGGCGTGCCCGCGAGCAGTGCCTGGACCTGCCCGGCATCGCCATAGCGAGCGCCGATCCGCACCAGCATTCGCCCGATATTCTCCCCCGGCCCAACCCGCGCGAACAACTCCACGCGCGGTCGCTCGGGCGCGCTCGTCAGCGTCTCGACCGCATGGGTCGGCGCCATCGCTATCCCGGCATCGCTGCCCTCGACCAGCGCGCCGACCCCGGCGGCAATGAATTGCGCCTCCTCGGCCTCGCCGACGGGCGCGGGATGACCTCCCGGCAACGGCTCGAACGGCGGGGCGAGCAACGCCGTCGCCACCGTCAGCGCAGTCAGCGTCGCGAACCCCCGCCACCACCGCCGCGAGAAGAAATCTTCGGACAGGTCGATCGCCAGCTCGATGTCGCGAAACCGCCGCTTGCGCGAACCGAACGAGGGCGCGGCGACGGGCAACTGGCGAGCGAACACCGGGCGCGGCCCATGATCCCCCCAATCGCTTCGTGCCAGCACCGACCGCTCCCGTTCGTGAGGCACCGTCCTGCGCGCATATGGTTAATGTCACTTTAAAGCGCGGCCGACGGCGCCGATCCTGCTTGCAATGCCGCGCGCACGTGCCACATTCGGAGGCATGACCGTGCGTGACGACGGGATTGTAAGGGCTATCCTCGGGCCCACCAACACGGGCAAGACCCATCTCGCCATCGAGCGGATGTGCGCGCACTCGAGCGGGGTCATCGGCTTCCCGCTGCGGTTGCTGGCACGCGAGGTTTACGACCGCGTCGTCGCGATGAAAGGCGCCAATTCGGTCGCGCTGCTGACTGGCGAGGAGCGCATCGTCCCCACCGCCGCGCGCTACTGGCTATGCACCGCCGAATCGATGCCGGTTGGTTCGGCCGCAGGTGACCAGGACTTCGCCTTCGCCGCGATCGACGAGGCGCAGCTCGGCATCGACCCCGAGCGCGGGCATGTCTTCACCGACCGCATGTTGCGCGCGAGGGGCCGCGAGGAGACGCTGATCCTCGGCTCGGAAAGCCTCAAGCCGCTCGTCCGCAAGCTGCTTCCCCGCGCGGAAGTCATCACCCGCCCGCGTTTTTCGACGCTGCGCTATGCCGGCTCGACCAAACTCACCCGCCTGCCGCCGCGCTCCGCCATCGTCGCCTTCTCGGCCGAGCAGGTCTACGGCCTCGCCGAGATGCTCCGCCGCTTCAAGGGCGGAGCGGCGGTCGTGATGGGCTCGCTCTCCCCTGCCACGCGCAACGCCCAGGTGGCGATGTTCCAGCGCGGCGAGGTCGACTATCTCGTCGCCACCGACGCGATCGGCATGGGCCTCAATATGGACGTCACCCATGTGGCATTTGCGGGCCTCGAAAAGTTCGATGGGCGGCGCGACCGGCGGCTGACGATCGCCGAAATGGCACAGATCGCAGGCCGCGCGGGGCGCCATCAGAAGGACGGCAGCTTCGGCACACTGGGGCTCGGCGGAGAGGCTGGCGCGGCGTTCAGTGAGGCGGAGATCGAGGCGATCGAGGAGCATCGCTTCCGTGCCCTCGATGCGCTCTACTGGCGCAATCCTGAGATCGACTTCACCGACGTCCGCTCGCTGATCGCCAGCCTCGAGACCCCGAGCGGCGATCCGCTGCTGCGCTCGGCGCCGGTGGCGATGGACCTGACCGTGCTCAAATCAATCGCCGAGGACCCCGCGATCGTCGTGCGCAAGGGACGCCAGGCACGCGCGTTGTGGGCGGCATGCGGGCTGCCCGATTTCCGCAAAGTCGGGCCAATGCATCACGCGCGGATGGTCCGCCGCATCTACTCCTACGTCGGCGAAGGCGGGCACATTCCGCACGAATGGTTCGCCGCCGAAGTGACCCGGCTCGACAATGTCGCGGGGGATATCGAGGCGATCGCCGACCGCCTCGCTGGGGTCCGCAGCTGGGCCTACATCGCCCAGCGCGCCGACTGGCTCAAGGACCCGGTCAAATGGGCCGAGCGCACCAAGTCGGTCGAGGCGCGGCTGAGCGACGCCCTCCACGCCGCGCTGACGCAGCGCTTCGTCGATCGGCGCACCGCGGTACTGGTCCGCGACATTGGCGCACGGGGCGCGGACGCTTTGCCTGTCACCGTTGCCTCCAACGGCGAGGTCAGCGTCGGGCCCGAACCGATCGGCCACCTCGCCGGGTTCAGCTTCACCGTCGACCCGACCGCGCGGCTGGCGGACAAGCGCCTGCTCCTTGCTGCCGCCGAACGTCGCCTCGGCGACGAGCTCGATCGCCGGGCCAAGGCGCTGTGCGAGGCCGACGATTCGGTTTTCACCCTCACCGTCGAAAGCGGCGGCGCGATCGGCATTGCGCACGATGGCCACCTCCTCGCCCGCCTCGCCCCCGGCCGCTCGCTGCTCGAACCCGCCGTCCGCACCGCCCGCCCGCTCGACCGCCTCGCTGCCCCCCGCCGAGCCGCCCTCCGCTCGCGGCTCGAGGCATGGCTCGAACGCACGATCGCCGCCCAACTCGCCCCGCTCAAGGCTCTCGCCGCGACTGCCTCGGACAAGGTCGCGACCCCCGGCGTCCGCGCCGTCGCCGCAATGCTCGCCGACGCCGGCGGGGTGATGCCGCGCAAATCGCTCACCGCCGCGATCGGCGCGCTGGACAAGGCCGACCGCCATTCGCTCCATCGCCTGAAGGTCCGCCTCGGCGCGCTCGACGTGTTCGTGCCTACCCTGCTCAAGCCCGGCGCGCAGCACTGGCGCGCCGCGCTCGCCGCAGTCCGCCACGCCCACCCCATGCCGCGCACCGCCCCGCCCGGCGCCGCGACCCTCGACGGCAGCGCCGACCCGCGCGGCGCAACGCTCGCCTACCGCCGCTTCGGCGCGACCTGGCTGCGCATCGACCTCGCCGACCGCATCGCCGCCCACGCCCATTCCGCGCGAGCAGCGGGCAAGCCCGAGCCGATCGACCCCGCGCTGGTCACCTCGCTCGGGCTCGACGCCGATGGCTTGCGCAAGCTGATGGCCGAGATCGGCTTCGTTCCTGTTTCCGGCCAGGCGGGCCCCAACTGGCGCTGGCGCGGCCGCCGCCCCGATCGCACCCCCGTCGCCCCGCCCCGCCCCGGCAACGCCTTCGCCGCGCTCGCCGGGCTCAAGGCCCCGAAGCGTTAGATGCGGATCGATCGGTACCTCCACTGCATTCGCCTGGTAAAAAGCCGAACGCTCGCCCAGGCGATCATCGGCCAGGGCATGACCCGGGTAGACGGCAAGCGCGTGATCAAACCGAGCGAGGCGGTGCGCGTCGGGAGCGTCATCGCGCTTCCTCTCTACGACCAGATCCGCGTCCTCCGCGTCCTCACCCTCCCCGACCAGCGCCGCCCGGCGAGCGAGGCGCGGTGCGCTTACGAGGAAATCAGGGAAGCCTTGGTTGACTGACTGATGAGGGACGGCCCGCGGCTGATTGCTCGCGATCAAAGGACGTAACTAGCCGTGCTGCCATTTTCGTCACCCCGGGCTTGCCTTGTCCTTGGGTCGCGCGATGGACCGCAGTCCGTGCGTTTATCTCCTAGCGAAGGCCTCACACAGCACCTTTTATACTGGTGTGACCAGCAATCTTCCCGGGCGCATATGGGAGCATCGGACGGAAACGACGAAGGGCTTCACGGCTCGATACGGGATCAAACGCCTGGTTTGGTTTGAGAACCACGACACCATGGAAGCCGCCATCCACCGCGAAAAGCAGATCAAGCGCTGGGCTCGGGCGTGGAAATATGACTTGGTCAATTCGGTCAATCCGACGTGGCGCGATCTTGCCGAGGATTTCGGTTTCGATCCTTTACCGCTCGGAAGAAAGGCAGGCCCCGGGTCAAGCCCGGCGTGACGCTATGGGTCGATCAGTTTTCTGCCCCCCCGTTGACCCCGCCCCCCTCCGCTCTTAGCGATATCCCCAGACCAATCGGAGCCTGCACCCCATGACCTACGTCGTCACCGACGCCTGCATCCGCTGCAAATATATGGATTGTGTCGAGGTGTGCCCGGTCGACTGCTTCTACGAGGGCGACAATATGCTCGTCATCAACCCCAATGAATGCATCGACTGCGGCGTGTGCGAGCCCGAGTGCCCGGCCGAGGCGATCCTGCCCGATACCGAGAGCGGGCAGGAGAAGTGGCTCGAACTCAACACGACCTATTCCGCCGAATGGCCCAACATCACGCGCAAGCGCGAAAGCCCCGCCGACGCCGACGAGTTCAAGGGCAAAGAGGGCAAATTCGATAAATATTTCAGCGCGGAACCCGGCCAGGGCGACTGATCGCGCCGTTGCACTAACGGAACAAACGCCGCGCGCCACGCGTCCCTAGATGCAAGCCATCGATCAGGGAATTGCCATGTTGCGCTCCATCTTGTTTACTGCCGCGCTGGCCGGTTTCGCCGTGCCCGTCGCCGCCCAGTCGACCGACGCCGCGCCGCCACCCGCGACCAACCTGCCCGATCCCAATGACCGGTCGGACCAGTTCACGATCGGCCTCGGCGGCGCGTTGGTGCCCGATTATGAGGGGTCGAACGACTATCGCCTGGTCCCCGCTCCAATCGTGCGCGGGCGGGTCGGCGGGATCGGCTTTTCGACCCGCGGCACCAGCCTTGCCGTCGACCTCGTCCCGCGCGGCAGCGGCAAGCTGTCGGTCAATGCCGGACCGATCGTCGGCCTCCGCCTCAACCGCAATGGCAAGATCAAGGACCCGGTTGTCGCCCTCCTGCCCAAGCGCAAGAAGGCGATCGAACTCGGCGGGTTTGCCGGCCTGTCCTATCACGGGCTGACCAATCCCTATGATTCGCTCGGCGCCAAGGTCGAAGTCGTCCACGACGTCGCGAGCGCCCACCGCTCGACGATCGTCAGCCCGTCGCTCGATTTCTCGACCCCGCTGTCGCGCTCGACCTTCGTCGGCCTGTCGGCGGGGCTCGATTTCGTCCAGCGCCGCTTTGCCGACTATTATTTCGGCGTGACCCCCGCCGACGCGGCACTGAGCGGCCTGCCCGCCTTCGCGCCAAGGGGCGGCCTCAAGGACTGGAAGGTCAACCTCCTCGCCGTCCAGTCATTGAATGGCAACCTGCTCCACGGCCTGTCGCTCGGCGGCACGCTCGGCTATTCGCGCCTCCAGGGCGACTTTAAGCGCTCTCCGCTCGTGGCGCAGCGTGGCAAGGCGGGGCAATGGCTCGGCGCACTGGGGCTCGGCTACAGCTTCTAGTCGCGATCGGGGGCGCCGAGCGGGAAATAGGCGCGGTAGGGGCGGCCTTCGTCGACCGCGCGTGCGACCGGCGGGTGAGTCAGCAAACGCGCGCGATAGGCGGCAAGGCGCGGGCGCTTTGGGCCGATTTCGACCACCCAGTCGGCATAGAATAGCGACGGCGCGGCGGCGCAATCGGCGAGGGTAAAGGAATCGCCGACCGCCCACTGATCGCCGATTTCATGCTCCAGCCAGTCATAGGCGACTTCAAGCTCGGCACGGGCTTTCGCGACGCCGAAGGCATCGCGCGATCCTTCCGGACGGAGGTTGTCGGTGCCCGCCTTGGTCATGTTGCCCATCACATATTGGTCGAAGAAGCGGTCGAGAAAGCGCACCCGGCGGCCGGCGTCACCGTCGGGAATCCAGCGATTGGGGCCTGCATGATGCGCCTGAAGATGCTCGATGATCGGCGTCGATTCAGCCACCGCTCGACCATCGTCGAGCAGTAGCGGGAACTTGCCGAACGGCCAGTGCCGCGCCAGCTCGGCACCATTGTCGGGATGGTCCGCATCGAGCATGCGAGTGGTGAACGGCGTCCCGTCGGCCCACAACGGGATCAGCACCTTCTGGCAATAGCTGCTGAAGGGATGGACGAACAGTTCGAGCGTCATGCGACACCATCCTCGCGCTTCATCTGCTGTTGCCGGTCATGCTCGCGCTGGCTCGGCTGTTCGGTCACGTAACTTCCCAGCTTCACCTCTCCGGCGGGTTCATAGGTCGCGATGATATTACCGCCCGGGGAGACTTGGTGGGCGACCATCTTCATCGTGCCCGATGGGGTTGTGTCGCCGAACAATCGCTTGCCGCGCCCCAGCACGACCGGAAAGGTCATCACAGTCAGCCGGTCGAGCAGGCCGGCGGTTAGCAGCTGCGGATAGAGCGTGCTGCTGCCCTGGATGACCAGGTCGGGACCGTCGCTTCGTTTCAAATCGGCGAGCGCTTCCAGGCTGGCCACGCGGTGGCTGTTTGGCCAGTCGAGCGGTTCGTCGCCTCGTGTGACGACATATTTGCCGACGCGATCGAACAACTCGCCCATCGGCTTGTTATCGCCCTCGGCATAGGGCCAGTAAGCGGCGAAAATGTCATAGGTCCGCCGCCCGAGCAGCAGGTCGAACGGGGCCTTGAACAGCTGGTCGATCGCCTCGCCGACGGCGTCATCGCCCAGCGCCGGAAGCCAGCCGCCGTTGGTGAACCCTCCGGTCCAGTCCTCGCTCGGACCGCCGGGCGCCTGCATCACGCCGTCGAGCGAGACGAATGCGCTGGCGATGATCTTACGCATTGGCCACCTCCGCCGATTGGTTGGCGGCGGCGTCGAGCGCGGCGATGTCGATCTTCTTCATGCCCATCATCGCGGTGAACACCCGCTTCGAACGCGCCTTGTCGGGGTCGGCCATAAGCTGGGTCAACCGGCGCGGCGTGACCTGCCAAGACAGGCCGAAGCGGTCCTTGCACCAGCCGCACTGGCTTTCTTCCCCACCGTCGGCGGTAATCGCGGTCCACAATCGGTCGGTTTCGGCCTGATCGTCGGTGTTGATCTGGATCGAAATCGCTTCACTGAACTTGAAATGCGGCCCGCCGTTGAGCCCGACCACGGGCAGGCCGAGCAAGGTCAACTCGACCGTCAGCACCTGGCCCTGCTTGCCGTCGGGATAATCCCCCGGCGCGCGGTGGACCGCGCCGACGCGCGTATCGGGAAAGGTCGCGGCGTAGAAATTCGCCGCTTCCTCGGCCTGGCCGTCGAACCACAGGAAGATGCTTGCCTTGTTGGTCATTGCTTCCTTCTCCTTACTTGCCGCCGACGGTCGCGAAACGCGCGCCGTGGGGATCGGAGGCGATGACCAGCCAGTCGTCGCCGGGAACCTGGTGCGGCGGCCTGATGATCGTCCCGCCGCCGTCCGCGATGGCCTTGGCCGACGCTGCGACCGAGGCCACGCGAAACACGAACATCCAGCCGGCGGGCTGGCCGGGCTGCTGGCGCATGACCGCACCGACCGGCACGTCGTGGTGCTTGAGGAAGACATAGTCGCCCATGTCGCCCATCGGCATCCGCCCGCCCTCGACGATCCCGAACAGCCGCGCGTAGAAGTGGAGCGCTGCCGTCTGGTCAGGGGATGAGAGCTCATTCCACCCAACCCGCCCGACGGCATCGGGCGAAAACACGTCGCTCGCCGCGTCGGGCGTGGCGGCGGGGGGAACCGGCTTCATCAGGTAGAAGGGACACCCTTGCGGATCGGTGACCATCGCGATCCGGCCGATGCCGTCGACATCCCACGCTGGCATGAGCGTCTTCCCGCCGCTCGACGTGATCGCCGCGACCGCCGCATCGACATCGTCCACCCCGATGTAACCGAGCCAGGTCGGGTGCGCGCCGTGCCCGCGCATCTCGTCGGTCAAGCGGAGCACGCCGCCATTGTTCCCGCCATCGGCGCGGCGAATCATGCGATAGTCCATCTCGCTGGCGGGTCGAGGCTCGATGTCCCAGCCGACCACGGCGTCGTAAAATGCTTTCGACGTGTCGGGATCGGGGCTCATCAGCTCGTACCAGATGAAGCTGCCGTGGGGATTGGTCATGGCCTAGCCTTTCATGTCGACGATCGGCGTGAACCCGCCAAAGATCATTCGCTTGCCGTCGAACGGCATCGGCTCGGCCATCATCCGCTCGTCGGTGCGCATCTTTTCCATGCCGGCGTCGCGGGTCGCCTTGTCGGGCCATTCGATCCACGAGAAGACCACGGTCTCGTCGTCGGTCGCGGCGACCGCACGCGGGAAGTCGGTATGGTCGCCCTTCTTGACGTCGTCGCCCCACCCCTCGACCACCCGGGTCGCGCCAAACTCGATGAAGATCTTGTCCATGCGCTTGGCATGATCAACGAACTTGTCCTTATCGGCAGACGGGGCGGCGATGATGAATCCGTCGATATAGGCCATTTTCATTCTCCTGCGACTCGATAGGTCTTGCTAGATACGCTCGTCGATTATATATAACAACCGTGAAGTTAGGAAACATAACTGATTTGAGAGACGGGTTGCCTTCGCGGAGCGATAAGCGGCGCTACGATGACGCCTGCGGCACGGCGCACGCGCTCGAACTGATCGGCGAACGGTGGACCTTGCTGGTCCTGCGCGAGCTCATGCTCGGGTCGCGCCGGTTCTCGCAGTTGCGCGGCGACTTGCCGGGCATCAGCGCCAACGTGCTGACCCAGCGCCTCACCGAGCTTGAACAGCGCGGCCTCGTCCGTCGCCGCAAGCTCGCGCCCCCCGCCTCGGTGCAAGTCTATGAAGCGACTCCGTGGGGCCTAGAGGCCGAACCGATTGTCCAGGCGCTCGGCCGGTGGGCGGCGCGCAGCCCCGGGCATGACGCGACGCTGCCGATCAGCGGGGTGTCGATCCTGCTGTCGTTCCGAACCATGATCTCGGAAAAGCGCGCGAAAGGCCTCGATGTCCGGATCGGCTTCCGCTTTGGCGCCGATGACTATGTGGCCCGGATCAAAAAAGGCCAGATCAAGGTTTCGCGAGGTCCGCTCGACAGCTGCGACGTCGTCCTGTCGGGCGCGCCCGCGACTCTCGCCGCCGTCGTCTATGGTGGCCAGCCACTTGACCTCCTCGGCATCACCGGCGACCGCGCGATCGCCGAAAAATTCACCACCCTGTTCGTCCTGCCACCGAAAGTCGGCGCCGATGGTTGAGAGCACGCGCCCAACGCCCTAAAGACCGTTCCATGACCGACCTTCCCAACATCGCCGTCGACAGCCGCTCCGACACCATCCTCGCCACCCCCGACCGGATGGTGAGGGTGCGCGACGCATTCGGCGTCGACAGCGACATGGAGGTCCCCGCCTTCAGCCAGGCGGACGAGCGCGTCCCCGACCTCGACCCGGCCTATGTGTTCGACCCCGACACCACGCTCGCCATCTGCGCCGGCTTCGCGCGCAACCGCCGGGTGATGATCCAGGGCTATCACGGCACCGGCAAGTCGACCCACATCGAACAGGTCGCGGCGCACCTCAACTGGCCGACCGTCCGCATCAACCTCGACGCGCATATCAGCCGCATCGACCTGATCGGGCGCGATGCCATCGTGCTGCGCGACGGTCAGCAAGTTACCGAATTCCGCGAAGGCCTGCTGCCATGGGCGCTCCAGCATCCCGTCGCGCTGGTGTTCGACGAATATGACGCCGGCCGCCCCGACGTGATGTTCGTCATCCAGCGCGTGCTCGAGGTCGAAGGCAAGCTGACCCTGCTCGACCAGAACCGCGTGATCCGCCCCAACCCCTGGTTCCGCCTGTTCGCAACGACCAACACCATCGGGCTGGGCGACACCACCGGCCTCTATCATGGCACGCAGGCAATCAATCAGGGCCAGATGGACCGCTGGAACATCGTCGCGACGCTGAACTACCTGCCCGCCGCAACCGAGGCGCAGATCGTGCTCGCGAAATCGGGCGAGTATGACACGCCGGGCGGGAAGGCCGAGGTCGAGCGCATGGTCAAGGTCGCGGATTTGAGCCGCCAGGGCTTCATGGCCGGAGACATCTCAACCGTGATGAGCCCGCGCACGGTGATCAGCTGGGCCCAGAATGCGATGATCTTCGGCGACGTCGGCTTCGCCTTCCGGCTGTCGTTCCTCAACAAGTGCGACGAGAGCGAGCGCCCGCTGATCGCCGAATATTACCAGCGTGTGTTCGGTAAGGACCTGCCCGAAAGCGTCGTCGGCAAGGCTTGAGAATATGGACTAACTAGACTAAGTCCGCTTAGTCCAGGAGCGGCCATGAAAGCGATCGTCAACATCCACGAGGCAAAGACCAATTTCTCGAAACTGGTCGACCGCGCGCATGGCGGCGAGGAAATCATCGTCGCCAAGGCGGGCAAGCCTTATGCACGCTTGGTGCCGATCGAGGACAAATCCAAGCTGCCGCCGCGTCAGCCGGGTCGGTTAAAGGGGATTATCGGGCCTATCCCTGACTCGGTCTTTTTCGATCCAATGCCGGAGGACGAGCTCGAGCTTTGGGAAGGCAAGCGCCTCGACAAATATTTTGGCAGCGACGAAAAAGGTCGATCCCCAGCGTGAGGCTGCTGATCGACACACATGTGCTGATTTGGTGGTGGGAGGACGATTCCAAGCTCGGTCGCCGCCGCGAGGTGTTGGCCGACCGCTCGAATGACATTTGGGTGAGCGCGGTCAGCGCTTGGGAAATCGCGAACAAAGTCAGGCGGGGCCAGTTGCCGACGATGGCAAGCCGACTCTCGGAGTATTGTCTTGCAGTCATCGACGATGGGTTTTCCCACTTACCGATCCATGAAGGACATGCCCTTGCTGCCGGCATGCTGGCTGGCGAGCATCGCGACCCATTCGATCGCCTCCTGGCGGCACAGTCACTTCAAGAACGCATGGTCATGATGACACGTGACCCGGAATTCCTGAGGTTCGGGTGCGAGGTACTATGGTGACCGCCGCCGACCCTCTCGACCGCTTTCGCCGGGTGCTTGCCGGGGCCGCGCGGGCCATTGCGCAGGACGCCGAGGCCGAGGTCGCGTTCGGGCAGGATGGCTCGCCCGGTCCAATCGGAAAGGTGGCGCGGGTGCCGTCGCCGGGGCCGTCGCTGGAGCCGCGCCTGGTTGCCGAGGCGCGTGGAGCGGCCGATGCGATGGCGCTCCGGTTGCGCCATTCCGATGCCGCGCTCCACCTCGCCCGCTCACCCCTTCAGAACGAGGCGCGCGCGGTGTTCGACGCGCTCGAGGGGGCGCGGGTCGAAGCACTCGGCGCTCGCGCCATGGCCGGGGTCCGCGGCAATCTCGCCGAACTTGCCGAAGCGCGGGTGCGCGGCGATGCCATCACGCGCGCGCGGTCGGCCGAGGAAGTCCCGCTCGCCACCGCGATCGGCCTGCTCGCCCGCCAGCGGCTGACCGGTGCCGAGCCGCCCGATGCCGCGCGCGCCGGTCTCGACCTCGTTGCACCGTGGATCGAGGACAAGGGATCCGCCGAACTCGACGCGCTGGCGCTGACGATCGACGACCAGGCCGCCTTTGCAACCCTCGCCCGCCGCCTGCTCGAGGATCTTGACCTCGCCGAGCCCGAGGAACCGTCGGAAGAAACCCCCGACGAGGACGGCGATGACGAAGAGGGCGAGGAGGACGGCGCCGACGAGCCCGACGACGCTGGCGACGAAGGCGGCGAGGCTGGCGGCGAGGTCGAAATGCGCGGCGAGGCCGACGATAGTGAAAGCGACGAAGACAGCGCCCCAGACCTTGACGACGACGGCGACGAATCCACCTCGGGCGACGAGGGCGACGAGCAGGCCCAGCCGCGCCCCGGCCGGCGCAACTGGGACGACGCCCCTTCGACCGACTATCACGCCTATACCGAACGGTTCGACGAACAGGTCGCCGCCGCCGACCTGTGCGACGCCGACGAACTGGCGCGGCTCCGGGCCACACTCGACCTCCAGATGGCGGCGTTCCAGGGGGTCGTCACGCGCCTCGCCAACCGCCTCCAGCGCCGCCTCATGGCGCAGCAGGCGCGCAGCTGGGACTTCGATCAGGAGGAAGGCATGCTCGACGCCGCGCGCCTTGCCCGGGTGATCGTCCAGCCGGGTCACGCGCTCAGCTACAAGATCGAGCGCGAGACCGAATTTCGCGACACCGTCGTCAGCCTACTGATCGACAATTCGGGGTCGATGCGCGGGCGGCCGATTTCGATCGCGGCGATGAGCGCCGACATCCTCGCGCGGACGCTCGAACGCTGCGGCGTCGCGACCGAAATCCTTGGCTTCACCACCCGCGCGTGGAAGGGTGGACAAAGCCGCGAGGCATGGCTCGCCGAGGGTCGCCCGCCCACGCCGGGCCGCCTCAATGACCTGCGCCACATCCTCTACAAGCGCGCCGACGAACCCTATCGCCACGCCCGTGGCAACCTTGGGCTGATGATGCGCGAGGGGCTGCTCAAGGAGAATATCGACGGCGAGGCGCTGCTTTGGGCGCACAACCGGCTGATGGCGCGGCGTGAGGAGCGGCGCATCCTGATGGTGATTTCGGACGGCGCCCCGGTCGACGATTCGACCGCCTCAGCCAATGGCGGCTCCTACCTCGACGCGCATCTGCGCACGGTTATCGGGTGGATCGAAAGCCGATCGAGCGTCGAGCTTGCCGCGATCGGCATCGGCCACGACGTCACGCGTTATTACAAGCGCGCGGTCACGATCATGGATGCCGAGCAATTGGGGGGCGCGCTGGTCGAACAGCTCGCCGGCCTCTTCGAGCTTCGCTAGGGCGAGGTTGGGGCCGACCCGTTTCCGAGCCGGCCCCCCCCTCGTTACGCGACACGAGGGAACTCGCCGATACGCTGGCTGATGGCGACGCGAAAAAGGGGGAAAATCGCGTCGATGGAAAGAGTTATGCCTGATTCGCCGTTGAACCAAGCTGAACGCCCCGTGCAGCCGCGGTTCAGCTTTTTGACGCTTGCGGGCCCAGCATTGATCACAGCTATGGTCCTGCTGCTTCACGCCCGCTGGGACGCGCTTCCCAACCGTTTTCCGATGGCGCCACATACCGTTGCGCTCCACACCGAGCCGATCGTCCTCGATCCTGCCGCCGCCCGACCACTGCGCCTCGTCGGCGCCTGGACACTGAAGGCGCCAGACCCGCGTTTCGGCGGCCTGTCGGCGCTGGCGATCGATCGCGGCCAGCTCCTCGCGCTCAGCGACAGTGCGGTGCTGTATCGCTTCTCGCCGCCGGGAGAGGGACCCGCGACGGTTGCCATCAGCGAGCTTCCGGACGGTCCCGGCTCACCCTCGTTCAAAGTCGATCGCGACAGCGAATCGCTCGCCCGCGACCCCGGCGGTCGCGGCTGGTGGGTTGGGTTCGAGACCAACAACCAGATCTGGCACTACGACAACGACTTCCGGCGCTCGTTCGGTCGCATTGACTTCGGCATCGCGCGCTGGCCACGCAATCTCGGCCTCGAAGCGATGCTGGCCGGGCCTGGCAGTCGCTTCCTGCTCGTCCCGGAACTGGCGCATGAAGTCGTCACCGTCATCGGCAACCGCGCCACCATCCGCCCGCTAAGCGGAGTTGGCAGCAAGATTTCCGACGCGGTGCGCCTTCCCAACGGCGAAACCATCGTCATGCTGCGCGATTATGGGCTGACCGGCTTCCGGGTCGCGCTTGGCGCCTTGGTCGAGACTCCGAGCGGCTGGCATGTCGAGCGGCGAGTCCCGCTGCGATTCGGTGTGTTTGAAAATCTTGAGGGCATGGCCGCGCAGTCGCTGCCCGGCGGGGGGACTCGTCTGTGGCTGGTCACCGACGATAATTTTCAAAAGCCGATGACCACCGATCTGTTCGCGCTCGACGTCCCGCCGGGACGATGGCGCGGAATGGAATAAACGCAATCGGCCCGCGCTCCCATCGGAAGCGCGGGCCGGATTGTAGCGTTGCCTCAGGGGCTTAAGCGGCGGCTGCGCCAGCCTTCTTCTTGAGCTCGCGCTTAAGCTTCTGCGCCCGCGGCGACAGCTTCTCGGCGCGCGTCTTGGTCAGCCAATTGTCGAGCCCGCCGACATGCTCGACCGAGCGCAGCCCATGGGTCGACACCTTGAGCCTCACGCTCTTCGCCAGCGAATCGCTCAGCAGCGTGACATTCTGCAGATTGGGCAGAAAGGTCCGCTTGGTCTTGTTGTTGGCGTGGGAAACATTGTTTCCCACCAGCCGGCCCTTGCCGGTCAGTTCGCAAACGCGCGACATAATGACTTCCTGATTGGGCGGACGCGAAGCGCCCGGAAAGCGCGCCCGTTACCGTGCCTGTCCCGATGCGTCAACCGCCGTGGGCCCGAAAGCCACACTCGCAGCGCGTCCCCGGGCCACCGCGCAACCAGCGCGCGTCTGTCGCGTTGACGACGTAACGAATAGCATCGGAGCCTATGTCATGCGAGCCGTCCTCTTGATCCTCATTGTCGTCGTCGTCGCGGCGATCCTCGCCTTTGCATCGGGCTTCCTCCACCTCAACCAGACCCAGAGCGCGCAGGCACCGAGCGTCGCCCTCGCCAATGGCGCGGTCACCACCAGAGGCGGCCAGGCGCCGTCGTTCGAGGTCGAGACGGGCTCGGTCGCGGTCGGGACCCAGCGCCGCGAAGTGACGCTGCCCAAGGTCGCGCTGCCGCTCCCGTCGATTTCGGTCAATCGTCCCGGCAAGGATGCCCAGAACGCAGCGCAGGCCAACACTGCCAAGTGACGCTTGCCGCGCGATCGGCTACGTTTCCGCCGGTGACCGGCTTCCCGCTCCCCGCTCCGATGGCGCGCGCGCTTGCGCTGGCAGCGGAAGCCGCCGTTGCGGGCGAAGTTCCCGTTGGCGCGGTCGTCACCCACGGCGAGGAGATCGTCGGCGAGGCGCGCAACGCCATGCGCGGCACGCTCGATCCCACCGCCCATGCCGAGATCGTCGCCATCCGCCACGCCGCCACCCGGCTCGGGCAGGCGCGGCTCGACGGCTGCACCTTGTGGGTCACGCTCGAACCGTGCGCGATGTGCGCCGCCGCGATCGGCCTGGCGCGGATCGACAAGTTGGTGTTCGCCGCCGAAGATCCAAAGGGCGGCGCGGTCGTCAGCGGCCCGCGGCTCTATGCCCAACCGACCTGCCACCACCGCCCGGAAGTCCTCGGCGGGATCGGCGAGGCGCTCGCAGCGGACCAGCTTCGCGCCTTTTTCCAGCGTCGCCGCTAGCCCGGGCCGATGGCGCCAAATTGGATCGTCCGTACGGATTCGTGATGATAGCGCCAGGTCTGCTATAACTAACTTGCATAAATTAAAATAATTTATATCATGGTAACAAATTTGGCGTTGATTCTGACTTCCAGTAAACAGGGAGTCGATTCGATGTATAGTTTTACGAAAGAATCACGACGCTGTCTTCCAACCAAGCGTTGGACCAATACGGATCTTTCTTCTGCAAAGTTTCGATTGGCTACTGGTTGTTGTCTTATTGCTGCAATGATTCCGCAGCAGGCGCACGCTCAGGTAACCCCAAGCAATCTCGTCAGCGTGTGTTCTGGCGTATCATTGCCGCCGTCAGTTGTTACCGGCATCCTTGGTCCGGTCGTTACGCAGACCATTACCCCCTTGCAAAACACAACAAATGGATTGTTGTTGGACTTGTCTGTCATTCCGGGGCTCATCCTTCCCGCGCCACTGAGCATCGACGTCGCGGGACTTCTAGCCAACGCAGCGGCTGGGGCGCCGATCACCCTGCAGGTAATCGCGAGCGACGGGACGTTGGTTGGCCCGGCCAGCCAGTGCAACGCCGCCGCTGACGGCTATACGCTCAACACGCCGGCGGGGATCGGGATCGGCGGTAACCGCATCACGGGCCTGGGCGCGACCGGACAGGAAGCGACCGCTGGCGAGATCAACTCGATCGCCATGGGCAACCGCGCTGCAACCGCTGCGACCGCGACCAATTCAATCGCGATCGGGCCCGACGCCAGTGTCGGCATCAATGCGACAGGCGGCGTTGCGCTTGGATCGGCAGCGAGTGTTACCGCCGCCAATGGCGTTGCCCTGGGTGCGGGGTCGCTCGCCGACCGCGCTCCGCTGGCCGGATATGCCGCGTTCGGGCTGGCCACGCCGCAGACGTCGATCGGGGCGATTTCGGTCGGGACCGTCGGCGGCGAACGGCAGATTACCAACGTCGCGCCCGGCTCCGCGCCGACCGACGCGGCCAACCTCGCCCAGCTGCAGGGAATAGCAGCGCTCATCCCGAGCAATCCGGTGACCTATGACGATCCGACCCACACGGTGGTAACCTTCACCGGTGCTGGCGGGACGTTATTGACCAAAGTGCTTCCGGGTGCGCTCAACGCGACCTCGAGCGACGCGATCAACGGGTCGCAACTGTTCGCCACCAACCAGCAGGTCCAGCTCAACACCACCGCGATCGCTAATCTGACGTTGCTTGTCGGCGGTGGCGGCGGCGGTGCGTTGCCGCTGCAATACAGCAACGCCGCGACGCCGACGACAACCAACGGCGGTATCCCCACCAATGATACCACACTTGTCGGTGCTGCGGCCGGCGCGGTCGGGCTTCACAATGTCGCCGACGGGGTCGTCGCGGTGGGCTCGACTGATGCCGTCAACGGCGGACAGCTGGCGACGACCAATGCCGCCGTCGTTGCCGCCCAGACGACTGCCGACAGCGCACTCGCGCTGGGTCAAAACTCGGTCCAGTACGACAATGCCGGCCACACTAGCGTGACTTTCACCGGCGCTGGCGGCACCACCTTGACGAACGTCAAGGCTGGCACCGTGGCCGCAGGTTCGACCGATGCCGTCAATGGATCGCAGCTGTTCGCGACCAACCAGCTGCTGGCGAACAATACCACCTCGACCACCAACAACACGACTGCGATTACCAATTTAAGCTTCGCAGTCGCCAATGGCGGGATCGGCCCGGTCCAGTATAGCAACCCGGGGACGCCGACGACGCCCAATGGCGGATTACCGACCAACGACCTGACCTTGGTCGGTGCGGCCGCAGCGCCGGTCGCACTTCACAATGTCGCCAATGGCACAATTGCGGCGGGATCAACCGATGCGGTCAACGGCGGGCAAATCTTTGGCCTGTCGCTCAGCGTCCAGAATGCGGTGACCTATAACACCGACGTCAACGGCAACCGCACCAACACCGTCACTTTGGTCGGGGGCAATCCTGCGGCGCCGGTCACGGTGACCAACGTCGCCCCGGGAGCGGTCAATGCGACCTCGACCGACGCAACCAACGGTGCGCAACTCTATATCGTCCAGCAGGCGACCGTGCAGGCGCAGGCAACCGCCGACCAGGCGCTCGTGCTGAACCAGAATGCTGTCACCTATGACGACTCCAGCCACACGTCTGTCTCGCTTGACCGGGGTGGCTCGCCGGCCGCGCTGCACAATGTCGCGAATGGCACAGCGAACACCGACGCGGTCAATCTTGGCCAACTCAATTCGATTGTGTCGGTCGCCAATGCCTACACCGATTCGCGCTTCACCCAGGTCAATTTCGACCTGCGTCAGTCCCAGCGCGACGCCCGATCAGGGTCGGCGGCAGCGCTGGCGGCGGCAGCACTGCCACAGCCGATCGAGGCCGGAGGCGGCATGATCTCGGCGGGCGTCGGCACCTATCGCGGGCGCACCGCCTTCGCGGTCGGGGCGTCCAAGGTCCTGACCAATGGCAAGACGATCATGAAGCTTGGCATGACCTACGACTCAAGCTCGCACGTCGGCGCCAATGCCGGGGTCGGCTTCGGCTTCTGACCTCGCAAATACCCTGCACGGGGCGCTCGTGACCAGTCGCGGGGGCCCCGGTTGCGGGCGTCGCTTCAGGTTCGTCGCACCCCGGCATCTCTCGAACCGCTTGTCGCGGGGCGCTGTCCGCCTGTAGGACGGCGCGGTTCATGAGCGCCCCTCTCATCCCTTTCCCCTGGTTCAGCCTGGTCCTGATCCTTGCGCTGGTCGGCCTCAATGGACTGCTGTCGATGGGCGAGCTCGCGATCGTCTCGGCCCGCGAGGCGCGCCTGAAGGGCCTCGCCAAGGCCGGCAGCAAGCGCGCCCAGTGCGCACTCGATCTCGCCGCCGATCCCGGCCGCTTCCTGTCCACCGCGCAAAGCGGGATCACGCTGATCGGCGTGCTCAACGGCGCCTTCTCGGGCTCGCGGCTCGGTGATCCGGTCGCCCAGCGGCTCGAGCTGCTCGGACTAGGCCACGACATCGCGCAGCAGATCGGCTTTGGCTTGGTCATCATCCTGACGACCTTCGTCAGCCTGGTCATCGGCGAGATCGTCCCCAAACAGCTCGCTCTGCGCAATCCCGAGCCGATCGCCGTCGCCATGGCGATCCCGATGCGCTGGCTGGCGGTCGCGACCGCGCCGTTCGTGTGGCTGCTGGACCGCAGCAGCGCCGCCATCTTTGCCCTGCTCGGCATGACCCGCGAGAGCGAGAATCACGTCACCGCCGAGGAACTCCATCTGGTCGTCGCCGAAGCTCACAGCTCGGGCGTGCTCGAGGAGAGCGAACGGGCGATGATCTCGGGTGTGGTCCGCCTCGCCGACCGCCCGGTGCGCGAAGTGATGACCCCGCGAACCGAGATCGACTGGCTCGATGCCGACGCCGACGCCGAGCAGATCCGCGCGACGCTGGCCGACACGCCCCACAGCCGCCTGCCGATCGCCGAGGGCTCGGTCGAGGAGATCATCGGCGTCGTGTCCGCGCGCGACCTCCTCCTCGCCCAGCTCGACGGCCGCCCGCTGAACCTTCGCGCCCTCGCCCGCGTGCCCCAGGTCATCCCTGACCTGATGGACGCGATGGACGCGCTCGCGGTCCTGCGCCACGCCGAAGTCCCACTGGCGCTGGTCCACGACGAATATGGCCACCTCGACGGCATCGTCACCCCGGGCTCGATCCTTGCCGCGCTGAGCGGGGTGTTCGCCAGCGACGCCGACGCCGACGACGACCCGCCGCTGGTCGAGCGCGAGGACGGCAGCTGGCTATTGTCGGGCGCGGCCAACGCCGATCTGCTGTCCGACCGCCTCGGCATGAACATCCCCGACGAGCGCGACTATTCGACCGTCGCCGGCTTCGCGCTGTCGGTGCTGAAACGCCTGCCCGAAACCGGCGAGACCTTTGCCTTTCAGGGGTGGAAGTTCGAAGTCGTCGACATGGACGTCCGCAAGATCGACAAGCTCATCGCCACCGCGCCGAGGCGCAAGAGCGACGTCGAACAATAAGCGTCATCCCGGCGCTCGTTGCGCGATTTCCTACAGCTTCCCGAAGCTCCGCTCGTACCCGCCCTGATCCCCGCGCGCGAGATAATCGGCCTGTTCGACGATCCGGTCGCGGGTGAAGCGGCCGCGAAACGCCCCCATCACGGCGTCGATCCGATCGACCTCGTTGGGGGTCAGCCGGGCGATCTGATCGAAGCGGAACAGGCCCTGACTGTGGAGCAGCTTGGCGAATTTGGGGCCGACCCCCTTGAGCCGCTGCAGATCGTCCGCCGCGTCCGCCAGCTCGCCATGGACCTTGATGCCCAGTATTTCTCCCGACACGTCGCTGACCGCCGCGGCCGCCTCGTCAACCAGCCCGCGCCCCTCGCCGCGCGCGGCGGGCACCGGCCGCATCGCCGCGATCGGATCGCGCTTCGCCGCCCCCTCGCCGGTCATGTGCGGTCGCCGCGGCGCCGCATCGCTCAGCCGCACCCGCTGGCGCGGTCGGAACAGCAGGAAGCCGACAATCGCCCCCAGCACCAGCGCCAACACGATCACTGGCCAATAATCGCCGAGCAGTTCCGCCATCCTCATTCTCTCCAATCACCAGCGCCGGTTGCGGCGTCTCACTTCGACCAGATAGCCAAACAGCATCCCCAGCGCGAACGCCGCCAGCGTGATTGCCTCAACCTCGACGATCAGCGGAATCATCGCCGTTGCTCCACCGGCAGCGATCCGGCTTCCCACCGCGCCGCGCCGACTCCGGGCAGGAACAGCATCCGCCGAACAATCTCCCCGCGCTGGAAGTCGTCCGCCGGGCCCGACAACAGCAGTTCGCGCGTCAGCGGCCCGCGCTGCACATGTGCCTGGACCTGGGTCATCTCGTCATAGTCGAGCTGCAGGCGCGCGTTGTGTTCGATCGTGTTCGCCATCCGGTCCCCCGCGACCAGCCCGTGCCACAGCGCGGTCGCCGCCATCGCCAGCGCGACCCCGCCAAATCCGACCAGCAACCGGTTCATTGTGCCCGCTCCAACTCGCGCCAGCCGATGTCGCGGCGGTAAAATCCGTCGGCAAAGTCGATCGCCGCCACTCCGGCATAGACCCGTGCGTGTGCCTCGCCGAGCGAGCGGCCGACCGCGGTCACCGCCAGCACGCGTCCCCCGCTGGCGACCAGCTCGCCACCATTGAGCCTGGTCCCCGCATGGAACACCGTCACGCCCTCGCCCTCCTCGGCCCGCTCGATTCCTGTAATTGCCCCGCCCGAAACCGGAGCCGCAGGATAGCCCTTCGCCGCCACGACCACCGTCATTGTCGTCTCGTCCGACAGCGTCGGTGAGCCGAGCGATCCCGTCGCCACGCCGTACAACAACGCCGCGAAATCGCCTGCGACGCGCGGCATGATCGCCTCGCACTCGGGGTCGCCGAAGCGGACATTATATTCGATCAGGCTCGGCCCGTCGCGCGTCAGCATCAGCCCCGCGAACAGCACTCCCGAAAAAGGCGTCCCCGCCGCCGCCATGGCGCGCGCAGTCGGCAGCACGATCTCGTCCATCGCCCGCTGCTCAAGCGCAGCGGTCAGCACCGGCGCGGGCGAGTACGCCCCCATCCCGCCGGTATTGGGCCCGACATCCCCCTCGCCAACGCGCTTGTGGTCCTGCGCCGAGGCGAAGGCGACCGCATTTGCCCCATCGACCAGCGCGAACAGGCTCGCCTCCTCGCCCGCCATAAATTCCTCGATGACCATCGGCCCGTCGCCGGCGCGCCTAACCGCCTCGACCGCTTCGTCCCGGCTCATCGCCACCGTCACGCCCTTGCCCGCCGCCAGCCCGTCGGCCTTGATCACCACCGGGATCGAGAAGCGATCAAGCGCGGCCAGCCCTTCTGCGGCCGTCTCGACCCGCACATAGGCAGCGGTTGGAATGCCATTCGCGGCGCACAAATCCTTCGTAAACCCCTTCGATCCCTCGAGCCGAGCCGCGTCGGCATTGGGTCCGAACACCGCGATCCCTGCCGCCCGCAGCGCATCGCCCACACCGGCCACCAGCGGCGCCTCGGGCCCGACCACGACCAGCGCGGCCCCCTCGGCCGTGGCCAGCGCGACCACCGCCGCCACATTGCACGGATCGAGCGCGACACATTGCGCCCAGCGCGCTATGCCGGGGTTGCCGGGCGCGGCGATCAGCCGGTCGCAGCTCGGCGATTGCGCCAGCCGCCAGGCCAGCGCATCCTCGCGCCCGCCCGAACCCAGCAGCAGGATGGTCATTGCTTTGGAAGACGTCACGCCGAACTTGTTAGCGCAGCAAAAGCCGGGCGACAACGCGGCGCCGTTCAGCGTCTCCGAACTTTCGGGCGCGCTCAAGCGGACCGTCGAAGGCGCCTTCGGCCACGTCCGCGTGCGCGGCGAAATTTCCGGCTGGAAGCGCCACGCCTCGGGTCATTGCTATTTGTCGCTCAAGGACGAGAATGCGGTCATGGACGCCGTGCTGTGGCGCGGGTCCGCCGCGAACCTCGCCTTCCGCCCCGAGGATGGCGCCGAGGTCATCGCGTCGGGCAAGCTGACGACCTATCCCGGCCGCTCGAAGTATCAACTGGTCATCGACCGGATGGAGTTGGCGGGCGAAGGCGCGCTGATGGCGCTGCTCGACAAGCGCCGCCGCGCGCTTGCTGCCGAGGGACTCTTCGATCCCGTTAAAAAGCGCGCCCTGCCCTTCCTGCCCCGCACCATCGGCGTCGTCACCTCGCCGACAGGGGCGGTCATCCGCGATATCCTCCACCGTCTTGCCGACCGCTGCCCGACGCGCGTCATCGTCTGGCCGGTCCCGGTTCAGGGCGAAGGGGCGGCGGCCAAGATCGCCGCCGCCATCCGCGGTTTCGGCGCGATCACCGGCGCCGACCGCCCCGACCTGCTGATCGTCGCGCGCGGCGGCGGATCGATCGAGGATCTGTGGGCCTTCAACGAGGAGGAGGTCGTTCGCGCCGCCGCCGAATCGCCGATCCCGCTGATCTCGGCCGTCGGCCACGAAACCGACACCACGCTGATCGACCATGCCAGCGACCGCCGCGCGCCGACTCCGACCGCCGCCGCCGAGCTCGCCGTGCCTGTTCGCGCCGAGCTCCTCGCCAGCCTCGAAGAACTGTCCGCCCGCAGCCGACGCTGCTTGGCGAGAGGAGCCGACCGGGCGCGAGAACGTCTCGCGCTGACCGCCTGCCGCCTGCCCGAGCCTCCCGCCCTCCTCGCCGCCCCACGCCAGCGCCTCGACGAGATCGGCGACCGTCTCCCCCGAGCGCTCGCGGCGCGCGCCGGCCACGCCCGCGCCGACCTCGCCGGCATCGCCCCGCGCCTCCGCCCGGCGCTCGTCACCGACAAGATCGCCCGCGCCAGCGAGGGCCTCGCCGCGCTGTGGAAGATGGCCGAACTGGTCCATCCCGACCGTCCTTTGTCGCGCGGTTTTGCACGCGTCACAACAATCGACGGCCGCACCCTGATGACCGCCGCAGCCGCCCGGGAAGCCTCCTCACTCCTGCTTAATTTCGCTGACGGAACAATCTCTGCGGACGTTTCTGCATCGCCTCATACCCCGCCCCGGACACCCACCCGACCGGCCCGCCTTGAGCGCAAGCCCCGGCCCCCCTATGTCCCGACTCAGGGCGGCCTGTTCGACGCCGAGGAATGACGCGATGCTGATGAATCAGGGCGGCCGCGAGGCGCGCATCCATTATATGGCGGGCACCTTCCGCCTGCTTGCCCACGGCGACCATGTCCGCTGCGCCGTCACCGGCACCCGCATCCCGCTCGACCAGCTGCGCTATTGGAGCGTCGCACGGCAGGAACCCTACGCCGACGCCGCCGCCAGCCTCGAAGGCGAACGCCGCGCGGGGGCGTTGGGGCGTTAGTCCAGCCGCCGCACCCGGACGTCGGGTTGCCGCCGCACGCTCAGCATATAGCTCCCCAAGGCGGCCTTGCGCACGACGACCTTGTCACCGCCGCGCGGCTCGATCGCGATTGGCCGGTCGTCGATCTGGGTCCAGCGGCTGCCATCGGCGAGCGAGAACACATAGCCCCCGTCGCGGTTGGTCGACACGCCCGCGACCACTCCGTCGATCTGCTTGATCGCATCCTTGCCGTCATCGCCGAAGATCCCAAGGTCGGGCAAGGCCAGGCCGAATAGCGAGCGCCGCGTCTTGCCCACGGCCTCGCGGTCGACGACGACGATGTCACGCCGCGCGACCGCCTCGCCGACCGCGCCCGCTTCGCGATCGAAGCAGGCGAGCCGCGCCGCACTTTCGCTCAGGCCCCGACACGCCAGCAGTCGCTCAAACCCTGCTGGCGGCCCAGGGATGAACTTGGGCTTTGCCGCGACCGGTGAGCTGATCGACCCGATCACCGCGACTGCGATCATCCAACGAACCATGAACTACCTCCCAGAATCCGACCCGGATGATGGCTCCCCCCGACCCCGGCGGCAAGGTCTGCGCTGTGACAAAATAGAGACAACGCGCGATCTTCGCACGGTCCAGCAGGAGGTTAGCGTTGCTTGTGGCCGATAGTTTCACTTAACACGACAACTGATCGGCGCGCTGTGCTTGCGCGCCGTCCACGATCAGCCGCTCAACCGCGCGGCAAGAAGGGGACTATATGACTCAGAATTTCCGTCAGCGACTGCTCGCCACGACATTGCTCGTCAGCGCCAGCTTGGTCGCCGCGCCCGCCATTGCCCAGACCGCGCCGACTACGCCGGGCAGCGAAGGCACCGCCTCCGACATCTCCAACCCGACCGGACCGGTCGAGGCGCAGCCGCTCCCGACGACCAACGCCACGGGCAAGCCCGTCGAGCAGCCCGCCGACATCGTCGTCACTGGCACCCGCATCCCCTCGGCCAACCTGACTTCGCCTGCGCCGGTGACCACCGTCACAAGCCAGGACATCAAGCTTCAAGGCGTGACCAAGATCGAAGATCTGCTCAACTCGCTGCCGCAGGTGTTCGCCGGCCAGGCCTCGACCCTGTCGAACGGCGCCGACGGCACCGCCACGGTCGATCTTCGCGGCCTCGGCCCGCAGCGCACGCTGGTGCTCGTCAACGGACGCCGCCTTGTTCCGGGCGATCCCAACCCGACCAGCACGTCGGCCGCCGATCTGAACGTCATCCCGTCGGCGATCGTCAAGCGCGTCGAAGTTCTCACCGGTGGCGCCTCGGCGACCTACGGCGCGGACGCCGTCGCGGGCGTCGTCAACTTCATTCTGGACACCAATTTCACCGGCATTCGCTTCGACGGCCAGTACAGCCTGTTCCAGCATAACAACCGCAACAAAGTCACGCCGCCGATCCTCGATGCGCGCACCAACGCGGGTTTCTCGGGCTTCGGCTATCCCAAGCATTCAGTCGCTGATGGTGGCACGTTCGATGGCACCGTCTCGATCGGTACTGGCTTCAATGACAACAAGGGTCATGCCGTTGTCTATTTCGGTTATCGCAAGGCGCTCCCGGTCACCCAGGATCGCCGCGACTACAGCGCCTGCACCATCCAGAATCGCAATAACGCCACACTGCAGTGCGGCGGATCGTCGACCTCGGCTAACGGCAACGCGCTGATCTACACGACAGGTTCGCCGTCCAGCTCGACCTTCTTCACGCTCGGCGCTGGAACGCTGACTCAACCGCGCACGCGCTACAATTTCGCCCCGACCAACTATTATCAGCGCAACGACGAGCGTTACACCGCCGGTCTGTTCGCCAATTATGAGATCACCCCGGCGATCAAGCCCTACCTTGAATTCATGTTCATGGACGACCGCACGACCGCTCAGATCGCGCCATCGGGCGACTTCTTCAGCACCAATACGCTCAATTGCGACAATCCGTTGCTCTCCACGCAGCAGCTTAATTTGATCTGCAATACTAATACGGACAGTAAGCCAAATTTGGTCACCGGCTTCATCGGAGCGACTCCGTTGGTCCAGGGCACCAACCCCGATCCCACGGCGCCACCAATTGTTCGCATCGACCCAATCACGGGCAATCCATACAACCTAGGGGCGTTCACTCTGGCCCGCCGTAACGTCGAAGGTGGTCCACGTCAGGACGATCTGCAGCACACCAGCTTCCGCGCCGTGCTCGGCACGCGTGGCGATCTCAGCCGCGCCTTCTCCTACGACGCCTATTACCAGTATGGCCGGACCAACTATCAGGAAGTCTATAGCAACGAATTCTCGCAGCGCCGCCTCGTCAACGCGCTCGACGTTGTCGCCAACCCCGCCGGCGGGGCGCCCGTCTGCCGCTCGGTCCTGACCGGCGCTGATCCTAATTGCGTCCCCTATGACACGTTTACCGGTCGTCCGATCAGCGCTGCTGCACTCAATTATGTCGCGGCCTCCGGTTTCAAGCGCGGCCAGACGACCGAGCAGGTCGCGAGCGCCTCGATCACCGGCACGCTGGGCGCATATGGTTTCCAGAGCCCCTATGCCGACGAAGGCAACGGCATCAACAATGGCGCCGACTATCGCCGCGAGGGTCTCGACCTGAAGACCGACAACGAGTTCTCGACCGGCGATCTGACCGGCCAGGGCGCGCCGACATTGCCGATCAACGGCAACTATCACGTCGTCGAAGGCTTCGGCGAAGTTTCGGTCCCTCTGGTC
>JBBQDG010000009.1:0-69223 GCA_038319435.1 Sphingomonadales bacterium | reverse complement strand
GATGCCCGAATCGACCACGCCGATCTTGATCCCCGCGCCGCTCGCACCGCTATTGTAGGCGGCAATCGCATTGGCAGCGACCGCGGCATTGCTGCGGCGATATTCCGACGTGTCGTAATTAGCCGTCGGTGTCGGTGTCGGTGTCGGCGTCGGGGCGGGCGGCGGCGCGGGCGTTGGCGTTGGTGTCGGGGTCGAAGAAATCGGCGCCGGAATCGGGGCGGGGGAGCTGCCACCGCTGCCACTGCACGCTGCGACGCCCAGTGCCAGCCCGAGTGCACCGCTTGCCGAGCTCAACAGCCGGTTGTTCATCGTCCGCTCCCACCCCAAGCCGCTGATTGATAACGGCATTCCCGTTACGCTCCTAAACACCGAATGCTTTCATTTTGCTGAAGCCGCAAAACCTCGCTAGGCGCGCGGTCAATCATGAGCGCATCGCTTCCCCCGCCCTTTTCAGCCGTTACCGACTGGATCTTCGATCTCGACAATACGCTCTACCCGGCATCGACCCGCCTGTTTGACCTTATAGACGAACGGATGAGCGCCTATGTCCAGCGACTGCTCGGCTGCGATCCGGTCGAGGCGAAACGCGTCCAGAAGGGCTATTTCCGCGACCATGGCACCACGCTCGCCGGGCTGATGAAATACCATGCCGTTGACCCGCACCATTTCCTCGACGACGTTCATGACATCGCGCTCGACCGCGTCGCCCCCGACCGCCGCCTTGGCGAAGCCCTGCGCCGCCTCCCCGGCCGCCGCTTCATCTTTACGAATGGGAACGACGCCTATGCGAAGCGCGTGCTCGCCGCGATCGGGATCGGCGACGACTTCCACGGCCTGATCGACATCCACGCCTGCACCTACCGCCCAAAGCCCGACCCGACCGGCTATCAACTGCTCGTTGATCGCTTCGCCATCGACCCGAACCGCGCCGTGCTGGTCGAGGACATGGCCAAGAACCTCGCCCCGGCAAAGGCGATGGGCATGACCACGGTGTGGGTCGACAATGGCTCGGATCACGGCAATCACCTGCACGATCCCGCGAATATCGACCTCACCATCACCGACGTCGCCGACTGGCTGACCGAGCTTCTGGAGCCGACCCATGTCCAATGACTTGCAAACCATCATCGACACCGCCTGGGACGATCGCGACGCGATTGGCGCGGGGACGAAAGGCGAAGTCCGCGACGCCGTCAACGAAGCGCTGCGCCAGCTCGATGCAGGCGAAGCGCGCGTCGCCACTCGCGAAAGCGTTGGCCAGTGGACCGTTCATCAATGGCTCAAGAAAGCCGTCCTCCTGTCGTTTCGGCTGAACCCGATGGCGGCCATCCCCGGCGCTCCTGGCGGCGCGGCGTGGTGGGACAAGGTATCGAGCAAGTTCGACGGCTGGGACGCCGCCCGCTTCGCCACTGCCGGTTTCCGCGCCGTCCCCGGCTGCATCGTTCGCCACAGCGCCTATATCGCGCCGGGCGCGGTGCTGATGCCAAGCTTCGTAAATCTCGGCGCTTACGTCGGCGAGGGCACGATGATCGACACCTGGGCAACCGTCGGCAGCTGCGCGCAGATCGGCAAAAACGTCCATATCTCGGGCGGGACCGGCATCGGCGGCGTGCTCGAACCGCTTCAGGCCGGCCCCGTAATTATCGAGGATGGTTGCTTCATCGGCGCCCGCTCCGAAGTCGCTGAAGGCGTCGTGGTCGAGGAAGGCGCGGTCATCTCGATGGGCGTATTCCTCGGGGCCAGCACCAAGATCGTCGACCGCGCCACCGGCGAAGTCATTTACGGCCGCGTTCCCGCTTACTCGGTCGTCGTCCCCGGCACGCTGCCCGACCCCAAGGGCGGCCCCAGCCTCGCCTGCGCCGTCATCGTCAAGCGCGTGGATGAGAAGACCCGCAGCAAGACCAGTATCAACGAATTGCTGCGCGACTAGGCGTCTGAGTTGAGGGGTGCGCGCTGGAAATGTCCTGCTCATAAAGCGCCCAATCGACGCCGGACAGGCGCGTGGCCCGGCGGACGATCAGCCGCTGATAAATTTGGCCACAGCGAACGGTCGTCAATGCGAACGATGTGCCCCGTGATCCATCGACGTGCAAGAACCGACGTGCTGGGCACTGCTCGACGATTTCCAGCGGATATCGGGCCGACGCTGCCGCAACGCGCAGGGTGGAGAAGGCGCTGGGAAAGTCGATCATGACGGTCGCTCCCGCTGGCGCACGATATTTCATCGCCTCGATCGCGGCCCCGGGATCGCCGCGACGCAGCGCCGCCTGCGCGAGATCTTCCCGGACACAGGCGGTCGCCAGTGCGGCCATGATGATCGCGCTGCCGATCCTCGCCCTGCGCTTGGCAAATGCCTCGGCAAAGACGTCCGCCGCCAGCAACAGGATTGCGACCGCGGCCACCAGATAATAGCGGGCCATGCTGCTGTTGCCGATCTGCAGCAGCGGGAACAGGAGAGGAAATCCGAGAATCGCGATCAACTGGAATGCGCCCAGCGGCGTCGACCGCCTGCCGGCGCGGACGGCGAGCGCGGCGATCAAGATCATGATCAGGGCAACGGCCCACCCCGCGCTGTCGGACAGGCCGAGAGTCGCGCTTGCCACCGTCGGCAATGCCCCTGACCAGCTCTCGAACGAAAATGGGACATAACTGCCTGCCTGCATTCCCGTCGAACTGAGAACTGCCGCCCCGATGGTCGTGCCGAAGGCGATGACACAGGCGCCGAACGAGGGCAGCAACAGACGGACCGTCGCCGCGAACGCCGCGTCCAATGCCATTTTGCGACTGAGGCTCCAAGCGACCCAGCCGGTAATGGCGATGATGAAGAAAACCATCGTCAGTTGCGAGAACAGCCCCACCAAAGCCAGACCGCCGAGGAGCCACGCCGATCCTTTGCCCCGGTCCGGCTCCCCAAGTTCGCGACTGACGCGCCAGATCATCGCCATGGCGGCGAGCAGCATCGGCGCATAGCCGCGCGCTTCGGAGCCATAATTCACCTGGATCGGCGAAATCGCGAACAGCAACGCCGCGACCATTGCGTGCGCCTTGCTCTGCCGGGCGCCGATTGCTGCAGCGATGAGGATGGTCAGCGTGCCACTGACGATCGACAGCGCGCGCAGCGCGAACGGCGATGCGCCAAAGCCGCACAGCTGCATCCACAGGCTGTTCAGATGATGGTTATTGTCGTGGTTGATCGCGACCAATACGCCCCACGGCGTCCGGGCGCGCTCGACGAGCACGGCCGACCAGGCCTCATCGACCCACAGCCCGCCCTGCGCCGACCACAGGCGAAGGGCTAAGCCCAGCGCAACGGTGGCAGTCAGGGCGGAGAGGAACAGGCGGCGGCGCACGGCAGAAATATAGGAGTGAAATGGTTAACGCGCGGAAAATGCCTCGACGCCGCCAGCGATGGGCGCGCTTGGGCTTATTTCGCTTCGCGCAGATCCTTCGCCGCCGCCGCGCTGGCCCAGTCGCGGTCGCCGACGAAGCGCCACAGTTCGCGGCCCTCGCGGTCGTACAATATGCTCGTCGGCAGGATCGGCGCCGAAGCCTTGTCGCTCATCGCCATGTCGGCATCCTGATAGGTCTCGAGCGACTTGATGCCATGCTCGGCCAGGAACGCCGAGACCGACCCGATCGGCCCGATGTCCTGTGACAAGGCGACAATCTTGACCCGCCCTTTTTGCGCCGCCAGCCGATCGAGCGTCGGCAATTCCTTGACGCACGGCACGCACCAGCTTGCCCACAAATTGACCAGCATCGGCATGCCCTTGAATTCGCTTAGCGCGGTGTCCTCGCCATCGCCGTCCTTGATCACGATATCGGGGGAGGGCTGGCCGGCGTGGCTGCGGTCGATGCCTTTCTTCGGGCCTTGGTCGGCTGCCGGCGTTGCTTGCTGCGCAGGCGCCTTTTGCCTATCGCAGCCACCAAGTAAGGCCAGTCCTGCCAGGAGCATCAACATCAGCCGCACGAGCAACTCCAATAGCATGTGGGGCGGGCGCTTTGCGGGCGGCCCGGCCGCGGTGATGCGCGAGATAAATGCCTCGATCGAAATCGACAAGCGATTGTGGCGCGAGGATATCACCGCCAGCCGCGCCCACGCCGCAATGCTGGCGACACAGGGCATCCTCTCGGCCGAGGACGCCGCCGCGATCGACTCCGGGCTGAGCCAGGTCGCAGCCGAGATCGCCGACGGTAAGCTGGTCGAGGATCCCGCGCTCGAAGACATCCACATGCACGTCGAGCATCGCCTCGGCGAACTGATCGGCCCCGCCGCCGGCCGCCTCCACACCGCCCGCTCCCGCAACGACCAGGTCGCGACCGATTTCAAGCTGTGGGTGCGCCGTGCGATCGACGAGGCGCTCGGCGGGATCGATGCACTGGAAACCGCACTGCTGGCCCGCGCCGAAGAACATGCCGCGACCGTCATGCCCGGCTTCACCCACCTCCAGTCGGGCCAGCCGGTCACCTTGGGCCACCACTTCATGGCCTACCGCGAGATGCTCGTCCGCGACCGCAGCCGTTTCGCCGACGCCCGCGCCCGCATGAACGAGTCGCCCCTCGGCAGCGCCGCGCTCGCCGGCACCGGCTTCCCGCTCGACCGCGCCATGACCTCCTCTGCACTGGGTTTCGATCGCCCCACCGCCAACAGCCTCGACGCCGTCTCCGACCGCGATTTCGCCGTCGATTACCTCCATGCCGCCGCGCTCACCGCCGTGCACCTGTCGCGGCTGGCCGAGGAAATCATCCTGTGGGCGTCGCAGCCGTTCGGCTTCGTGCATTTGCCCGACGCCTGGTCGACCGGGTCGTCGATCATGCCCAACAAACGCAACCCCGACGCCGCCGAACTGGTGCGCGGCCATAGCGCGCGCATTATCGGCGACCTCGTCACGATGCTCGTCCTGCTCAAAGGCCTGCCGCTGGCCTATGCCAAGGACCTTCAGGACGACAAACCCCCGGTGTTCGACGCCCACGATCTCCTCTCGCTCAGCCTCGCCGCAATGGCTGGAATGACCGCCGACCTCGAGTTCGTACCGGCGAAAATGCGCTCTGCAGCCGCCGCCGGTCACGCCACCGCCACCGACCTCGCCGACTGGCTGGTGCGCGAGGCCGACGTTCCGTTCCGCGAGGCGCACCATATTGCCGGCCACGCCGTCGCCGCCGCCGAATCGCAGGGCAAGCCGCTCGACGACCTGACGCTTGCCGAGCTAAAGGCAGTCGACCCGCGCATCACACAAGCCGCGCTTGCCTGCCTCTCGGTCGAATCCTCGGTCGCCTCGCGCACCTCGGCTGGTGGCACCGCGCCGGTGCGGGTAAGGCAAGCCATCGCCGCCGCCCGGAGTGCCAAGTGAAGCGTCTCGTCCTCATCGCATGCCTCCTCGCCCTGGCGGCTTGCGGCAAGATCGCCCCGCTCGAGCCCGCGCCGGGCCAGCCGCTTCCGGTCAAGCCCGCGACGGCACCGCGCCAGCTCACTGCCGAAGAGCTGCTTCAGCCACGCACCGACGCCTCTCCGTCGCGGATCGACGAGCTGATCCGCAAATCGGCCCCGCGCCGCGCCGATCGTTTTGACCTTCCTCCGCCCGACGGCGGTGCACCGACACTTCCCGCCGCGACCGAGCCCATCGCGGGGTCATCCCCGAAAACAGGACCCGAGCAGCCCTGATGACCGCCATTCGCCCCATCCGAAAGGCTGTCTTCCCAGTCGCTGGCCTCGGCACCCGCCTGCTCCCCGCGACCAAGACCATGCCCAAGGAAATGCTGACGGTCGTCGACCGCCCGCTGATCCAGTACGCCGTCGATGAAGCGCGCGACGCCGGGATCGAGCAGCTGATCTTCGTCACCGGGCGCGGCAAGTCGAGCTTGGTCGATTATTTCGATCTGGGCTTCGAGCTTGAGGCGACGATGGAAAAGGCCGGCAAGAGCCGCGCCGCGCTCGATGGCTCGCGCACCACCCCCGGCGAGCTGATCTCGGTCCGCCAGCAACAACCGCTCGGCCTTGGCCATGCAGTATGGTGCGCGCGCCATATCGTTGGTGACGAGCCGTTCGCCGTGATCCTGCCCGACGACCTGATGGTTGGTGGGCGTGGAGCAGGGGGCGCGCTCCGCCAGATGGTCGAGGCGTATAACCAGGTCGGCGGCAACATCGTTTGCGGCGCCGAAGTCCCCGCCGACAAGACCGCCAGCTATGGCATCGTCGATCCCGGGGAAACGCGCGGCAACCTTACCGAGGTGCGCGGCATGGTTGAAAAACCCCGGCCCGGCGACGCCCCCTCGCGCCTCGCGATCATCGGCCGCTACATCCTCCAGCCCGAGGTCATGGACATCCTCGACGCCAAGGAAACCGGGGCAGGGGGCGAAATCCAGCTGACCGACGCCATGGCCAGGCTGATCGGCCGCCAGCCATTCCATGCAGTCAAGGTCGATGCGGTCCGCCATGACTGCGGCGACAAGGCAGGCTTCGTCCTGGCCAACCTTGCCATCGCGATGGACAACCCCGAGCTGGGTCCGAAAATCGTGGAGTATCTCGCTAGTCGCTAATCGGTTCGCACCAGCCCCGCCAGCCGTACTCGCTCCCTCTCGCTCGCCGTCAGCGCCGCGCGCATTTCACCAAGCTCGATCGCCCGCGTCACCACCCGCGCGTCGAGCGTTGCATTGTCCGCGCGCAACTCCTTGACCGCCCGCGCCCGCATCAACTGCCGCGCGATCCGCGCCAGCAGCACTTCATGATGGAATGGCTTTACCACGACATCGTCGGCCCCCGCCTCGAGCGCGCGCACCGCGCCGGTCCGGTCGCTTCGCCCCGAGATCAGGATCACCGGCAAATCGCGAATGGCGCTATCGTCGCGGATCAGCCGAGTCAGCTCGATCCCGCTCATCAGCGGCATCGCCAGCTCGGCCAGCACCAGGTCGACCGGCAGCCGGTGCAGCTCGGCCACCGCGACTTGCGCGCTGTCCGCCGCAACCACGCGATAGCCCGCTTCGCCCAGCCGCCGCGCCAGCACACCCATCGCGCTGCGATTGGGCTCGACCAGCAAGATTCGCGGCGCCTGGCACGCTTTGGGTTCGAGCAAATTCATACTGGACCCGATTAAACGCGAATGGTTAAGACCCGCTTAGCTCACGCTTCCAGCTCGATGTCCCAATATAAATAATCGCGCCAGCTGGTGTGCAGATAATTGGGCGGAAAGCTCTTGCCATGGTCCTGCAACTGCCAGCTGGTCGGGCGGATCGGATCGCGGTGGATCGGCATCTGCGCCTGCCTCGGCGTGCGCCCGCCCTTCTTGAGGTTGCACGGCGCGCAGGCGGTCGCGACATTCTCCCACGTCGTCCGCCCGCCCTGCGCGCGCGGCACGACATGATCGAAGGTCAGCTCCTTGTGGCTCCCGCAATAGACGCACCGAAAGCGGTCGCGCAGGAACAGGTTGAACCGCGTGAACGCCGGATATTCATTGGGCCGGACGAACTGGCGCAGCGCAATCACCGACGGCAGCTTGAGCGACCGCGTCGGCGAATGCACCTCGCGGTCGTACAGCGCGACGACGTCGACCCGCTCGAGGAACATCGCCTTGACCGCGGTCTGCCACGGCCACAGGCTCAGCGGATAATAGGACAACGGCGTATAGTCGGCGTTGAGCACCAGCGCCGGGCACCCATCGGGATGTCGCATGAGGTCGGGATGATACACGAGCGCGCGAACCCTTTCGTTGGGACGAACTCCGCAATCCCCGGCCCTGTCGCACGCAAGGAGGAGAGGGCGAAGCCCGCTTCCCTTGTGACGCGCCGGATGCCAAACCGGCGTGACATGGTCATGACAGCACGAGCGATGATTCCCCGTCAAGTAATTCCTCCCCGGCAAGGGGAGGGGAACCGTTTCGCGCAGCGACATGGTGGAGGGGAAGGGTCGGGCGGGTGACCACCTCCCGTTTCGCCCCGTCGCCGACGGGATTGCTCCACTTGGGTCACGCCTATTCCGCCGTTCTTGCCGCCGAGTCAGATAGCTTCCTGCTCCGGATCGAAGACCTCGACCCAACCCGTAGCCGCCCCGAGTATGTCGCTGCGATCGACAAGGATCTGGCGTGGCTCGGCCTAACCGCCGCCGAGCCGCCGCTCGTCCAGTCCGAGCGGAGCGAAATTTATACTGCCGCCTTAGACCGCCTCCGAGCAGACGGCCTCGCCTACTCGTGCTTCTGCACCAGAGCCGACATCACCGCCGCGCTGAGCGCCCCCCACGGCGCCACCGCCCACTACCCCGGCACCTGCCGCGATCTCCCCGACGACCCTGCCCGCCGCGCCTCGACGCCCCACAGCTGGCGCCTCGACGCAGCGAAAGCGCTCGCTCGCACCGCCCTCCCGACCTGGCGCGACGACGGCACCCTCCACACCGCCACTGCGGCCGACCTCGACGACATCATCCTCGCCCGCAAGGACGCCCCCGCCGCCTACCACCTCGCCTGCGTCATCGACGATGCGGCGTCGGGCGTCACCCTCGTCACCCGCGGCGTCGATCTGCGCCCCTCGACCCCCGTCCAGCGCCTCCTCCAGACCCTCCTCAACCTCTCCGAGCCGACTTACCGCCACCACCTGCTTGTTACCCATTCGAACTCCCGCCGCCTCGCCAAGCGCGACCACGCCCCGACCCTCGCCGCACTGCGCGCCGCAGGGGTCGATGGCCATGCGCTCGCCGCCGACCTCCGCGCCCACCGCCTGCCCCTAGGATTCGCCCTCGCGCACGCCTAAATAACGCTAATGAGCACCCCCATCCTGATCATCCTCCTCGTCGCCGCCATGGGCGCGACGGCCTATGTCCTCGTCCGCGGCGTCATCGCCATGGCCAACGGCAAGGAAAACAACGGCGCGAAACAGCAGGAATGGATGCGCAAACGCGTGCTCTATCAGGGCATCGCCATCGCCATCGTCGCGGTCATCCTGCTCATCGCCGGCGGCGGGCGCAGCTAACAGAGGCGAGCCCGACCGATGGTCAAGCTCAACAAGATCTACACCCGCACCGGTGACGACGGCACCTCGGGCCTCGTCGATGGCTCGCGCGTGTCCAAGTCGAGCCCGCGCATGGTCGCGATCGGCGACGTCGACGAGGCCAATAGCGCCCTCGGCCTCGCCATCGCCCACCTCGGCGACCACCCCCTCGCCGCCTCGCTCCTGCGCATTCAGAACGAGTTGTTCGACCTCGGCGCCGACCTCGCTGCCCCGGTCACCGACAAAGCAGACCCCGACTGGGCGCTGCGCATGATCCCCGCGCAATCGACCCGCCTTGAGCGCGAGATCGACGCGATGAACGAAAGCCTCGCTCCCCTCCCCAGCTTCATCCTGCCCGGCGGCTCACTCGCGGTGGCCGCGCTCCATCTCGCCCGCGCCATCGTCCGCCGCGCCGAGCGCGCCACGGTCGAGCTGGCCAAGGCCGAGCGCATCAATCCCCCCGCCGCGACGTACTTGAACCGCCTGTCGGACCATTTGTTCGTGGCCGCGCGTTCGGTTGCGGCAGGTGAGGGAGGCGATGTGTTGTGGCGACCCGGCGCGACGCGAGATCAGTGACTGACGATCTGGCGGCGCGGTTCCACGCGACCCGCCAGCTGACGCTCGATCTCGCCGCGCCGCTGAGCGACGCCGACGCCACGATCCAGCCCAACCCCGATGCCTCGCCCGCCAAGTGGCACTTGGCGCACGTCACCTGGTTCCTCGAAACGTTCATCCTGCGCGACCTTGGCATCGCTCCGTTCGACGAGCGCTTCGCCTTCCTTTTCAACAGTTACTACGAAGGCGAAGGCGAGCGATTGTCGCGCGACCGCCGCGGGATGATCTCGCGCCCCAGCCTCGACACGATCCGCGACTGGCGCGCCCATGTCGACGACGCCATCGAGCGCGCGCTACCGACCCTCGCTCCGCAAGCTCTGACCCTCGTCGAACTCGGCATTCAGCACGAACAGCAACATCAAGAGCTGTTCCTCACCGACATCCTCGCCACCTTCGCGAGCAACCCCCTAGAGCCAATCTACGACAAAGCACCTCTCGCGCCGACCACCGTCTCCGCGCTGGGCTGGACCAATCATCCCGGCGGCATCGCGCTGATCGGGGCAGGGGAGGGCGGCTTCTCATTCGACTGCGAGCAACCCCGCCACCAGACCCTGCTCCACCCCCACGCCCTCGCCACCCGCCCGGTCACCAACGCCGACTGGGCCGAATTCATCGCCGACAACGGCTATTCGACCCCCACCCTATGGCTCTCCGAAGGCTGGGACTGGCTTCGGCGCGAGGGCATCGCCGCCCCGCTCTACTGGCATGACGATGGCACCGCCTTCACCCTGGCCGGTCGCATCGAGCGCAACCCCGCCGCCCCAGTCGCACACATCAGCTTCTATGAGGCCGACGCCTTCGCCCGCTGGGCCGGCGCCCGCCTTCCGCGCGAGGAGGAATGGGAGGCCGCCGCCCGGACCGCCGACGCAACCGAAGGCCAGCAACTCGACGCCGCCACCGCCCTCATCCCCGCCCCCAAATCGACCTTCTTCGGATCGGTCTGGGAATGGACCGGCTCGGCCTATCTCGCCCACCCCGGCTTCGCCCCCGCGAGCGGCACCGTCGGCGAATACAACGGCAAGTTCATGTCCGGGCAGTTCGTCCTCAAGGGCGCCAGCTGCGCCACCCCCCGCGGTCACTCCCGCCCCAGCTATCGCAACTTCTTCCCGCCCGCCGCGCGCTGGCAATTTACCGGAGCCCGCCTTGCTCGCGACACCTGAACCGATCGATCCGGCCTTCCGCGACGACGTCCTGCGCGGCCTCGCCGAACCGATCCCGTCGATCCCTGCGCGCTGGCTCTACGACCGGCGCGGGTCGGAGCTGTTCGACGAGATCACCCGCCTCGACGCTTATTACCCCACCCGCACCGAAACCGCGCTGCTCAAAGCGATCATGCCCGAAATTGCCGCCGCGCTCCCGACCGGCCTTGCCGTAGTCGAGTTCGGCGCCGGTTCAGCGACCAAATCGCCCCTCCTGCTCGAGGCGATCCATCCCTCCGCCTACGTCCCGATCGACATCAGCGGCGACTATCTCCACGAAAGCGCCGGCGCGGTCGATGACCGGTTCGGCTTCCCCGTGCTGCCCGTCGTCGCCGACTTCACCAAGGACCTCGCCCTCCCGCCAGAGATCGAAGCCGCCCCGAAACTCGGCTTCTTTCCCGGCTCGACCATCGGCAATTTCGTGCCCCGCAGCGCGACCGACCTGCTGCGCCATTTCCGCAGCCTGCTCGGCACCGGCTCGTACCTGCTGATCGGCATGGACCGCGTGAAGCCGGTCGACCGCCTGATCGCCGCCTACGACGATCCGCAAAGGGTGACCGCCGCCTTCAACACGAACCTCATCACGCGCATCAACCGCGAGCTCGGTGGCACCATTCCCGACGGTGCGTTCGTCCACGAAGCGCGCTGGAACGACATGATCGGCCGCATCGAAATGCATCTCGTCGCCACCCGCGACACCGACTTCACCATCGAGGGCCAGCCGTTCCACTTCGCCCGCGGCTCGTCGATCCACACCGAAAACAGCCACAAATACGGCCAGCGCGGCAGCCGCTTGCTGCTCCTCGCCGGCGGCTGGACCCCGGTCGCCGAATGGAGCGACCCCGCCGGCGACTTCGCCCTCATCCTTGCCGAAGCCCAGCATAACCGCTTCGCACCCTAGATTGTGTGCATCTCCCCGCCCCGCTAGGAAGCGCCGATGAACATCCTCCTCTCGCTCTTCTCGATCGTCATCATGCTGCTCAATGTCCTGTGGTGGATCATCATCATCCAGGCGATCCTCAGCTGGCTGCTCGCCTTCAACGTGCTCAACGTCTCCTCGCCTGCGGTGCGCCAGATCGCGCTCGCGCTCGAAAAATTGACCACCCCGCTCTACCGCCCGATCCGCCGCATCCTGCCCGATTTCGGCGGGATCGATTTCTCGCCGATGGTCGTGCTGTTGATCATTCTCGTCGTGCAGAAGCTGCTGGCCGGCGCGGCGATGGACATTGCGACAAGCGCGACGGTCTAGCCCCAGTGACCGCCCGCATCATCGACGGCAAATCCGCAGCCGCCGCGCTTCGAGCCGAAGTCGCGGGCGAAGTCGCACGCTTCACCGCCGCAACTGGCCGCGCCCCCGGCCTCGCGGTCGTGCTGGTCGGCGAGGACCCGGCCAGCGCGGTCTATGTCCACTCGAAGGGCAAGGCCACAGTCGAGGCAGGCATGCTGAGCTTCGAGCACAAGCTCGACGCCGATACTACCTCCCAGGCCGGCCTCCTCGCCCTCGTCGACCGCCTCAACGCCGACCCCGCGGTCGATGGCATCCTCGTCCAGCTTCCCCTCCCGCCGCAGATCGACGCCGACGCCATTCTTACCCGCATCGACCCCGACAAGGATGTCGATGGCTTCCACCCGGTCAACGCCGGCCGCCTCGCCACGGGGCTGCCCGGGTTCGTGCCGTGCACCCCTTACGGCTGCCTGCTCCTCCTGCGCGCCGAACTCGGCGACCTGTCGGGCAAATCCGCCGTCGTCATCGGCCGCTCGAACATCGTCGGCAAGCCGATGGCCATGCTCCTGCTCGGCGACAGCTGCACTGTGACCATCGCCCACAGCCGCACCAGGGACCTCCCCGCGGTCGTGCGCCAGGCCGACATCGTCGTCGCCGCAGTTGGCCGCGCCGAAATGGTCAAGGGCGACTGGCTCAAACCCGGCGCGACGGTGATCGACGTCGGCATCAACCGCGTCCCTAGCCTGACCGATCCGATCAAATCCCGTCTCGTCGGCGACGTCGATTTCACCTCGGCAGCGCAAGTCGCCTCGGCGATCACCCCCGTCCCCGGCGGGGTCGGCCCGATGACCATCGCCTGCCTCATCCGCAACACCCTCGTTTCGGCCGCCCGCCGTGAGCACTACCAGTTGGAGAACCGCCTGTGATCGCCTTGCTCCTCGCCGCCGCGCTCAGCGCGCATGCCCCAACCGCGATCGACGCCGAACGCGCCTTCGCCCGCGATGCGCAAAAAATTGGCCAATGGGCCGCCTTCCGCAAATATGCCGCGCACGACGCGGTCATGTTTACCCCGCAGGCTGTCTGGGCGCGCGATTTCCTGCGCGACCGCAAGGAGCCGGCGCATTCGGTCAGCTGGTCCCCATCAGCCTCGATCATGTCGTGCGACCGCAGTGTTGCGGTCAACGCCGGTCCCTATGCCACACCCGACGGCCACCACGGCCGCTTCACCACCGTCTGGCTCAAGGGCAAACGCGGCTGGAACTGGACCTACGACGGCGGCGAGCCAACCCCGCAAGCTGTCCCCTCGGGCCCTGTTCCGATCGTCAGCCGCGCAGCCTGCACCGGCCACCCGACCGGCGCCCCGATCGCCACCCCGCCCACGCTCTCGCCGCCGTCCACCGGCAAGCCCAACGACTATGGCCGCGGCGAATCCGCCGACCGCACGCTCGGCTGGGACTGGAAGGTCGACAAGACCGGCACGCGCATTTTCCGCGTCTACCAATGGACCGGCCGCCACTATGCCCAGCGCGTTTATCAGCGCGTCGCGCCGTAAGTGTTCGCGCTTTTCACCACCGCGCTGGTCAGCTTCCTCGTCATCATCGACCCGCCGGGGTGCGCCCCGATCTTCGCCTCGCTGACCGCCGGGACCAGCGCTGATCACCGCCGCAAGATGGCAGTGCGCTCGTCACTGATCGCGCTCGGCATCCTGCTGTTCTTCGCGCTGCTCGGGCGGCCATTGCTCCACACACTCGGCATCACGCTGGCCGGCTTCCGACTTGCCGGCGGAATCATGCTGTTCATCATCGCGCTCGAAATGGTGTTCGAGAAACGCACCGCCCGCCGCGAGGAACGGGCGAACGCGGTCGAGGCCGAGGGCGCCGAGGATATTTCGGTCTTTCCGATGGCGATCCCGATGATCGCCGGCCCCGGCTCGATCGCCACGGCCATGCTGCTGGTCTCGCGCGCCGAGGGACTGGCTGAAACCGCCGCCGTCCTCGGCGCGATGACGCTGGTGATTGCGCTGACCCTGCTGTCGCTGCTCGCCGCCGGCCCGCTGATGCGGCTGATCGGCGCCAAGCTCGAGGCGATGATCACCCGCATCCTCGGTGTCATCCTCGCCGCGCTGGCCGCCCAGTTCGTCATCGACGGGCTGAAACAGAGCTTCCCCGGCCTCTCCTGAGCGAGGAGCAAACCCGGCCTAGCCGATAATTTTGTACATCTTCAGTGGGTTATCTTTCGGCATCTGGATCTCCCTGAGCCACGCCGGGACCTGCCCCCGCGACAGCTGGCCATAGAAGCCCTTGGGTGCTTCAGCCATGAAGATCGTCGTCTGCGACATCGCCGGGCAGGTCAGCACATAGTCGGCGTGGTAGCGCAGCATGATCGCATGCGCCTCGTCCGCCGTCCCGCGGAAGGCGTGCATCACGTCGCCGATCGCCTCGCCGTTGCGGTGATAGGGTCCGGCGATCGACTTGTGGTGCGTCACCGTGATCAGCCGCGGCGCCAGGTCGACGAAGGTGAACACCGTCCCCGCCGGCTGCAGCGCGACCGGCCGCATCGCCGCCATCGTCGGGCACAGATTATTGGCACGGTTGATCGACTGCTCGGCCTTGCTGTTCTTCTTGGCCGGCACAAAGCTGATCAGCGTCGGCACCAGCGCCCCGAAGCCGAGCAGCGCGATGACCGTCGTCCCGAGCACCCGCACGATGCTGTTCTCCGATGCAAAGGCGCGCGGGGCGAGCAGCCACGGGATCGCCACCGCACCGACCACGCCCAGCATCTGAGCCGCGGGTCCGGTCCGCGTCTGCCACGCCAGCAAGGCCGTCGCCGCCACCGCTGGCGCCGCCACCGACAACAGCGCGCGCAACCGCTCGCGATCGTGGCGGAGCGTCCAGCCCAGCAGCGCGTAGCCCGCGATCCCGGTCAGCGGCAGTGCGAGGATCAGCGTCGCGACCTGCCAACCATTGGACCACACCGGCCGCGCCTCGCGGACATGGCTGAGCCACAACTGCGCGACCTCGGGCGACACGCCCTCCAGCCGCGACAGGCAGTGCGGCCACATCAGCGCATGGAAGCCCGCGACAACCGCACCCGCAGCCAGCGCCGCCGCCAGCCGCACGCTCCACTTCTCGACCATGAGCATCGCCAGCCCGAGCAACAGCGCGCCGCCGACCAGCGCATCCGACAGCCACACCGGCGACAACGCGTCGCACACCGGCAGCCGGTTGGCGTAGGAGGCGAACCCGGCGAACCCCAGCGCGCATCCGCCGCCGATGCTCACCGCGAACGCCGCCAGTCGCCGCCGCTCGTCGCGGTCGTCGACCCATGACAGCACGCTCGCCACCCCCGACAGCGCGATGTAGATGATCATCTCCAGCCCGATCGTCAGCGACAGCGCCCCCGCCAGGCCCGTCGTCAGCCCGCCGCGCGCGCGCTCGGGATCGGCCATCCCGCTCACCCCGATCGCCAGCAGCGCGAGCTGCCAGCCGTGGTGATCGATCCGCAGCGGCGTCACCATGCCCAGCGTTGACCCGGCAAAGAACAGCGTGATGATCGCCAGCGGCCATGCCAATGGCGTCATCAACCGCCGCGCGGTGAGCACGATCGCTCCCATCATCGGCAGCAACGGCAACAGCGGCGCCACCGCGACCGCCACCTGTTCGGCAGCGCGCCCGCCGACCAGCGGCCTCAACACCAGGATGATCCCCGCGATCGGCAAATCGACCAGCCGCGACCAGTGGATATTGGCTCCGAACGGCGGGTTCATCTTATACTGGCGAAGGTCGAACCAGTCCTGCCCGGCAAGCAGCGCGCGGACCTGGCTCATCCGCATATTATCGTCGGTATCGCCCAGCGCAAACCCGCGGATCCGCGCCCATTCGCTGAACAGGAACCACGCCGACACGCCGAGCCATGCGGCAACCACCACCCACCGCCAATGGCGGTCCAGCCGGTTCAACAGTTTATCCACGCGCGCCCGCCCCATGAAAAAATGGCTTCCGTGCTCTAGTGGCTGGCGTCTAGAGAGCAAGCCAATGCGCGCACTTGCCCTCCTCGTCCCTTCCTCGGTGGTGGGAGAACGCCGTGCCGTGCTGCTTCAGGCGATTCGCTACGCCATCGCCGGCGGGATCATTACCATCCTGGTCGCCGCAAGCTATTGGGCGGTCGCGACCTGGCTAAAGGTCGACCCCAACCTTGCGCTGGCGCTGGTGTTCGTCTTCTTCTCGGGAGTCAGCTATGTCACTCATGGCAAGTACAGCTTCCAGGACCATGGCGAGCGCGATCGGCAGCATGTCCGCGCGGTGCGGTTTTTCGTGATCAACCTGCTCGGTTTCGCGCTCAATCAGCTGTTCGTGTGGTTGTTCGTCAAGCATCTCGGCGGGCCGACCTGGTGGCCGATCCCGCTTATCGTTGTGCTGACCCCGCTGGTTACGTTCACCCTCCACCGCCGCTGGGTCTACGCGTGAGCGGGATCGTACTTTCGATCATCGTGCCGGTGATGAACGAGGAGGAAGCGATCGGGCCGTTCCTGAGCCGGGTCGCCGGGGTCCTTGCCGGGCTTAGCGACGCGGCGGGGCAGTCCTATGAAATCCTGTTCGTCGACGACGGCAGCCATGATCGCACGCTGGCGACCATTGCCGCCGCCAGCGCGCTCGACACGCGCATCCGCGGGCTGTCGCTGTCGCGCAATTTCGGCAAGGAGGCGGCGCTGTCCGCGGGCCTCGACCATGTGCACGGTCAGGCGGTGGTGCCGATGGACGTCGACCTGCAGGACCCGCCCGAGGTGCTTGGCGACATGCTTCGCGAGTGGCGCGCGGGGAACGACATCGTCTATGGCGTGCGCGACAATCGCGAAACCGACAGCCTGCCCAAACGCCTCACTGCCGACCTTTATTACCGCGCGCACAACTGGCTGAGCCAAGACAAGATTCCAGAGCATGCCGGCGACTTCCGCCTGCTCGACCGCAAGGTGGTCGAGGTCATCCGCCGCCTGCCCGAACGCAACCGCTTCATGAAGGGGCTGTTCGCCTGGGCGGGGTTCAAGCAGGCGTCGGTGAGCTATCACCGCGAGGCGCGCGCGACGGGCACGACCAAATTCCACTACGGCAAGTTATGGACCCTGGCGATCGACGGCATCACGTCATCGTCGACCGTCCCCCTGCGGGTGTGGAGCTACCTTGGCGGTCTCGTCGCGCTGGGCGCCATCTGCTACGCGATCGTGATCGTCGTGCGCACCATGCTGTATGGGAACGACGTGCCCGGCTACGCGTCGCTGCTCGTGGCGATCCTGTTCCTCGGCGGGCTGCAGCTGCTGTCGCTCGGCGTGCTCGGCGAATATGTCGGGAGAATCATGATCGAAACCAAGGGGCGGCCGATTTACGTCATTCGCTCGACGATCGGCGACTAGGCGATGGAGCGGCAAGCCTTCGATCGCATGGCGGAGCTCGATTCGACCCACTGGTGGTATATCGCGCGGCGGCGCATCCTTGCCAGCCTGATCGAGCGCGAAGTGCGATTACCGCCAGATGCGACGATCCTCGAGATCGGGTGCGGGACCGGACATAATCTCGCGATGCTCGGGCGCTTTGGCGCACTCGACGCGGTCGAATTGGACGATGACGCACGCGCGCTGGCGTCGCGGCGCCTCGGTCGCCCGGTCCGTGCCGGCAAGCTGCCCGACATCGCCGACGAGATCGGCGCGACGTTCGACCTGGTGACCCTGCTCGACGTGCTCGAGCATATCCCCGACGACCGCGAGGCGCTGGGCGCGATCGTTCGCCTGATGAAGCCCGGCGGCAAGCTGCTCCTGACGGTCCCCGCCAACCCGTGGATGTGGAGCGCGCACGACACCGTTCATCACCACCACCGCCGCTATCGCCAGCGCGAGCTCGCCGCGCTGGCAAAAGACGCGGGACTCGAGATCGACTTGCTCAGCCCCTTCAACACATTGCTCTATCCGCCGATTGCCGCCGTGCGGCGGCTTGGTCAGTGGCGCGGCAAGGATGAGTCCGACGACCGCATGCCCGCCGCGCCGGTCAATCGCTTGCTGTCGGCGGTATTCGGGCTGGAACGAGGGCTGGTCGGCAGGATCAAACTGCCGTTCGGCGTTTCGCTCGTTGCCATACTGCGTCGCCCGGTCGCGGTGCGAAACAGGACCGAATCGCTGTCTTCGTAAAGCTTGTCCCAGCCGACCAGCAATCGCGGATCATAGGGAAACCTCTGGACGATCCAGACATAATCGAATTTCGAGCGAGGGAAGGTGGCTAGCGCCCGGTCGAGCCCATAATAGACCGCGTTCCCGCATTCATTGGGATGAACCTGTTGCGACGGATCGTTGGACCAGCGACCGAGCGCGAGGTCGGGCCGCACCGTCAGCAGCTGTGACCCCGGCATTCGCCACTCGCTGTTGACCAGCGCATCCTTGCGCGAAATGACCATTGCGCCGAGCTGGCTTTTGCGCGCCAGCGCCCACTCATCGAAGCAGATCCGCCCGCCAAGAAACAGGACGCGCGAGCCGGGCCGCACATAATCGAGCGCGGCGAGTTCGCGTTGCATGTCGTTTGAAGCGCGCGCCAGGCTCATGGTCGTGGTCGTTATTCGCATCACCACGAACGCTAGCCCGGCGACAGCCAGAAGTCGCGCTGTCGGCAAATGGGTCTCGCCTCGAAAGCGAATCGCGATCAGCGCCACCGCAAACAGATAGGGCGCGAGGCGCATGTCGGCATAGGCGGAGCCGAACACGATTCTTGGAAGCAACGCGAAAATGCCGACCAGTACCAGTGCCGAAAAAGCCAGATTGCGTGAAAAGCCGAGCCGTTTGATGAATAGCGCGATGGCCAGCACCAGCAGCGCAAGGCGCATGCAGTTGCGGTCATAGGAGAACCAGCGGTCACGAAGCGCGGACTCGATCCAGAGCCCTTTGAGTGACCAGTTGAACCAGTCGCCGGTCCGGCCGCTGCCCTGCGCATCATGCCGCCACACCAACAGGAGGAGGATTGGACCGGCCAGGCATGCCGCCTGAAGCCCGGCATGCAGCACTGCGCTCCACCAGGCGTCGCCCCAACCGTGCCGGCGCACCGCTTCGGCCGAAAAGCACATCAGGCCCAGGGCGCCCCACCCGAACGCGTGGCAGGTGAACACGACGAACGAGATCGGTATGAATAGCAGCAGCCTGAGGCGGAGCTTGCCGAGCCGCCCGAGCCGCAACCACAGGCCGAAGGCCAAGAACGCCAGCGCCATCGACAAAGCGAAATTGACGAACCCAAATAGGAACGGATGACCCAGCGCGAATGGCAGCGCGAACAGCGTGGTCGGCGGGATGCGGTTGTGAACTTCGCGAGCAACCCACAGGAAACCGGCCACCGTCAGCGGCGGAATACACATGATGATCAGTTTGGTGCCAAGCTCCAGTCCAAACAGCTTCGCTATCGGAATAATCAGCAGGTCGACTCCGAGGTTGCCGACCAGTGCCCAATGATATTCATAATAGCGCTGGAGAAACGGCGAATGTGCCAGTTCCATTTGGACATGGAAACGCCCCATATGCCCCGGCAAATCGACCAGCGGCGGTATCGGCGGATAGAGCAGCGGCACGAATGCCAGAAGCACCATCGCCGCGACAAACCAGCGCGTTTCCCACCATGGGCGGGGGCCAGTGGGCAACGGCGGGGCGGCGGCGGTGATCAACCGCGGTCGCGCCGTCCGAGCAGCCGCAACCGCAGCGCATTCAGCTTGATGAAGCCTTCCGCGTCGCGCTGGTCATAGGCGCCGGCGTCGTCTTCGAAGGTCACGACCTTCTCGCTGTACAGGCTCATCGGCGATCGGCGGCCGGTGATGTGGGTGCCGCCCTTGTAGAGCTTCATCCTGACCTCGCCCTCGACCTTCGCCTGGCTATGGTCGATCGCCGCCTGGAGCATCTCGCGCTCGGGGCTGAACCACAAGCCGTTGTAGAGCAGTTCCGCATAGCGCGGCATCAACTCGTCCTTGAGGTGCGCCGCGCCGCGGTCAAGGGTCAGCTGCTCGATCGCGCGGTGGGCGGCGTGGAGGATCGTCCCGCCGGGCGTTTCGTACATCCCGCGGCTCTTCATCCCCACAAAGCGGTTTTCGACCAGGTCGAGCCGACCGATCCCGTGGCGCTTGCCGTGCTCGTTGAGCTTCATCAGCAGGTTAGCGGGTGATAGCGCCTCGCCGTTGACCGCGACGGCATCGCCACGCTTGAACTCGACGCTGATCTCCTCGGGCGTATTCGGCGCGGAGATCAGGTCGTCGGTGCGCGAATAGACATAGTCGGGCACCTCGACCCACGGATCCTCGAGCACCTTCCCCTCTGACGAAGTGTGCAACATGTTGGCATCGGTCGAGAACGGACTCTCGCCGCGCTTGTCCTTTGGCACCGGGATCTGATTCTTCTCGGCAAATTCGATCAGCGCGGTTCGGCTGGTCAAATCCCACTCGCGCCACGGGGCGATGACCTTGATGTCGGGCGCCAACGCGTAATAGCCAAGCTCGAACCGGACCTGGTCATTGCCCTTGCCGGTCGCCCCGTGACTGACCGCATCGGCCCCGACTTCGCGCGCGATCTCGATCTGGCGCTTGGCGATCAGCGGTCGTGCGATCGAGGTGCCGAGCAGGTACAATCCTTCGTAGAGCGCATTGGCGCGCATCATCGGGAAGACATAATCCCCGACGAACTCCTCCTTGAGGTCGTCGATGAAGATATGCTCGGGGCGAACCCCCATCAGCTCGGCCTTGGCCCGCGCTGGCTCGAGCTCTTCGCCTTGGCCGAGGTCGGCGGTAAAGGTCACGACCTCGCATTCATAGGTAACCTGTAGCCATTTCAGGATGACGCTGGTGTCGAGCCCGCCCGAAAAGGCGAGCACCACGCGGCGCAGGCGGTCGGCCATGTGCATTCTACCCCTCAACTGACGCGGGCGCCCTGCCACCGGCGCGCGCGCCATTCAAGCGGCATACAGGCTCCGGTGCTAGTTATGCCTATCGATTTCCCACGGAGAATCTCGTCATGAACAAGTTTCTGCTCGCCGCCGCCGCCCTCGTCGCCGCTCCGGCGCTCGCCCAGACAAGCCCCGAGGCCCCAATGCCGCCGCGGGCCCCCGGGATGATGGCCACCAAGGTTCAGGCCCGCGCCGAGGTCGTCGCCCGCACCCAGCGGATGTTCGCGACGCTCGACGCCAATCACGACAATGTCCTCGATCAGGCCGAACTGGCCGCGGCGGGCAAGGGCTCGGACGGGCCACGCCACGCCGGCGCCAGCGATGCGTCGGCGGGGCGCATGCCGCTCGACCGCAACGCGATGTTCGACATGATCGACACCGACCATAATGGCGCGGTCAGCCGCGACGAGTTCGCCCGCGCGCCGATGCATCACGGCGAGGGCGGCGGCATGGCAGGCCATCACGACGGCGCGGGCAAGGCTACCGTGGGCATGGGCATGAGCAACGGCATGCATCGCATGTTGACGATGGCCGACGTCAACCACGACGGCCGCGTCACGCTGCAGGAAGCGACCGACCTGTCGCTCAAGCATTTCGACCGCTTGGACGCCAACCACGATGGCCAGTTGACTCCCGACGAGCGTGCCGCCGGGCGTGCCGAGATGGAGCAAATGCGCGGCCAGTAAGCTTGGGTCCCCTCCCTGCCGCGCGGGGAGGGGGCACCGTCACATCGCCCGATAACGCGCTTCTGCCTCGGCCATATAATCGCGCGTGATCGGCAGCGCGTGGCGGTCGCGGACATATTGCACCTGGTAGTTGCCGGAGGCGCCGCTTTCGAACATCAGGATTCCGCCGGCCAGATAGAATTCCCACAGCCGGAACAGTCGCTCGTCGTGGAGCTTGATGATCTCCGCCTTGTGCGCGCGGGTCCGCGTCAGCCAGTGGCGCAGCGTGTAGGCATAGTGAAGCCGCAGCGTCTCGGTGTCCGACGCGATCAGCCGTACCTTCTGGCTGGCGGCCGACATCTGGCTGAGCGACGGAATATGATAGCCCGGGAAAATCCATTTGTCGGTGAACGGATCGGGCGGGCCGGCATCGCCGAACCGGCCGATCGTGTGGAGTAGCATGACCCCGTCGGGCGTCAGCAGATCATAGCAGGTCGCGTAAAACTCGTCGTAATGCGCCGCGCCGACATGTTCGAACATCCCGATCGAGACGATCCGGTCGAAGGTACCGGTCAGCGCGCGATAATCGATCAGCTCGAACTTGACGCGGTCGGCGACGCTGGCGTCCTCGGCCCGTTGCCGCGCGACCTTCAACTGCTCCTCGCTCAGCGTCACGCCGAGTACGTCGACGTCGGCGACGCGATTGAGGTAAAGCGCGGTACCGCCCCAGCCGCAGCCGATGTCGAGCACCCGCTGGCCCGGCTTCAGGTAGAGTTTGGCGGCGATGTGCGCTTTCTTGTCGGCCTGCGCCTGCTCCAGGCTATTGCCGGGATCGGTGAAATAGGCGCAGCTATATTGCAGGTCTTCGTCGAGAAACAGGCGATAGAGATCGTTGCCGATGTCGTAATGATGCGCGACATTCTTGCGCGACGAAACCGGGTTATTGCGCCTGAACAAATGCTTGAACAGCGAACTGCCCTTGTGCAGCGCCTTGCGGCCGGAGGGGCCATCTTCCCAGCGGTTATTGCCGACCACAAGCTCGAGGAATTCGAGGATATCGCCGTCCTCGATCGTCAGCCGGCCGTTCATGTAGGCCTCGCCGAAGCCCAACCGCGGGTTGCGCGCGATGTCGTATTTGACGCGATTGTCGTGCAGGCGGATGGTCGCCGACTTGCCCCCCCCGGGGCCATGTGTTTCGCGACTTCCGTCGGGTGCGATGATCGTTACCTGGCCTTGCCGAAGAAGCTTTCCAATCAATATTCCAAGCAACGACACGCAGGATCTCCTTGATGAACCGTCGCGACATGCCGAGAGTGTGCGCAACGCGCAAGTCTCAGGCGGCGGCCTCGCGGTCGAGCGCGGCGCGGCTCTTCTTCTCCGACGCGGTCTTCAGCTGGCCGCAGGCCGCATCGATGTCGCGCCCGCGCGGGGTGCGCACCGGGGCCGAGATCCCGCCCGCGAAGATGATGTTCGAGAAGCTCCTGATCCGCTCGGGCGTCGAGCATTCATAGGTCGCGCCTGGCCACGGGTTGAACGGGATCAAATTGACCTTCGCCGGCAGGTCGTAATGCTTGATCAACCGCACCAGCTCGCGCGCCTCGGCGTCGCTGTCGTTCTTGCCCTTGAGCATGACATATTCGAACGTGATCCGCCGCGCATTGTTCGCCCCGGGATAGTCGGCACAGGCCTGGAGCAGCTCCTCGATCCCGTACTTGCGGTTGATCGGCACGATCTCGTCGCGCACTTCCTTGGTCACCGCGTGGAGCGACACCGCAAGGTTGACCCCGATCTCCTCGCCGGCCCGCGCCATCATCGGGACGACGCCCGAGGTCGACAGCGTGATCCGCCGCTTGCTCAGACCCAGCCCGTCGCCGTCCATCACGATCTTGAGCGCATCGCGGACATGATCGAAATTATAGAGCGGCTCGCCCATCCCCATCATGACGATGTTGGTCAGCATCCGGCCTTCGGGGGCCGACGGCCACTCGCCGAGCGCATCGCGCGCCAACATAACTTGCCCGACGATCTCGGCCGGCTCGAGGTTGCGGACCAGTCGCATCGTGCCAGTGTGACAGAAGGTGCAGTTGAGCGTGCACCCGACCTGGCTCGACACGCACAGCGTTCCGCGATCGGCATCGGGGATGAACACCATTTCGTAGTCGTGACCGTCGTGCGTGCGCAGCAGCCATTTGCGCGTGCCGTCGGTCGACACTTGCGCCTCGACGACTTCGGGACGGGTGATGACGAACCGCTCGGCCATCCACGGCTGCTGCGTCTTGGCGATGTCGGTCATCAACGCAAAGTCGGTCACGCCGCGATTATAGACCCAGTGCCAGATCTGCTTGGCACGAAGCTTGGCGACGCGCGGCTCTAGCCCGGCTACTTCGAGCGATGCACGGATATTGTCCCGCGCGCGGCCAATTAGTTCGATCCGGCCGTCGGCGCGCGGCACGGCCGGGCGTCCCACCGGGACGGGGTCGATCGGGCCGGGAATCGGCATCAGGGAAGTGTCGGCGCTCATGACAAGCCGCCCATCTAGCGACGAATGACCGATTTTTCTAGCGTCTCGACGCGCAAGCCGCCGCAGCGTCGATCGCCCCTGCCGCGCCGTCCAGCGAATAGCGGTCGACGAACCGGCCTCCCGCCACCGCGCCCGCCTCGACCTTCATCGTGCCCCCGCCGCGCAACGCCGCGATGATCGCCGCCTCCTGCGCCGCGCCTCGGCTCCACGCGAACGATGAGCGGGAGACCAGCAGGAACGGCTGGTCGCGCACCGTCAGCAAGACTGTCGCGTCGGACCTTGGTGGCTTGCCGAGCCGAAGCGCGAGCACGCCTTGCCGCCCGCCGTCGCGCGCAAACAGGATCGCCGCGCTTGCCTGTTCGCCGCGTTCGCTCGTGACCCGCAAAGCGCGGCTCCCCGCCTCGCACCGCGCGCCTCGGTCGAGCGCCGACCACGCGCCGTCGGCAAACAGGATCCGCGGCCCCGCACCGGCCAACATGAGTGCGGCCAGCGGCAGGCTCCACTTCAAGAAGGGCATCACCATCGTCGCACCCTATCGCGTCCTACGTCGGCGTCCACCTTCCGCCACCGTATTAGCCGCATGATTGTCGCCCTTTCGACAATGTGACACTTTCCGCAGCGCTCGGACCAGCAACCCTTGGGGGGTTATGCGCCGAGTCGTCACCGCCTGACATGGGCTTCGCCCCCGTCCTGACCGCGCTCGCCGACGAGCTCGCGCTGTTCGCCGGCGTCGGCTTCGCGCTGTTCGCGCTCGACGACCTCGCCGTCGATCTGATCTATTTCGCGCGCCGCCTGTGGCGCGGCGCGACCGTCTACACCCGCTTTCCGCGCGCCTTTGCGCAGACGATGACCGGACCAGACCCGGGCGGCTGGATGGCAGTGTTCATCCCCGCCTGGGACGAAGGCGCCGTCATCGCCCCGATGCTGCGCGAAACGCTCACCCGCTTTGGCCCCGGCGACTATCGCCTGTTCGTCGGCTACTACCCCAACGACCCCGCCACGGCGCAGGCGATCGCTTCGGTTCGCGACCCGCGCATTGTCCCGGTGACCGTCCCGCACCCCGGCCCGACGACCAAGGCCGATTGCCTCAATCAACTCTACGCCGCGTTGCAAATCGAGGAGGCGGCGAGGGGGCCAGCGCGCGCCATCGTGCTTCACGATGCCGAGGATGTCGTCCACCCATGCGAGTTGATGCTGTTTGCCCGGTTGATCGAACGCGCTGCGGCGATCCAGCTTCCCGTCGTCCCCTTGCCCGACCCGAACAGCCCATGGATCGCGGGCCATTATTGCGACGAGTTCGCCGAGAGCCACGGCAAGGAACTAGTCGTGCGCGAAGCGGTCGGCGCCGCCATCCCGCTCGCCGGAGTCGCCTGTGCGATCGAACGCGGCGCGCTGGCGCGGCTTGCCGAAGGGCATAATGGTCGCCCCTTCGCCCCCGACAGCATGACCGAGGATTATGAGGTCGGCCTCCGCCTCGGCGCGCTCGGGCTCAAGACGATGTTCGTGCGCATTCCCGCCGCGCCCGGGGACCGTGCGGCAATTGCCAGCCGCGGCCATTTCCCGGCGGCCCTCGACGCCGCCGTCCGCCAGAAGGCCCGCTGGATCGGCGGCATCGCCTTCTCGGGCTGGGATCGCCTCGGTTGGAATGGTGGGCTCGGCGAACGGTGGATGCGGATGCGCGACCGGCGTGGTCCGTTGGCGGCGCTGCTGATGCTCGCCGGCTATGGCGCAATGCTGCTGTGGGCCCAGCTCGCGCTCGCACAGTCGCTCGGCGCCCCGATTGCGCTCGTCGTCGGGCCTAGGCTCGCCTTGCTGCTCAAGCTCAACTTGGCGCTGCTGCTGTGGCGAATTGTCATGCGCTTCGGATTCACCACCGCTGCCTACGGCCTTGGTGAGGGGCTGGTCTCGATCCCGCGACTAGTCGTCGCCAACGTCATTGCGATCCTCGCTGTCCGCCGCGCGCTCGCGCTCCACGGCGCGGATGGCCCGCGCCAATGGGACAAGACTCGCCACATTTTCCCCAAGGAGCTTGGCGCATGACTGCTTCGACCCGCTTCCTCGGCTTCGCCGTCCTCGCCTGGGCAGGGGTCCGCGCCGTCAGTCTCGGACTGGTCCCCGGCAGCGGTGCGGTCGCCAGCAGCCTTCCGGCGACCGCGCTCGCCGCGACCCCGCCCGGCGCCATCGCGACGACCGAATTCGCCCCGCTCGATCCGGTGACCGCTCCCCTCGAAGTCGGGGAAAGGGACTATGAAGCGCCGCCCTATGCCCCACCCGCCGATGCAGCTTCGACCTACCCCCGGCGCCGCTACGCCCCCCGCGCTCGCCGCCTCGCCGCCGCCGAGCCGCGCGAATATGCCTACGCCTATGCCGCCCCGCGGCAGTCCCGCGCGCGCATTCGCTACCTTCGCGACGACGGCCGCTCCTACGTCAGCGACACGTTGATGCCCGAACCGCGCCGCCTGCCATTCAGTGGCGATCCGGCCCCTCCCGAGCCAGCGCAAATGCAGCTTGCCTCGACCGCCATGCCGCCCGACCACGGAGCCTCCGCGGCGTCCCCGGCGGATGCCACCGCTCCGCCGCTGCTGCGCAAATCAAATCGTCTCGAGCTTTCGAGCTGGGCGATGATGCGCGGCAAGCCCGGCGACATTCTCGGTCCCAACAGCCTCGCCGCGACCGGCGCGACGCTCGGCGGCAGCCAAGCCGGCGCGCGCATCACCTACTGGGCGACCCCGCACCTCGCCGCGAGCCTGCGCCTGTCGAGCCCGATCGGCGGTGCGCGCGGCGGCGAGGCGGGACTCGGGGTGCGCTTCCGGCCATGGCTGTCGGTGCCCTTTGCGATCACCGCGGAACGGCGCCAGCGGTTCGGCCGCGCCGGGGGCCGCAACGACTTCGCGCTGTTCGCCGAGGGTGGCTTGTGGGACAAGCCGATGCCGATGGGTTTCCGGCTTAACGCCTACGCCCAGGCCGGGGTCGTCGGGATCAAGTCCCACGATCTGTTCGGCGACGGAGCCTTTACCCTGACGCGCCCGATCTGGCGCAACATCTCCGCCGGCTTCGGCATGTGGGGCGGGGCGCAGCCGCATTTGTATCGCCTCGACGCCGGTCCGCGCCTGACGATCGCAATGAAGCACGGCATTCGCGTCCACGCCGATTATCGCCAGCGCCTGCGCGGCACTGCCTTCCCCTCTTCGGGTCCATCGATCACCATCGCCGGAGATTTCTGACGCCGGCGAGCATTGCGACCGCGGCGCTCGGCCCCTAGCATCGTGCGCGGTCATGCACGTCTATCTTCCCATCGCCGGCCAATCGGTCAACGCATTGCTGATCATCGCGCTCGGCGCGCTGGTCGGCGTTTTGTCTGGCCTGTTCGGGGTCGGCGGGGGCTTCCTCACCACGCCCTTGCTCATCTTCTACGGCATCCCCCCGACAGTGGCAGTCGCCTCTGCCACCACTCAGATAACGGGCGCCAGCGTGTCGGGCGCGCTTGCGCACTGGCGGCGCGGCGGGGTCGATCTCAAGATGGGGCTGGTCATGATCGGCGGTGGCCTCGCCGGATCGCTGGCCGGTGCTGCCCTCTTCCGTATCCTCCAGACCACCGGCCAAGTCGATCTCGTCGTCGGATTTCTCTACGTCGTGCTTCTCGGCTCGATCGGAATCCTCATGCTCAAGGACGCGCTGTTCGCGCTGGGCTGGCTGAAACTCGAGCAGCCCAAGATACAGCCGCGCCACAATCGCTGGGTCGCCAGCCTTCCTTTCCGCACTCGCTTCTATGCCTCTGGGCTGTATCTCTCCCCGCTCGCGCCCGCACTGCTCGGCTTCGGCGCGGGAATTCTGACCGTGCTCCTCGGCGTCGGTGGCGGCTTCGTCCTGGTCCCGGCGATGATCTACCTGCTCGGCATGGCGGCGCGCGTCGTCATTGGCACCAGTCTCCTCATGATTCTGGCTGTCAGCGCCGCGACCACGCTTATCCAGGCCATGACCAGCGGCGCGGTCGACATCGTGCTCGCCGCGCTGCTCCTCGTTGGCGGTGTGATCGGCGCGCAATATGGTGCCCAACTCGCCACCCGCCTGAAGCCCGACCTGCTCCGCCTCGCGCTCGCCGTGATCATCCTTCTCGTCGCGCTGCGCATGGTACTCGGTCTCGCCTGGCACCCTGACGAGATTTTTACGATCGAGCTGCTGTGAGGCAGCGCGACGATCAAACTGCTGCTGTGAGGCAGCGCGACGATCACCTGTTGCGATGAAACGCGCCCTGCTATTCGCGCTCCCGCTGCTCATTGGCGCGACCAAGCCCGAGCTCGTCCCCGACGTTTCCGCGCGAGAAGTCGAGATCCGATACAGTTTCACTGGCGCGCAGCTGCTCCTGTTCGGTGCGGTGCTTTACCCCGGTGGCCGGGTCCCTGATCGCCCCGCCGACGTCGTCGTTGTCCTTCGCGGACCCGACCAGCCAATCCTCATCCGCGAGAAATCCAAGGTCGCCGGCATATGGATGAACACCGACCAGAGCCGCTTCCGCTCGGCTCCCAGCTACTACTCAGTCGCCTCGTCACGTCCGCTGCGCGACCTCGTCGACGACCGCACCGCTTCGATTTACGAGCTCGGCTTGAAGAATCTCCAGCTGTCACCCGGCGGCGGCGCGCTCCCCGGCCATGAACGCCATTTCGAGGCTGGCTTGCTCGACTTGCGCCGCCGCCAGGGGCTCTACGCCGAAAACGCCCGCGGCATCGAAGTTACCAACGGTGTCCTCTACCGTGCCGCGATCGCCATTCCGAGTTCTGTTCCGGTTGGCACCTACACCGCCGAGACCTTCCTTATTGACCACGGCCGCGTCCTCGCCGCCGCTACGCGTGACGTGAAGATCGGTAAGACTGGGTTCGAGCGCTATGTCGCGCTCGTCGCCCGCCGCCACGCCTTCTTCTACGGTCTCGCGGCGGTCCTGCTGTCGCTCGGGCTGGGCTGGGCCGCGGCGGCTGCCTTCCGCCGCCGAGGATAGGGCGGCCTCTAACCCTATCTTAACCGCGACCGCCTATCCCATGCCAATCAGCATCTGGTGAGCGCGCGCATGGACGATAATTCGAGCCTCAAGCAATTCCTCGACGAGATCGGCAGCTACGGCGATGCCGAAAGCGTGCCGGACCGTGTCGCCCAAGTGCCGTCGGGACCGCAATCGGCGATCGGCCGGGTGGTCGAGATCGCCGGGTCGGGCTCGGCCGTCGTGATGGACGCCGCCGCGCTCCATGCGCTCGCGACCAACGCCGACCCCTCGCTCGCGATGTCGGGCCAGGTCGGTAGCCAGATCAAGATGCAGGTGGCGGGCGCGTGGCTGATTGCCAACGTGCGCACGCTACGCGCCGGAGACGAGCCGGGCACGGTCTGCGCAAAGGTCGATTTCCTGGGCGAGGGCAAGCAGGCCGATGACGGCAGATTGGTCAATTTCCGCCGCGGCGTGACCCGCTATCCGATCCCCGGTGACAAGCTGTTCCCGGTCTCGACCAATGACATGCAGGGCATCTTCGCCGCCGACGACAGCCCGCACATCGAGATTGGCACGGTCTATCCGACTGACGACATTCGCGGCACGCTTTACGTCGATCCAATGTTGTCGAAGCATTTTGCGATCCTCGGTTCGACCGGCACGGGCAAGTCGACTTCAGTCGCGCTGATCCTCCACCGAATCTCGCAATTGTCGCCCGAGGGGCACATTGTGATGATCGATCCGCACGGCGAATATTCGGCGGCATTCAAGGATTGCGGCGAGCTGTTCAACGCCGACAATCTGCAACTGCCCTACTGGCTGCTCAATTTCGAGGAGCATTGTGAGGTCCTGCTGACGACCGACGGCGCCGAGCGACAGCGCGACAGCGACATTCTCGCCAAATGCCTGCTGGGCGCGCGCAGCAAGGGCAAGACCGGCGAGCAATATGGCCGGATTACGGTCGACTCGCCGATCCCGTATTTGCTGAGCGACCTCAACACGATTCTCGTCAACGAGATGGGCAAGCTCGACCGCGCCGGCGACACGCTGCCGTACCAGCGTCTCAAGACCAAGCTCGACGAACTGAAGGCCGACCCGCGCTATTCGTTCATGTTCTCAGGGATGCTCGTCTCGGATTCGATGGCGACGTTCCTCGCGAAACTGTTCCGCCTGCCAAGCCATGGCCGGCCGATCTCGATCGTCGATGTCTCGGGCATTCCGTCCGAAGTTACTTCGGTCGTCGTCTCGGTGCTCGCGCGAATGGTATTCGATTACGCCATCTGGTCGCGCACCGAAGCCCAGCGCCCGATCCTGCTCGTGTGTGAGGAAGCCCATCGCTACGTCCCCAAGGACGACCAGGCGAACGGGCAGGCGGTGCGCAAGATTCTGGAGCGGATCGCCAAGGAAGGCCGCAAATATGGCGTTTCGCTAGGCCTCATCACCCAGCGGCCATCAGATCTTGCCGAGGGGGTGCTGTCGCAGTGCGGCACGATCATTGCCATGCGCCTCAACAACGAGCGCGATCAGGCGTGCGTCCGCGCCGCCATGCCCGAAGGCGCGCGCGGTTTCCTTGATGCCATCCCGGCCCTGCGCAATCGCGAATGCATCGTCTGCGGCGAGGGCGTCGCGATCCCAATCCGCGTGCGCTTCGACGATCTCGAGCCCGAGAAGCGCCCCGCCTCGTCCGATCCGAGCTTCGCCGCGCTGTGGCGAGAATCCGGCGGCGAGGATGGTATCATTCAGCGCACGATCAAACGCTGGCGCGGCCACGGCCGCTAAGGCAAGCGTTCGCGCGCCACGGCCGCTTGGCGATCACTTCAGCGTCACTTCGAACCAAAGCGTGCGCGGCAGTGCGCGCTCGACCGTTCCGTCGGTGGAGCGTGCCGCTTCGACCCGTTCGTCGAGCAAATTTTCGCCGCGCACGCCGACTGCAAGATGGCGGCTGACCGAGGACGCGGCGAAAGCATCAATGGTAAAGGCGGGTTTCAGAATGCGCTGATTGAGATCGTCCTCATATTGGCTCGAACTCTCGCGTGCCGTCAGCATTAGTCGAAGGCCGCGAGGAGAAGTCCATCCCACCGTCGCCGTGACTTGGTGCATCGGCGTCTGCGCCGGGCGCAGGCCATCGAGTGCGCGGCCCGCGACGTCGTCCCGCGCTCTTGCGTCGACGTAAGCGTAGGAAAGATGAGCGTCGAACCGGCGGTGGCGGAGGTCGAAGCCAAACTCGGCGCCATGCGTCGAGATGGCATCGAGATTTTCTCGCCGACGATAGCTGCCCGTGGCGCTGACAAAGCCGACGCCGGGAAAGACACCGGGCCCGCGCGCGACGGTGACATTGGCGATCGCGTCGTGCAGGCGGGCGGTGAAGACGGTGAAGCTTGCCTTGGCGTTGGCAGACAGCGCCCAGTTTATTCCGGCCTCGGCACCGGTCAGCGATTCGGGATTGAGCGAATCATTTGCGGCGGTGGCATCGGTCCCCGCGCGGAACGGGCGATATAGCTCGTTGAGCGTCGGCAAGCGCCACCCGCGATAGGCGGCGGCGCGCAGAGTGAAGCCACTGCCCGGACGATAAGCGAGCGCCATGCGGCCGGTCGGCTGCCAGCCGTCGCGGTCGGCGAATTCGGTGTTGGTGAGCGTCGTACCGGCCAGTGCCTGTTCGAACAACCGACCGTTGCGGATCGACCAATGGTCAACGCGGCTCGACAGGCTGGCGGTCAGCGTGCCCTTCGTCAGCGTTGCGTCGGCGAAAGCACCCGTCGTCACCGAACGCCCGCCAGCAGTGCGGCGGCGGGTCGCCGAGCCGGCGACAAACTGATAATTTTCGCGGGTCTCGCCGCGGACCGCGCGCAGGTCGGCACCGAGGCGGAGCTCTAGGTCGCCGCTAAGTGGAACGACATCGGCGCGTGCGCCCCAGCCGGTCGAGGGCACGGCATATTGGTCGAGGGTCAGGGTCGAGGTCGTGCGATTGGCACTAATCGCAGCGGACTGGCTGGCGAAGCGGCGTTTCTGGCCATAGACGAGCAGCGACCACCGCACCGCCCCCTTGCCAACCAGGCGCAGCGAACCGTCGACACCGCGTCCGCGATTGTCGGTGAAGTCAGTGCCTCGGTTGCGGCGGTCGTCGAACGCCGAGAGATTGACCTGAACCTCGGCCGAAGGGCCGAGTGCTGTGACGGCGCGGAAGGCGCCCGAGACCAGGCGGTAAGGCGCGGCATGGTCGACCGGTCCGCGATTGCTGCTTGCAATCGGGATGAAGCCGCTTCCTCTTGCAACTGCACCCGACACAGTGACGAAGCTCGCCTGACCCTTGATCGTGAGCGATCCCCGGGCGTCCCGCGAATTGCGGCTGCCGATTGCAAGATGCCCGTCGAGCGGGTCGAGTTGGTCGGGAGTTGCGCTCTCCAGCTCGACCGTCCCGCCAAGAGCGCCTGGACTCCATAGGCCGCTGCCGCCACCGCGGGTCACGCGAACCTGGCCGAGGCGGTCGGTGGCGATGGCGGGGAAGCTGACCCAGCCGCCGAACGGGTCAGACTGGGGAACGCCGTCGAGGATCAGCAATGCGCGGCTGGAGGCGTTGCCACCCAGGCCGCGCAACGTGATCGACTGGCTGGTGGCATTGGCCGAGCGTGAATCCGAGCGGCGGAAGCCCTGAAGCCCGGCGACGTCGCGCAACACATCTTCGAGCCGGCCGCTGGCGGATTGGAGGATGCGCGTGCGGTCGATCGTGGCAATATCATAAGCAGCGTCGGCCTTGGGCGGCGCGAGGCCCCGGCCGGTTACGATGATCGGATCGCCGATCGGGAGCGACTGAGCCAAGACTGGCCCAGCGATCGACAACAAGGCGGCGATCGAGACGCTCGCGCGAACGGGAAACATGATTGGAATCCAGACTCTTCGGGTGGCCGCATAAGCGCCGGGGCAGATTACCGTATTGCAGCAGGATTTCCTTAGAAAAGAATCATGATCTTGCCACTCCGGCGCTGATCGATTTCGCGATTGGCTTCAACCGTGCGCTTCATCTCCGTCGCTATTCCGGGACCGCCTTCGCGTAGTGGGATCGCGCGCCGCTCGATAAGGCGTTCGCGCTTTGAGGAACCGCTACCAAGGGTTCGCGATTCCGTTCTCAGCGAAAAGACGTGTGGTTGGCGGACGGACGCGCGATGACGGGATGTTGGAGCAGTTCGTCGCTCAACGCTGGGCTCAAAGAAACGATGTGCAGGCAGTTGACCTTCACCGCCGCTGCGTCGAAGCTGGTGAAATGGAGGGTCGCATGGCCAACGTCGTCCTGAACGCGGTCGAAAAATCATTCGGCGACACGGTCGTCCTGAAGCCGACCGACCTGGCCGTCGCCGATGGCGAGTTTGTCGTGCTGGTCGGGCCTTCGGGGTCGGGCAAATCGACGCTGCTGCGGCTGATCGCCGGGCTCGAGGAGGTCAGCGCCGGGACGATCGCGATCGGCGGCGAGGATGTCACTGCGGCGAGCCCGAGTAATCGCGGGATCGCGATGGTGTTCCAGTCCTACGCGCTTTATCCGCACCTTAGCGTCTACGAGAATCTGGCGTTTGCACTGCGGCTGGCGCGGTTGACCAAGGACGAGATCGATCGCCGGGTGCGCGGGGCCGCCGAGATACTGGCGATCACCGACCTGCTCCAGCGCAAGCCGCGCGCATTGTCGGGTGGGCAGCGGCAGCGAGTCGCGATCGGCCGGGCAATCGTCCGCGAACCCAAGGTGTTCCTATTCGACGAGCCCCTGTCCAACCTCGACGCTGCGCTGCGTGTCAGCATGCGCTATGAGTTTGCGCGGCTCCACAAGCAGCTTGGCACGACGATGATCTATGTAACCCACGACCAGGTCGAGGCGATGACGCTGGCCGACCGGATCGTGGTGCTGGCCAATGGCGGGATCGAGCAGATCGGGACTCCGCTCGCGCTTTACGAGAACCCCGCGAACCTGTTCGTGGCGGGGTTCATCGGCTCGCCCAAGATCAACCTGCTGGCCGCGACGGTGGTCGAGGCATCAGCCGATCGCGCGGTGCTCGCGCTGGCCGGGGGTGAGCGGTTCGAAGCAGCGGTCGATGCCGCGCGGGCGAAGGTCGGGGACAAGGTCATGCTGGGCATCCGGCCCGAGCAGTTGCGCCTGGCTGACGGCCCCAACAGTCTTGGCGTCGAAGTCCGCTTCGTTGAGGAACTGGGCGGGGTGACCTTCGCCTATGCCGACGCCGGCGAGACCGGGCTGACGGTCCAGCTGCCCGGCGGCACGCACCTGTCGATGGGCGACAAGATCCGGCTCCAGGCCGATGCGGCGGCGGCTTACCTGTTCGACGTCGAGGGCATCGCCTTTGCGCGGCACGGGGCAGAGCAGCGCCGGAAGTCGGCGTCAGGGGCGCACTAGGACAACGGTCCGCGCGGTCGCCGGAATCGCCAGATTGCTATGATGCAAGCCGACGGTGCGGCCATCGATGCGCGCGGTGGCCGGCGCGTTAGTTGACAACGGCCACGGCAGGACGAAGCCGCCGGGCGGGCGGGCGGTACCCGACAGCGTCAGTCTCAACTCACGGCCGTGCTGGCGAAGCGTATAGCCGAGCGAGCCGTAAGGCGTGCGGATGTCGCGGATGGCGATGCCCTTCTCGCCGAGCCAGACGGGCGGAATTCCGGCGGCGAGGACCAACACACCGTCCGCCGCGCGGTCATAGTAGAACAGGTCGAGCGCGCTGCGGATATAGTCCGAGCTGATCCAGGCGTGGGGCATGTCGCCAATGAAGCGGGTTTCGCGGGGGAGACGGCCAACGACTTCGGCCCAGCCATTCCACGCCAGCGGGCGACGGTCGGCCATGGCGAAATCGAGCAGCGCCTGGACCCGGTCGCGCCAGCCGAGGCGGACGAACGCGCCGACATTGCGCAGTTCGTAGGGAGTGTAATCGACCCACGGCTTGCCGCTGTCACGTCGGGTGACGAAGTTCCGCCACTGGCGCTCGAAGGTGTTGCGGACGACGCGCTGGTCGAGCGTCGTCGCGCCGTCACCGGGGGCCAGACCGACGGTGGTCGAGGTCGCGTCGAAGTCGCCGCGATCGGCGGCACCGGGGACAAAATCGATGTTGAAATTGCGGTCGACGGCGGTGACCGACGCCGCGAGGTCGGTGCGCAGCTCGGCCTCGGCGGCGCGCCAGCGGGCGGCGGCGGTTGTCTCGCCGAGATCGGCGGCGAGCGTAGCGCCCGAACGAAAGCCCTCGAGCGCCCAGAAGTCATCCCAGTAGCTAAAGGCGGGTTTGTCCGAATAGCCTTCGTGGCTGATCGAGGGGGGCATCAGGCCGTAGAACGCGCGGCGCGAAGGGGTGAGGTTGGCGGGAGAGCGCTCGGTCTGGCGGAGGCGTTCCTGATAAGCGAGCGCGGCGTCGACCTTGGGCCAGACGGCGCGCGCCAGAGCCTGGTCGCGGCCGTAGCGCCACACTTGCCCGGCAAGGAAGGCGAACTCGCCGTGGCTGTCGTTCTCCGCGACCGGGTCGGAACCGCGCGCGTCGACACAACAGGGGATTCTGCCGCTGTCATATTGATACGGTGCATACCAGCGCAGGTAATCGGCGGCGGCGCGTTCGTGGCCAAGACGGAGCAGCGATTCGGCCATCATCGCCCCGTCGCGGATCCACGAGCGGGCGTAGCTGCGGGTGCCCGGACGAAGCGCCGGGCCGTCGCGGCTCATCAAGATGTGGGCGAGCGAGGTGCGCATGGTGTCGACCAGCGGCTGACCGGCGGCGGGGACGGTGATGCCGAACCGGCCGAGCTTCTCGCGCCATGCGGCGGCGGTGGCGTCTTCGGCGACGGCGGCAGATGGGGGTGCGGGCGGGTTGCCGATCAGCGGCGACGCCAGCGACACTTCGCGAGTTTCGCCGGGCGCGAGGTCGAAGCGGTAGAGCAAGGCGCCCGAGGCGAGCTCGGCGGGGTCAACCAGGGTGCGGGGGATTGGCGGGGCGGCCTCGGCGGCCAGGCGGTCGGGGGTGATGCCGAAGTCGAAAGGCGACAGGCTGATCGCATCGGGCGCGCGCGACGGCGTGACACCGATCTTGCCGGCGCGCAGCGTGGTGCCGTCCCACGCGAGCACTGCAATGGGCGTCGTGCCGCCGACGGTGTTGAGGAACTGGCGCGGGCCGTTGACCTGGAACGGACGCAGCGCGAGCATCAGCGTGAGTTTGCGCCTGACGCCGCCGGTGTTGGTCAAGCGGTAGCGAGCGACCAGTTGTGCGGCGGTTGCATCCCCAGCCGAAAAACTGGTCGTCGTCAGCGTCCAGCCGGGGCGGGTCCAGTGTACCGTCGGAATTGGGAGATAGGCGTCGCGCAGGGACTGGGTCGCGGTCACATCGGCCCATCCGGTAATCTGCCCGCTCTCGATCACGAACGGCTCGATGCTCGGACCCTTGAGGCCGAGTTCGACCGTCCCGTTCTCGCCGGCCAACGCGCTATTCGAACCGCCATCGACCCCGACGAGTGTCCAGTAGGGTTGTTCCGAATAGCCGCGCGGGAAGCTGCCGCGGGGGGTCTCGGCGGCGAGCGCGGTGATGAAGGCGTTGGCGTCGGCGCCGAAGGCGAGCGGTTTCACCTCGACCTCGGCGAGCGCGTAGGCCGCCCCGCCCGACATGCGCAGGCGGACGAAGCGCGCTTCGGATTCGGTCATCAGCAACGGGTCGCTGCCGCCGTCGCCGGCCGTGACGGTCCGCGCGGTGGCCCAGATCTTGCCGTCATCAGACAGGTCGACCGCGTAGCGCGTCGCCGCAGCGCCCGGCTGCCAGCGCAAGATAAGACCGCCGAATTCCTTGGCGCGGCCGAAGTCGAACGTCAGGCTTTGCTCGCCGCCGCCAGCGCTGCGCCATTCGGTCGAACGATTGCCGTCGAGCGCCGCGCCCGGGTTCGCGCCTGAGGAAGCGGTGACGACCGGCGCGGGAAACGGTGCGTCATCGGGGGGGAGCGCGGTCAGCTCGAAGTCGTCGACGGTGAAGCTCCCCTTGCCCCCTTCGCCCGCGTTGAGCACAAACTCGATCCGTGCAGTCTGGCGGAGTGTCTTATCCTTCGTCGGGCCCCAGGCGAAATCGATCTGGCGCCGCTTGATGCGCACCGTCTCAAACTGGGCTGGGAGCGGTTTCACGGGCCTTACCCACCACCAGACATTGTCGCCGCTGGCGTCGACCAGCTTGACCTGCAGCTGGTTGGGCGGGCCGCTGCCCTTCAATTTGAAGCTCAGCCGATAGTTGCCGGAGAAGGTCAGCGGGAGCGCGCGGGTCATCACCGCATAGCCCGAGCGGCCGTGGCAATCCACGTCTAGGCGGAGCGCCTTGTCGATCGCGCCTGGGACGCTCGAGAGACTGGCGTCGAGGCCATCCGATTTGACCACCGACCAGCCAACGGGCGAATCCATCGTGTCGAGGACTTGCGGCTGAGGCCCGGCGGCGGTGATCAGCGCGCCGATCGCAAGGCCGAGGCTCACCCCTTGACGCTGCCTGCGGTGAGACCGCCAAGATAATAGCGCTGCAGCGCGAGGAACAGGATCAACACCGGCATGGTCGTCACGACCGATCCGGCCATCATCAGCTCATTGTCCTGGACATGCTCGCGCGACAAAGCGGCGAGCGCGACGGGTAGCGTGTAGAGCGACTGGTCGGACAGCACGATCAGCGGCCAGATAAAGTCGTTCCAGCTGCCAAGGAACACAAACAGCGCGAGCGTGACGATCACCGGGCGCAGCGTGGGCAGGACGATGCGGGTGAAAATCTGCCACTCCGACGCGCCGTCGACGCGGCCGGCCTCGATCATCTCCTCGGGGATCGAGAGGGCATATTGGCGGACCAGGAAGATGCCGAAGATGCCCGCCAGCCACGGCACCAGCGCGCCGGCATAGCTGTTGACCAGCCCCATCGATTTGAGCAGCAGGAACAGCGGCAACATGCCGATCTGGCCGGGGATAACGAGCGCCGCGACCAACGCCTGGAAGACACGCTCGCGGCCGCGGAAGCGCAGCTTGGCGAAGGCATAGCCCGCGGGCAGCGTGAACAGTAAAGCGAGGATCGTCGCGAGGCTGGCAAGCAGCGCGCTGTTGAGCAAGTAGCGGCCGATGCCATAGTCGACGAACAGGGTGCGATAATGTTCGAATGTCGGGGCGTGCGGCAGGATCGGCGGGGGAAAAGTCGACGCCTCGCCGGTCGCCATCAACGACACCGCGACCATCCACAATAATGGCGAAAGCACCAGCAGCGCGACCAGCGCGGCGCCGATGTTGAGGATGATTACACCAGGCTTCATGCGTCGGACTTCTCGCGGGTCAGGCGCAACTGGATCAGCGTGACGATCAGGATCAACACGAACAGGATTACCGCGACCGCCGAGGCCGTCCCGAGGTTCCACCATTTGAACCCCTCTTCGAACATGAAATAGAGCACGGTGACGGTGCTCTGCGCGGGGCCGCCCAAGGTCATGACATAGGGCTCGGCGAAGATCTGGAAGAAGCCGGCGATGCTGAGGATGCTGACCAGCAGCAGGGTCGGGCCGATCGCGGGAAGGGTGACGTGGCGAAACTGGGTCCACCACCCGGCACCGTCGATCCGCGCTGCCTCGTAAAGGTCGGCCGAGGTGGTCTGGAGCGCAGTCAGGAAGATGATCATGTTGTAGCCGAACGTCTTCCACACGACGAAGATCAGGATTGCGGGGATTGCGGCATGCGGGCTGCCGAGCCAGTCGACGGGCGCGATGCCGACGCTGCCGAGCGCGTAGTTGATCAGGCCGTAGCGGGTGTGGAGCAGGTAACGCCACACGACCGCGGTGGCGACGAGCGTGGTGACGAACGGCGCGAACAACGCGAGCCGCCATAGAGGTTTCCAGCGGAGTGTCTTGGCGTTGAGCAACAGCGCGGCGGCGAGGCTGGCGATGACGGTTGCGGGGACGCCGAAAACGACGAACCACATCGTCGTGCCGAGCGCCTGCCAGAACAGCGGGCGGGCGAACAGGCTGGTGTAATTGCCGAGCCCGACGAAGCGCAGGTTGCGCAGATCGGCGACGGCGTAGATGTCGAAGTCGGTCAGGCTGAGGAACAGCGCGGCGATCGTCGGCAGGGCGAAGAATAGCCCGATCGCGATTAGCGCCGGCGCGACGAACGACCAGGCGGTGCGTTCACGCGAAGTCAGCGCGCTCACAGCGCTCGCCCACGGTCGAGCATCCAGCGGCGCTTGGCGAGCAATTTGTCGGCGCGCTGGTTCATCTCGGCGGCGGCGGCATCGACTCCCAAGTGGCCGCGGACAAGCGCTTCGGCGACGATCTGGAGCTCGGTCGCGATGCGCTCCCATTCGGGCACTTTGGGCAGGGGCCGGGCGAGGTCGAGCTGGTGCGCGAGCGTACGGACATTGCTGTCCCCGGCCAGCGCAGGGGCGGCCCAGGCGCTCTTGCGCGAGGGCAGGCTGCCGGCGATCTGCTGGAACTGCGCCTGGGTCGCGGGGCGGGTTAGATAGTCGATCAGCCGCCAGCTTGCCGCCGGATCGCGCGCGGTCTTCGGCACGACGAGGCTGGCACCGCCGGGGGCGGAAGCGCCGGGGCCGGTAGGACCGGGCATGGTCGCGGTCGCCCATTTGGACTGGAAGCTAGCGGGGAGGCGCGACTTCAAGTCGCCGATGGTCCACGGGCCTGAGATGAACACGCTGTAGAAGCCCTTGGCGAACTCGTTCCAGATGTTCGAGATTTGCGACGCGGTGGCGATCGGCGCCAGGCCCTCGTCGAACAGCGACTTGTAGAGGGCCAGCGCGGCCTTGAACCCGGGGCTGGCGAAATTGCCCCGCGAGTCATGATCGCGCAGAAGCGGGTCGCCCTGCTGGAGACCGAAGGTCAGCAATTGCTCGGGCTCGTTGAGCGGCAGGAGGATGGCGTAGTTGCCGGGGCCGGCGATGCGCTTGATGCCGTGGAGCGCGGCCTTCCACTCGGCCCAGGTCGAGGGCGGCTCCGACAGGCCGAGCTTGGCGAACAAGTCGCGGCGGAAGAATTGCACGCGGGTGTCGACATACCATGGCACGCCATAGACGGTGCCCGCGACGCGGTTGGTGTCGAGCACGGCGGCGAACTGGTCGGTGAGCAGGCCCGGCTGCGCAGGCGACACCGGGGCGAGCGCGCCGATCGCGGCGAGCTCGGCGATCCACGTGTTGCCGACCTGGCTGACGTCGGGCAACGATCCGCCGACATAGGCGGTGAGCAATTTCTCGTGCGCCGCACTCCACGGCAATGGCTGGATGACGACGCGGGTGCCGGGATTGGCGTGCTCGAACGCCGGCATGAGCTGCGGGATCTTGCCGCCTTCGTCGCCCATCGCCCAGAAGCGGAGGTCGCCCGCCCGACCGTGCAGCGCGCATCCGCCGAGCGTGGCGCCCGCGGCGATCATCGCCATCGTCTCGCGGCGGGTGGCCAAGATCATGTCGCGTCGAGCCAGCCACCGGTGAAGCCGGCCCGGCGCAGGCCCCGACGAAGGTGCGGGTTGCGGCGCATGGTTGACCAGATCAGCGCGCTGTCGTGGTTCTCGAGCATCGCGACGATCGGTCCCTGGTCGATCCCGAGGTAATCGGTGTCGACCCAGCCGACGCCGGGAACAACCTTGCCATATTTGACTTGGCGCGCGTCGGTCAGGGTCGGGTTGAAGCAGTCTAGGAAGCCGTATCGGCCGTAGATCGCAGAGCCGTAGCGGGCGTGCATCGTGCGCAGCGCGGGCTCGACGATCGTTGGCGCAAAGACGATCGATCCGGCGGCGGCGGTCGGGGCCAGCGTGCCGTCGTCGCGGTCGCCGGGGCCGCGCGCCGAGTAGCTGAAGAATTCGCGTTCTCGGCCGAAAATGTCCTGTTTGAAATCGGCCGGGCCGTCGCAGGCGGTGAGGCCCCAGACATTCGCGCCATATCCCTTCCAGCCACCGGGGTTAGCGATTGCATAGGCCCGTTGCGCATAAGTGGCGCGGCGGCTATTCTCGAAATAATCGAGCCCGCGGCGGCGGCCATAGGCGTCGCGGATGCCGCGAAGGTCGACCCACACCTGGCTGTACTGGTGGCCGAACATCGGCGGGAAGGCGATGTGCGGCTCGCCCCACTTCGCGCTCCAGCTCAAATCGAAGGTCGCGGTCCAGGCGTCCCACGCGGCGGGCGCGATCGGGTGGGTCGGCGAGCCGAGCGCGAGCAGATAGAGCAGCATCGCCTCGTTGTAGCGGTCCCAGTCGTGGGGGATGAAGCCGTCCTCGGGCGTCCACCCCATGCCGACCAGCGGCGCGCGGGGCTGGACGAAGGTCCAGTCGACGCGGCGGTAGATCGCTTCGGCCAGATCGCGGATCTCGCGTTCATGTGGATGGTCGCGGTCGAACCAGCTTTGCGCGAACAGCACGCCGCCGAGCAGCAGCGCGGTATCGATTGTCGACAGCTCAGTCTTGTCGAACCGCGTACCCGTCGTGAAATCGAGAAAATGGTAGAAGAAGCCCTTGTGGCCGGTGCGGCCCGTCGCCTCGGGCCCCTGCGGTGCGTGGGCGAAGAAGCGCAGCGTCGCCAGCGTGCGCGCGCGGTGAGCCGGGCGGGTGATCCAGCCATTTTTCTCGCCAACGCCGTAAGCAGTCAGGGCGAAGCCGACCGAAGCGATGCTCGAGAAGCTCTTGGTCGGCCAGCGGTCCTGGGCGAGGCCGGTGCGCGGGTCGGTGGTGTCCCAGAAGAAATCGAAGGTGCGGCGCTTGAGGTCGGCAAGACTGAACTTCGCCGCGCCGCGCCCCCTCGCCAGCGCCGGCACTCCCCCGGCCAGCGCCCCACCGCCAAGAAGCAGCGAGCGCCGGTCGGTTGCGAGGAATTCCACCATCTTATCACGCACTCACATAAAGTGGGCGGGCCGCGTAACAGGCTGCCCGCCCCGAGCAGTTAGAATTTTGCGCTCGCTCCGACCTGGAAGCTGCGCGGAGGACCGGACAGCGAGTCGGGTTTTCCGAAGTTCGTATTCACTTCTGGAAGGTGCGCGATGAACCCGTCCGCCCCGCCGAAATTGGCGCGATTGAAGACGTTGAACACTTCGCCCGAGATCGTAAACTCCTTGTCGCCGAACAGCCTGAAGCTCTTTTGCAGCCGGAAATCGACTTGCAGGAAATAGGGCAAATGTTCGAAGTATCCGAGGCGGATCTTTCCCGGTTCGAAGCCCCGACTGGCGTCGATCACGAAGAAGGGTGTCCCTGATCCGTAGGTAATCAGCGTCGACGCTTTGATCGCCAGCGGCAGATCGACGATTCCGTTGGCGACGATATGATGCTTCTCGTCGCCGGAGTTGGGGACGAATTCCTGCTGGCCGATGTTGGGATAGTCAAAGTTGAATTCTCTGCCGCGCTCTTTCGAGCCCAGCACGCCCGTATAGGCAATCCCGCCGCCCCAGTGTGATGCCTTGCTATAAGGCTTATCGATCGTGGCGAAGATTGCATTATATTTGGTTCGACGCGTGTTGAACGCTGCGATGATATTTCCGTAACCGTTGCTCGGCTGGATATAGTCATAGAAGCCGTTGGCACCAGGGTTGGTTGACCGATTGAGCGGGGCGTATGCGATCTGGTGTCGGCCGACCGTGTGATCGAACGACAGCGACGTCCGCAAATCGCCGATGCGCTGCCTTACGCCGATGCTGAACTGGTCGGTGTAGGGCGTTTTCAAATTATTCGGGATGACGCGCAATTCGCCTAGTCCCGGCGAGGTGGGATCGGCGGCAAGCTGTGCGAGGAGCCCAGTGAAACCCGCCGGCGTTAGATATTGAGGCTGGAATTGAATCGTCGGGCGGCCGTCTCGCGGCAGGCCATCTTTCGAGAAGAGTAGCTCGCCGCTACGGAATTGAGACTTGAGACTTTCTTCGGCGGCGTTGCGGAACAGCGCGCGGTCGTAATAACGGCCATAGCCGCCGAAAAAGACTGTGTGCTGGTCGGCGTTGAGGTCGTAGGAGAAGCCAATGCGCGGCGCGAAGTTCTTGAGGTCGGCCTTGCGATTGCCGGTCGCGATATAGTCGTTGACGTTGAAGAATGCGGGCTGAATGCGCGGATCAAGACCGAGATTCCGCAATGCGGAAACTGCCCCAGGAGGCGTTACGAAGCCGTTGTTTTTGGCATTTGAATCGTAATCCCAGCGTAGGCCGGCATTGATCAGGAGATGCTTGCTTACTTCCCAATCGTCCTGCGCGAACAGGCCAATCTGCGTAGTCTTGGCAGTGAGATTGGGGTTGCCGCCGCCGAATCGCACGACTGCGGGCAAGCTGATGTCGAGATTGTGACCATTGGCCAAATCGTTGACGAAATCGAACTGCGGATTGAACGAGCCTGATCCCCCGATCGAATATTTTTGGAACGAGACCTTTGCTCCGACCTTGATCAGATGATTGCCGTTCCAGTGGACGTTGGAGAAACTCAGATTGTCGCGGAAGGTGATGCTGCGCTGCCCCACTGTCTGGAAATCGGCTCGTCCGCCAAACTGGACGAACGGATAGTTGAAGCCGAACCCCGCATTCTGGTCGCCACCGAACGCCAGCTTCGATTTGAGGAAATCGATGGTTGCCTCGTTGAGTAGCCCGTCGCCGCGATAGGTGTGGCTTAGCTTGGCGGTGTAGACGTCGTTGTTGACCTTGGTTCCCTTCGACCGCGCCGTGTTACCGCCGAAATCGCGCAGGTCGGTTTCCTTGCGGATGCTGCCGCTAAGCTCGATCTTCTGGTTTTCGGTCGCCTGCAAGGTCAGCTTGCCGAAACCGAGCTTTTCGCGGAACGGGCTGACATAGCTGCCGGCATAGATTTGCGGATCGAAGTTGATGAGGTTGGCCTGCGCCCCGGCGCTGCCCGGATTGACGGTGCTGATGCGGTCCTGGGTGTTGGCTTCGTAGGTCCCGAAGAAGAACAGCTTGTCGCGGATGATCGGCCCGCCAAGTGCGACGCCATATTGGTAGCGCTTGAGCGGCTTTTTCGCCTCGTTGTTTTTCTTCTGGAAAAAAGTGCGCTCGATCAGCTTCTCGTTCTGGTAGCTGGCGAACGCCTCTCCGTGGAAGTCGTTGGTCCCCGATTTGGTGACGGCGGTAATGATTGCTGTCCCGGCATCCTCGAACTCGGCCTTGAAGTTGGAACTCAGCACGCGGAATTCCTTGACCGCGAGCTGAGAGAAGGGATTGCCGCGGCTGACGTCCTGGCCGACGATCCCGCCCTGGTTGACGTTGCCCTTCAAGCTGACGCCGTCGACGAACACGTTGACCTGAGGTCCGCCGGTGCTCTCGCCGTCCTTGTCGGTGCCAACCCCGCCGGCGGCGAAGGTCTGGCGAAATTCGCTCTGGTTGACGCGAATTCCCGGCGCCAGCGCGGCGAAATTGATGAAGTTGCGGTTGTTCTGCGGCAGATTCTCGATCTGCTCCTGCGACACGTTGGTGCCGATTTCCGACGTCCGCGTCTCAACCAGTCGCCGACCGACGACGACGATCGCGCCGCGCTCGCCCGGCGGTGTTACAGTGAGCGCTGCGGCATTGGTGTCGGCATCGAGCGACGCGGTTTGCCCGACTTCGACCGCCACTCGTTGGCTCGACGTCGCGCCCCCTTTCGCAGCGAACCGGATGTCATAGGTTCCGGGGCTCAATCCGGTCAGGACATAGCTTCCGTTCGGGCCCGCAACCGTGCGGGTCGTCGCGTTCGTCTCGATATTGACCGCCGTGACCGTCGCGCCGGGCGCAACCGTCGTCCCGCTCGAAACGATGCCGCGGATGGTCGAGGTCGTCAGTTGCGCGAAGGCCGGCGTGGCGGCGAGCAGCGACGTCGCGAGGAGCGCCGCGCGCGCGACGTGACGAAGCGTGGAGTTAGGCGTGCTCATGATATTCTGCTCCCTGATGCGCAGTGGTGTTGTTGTGATGCGAAGCGTGGCCGCACGATTTGCGGATGACGAGGACGGGGACGATCTTTTCCACTGGCGGCATGTCGCCCGTGTCGGCGATCGCGGCGACGAGCTGGTCGACTGCGGTGCGGCCAAACCGTGCGACGTCGATCCGCATCGTGGTCAGCGGGGGGCTGAGGAAATGCGCCAGCGGAACATCGTCGAAACCGCCGATCGCGATCTCGCCGGGCACCGCGATGCCATGTTCGGCCAGCGCCTCCATGCAGCCCGCCGCCATCATGTCGTTGGCAGCGAAGATCGCGTCGGGTCGCGGCGACAGGGCGGCAAAAGCAACGGCTGCGGCACGGCCCGATTCGACGCTGAAATCGCCCTGGAAGATCATGGCGGGATCGGCCTGGTGCCCGAGCGCGTCGCGATAGCCGCGCAGACGCTCGGCCGCATCGCTATTGCCAAGAGGACCGGCGATATGTGCGATGCGGGTGCGCCCTGCGGCGGCGAGATGGCGAACCATCACCGCCGCTCCGGCATAATCGTCGATCGAGACGAGATGCGGCGCGGCGCCGGGTGGGGCATTGAGGAGCACAACCGGCAGGTCACCGCTGAGGTGGCGCGCGGCAAAGGTCGCATCGACGTGCGGCGACATCAGCAGCAGCCCGTCGACCCGCCCGCGCATCGAGCGGATCGCCGCGGCCGCCTCGTCAGGATCGCCGTGCGAGGTCGATACCAGCAAGTGCATGCCCAGCGCCCGCGCCGCACTGTCGGCGCCGCGCAGCAGCTCGGAAAAAAATTCACCGTGGAGGTCGGGCAGGACCATGCCGATCGCGGCGGTGCGCTTGCGGATGAGGCTGCGCGCACCTTCGTGCGGGACATAACGCAGGCGTTCGGCAATGCTCAGGATGCGCGCGCGGGTGGCGTCGCTGACCCGCCCGACATTGTTGAGCACGCGGCTGACCGAGGCGATCGAAACGTCGGCCTCGCGCGCGATATCCTTGATTGTCACGTTGGGAGATCGCGACGAGCCGGAATGCGCAGGCACGGTCCCAGACCGCGTCGCAACGACCGCACCATCCGGTGCCTCATGGCCGTCGGCTTTTTCCACTCGGCTCCTCTCTTCGCCGCCGCGTCGTCCCTCGTTGCCGATGGCGATCTGGTCGGTGGGTAATCGTTTTCCCAATTCGGGGGGTAGACAGCGCGGCGCGCTGTGTAAAGCGCGTTTGCGTCTGGCTTTGGCCGATTAACTGGGCAGCAGCGTGAAGCTTGCTTCCAGGCCTGCTTCGCACGATGGCCCGACCCACAGGTCGAACAGCCCTGGCTCAGTCAGCCATTGGCAGTCACTCCCGACGAAGCGCAGTTGGTGTGGGGCCAGCGTGAAGCTGACGTCGCACGACGCGCCCGGCGCCAGGGTGACGTGACACCAGTCCTTGAGTTGGCGCAGCGAGGGGGTGATGCTGGCGACGCGGTCGTGAGTGTAGAGCTGGACAAGCTCGGTCGCCTCATGGCGCCCGCGATTTTCGATCGTCGCGCGAATGTCGAGCGTGCCGTCAGCAGCCAGTTCGTCGCTCGACAGCGTCAGCAATGCATAGACGATCTCGCCATAGGTCAGGCCGTGGCCGAATGGGTAGGCGGCGCGGTTGAGTGTCTCGCGATAGCGGGTCTTGAACTGCTCGCCGTCGAGCAAAGTTTCGGGCGGACGGCCGCTGCGTTTGCGGTCGTAATAGAAAGGCGACTGGCCGGTGGCGACGGGAAAGCTGATCGGCAGCCGGCCCGACGGTCCATGCGCTCCGGTCAGGATATCGGCCAGCGCATGACCCGATTCCGAGCCGAGAAACCAGTTGACCAGAATCGCGTTCGACCGGGCTATAGCGTCACCGAGAACGAGTGCCCGCCCACAGGTGAGCAGGGTAACGAAAGGCTTGCCGGTGGCGGCAATCGCCTCGGCCAGCGCTTGCTGCGCGGCGGGCAATCCTATGTCGACCCGCGATTGCGCCTCGCCCGACATCGCTTCGCTTTCGCCGACCGCGAGGATGACCAGATCGGCGTCGTTGGCGGCGGCGACGGCGGCGGCGATCCCGCCTGCGATCGGGTCTTCCGGGTCGCACCCGAGCACGACACTGAGCGCGACTTCGCCGAGCGCGGCGCGAAGCCCGCTGGCGAGATCGACTGCCTTGGTGGCGTCGGCGAACAGCACCCATGGTCCGTGAAGATTGGCCGGGCCGTGCGCAAACGGGCCGATCAGCGCGATCTTTTGCCTGGCGGAAAGCGGCAGGATGCCGTCGTTTTGCAGCATGACGATCGACTTGCGCGCCACCTCGCGGGCCAGCGCGCGGTGGGACCGAGGATCGATGATGGCCGGCTGGTCGGTACGGCAATGCGGATCGTCGAACAGCCCGAGTTTGTGCTTCAGTGCGAGGACGCGCTGGACCGCGGCATCGACCACAGCTTCGGGCACTGCGCCCGATCGGACAAGGGAGGGCAGGTGCGTCAAATATAATCCGCTCGCCATGCTCATGTCCACTCCGCCGAGCAGCGCCAGTCGCGCGGCGGCGGCGTCGTCGGCGGCAACGCCGTGGAAGATGAGCTCGAGGTCGCCGGTGAAATCGGACACGACGAGACCATCAAAGCCCATTTCGTCGCGAAGCACGGTCCGCAGCAGCCATGGATTGGCGTGGGCGGGGACCCCGGCAACGTCGTTGAACGCGGCCATGGTCGCCGCCGCGCCCGCCGCGAAGCTGGCCTCGAACGGCGGAAAATAAGTCTCGCGCAAGGTCCGTTCAGAAAGATCGACGCTGTTGTAGTCGAGCCCGGCGATGCACGCCCCATAGCCCACGAAATGCTTGGGGGTTGCGGCCATTGCAGTCGAGTCGGAGAGGCCGACGCTGCCCTGGAAGCCGCAAACGCGCGCTGCCGCGAAGCGCTCGCCGACGAGCACGTCCTCACCCGCGCCTTCGACCCCGCGGCCCCAGCGGGCATCGCGCGCGACATCGACCATCGGCGCGAAGTTCCACGCGAGCCCGGCCGCACTCGCCTCGATTGCCGCCGCGCGGGCGGTTCGTTCGGCCAGCGCCGGGTCGAAGCTCGCTGCCTCGCCGAGCGGCACGGGGAAAATCGTTTCGAAACCATGGATCACGTCGGCGCCGAACAACAGCGGAATGCCGAGGCGCGATTCCTCGACCGCGATTTGCTGCATGCGGCGGTGCCAGCTGGCACTTGATCCGTTGAATAGCGAGCCGACCAGGCCCTTGCGGACGGCCTCAGCCTGCTCGTTCTCGTTGAGCTCGACCTGGTCAGGATTGGCCGCAGCCGCAGTCGCGCGCGAACGCGCCGCTGGAAGACATGTCAGTTGCCCAGCCTTCTCCTCGAGGGTCATTTCGCCAACCAAGGCGTCGATCGACCTGTCCAGTGCCATTCATTCCAATCCTCGGGGCCGTTTCGGTGACGCCGCGCGTGCCAATGGCGCTTAGCAGTACAAGGGGTCAAGGCGTTGCGAGCCGCGTCGACGCAGCCAACGAAACGTCACTGGCGAGATCAATGGCGGGCGTAGGCGAGTGTTCGGCTCATCGGCGAGGAACTCAGCCGGAGCTCGTTCACGGCGCGCGCGGCGTATCCCGCGGTTGAAAGGCATCGAAAAGCTCTCGTGATCAAGAGCGCGAATTCCGCTCTGGAAGCCACCAGCATTAAGCGGCGGCAGGACGCCGCGCGTAAATCCCGAACCCTGCGATGATCGCGTAACAGATCGCTGGGATCAGCAGCGCTAGCGCCAGGCTACCCGCCTTGTCGGCGACGAACCCCGTTAACAGCGGCACCACCGCGCCGCCGAAGATCGCAATGTTGATGATTCCCGACCCGTCCGCTGCCCGCGCGCCCAATTTCTCGCAGGCGAGGCTGAAGATGGTGGGGAACATGATCGAGTTCATCAGCCCGATTGCAAGGAGGCTGTAGCCCGCAGTCGTTCCGGTAGTGTTGGCCGATACCAGGATCAGTGTAATCGCGCCGGCGGCGACTGCAGCGAGGATCTTGCCCGGACTCATCACGCGCAGCAGCGCCGAACCGAAGAAGCGCCCGACCATCGCCCCGCCCCAATAGAAGCTAATCATGTTCCCGGCCGACTGATCACTCAGCCCCATCACACTTGATTGCTTGAGGTAATTGACGATGAGCGAGCCGATCGAAACTTCGGCACCGACGTAAAGGAAGATACACAAGGCGCCATAGCCGAAGCGCGGCCGCTTGAGCAGCGCGAAGCCGGCGGTCGGCGAGCTCTGCTCGATCGCCTCACCCTTGAGCGCATCGCGGAACATCCACACCACCCCGGCTATCACCGCGAGAGCGATTGCGAGGCCGATGTAGGCGTGGACGATCGCCTGTGTCTCGTTGGTGCGATAGGCGTCAAGCGCGGCGCCGGTCAGCGTGGCGGCGCTCACCCCGGCGAGACTGCCGAGGATCAATGCTGACCCGACTCGCGGGAAGATCGTGGTGCCAAGGCTGTTGAACGCCTGCGCGAATGTCAGGCGGCTGTGAACCGTGCGCGCCGGACCAAGCAGGCTGATCAGCGGGTTGGACACAACCTGGACGATGACGACCCCGCTGGCGAGGACGAACAAGGCGAGCAGGAACAAACCATAGGTCGCCTTCTGCGAGGCGGGAATGAAGAGGAGGCAGCCGACCATCATCGTCAGCAGTCCGGCGACTGCTCCGCGCATATAGCCGATCTTCTTGACCAGCTGCGCGCCCGGAATACCGATCACCAGATAGGCAGTGAAGAAGCAGAACTGAACCAGCATCGCCTGGGTGTAATTGAGCGTGAACAGCTCTTTCAGCTTGGGAATGATCACGTCATTGAGGCTGGTAATGCCGCCGAAGATGAAGAACAGCGCCATCACAAAATAGCGCAGGTTGGGTGCGTCGACGGGACTTGCCCCGCCACCGTCAGCCGCGCCGCCATCGTTGGAAGCCCCCTGTGATAACCCCGGTGCCATGGCCATCGCCGCTGTCCTTCCCTGATCTTCTTAGGTTAAAGTTGGTCGGCCCGACCCGAGCGTGTGGGACGTCTGTACGACATGAAGGTCATAATCACGTTCTTAACGTGAAAAGAACAAGCGGCGAGTCATAAAACATCTGCGCTCGCGATACATCAAAAACTACGAGTCGCGCCAAATGTTCTGGTGACGGACAGCTTGGGCTAGAAAACCGGCCGGGGTCACTGGACCCCGACCTGTTTCTACTGCCGGGCGCCAAGGCATTCCTAGAAGTCGAACCGCGCGAGGAGCGTGTATCGCCGGTCGTTGCGGAAGGCCGAGCGCGTGGCACGCGTTCCCTTGAAATCAATCACTTGCGAAGTTCGCGTGACTTCATCCAGCAGATTGACGCCCTGGACGCCAAGTTTCAGTTGTTTGGTCGCCGCGACGAATATCGATGCGTCGAGCTGACCGGTGCTTTCCCCGTAGATCGGCGAGAACGGGAAGATCACGTCGCGGGGCGTCTGCAGGAAGTCGGACCGCCAATTGTAAGCGACGCGCGCCGACAGTGGTCCTTTCTCGTAGAATGCCACCGCGTTGACGGTATGCTTGGAAACCCCCGCCAGCGGCAGCCCGCCCGCTAGCGGACTCTGCTCCGCACCCAGCGAGGAGTTATTGAAGGCTCCTGCATCGACGTAGGTGTAGGTTAACTGAGAGCCGAGGCCGCTCAGAAAGCTAGGCAGGAATCCGTAGGTCTGCTGATAGGAGATTTCGACCCCTTTAAGGCGGCCGCCGTCACTGTTGACCGGACCATTGACCAGAACGTCCGTGGCAACTCCACTGGGACTTGTGAATTTCCGGACGACTGCGCCGCCGTTGACGATCCCCTTGATATCTTTGACGAACGCAGAGATCGCGAGCGAGCCCACCTTGTTGAAATACCATTCGAAGGACAGGTCATAATTCCACGACTGGATTGGTCGCAGTAAGCGGTTGCCGGTGTAGATTTGGAAGAGCGGTCCCGTATCGAGCGTCCCTCCGGCCTTGAGGTTGCCGGTGTTGTCGAAGATAGCGCCGCCAGTAGCGAATGACGAAAGGTCGGGGCGTGAAATCCCCTTCGAAACAGCAGCTCGAACCAGCATGCCGTTGCCGAAGTCGACTTTGACATTGAAACTGGGCAGCCAGTTGCGGAATTTGATCCCAGCGCTGTCGTCAAGAACTTCCCCGGTGAAAACGTTGGCGAAATCGGAAAGCCTCGCTGGCGTCAAACTGCAATAGGCTGGCGCTAATTGTCCCGGCTGGACTCGCCCACAGGCAGCTTGGAGTTCGGCAACACTTACCTTGCCGTCGCCATTGCCATTCGGCGGGGCGTCGAAGAACTGGGCGGAGGGGAACCCTATGGTACCGCCGCTACGAATTTTAGTCTCGACAACGCGAATTCCAATGTTGCCGACTAGCGAGACATTGCTGCCAAGGTCGGCACCGAAGTCAGCTCGCGCGTAGCCGCCCAGTGTCTTTTCGCCGACATCTGAGATTTCGCCCGCAGTCCACGGTCCGCCGGGCACCAAATTGCTGCGCGCCGAAATCGGATGCCAGGCATTCGGCGTTAACGTGAACGCGGTGATTGCGTCCGCCTGCTTCGTGATCGATCCGTTGAGGTAATCGGCAACGAGATTATCGCCGCCAAAGTAGAATGCCGAGCCGTTGCCGAACGGAACCGGCGCATTGCCGCGCTGGAAATTGTCCCCGAACGGGCTGGCCAGTTGCGATGAATTGGGGAAATCCTTCACATAGGCGCCGCCGCAGCCAAAGGCCTGATAGTCACCGCAGTTCCAATTGCCACCACGGCCGGTCCAAGGCGCGCCAAGGTTGCCCCAGTTGCTGAAATTGGCGTTGCGCGTCACACGATTGCGATCGCTCCAGCGAGCGCCGAAGCGGACTTTTTTGAAGAAGGCATCCTTGCTCAGGTCGTAGTCACCGTCGATGCGAAGACTATTGAGGCTGCCGTTGTTCCGAACCTGATTGTCGAGCAGAAACCAGTAAAAGGTCTTGCCTGGATCAGTGAAATACCCCGCCGGCGAGGTCGTGCCGCCGGGCTGAAGAAACTGAACCTGCGGAGTTTTGCCAGTATTGTCGATGAACAGATCGGTATAGGTCTGGGTCGCTCCGATGAAGCCGGTTTCGGTGCGGTTCGAGCGGATGTGCTGGCCTTCGACATTGAAGCGCAAGCGATCGGTTGCGTTGAACTTCAGATTTGCCGAGATGTCCTCGGTCAAGGCCTTGTCCTTGCGCTGGAAGCGCAACAGCTCGGTCGGGATACCGCGCCCGCCGTTGAACGGCTGGACCTGGGTCAGCGTACCTTTGACGAACTGACCGTTTTCGAAAACCGGAGTCGTGCCCGGCGCGATCGTCGGGAACAGGCCGTCATCATTGACTAGCGCCAGGGCCGAATATTCATTCAGCTTGCCGCTGGTCTTCGCTCGCAGATACTCGACCGTCAGGAGCGCGCGGCGGTCATTGCTTTCCCATTGGCCGACCGCCGAAATCGCATTGCGCCGACGCTCGAGTCCGGTGGTCCGGACGCCCGCGCCCTTGGGTACGAACACTGTACCAGCCGGCGGAAAGTTCGTTGCGTCAAACTGCTGGCTCCCCCCGAAACCACCCGAACCAACCGGCCTGACGCGCAGGCACGGGCCATCGAGCGTGATCGCACGATAGCAGGGATCGGTGATCTGTGATGCATCGGTCCTGGTCACCAGCTTCGACTGGGCATAGGCAAGTTGGATGCCGAACGTACCTATTCCCGTCTCGAAGGTTTTCGAGCCGAGGATAGAAAATCCGGGCGACCACTTTTTGGCCAAGTCGCCATAGTTGGCTTCGAGGGTCCCGGAAATGTGGAAGCCACGACGATCAAGTGGCTTGCGCGTGACAAGGTTGACCGTGCCCGAAATTCCGCCGTCGATCATGTCAGCAGTGGTGTTCTTGAACACTTCGACCCGGCCCAGCAGCTCGGGCGAGACGTCGTTGAAGGACAGTTCGCGGCCGCCGTTGGCCGAGAAAATATCGCGTCCGTTCAGTTCGGAGCGAACGAACGGGAGCCCGCGAATGATCACACCCGAACCTTCGACCGAAAAGCGGTCGGGATCGTTGCGCTGTTCGAACCGTGAAATGTTGACGCCGGGAACACGTTGCAGCGCCTCGGCTACCGAGCGATCGGGGAGCGCTCCGATATCCTCCGCCGAAATAACATCGACGAACGTATCAGCGTTGCGCTTGATCTTCTGGGCGGACTGAAGCGACTTTTTAAAGCCGGTTACGATAATTTCATCCCCGCTGCCCGGAGCGTCAGCAGTCTTGTCTTTGGCAACTTTGGCCGAACTTTTTGTCTGGGCATAGGCGGGCTGCGCAGCGAACGCGCACAGTGCAAGGCTCGATGCGGTCGTCAACGCGGCGATTCGCTGCAAGCGCGCCGTCGTAGAATCAAATCTGCGAGCCAATTGAGCCTCCCCTTACAGCCTCGTGGGAGGTGTTGACCCTCCTCACCCCAATACGTCTTAGGCCACGTTCAGAACGTTCACAAGTTGAAAAATGAACGTTCACAATTTGCGCTTCGCAGCTATGATGCCGTTTGGGCTTTATGCTACGGATCTAAGCTCAGGAGGATGTGCGCGTTGGCGATCGATCGGATTATAGTCGTTGGCGGCGGCACTGCCGGGTGGATGGCAGCGGCGGCGCTGTCGCGGCTCAAGGAAGGGCGACCGGTTGCGATAACGCTTGTCGAATCGGAAGCGATTGGAACGGTTGGGGTCGGCGAGGCGACGATCCCGCCATTCCTTGATTTCATCAAATTGCTCGGAATCGACGAGCGGGAAATGCTCGCCGCTGTCCAGGGCAGCTTCAAGCTGGGCATCCAATTTGTGAACTGGGGCAAGCTGGGCGACAGCTATATCCACCCGTTCGGCAACTACGGCTACCAGGTCGGCGGAATCTCGTTCCATCACCTGTGGCACAAGTACCGCCAAGCGGGTGACAAGCGACCGATTCAGGTCTTCAATATCGAAACGATTGCTGCGCATTTCGGCCGCTTTGCCCGGACCGAAGATTATCAGCGCGACGACCTCCCCCCGGTCAATTATGCCTATCACATCAACGCCACACAGTTTGCCCGCTTCCTGCGCGGATATGCCGAGGAGCGGGGCGTCGTTCGCCGTGAAGGCAAGATCGCGGACGTCGCGCTCGATGGCGAGAGCGGCTTCGTTTCGTCAATCACGATGGAGGATGGCGAGGTCATCGGCGGCGACCTGTTCATCGATTGCTCGGGTTTTCGCGGTCTCCTGATCGAGCAGACTCTCAAGACGGGTTACGAGGACTGGAGTAACTTTCTGCCGTGTGACCGGGCGGTGGCGCTGCCGTGCGTCCGCGAAGATGGCAGCGGGCCCCTGCCCTACACGCGCGCCACGGCGCATTCGGCCGGATGGCAGTGGCAGGTTCCGCTGCAGCATCGCAACGGCAACGGACATGTCTATTGCAGCGAGTATATGTCCGACGACGAGGCGCTGGGGATCCTGGTCGCCAACATGGCCGGCAAGCCCGGTGCCGAGCCCAATTTTCTGCGCTTCGTGACCGGGCGACGAAAGAAATTCTGGAACAAGAACGTCGTTGCATTGGGCCTTGCGGCAGGTTTCATGGAACCGCTCGAATCAACGTCGCTTCATCTCGTCAACACAGGGATCAACAAGCTGGTGGCGCTGCTGTCGCTCGACGGCATCACCCAGACGCAGGAAGACGCATTCAACCGGCTGACCGGTAAGGAATATGCGCGGATCCGCGACTTCCTGATCCTCCATTACAATGCGACCAGTCGCGACGACAGCGCGTTCTGGAATTATTGCCGCACGATGAAAGTGCCTGAAAGCCTGACCGAAAAGATCGAGCTATTCCGCCACAATGGCCAGATTTTCCGCGAAGACGACGAATTGTTCACCGAGACGAGCTGGGCTGCCGTCATGATGGGCCAAGGCATCGCGATGGCCGGACACAATGCGATGGCTGACACGCTGCCCGAACCCACGACCGGCAAGGAAATCGATGCGATCGAGCAATCGATCCGCTTCGTCGTCGAACATATGCCACAACATGGCGATTATCTGCGCCAATATTGTCCCGCACCGGTTTAGTGGCAATCGCGCCGGATCGGTTAGCAGAGCATCGGCAAGATTCTATCGTGGCCTGGAGCCCGGAGGAAAGCCGAGGTGAGGGGCAATGCCTCCGGCAATTCCATGCCACAGGTGCTTCCGCATTTCGGGCGAAACAGGACCAAGACCGCCGCGCGACTGGATCGGCATGTGATCCATCGAACGGGCGCCTGCATTTTCACCATCGGCAAACACAAAATGGTCGAACATCGCTTTCCATGCCGACCGCATCGCCGGCGGCATATCGCGGACCGTGAGGACCGAATGGAGCATGGCAAACATCGGTGAGCCGAACGCATCATATTCGTTCCACCAATAATTCACGAGCATGTTCAGCGTGCCGCTCGCCTGCACCTGATGCCACCACATGTACGGAATGAAGATCGCATCACCTGGCTCAAGGTCGGCAGAAACCGCGTGCGCCAGAGCTTCTCCAAAATGCGGGTGCCTTTGAAAATCCGGCGCGTCGAGGCGGACCATGCTGATCGGTGTTCCGCAGGGCGCTGTTTCCACCGGCGACATGTAGAGATTGGCGACTTGTTCAGGGGGAAACAGGGTAAACCGGCGTGTGCCGCTCACGACCACCGCGATGTTCTGCGAAAGGTCGAAATGGGTTTGCGCAGTCGTTTTGTTGCCCATCCAGACGCTTGGCTCCGATGACGCTGGCGCATGGGGTAGGTGCAATGCAGCGCGGAGGTCAGCCGAGAGATTTCCTGCGTCGGTCCCCTGCAAATAGAGATTCTTCGCCCGTGCATCGTCCGCCGTGTCGAGGATTGTATCGATGAATTCGCCAAACGCCATGCGGTCGCGTTCGAAATTATTGTCGACAAGGTTGTCGTCGTAGAAAAATGTCGAATCATCGGGATCCTTACCAGCCAGGATTCGCACATCCTGCTGGCCCACTTTCTGTTTTAGCCAGCGACCGAATGCGACGGGCGATTCCAAACCGACCCGTACCGGCTCCCAGTCACGCGCAATTCCGCGCATGACAATTGGCTCAGCCCGAAAATAGATTTCGCGCTGGAAGTGTTCGACGCTCGGCCGATCAATCTCGGGAATAGATTTGGCTTGGTCGGTCATGCAACCAGACGAGGCGGCGCGGTCGACTGGCGTTCGACCAGGCTTGCGGGAACGAAAAAGGTCTGCGCCGGCACGCCTTGACCGCGATGATCAGAAATGATGAATTCGACCGCTTTCGCGGCCAATTCCGCAATCGGCTGGTCGATTGCGGTCAGCGGTGGCTGAACGAAACGGACAATGGGCGTGTTGTCAAAGCTGATGAGCGACAGATCGTCGGGCACGATCATCCCGCGCGCAACCGACACCCCTAGTGTTGCTAATGACATTTGATCGTTGCTCGCGATGATCGCCGTCACCGGATCGGCTAGCGACAGCAAGCTTTCCGCGGCCAGCTCACCCGACGCATAGCTGAAGTCCCCTTGGGCCAGCAATTCGTCGATCGCCAAGCCCGCCTTGGCCATTGCGTCACGCCAGCCCTCGACCCGCCGCGCACTCAACGAATATTCGTTCGAACCGGCGATAAACCCGATGCGGCGATGTCCAAGAGCGATCAGGTGGCGCGTGGCGAGGCTTGCAGCTTCCTCGTCGTCCATGGTCAAAGGAATGCCTGGGCCGGGCGATCTCGAGCCGATGCGGGCGAAACTGATGCCCTGTTCGCTGAGCATGGTCGTGATCAGCGGATTATCGCTGTGGGGCGGGGTCAGGATGACGCCGTCGGGTTGCAGCGCAGCTATGGTATCGCGAAGCTCGCGTTCGACGTGGTCGTGATGCGTGTCGACCAGCTCGAGCAACAAGCGATAGCCGAGCTCCGCCGCCTTGATCATGCCACCGAACAGCATCTGATCTACCCAGTCGGCACCCTCACGGTTGGTCCAGTCGGCGATCGTTCGATCGCGGTCGTTGAGGGACAGGATCAGGTAGGAACTCGATCCACCCATCCGCTGTGCAGCGATCGACGGAACGTAGCCAAGCCGGTCGATCGATTCCTGCACACGCAGCGTCGTTTTGGGGTGGACGTTGGCCCCGCTATTAATGACCCGGCTGACGGTTTGCAGCGACACGCCGGCGTCGGCGGCGACATGCTTGATCGTCACGGCCTGGCGGCGGCGTGCCATCTAGCCTCCGGCGCCTTGCGTCGAACCATTCGCGCCATTGCCGCGTTGCCACACACGCACCCAGTCGACTTGCATGGTGCGCGGAAAACCGTCGTTCGTGACCCCGCCGAGATTACGCTCCTCCGCCAGGTGACCACCGATTGCCAGGTTGAGGATCAGGTGAAACGGGCGATCGAACGGCGCGTGCGGATCGCCCGATGCCGGGGTCGACCAATCGCCGATGTGCCGCTCGGCATAGCGCTTACCGTCGACCGACCAGGCGATGTGGTCGGGGCTCCACTCCATGCCATAGACATGAAATCCGTCGATCGCGCCGACGAGCTCGACATTCGTCGACAGATATTTGTTGTGTGGGGGGAAGTCGGCGAAGTGAATCGTTCCCAGGACATGGTCTTCTTTGCCCCCGGCGCAGTCCTTGCACGGTGTGCCAAGGTTGACCGCCTCCATTATGTCGATCTCGCCCGATCGCGGCCAGGGGCCATAGTGCCATTCTTCCGGAAGCATCCAGATCGCAGGCCAACTGCCCTGTTCTTGCGGAAGGCGAGCGCGCACCTCGACCCGACCATAGAGCCACGACGCCTTGCCGCGAGTCACCATCCGCGCCGACGTGAACGACTTGGTGGCTTCCTTGACCGCGCCAGCGCTCCCTGGCTGACCGTGCATCTGGGCTGGGCCATGGAAGGTTTCGCGGCGCGCGGTGATCGACAGATATCCGCCCCCGACTGACGCGTTGCTGCGCCGCGCGGTGTAGCATTGCCGCTCGTCGTTGCCGCCACCAGCGCAATCGACGTCGAAATCCCATTTGCGTCGCTCGATGCGATTACCGTCGAATTCATCCGACCACACCATCCGCCAGCCTGGTTCGACCGCCGGCGGCGCGGTCGGGGCAGCAGCGATCGCGGCGGCAAGGATCAACCCGGCGATCATGCCGCGGCGCCGCTACTCGTGCTCATCGAATTCCCTCCCTGGTGGCGAGCCGCTGCTGCTGGCGCTCGTTCTATTGCTATTCAAACTTTGATGTTAACGTTCACTTTGTCAAGCGTGCGGCACCGATACTGGTTGTTCTTGCGCCGGTGGCACGAATTTGCAACCCACCTCGCCGTTGACCATTTGCAAGCGCGGGGGCACCGACTGCAGTGCGCTGGTAGCAGCAGGAAGGGCCGTGGTGACTCGCAGCATCGACCGGTCGGGATGGTTAGGACACAAGCGCGTGAGCCGTCCGCAGATTGCGGGGCCACGCCAGCCACTTTCGTTGCTTATCTCCTATGCGTTGGCCTGGTCCGGTGGGTCGATCGCCTACACGCCGTTCCTGACGTTGCTCCTGCCGATTCGCTTTTCCGAGCTTGCTGGGCATGACGATGTTCGTTGGCTCGCGCTGTGCGCGACCGTTGGCGCTATCGCGGCAAGCCTAGCCAACATTTTCTGGGGTTGGGCGAGCGATCGCTGGCCGAGCGGAACCCGCCGCCGCCGGCTACGATGGTCGGCTGCGGGGTTGATCGCGACGACGTTTGGCATGTGGTTGATCATCCGCGCGACGTCCCCAATCGAGATGGTCATAGCCGTCGCTTGCTGGCAACTGGCGCTCAACCTGATGCTTGCACCGCTCTCGGCCTACGCCGCCGACAGTTTCGGCGATCAGCAGAAGGGCGCGCTCGGCGGTATGCTGGCGTTCGCGCCGGCGTTCGCTGCACTGTCGCTCATCGGGGTGGCAATGGTGCCGGCTAATCTTGCGGACGAACTCGGGTTGATCATGCTGATCGTTGCGATCTTCATGGTCCCACTGTTCGTGCGGCGCAGCGTCCACGCGCTGGGCATGACTGACCGTCCTGCGCGGTCGAGCGAACAATCACGGCCCGATCACCGCACACTGGTTCTGCTCTGGCTGGCGCGACTGTTCGTTCAGGTGGCCGAAGGTTTGCTCTTTCTGTTCATTTTCTACTTCCTACGCGATATTTCCGCCGGCCGCCTGACGCTTGGCAGCTTTGCCTGGACCAACGCCGGGGTCCAACTTGCCGCAATTCCGGTGGCATTATGGGTCGGACGCCTCTCCGATCGCCACGATCGACGCAGGCTTCCGTTGCTCGGCATGCTCGCCCTCATCGCGCTGGGCCTCGCGGGGATGGCGCTATCCACTCGCTGGGCCGGGGTGATAGGCTGCTACGCAATCTTCCTGATGGGCTCGAATAGCTTCCTTGCGCTCCATTCGACCTTCACGATGCAGCATTTGCCTGACCCGCGCCGTTTCGGCCGCGACCTAGGGTTGTTCAATCTCACCAACACGCTGCCGTCGTTGACCTCGCCGTTGCTCGCTGCGCTGTTTATCGGCCGTTACGGCTATCACGGACTTCTCGGCGTACTGGCCCTGACCATGCTGATCCCCGGCGCGATTCTATGGCAATTGAAGTTACGCTGACCGGCGATAGCGACTTGCCAAGCCGCTTCGAACTCGCCTATTGTTGAGAACGTTATCATCTAAAAAATGAGCAGGGGAAGGCGATGAGCGTTAACAGGCGTCCCGACGGGGCTCGATGGCTGCTCTTTTCTTCGCTCGGCCTGTTATTGGCAGGCATCCCACCCGGCGATCCCGCCGACGCTCACTCCCGCCACGCGGTCGCGACGCCCTCGGCCTCGCCCGACATGCGCGCCGCGGCGCTCGTCAAGCGCATGACCCAGGACGAGAAATTGACTCTCGTCTTTGGTTATTTCGGTGCCGACTGGGCTCCCAAGGGAACGCATCCGCCGTCCGAAGCACGCATCGGATCGGCCGGTTATGTTCCGGGAATTTCAAGGCTCGGCATTCCACCCCAATGGCAGACCGATGCCGGAGTCGGGGTGGCCACGCAGGGTAGCGCCATTCGGAAGCGCGAGCGCAGCGCGCTCCCGTCGAACATCGCGACGGCGGCGACTTGGAATCCGGCAGTCGCTTTCGCCGGGGGACGAATGATCGGCGCCGAAGCGCGGTCGTCGGGATTCAACGTGATGCTCGCCGGAGGGGTCAATTTGCTGCGCGATCCGCGCAACGGGCGCAATTTCGAATATGGCGGGGAAGACCCATTGCTCGCCGGCACGATGGTCGGTGCGCAGATCGCCGGGATCCAGTCGAACCACGTCATTTCGACGGTCAAGCATTTTGCGATCAACGACCTCGAGACCGGGCGCGACTGGCATGACGCGACGATCGATCGCGATGCGGCTCGGATGTCTGACCTGCTCGCCTTCCAGATTGCGATCGAGCATGGCAAGCCGGGCTCGGTGATGTGCGCGTACAATCAGGTCAACGGCGCGCATGCGTGCGAGAACCGCTGGCTTCTCACCGACGTGCTGCGCGGCGCCTTCCATTACCCGGGATACGTCATGTCGGACTGGGGCGGAACGCACAGCACCGAGGTGGCGGCGAATGCCGGGCTCGACCAGGATTCGGGGTTTCCATTCGACGCGCAGCCATATTTCGGCGCGCAGTTGAAGGCCGCGGTAGCAGCGGGCCGCGTGCCCCAAGCACGGCTCGACGAGATGGCACGGCGGATCGTCCGGTCAATGGCGGCTAACGGGCTGCTCGATATTCCAGTCGTCGAGCGCACGATCGACTATGCCAGCCATGCCGCCGTAAGCCAGGCCGACGCCGAGCAGGGCGCGGTACTGCTGAAGAACGATGGCAATTTGTTGCCATTGAACGGAACGCAACGGATCCTGCTGATCGGCGGACATGCCGACAAGGGCGTGCTGTCGGGCGGCGGGTCAAGCCAAGTCTATCCGGTGGGGGGCAATGCCGTGCCGGGGATCGCGCCGACGGGCTGGCCGGGACCGGTGGTCTATTATCCGTCCTCGCCGCTGGCGGAGCTTCGCCGGATCTACCCTGATGCACAGATTAGTTTCGTCGACGGCCGCGACCTGGTGGCGACGGCGGCAGCGGCGCGCGCCGCCGATGTCGCAATTATATTCGTGACCCAGTGGACCAGTGAATCGATCGACACATCCCTCACCCCGCCCGACAATCAGGATGCGTTGGTGACGGCGGTTGTCGCGGCCAACCCGCGAACGGTCGCCGTGCTGGAAACGGGTGGACCGATCCTGATGCCGTGGGAAGCACGCGTCCCGGCGATCCTAGAGGCCTGGTATCCGGGCACCGCGGGCGGCACGGCAATCGCCAACCTGTTGATCGGCAAGGTCAGCCCGTCGGGGCGCCTGCCGGTAACCTTCCCGCTGTCCGAAGCGCAGTTACCTCGCCCGGTGCTTCCTGGCACCGGATTGAAAGACAAGCAGATGTTCTCGGTCGCCTATGACGAGGGCGCGAGCGTCGGCTATAAGTGGTTCGACGCGAAACAGCTTAAGCCGCTGTTCCCGTTCGGGCATGGGCTCAGCTATTCGCGCTTCACCTATTCGGGGCTACGCGCAACGGCGCGGTCGGGGGCGTTGACCGTCAAATTTACTGTTCGCAACAGCGGGTCGCGCCGCGCGATGGATGTGCCGCAAGTCTATATCGCGCCGGCGAGCGGTGGCTGGGAAGCACCAAAGCGGCTTGGCGGCTTTTCCAAAATCGATCTTGCGCCAGGTGAAACTCGGACGGTCAGCGTCAGCGTCGATCCGCGGCTGCTAGCTGTGTTTCGCGATAATGGCTGGAGTATTGCGGCCGGCGAATATCGCGTATTGCTCGGCGCCTCGTCGCGCGACATTCGCCAGACGGCGCCAGTGAATATCTCGGCGCGAACCTTGCCGGGGGATTGGCGGCCCTAGCCGGTGACGGTCGCTCCACATTGTCATTCAGCCGTCTGCGCGCGCAAACAACTCGTCGCGGGGGCCTTGAGCATCCTGCTGCCTCTGCTCCGTCACGCCATCAAACACGCGGTCATCGGATTTTTGGCCATCAGCAGTCCAGGCTTGGTCCATGCGCAGTCCAATCCTGAACCCGTTTCGCCGCGTCACGATGTTCGATTCTATCGAATCGCCAAAGGTTTCCAGCCAGAGGTAATGAATGCGAACGGCATGGCCAGGGGTACTGGCTTCGCCAAGCCCAATCGTTGGGGGCAGTATACCGCTTACCTGATGGCCACGGATCGTGCGGGTGAGCGCACCTGGCGGATAGAACATTATTTGCCGTCTCCAGAGCAGAATACCGCACAGGGCTCGACCATGTATTTGCTGGAAGGCCGTGACCGTGCTTTGCTGATCGACACGGCCAACCCAGCGGCTTTCACGCCAGGCGTCAACGATCTCAAGACAGTCGTTCGCTACCTTCTGGGGCATGACGATCAGGGAGGGTCAAAGCCCCACCCACTGGATTTCGTCGTCGCGAACACGCACAGCCATGACGATCACATTGGCGAAAATGCGCTCATGTCCGATCGGACCGTTTATTACATGGACGGTGATTGGCCGGAAAAAGCGCCCACCAATTACGTGCCAATTCGCGAAGATGGCGGGGCCACGCCAAATGGCAACCACGTGGCAGTCAAGGAAATTGATTTGGGCGGTGGCCGCATCCTGAAGGCCGTTGCCATTCCTCCCCATACACCAGGTTCAACCGGTTATTTGGATACAAGGAACCGAATGCTGTTCACCGGCGATGCCATTGGGTCCGCCTGGCCTTGGCTGCAATGGGTATCGATAGCGGCCTACCGTCGCTCCATTCACCATCTCGAGGAATTGACAAGGGGCTACCCCGACCTCATCGTCCTGCCAGCTCACTTCTACCAGATTAGAATGTTCGGTCGCGCGGCGGCGCCGCTTAATGGCCGGCCGCTCGATCGCCAGTACATCCTCGATCAGGTCGGTCTGGCGGACGGATTGCTGGCGGGGTCGATCGTCGGCGAACCATATCCGTGGCGGCACAGCGGCATGTGGGCTCAGAACGGCACGGCCAAGCTGGTCTATTCGCTGGATCACCTTGCCGAACATGGTGAGAACTTGCCGACGGCTTACCACGCGGTCCAAATCCCAGGTGGCTACCGCCGAGAATGGACCGCTACCGCTCCTACGCCCGGACAAGACATCGAACGTTTAAGTGATATTAAGGCCGATATTTTTCTTGTCCGTCAGCAAGGCGGGCCAACCCTCTATCTGATCCGCGGCTCCACGGCCGCCTTGCTGATCGGCACCGGCACGGGTGCGCCCGGGCTCGCGGGTATGATTGCCAGCCTTGCAGCTGGGCTTCCGCTCGACGTCGCCATCCTCGATTCCAGCCGGGAGCAAACCGGCGGCCTCGCCCAACTTTCGCCGCGCCATGTCTATGCCGCGGAGGGCACGCCAAACCGGACTGTGCTTCACGACGGCGAGACGATCTCGCTTGGACAGGATCGCGCCGGCCGGCCACTCGCGCTCGAAGCGCAAATGTTCCGCAACGGGCCGCAGCCTGACCTGACGCTGCGGATCATAGCCGATCGCGTGCTGTTCGCCGGTAATTGCCTTGGCCGCAAATCCGCTCCGGGCGATTTGAGCGCAGCCGACATCTTACCGTTCAAGATAGCGGACCCCATCGCTTACCAGGTTGCGCTCAGTGATTGGTCGTCGCGGACCATCGGTCGTTACGACGGGCTCTATGTTTCGGGGAGCGCAGACTGGTTCCTGAGCCCGAATTATGTCGTGGAACTGCAACAGGCGCTCAGCACCGCCAACACCGGAAAGGGGCCGGCCCGCAACGAAGCCGGCGTTGCGTCCGGTACGATGATCCTTCGCTCGACGGGCGCGAACGACGTCCGGGCCGTGATAGAAGTGCCGGAGGAGAGGCCGTCACTGAAATCGCCACCGCATTAATCGATTGTGCGTCCGCATCCGCGTGGATCGCCCATATCAATGCAGACAATCTTACATGGTGATGAAATCGAAACCGTCTTCGCAAATGTCCTGCGCGGTGACCGCGTGGAGCCGCACCCGATCGCTGAAGCCATGCTTTTGTGCATGGTTGCGCGCTGATTTTGGCGTTGAGGAGAACGATACACCACGCGCTGTGATACTCGTATACAGTACCCAAGCCTTACCCAAATAAGCGACCAAGGATTACGAGCTTTCCGCTTGATCCGCTGAGATTGCCTACTCAAAGGCATGGTGCGCGACGCAGTCCCGAGCGAACCCGTCTCCGCGCCAGAATTCCCATCTAGAAGGGAATTAAATTGGAATTCTTGCAAAAATGGCGCCCTTCGAACCATGAGGTTCACCCAAGTCGTTCTGCTGGCACGCCTTTTCGGCAGGCGCCTAAATCCCAGGATGGAGTGAGGATGGGAACCGGCGATGTGGCGCTGTCGGCGACATGAGCAACTGGGTTGCTCATCATTTCTCCTTGTCCGGTCCCCCGCGCCGAGGCATAAGCCTCGTTGCCGATTGCGCGCCGACGCAACTGCCGTTGTGAACTGGGGTGGCGCGCATGAAGAATATGGACATCATCGCTGACGCGCTTGCCCCTTATCAAGGGAGAAGCGTCCGTGACTTACGAGCATACAACACACATACCCGAAGCAGGAGCTGGTGAGTTTGATCCGGCGCACGCACCGTACGGCCACAATGTGCCGATGCGGGTGGAGATGGTGCCGGTCGGCGAGCTTATCGTTGATCCGGAGACCGTTCGGATATTCTCGCGGCGTGACCTGAAGGCCGCGAGGCGTGTAATCAAGCGCGCCGGGGTCCGGATCCCGCTGGGTGTCGATAGTGAGAACCGCGTCCTCGTCGGCGAGATCATCCTGCACGTCGCCAAGGAGCTTGGCGTCGAAGCTCTCCCAGTGGTCCGTATTGACGACCTTGACCGCCTTGAATGTCAGGCCCTGTCTGTCGCCTATGCCCGGCTCGGCGAACTGGGCGAGTTCGACACCGGCAAGCTCAAGGCCCTGATGATACAGTTCGAGGTCGAGCTGCCCAGCTTCGAGCTTGAGGATCTCGGTTTCGAGGTCGCGCAGATCGACTTGATCATGGCCGATGAGCCGGAGGATGAACCACCGGTGCCAGAGGTCGAAACGGTCGCGGTCTCCAGGGTTGGCGACCTGTGGCTGCTAGGGACGCACCGGCTGCTATGTGGCGACGCCCGCTTGGCGGAGAGCTACGCCATCCTGCTGGAAGACGTGAAGGCAAAGGCGGTGTTCACCGACCCGCCGTTCGGCTGCGCCATTGACGGGTTCGTCGCGACCAAGGGCAAGCATCGTGAGTTCGTCGGCGGCACATCGGGCATGTCGGACGCAGAGGTCGCGTCGCTGTTCGACGACTTCAATAAGGCGATGGCGCCGCACCTGGCACCGGGGTCCGTCGTGTACGAGGTGATCGATTTCCGCAGCCTGCACGCTCTGCTGGATGCCGGCAGCCGCTACTTCGGCAAGCTCGTTAATTTGGCCATTTGGGCGAAGGACAGACCCGGTCAGGGCAGCTTCCTGCGCTCGCAGACCGAGCTGATCCTGATCTGGAAGGCCAAGGGCGGGAAGCTACGCAACAACGTCGAGCTCGGCCGCCATGGACGCTCGAGGAGCAATTTATGGTCGTATCCGTCGGGGCTGACTTCCAGCAAGGGCAGCGACGAGGGCAATATGCTCGAAAACCATCCGACGCCAAAGCCGGTGCGACTGGTCGCGGATGCACTGTTCGACACGACCAAGCGCGCCGATGTTGTGATCGACCCGTTCCTGGGCTCGGGAACGACCCTGATCGCGGCCGAGAAGACCGGCCGGGTGTGTTTCGGACTCGAGCTGGATCCGCTCTACGTCGATCTCATCATTCGCCGCTGGCAGGCGTGGTCCGGCAATCATGCGACCCATGCTGTCACTGGCGAGCTGTTCGACGATCGTGCCGCCGCCACGGCCTCGATTGAGCCAGGGACTGATCGTCATGGCACCGAAACTCCGGAGTAAGCGCAGGATCACCCGAGGACGAGTTTGGTGATCGTCACCGGCCGTCCTCGGCCGCGTTAATATCTCCGATGATATGACCTTTGAACTGATCGACGATCGCGCTGCCGCCGCCACGGCAAGGATCCCGACAGGGACAACTGACGGAGGACATCATGACGAAGAGCAGTGGCGGTAACGGATCGGCCAACGGAGGCGAGGACAACCAGAAGGTGGGCTACAAGTCTCCACCCCATCATGGTCGGATTCAGCCAGGCGAGAAGCGTAATCCCTTTGGCCTTAACGGCAGGAAGGCTCCTGAGGAAGACGCGTTCGAGAAGGTTCGACGCCGGAAGGGGCGAGTGACCTTCGATGGCAAAACGACATTTGTCATGAGTGACGAGTCCTATTGGCTGAAAGTGATGCACATGGCGCACGCCGGCAACATGGGCGCGGCCAGGATTATCGCGAAGGAACTGGCCGAAAGGCGAAAGCTGGGTCCGCCTCCGCTAACGGCAGAAGAGCTGGCGCAGGAGGCAGCTGAATTAGTTGAGCGCGAGAGGCTCTCCGCGACGATCGTCGACGCGCTCGAGCGAATGGCCGCAGAAAAGAGGAGGGGCGATGGCCCACCTGTTCGAGTCCGTTATGGGCTAGATGGCCGGCCCATTGCGGAATCACCCGGTGGGAGTCAGCCGTCGGATCCGTCCGAATGCGACCCTGACTAAAGTTGGGCGCGACGCAGTCCGAGGGGTCGCGCCGAGGGAAACAAGGCCTCGCCAACGCCGGCCAGTCAGCAGGTCCGCTTAATCAACCAGTCTAGCGGACCCGCTGCGATCGCGGCGCGCCAGTCGTTTTTCGGAAGGATGAATCCTTGACGAGCTGTCAGTTTTCCGAGGCCCGAATATGAAACTGCACGCGGCGTCATGCTTCATAGCGTTCGAGTAGGCCCCATGCGTTGCGATATTGCGCCCAGCGTTTGGCGAAGCCATGCGCCGGGGCGCCGTCTTCACGGTCGTCGATGTAGAGATGACGCATCGATGTCGGTTTACGGGGTCCCCCGCTGGGCTTGGTGCCAGCAATCCAGCGCGCGTTCTCGTCGCGCAGGGTGCATTCAACGACGACGCTGGGCATGACAAACACATCATATCCGCCGTTGGGGTCAAACGACACGGCGGCGACGAAATCATCGTCGGCATCCGCAAGGCCGACCAGCGAAAACAGTCGACGCCGGGCCGCTTGGCCTTGACCCGGATCTTCACCGAGCGCGTGCTGCGGGTCGCGAACAGGTCCCAGCCGGCGGAGTTCATGGTGGTGCTGTTGAAGTTGCCGACGATCCATCCGCGTTTCAGCAGTTCAAGCTCAACGACAAGCTCGCCCATTCGTCCGACACGCTGGGTGTCGAGCGCGGCGTAGGACTGGTCAGCCAGCCGGACGGCGATGGGTTCAGGGCCGCCGTCGTCACCCAGTTCGGCAAGAGGATCGTCATACACATTATAGGAGATAAACCATCGCGGCGTAGGTCGCCAATGGTTTCTGCATGGATATGCGGAAACTGGTCGGGGACAACTGTGCCAAAATTCGCAAGCGGGAAGGGCTCACTCAAGAGCAGCTTGCCGAGCGATCCGGCCTCACGCAGCAGTATCTGAGTGATCTCGAACGCGGCAAACGGAATCCGACGATCGTCACAATCTACGAAATTGCGATGGCGCTTGGGGTGTCCCATCTCGATCTAGTGCAACCCTGATGTAGACGTCGGGATTGTCGGCTCATTCTCAAAGTGGAAACGCGGTTTTGAAGTCACCGTAGCGGACCGGTTTAACAGAGACAGTCGCCAGCAACGCGCCCACATCTGGATATTCGACGCGATGAATTTGCTTCTCTAAAGCTGCCGTCACGCCACCGGAGAGGATTAGTTGCCGGTCACGCCACTCTGCATCGTCGAGCGGCATCGGGTGGTGGCTCCCGGTCGGAAAGTCCCCTCTGACGTATTACCGATCCCGAAGTATGGGAAGCGGTATGACCGCTCCGGCTGTCGCACTGACGTCGCCGTCGTTCGCTTCATCGGTCTCCGCCCGCGAGCCATTCTCGGAGTTTCGACCATCTGCGGCGACCCGAGACATTGCGGACCGCAATCGCAACGGCCTTTTGCTGGCCGACCAGGATCACCAGGCGGCGACCACGATTGACGGCAGTATAAAGCAGATTGCGTTGCAGCATCGTGTAATGCTGGGTCATTACCGGGATCACGACGACTGGATATTCAGATCCCTGCGATTTGTGCACGGTAGTGGCATAGGCCAGCACGATCCGATCGAGTTCCCCGAACTGGAAGGCGACCGGGCGCCTGTCGAAGCTAATCGTGATCTCGCCACCAACGGTGTCGATGGCCTCAACGAAGCCGACGTCGCCATTATAGACCTCTTTGTCATAGTCGTTTTCGATCTGCATGACCTTGTCGCCAACCGAGAAGCGGGTGCCGAACTTCTCGATCGCCGGTCCATCATTGGGGTTGAGCGCCTGCTGCAGTTCAATATTGAGTGACCTGCTGTTCAAGGCGGCGTCGGAGACGATGCTGACGATCGCGTCGGACCCAAAGCACCTCGGTGCCCGGATCGGCATCACCGCGGTCCTTCACACATGGGGGTCGGCGCTGACCCACCACCCGCACATCCATATGATCGTGCCGGGCGGCGGCATCGCACGCGACGGCACGCGCTGGATATCGTCGCGTGCCGCCTTCCTGCTACCGGTGCGCGTCCTGGCCAAGCTGTTCCGCCGCCTGTTCCTGGCCGGGTTGATCGCGCTTCACGACGCTGGGCGGCTCGCCTTCCATGGTCGCCTTGCGCCCCTCGCCGACCGGAGTGCCTTCCTGCGCCACCTGTCACCGGTCAGGAAGAAGCGCTGGATCGTCTATGCCAAACCGCCCGTTGCCGGACCCGAGGCGGTGCTCGCCTATCTGTCGCGCTACACCCACCGGGTCGCCATCTCGAACAGCCGCCTCCTGCGCTTCGACGCGGCCGGGGTGACGTTCCGCTATAAGGATTACCGCCGCGACGGGGGCGACCGGCAGCAGACCATGACGCTCAGGCCGGACGAGTTCATCCGCCGCTTCCTGCTGCATGTCCTGCCCAAAGGCTTCCACCGCATCCG
>JBBQDG010000008.1:0-77461 GCA_038319435.1 Sphingomonadales bacterium | reverse complement strand
GGGCGAATCCGAAGTGATGAACATCATCGGCGACGTCGAGGGGCATTGCTGCATCCTGATCGACGACTTCGTCGATTCGGTGGGGACGCTGTGCAATGCGGCGGCGGCGCTCAAGCAGCAGGGCGCCGAGGAGGTCTTCGCCTATTGCAGCCACGGCGTCCTGTCGGGCGCGGCCGCCGCTCGGGTCGCGGCGAGCGAGTTGACCGAGCTGGTCGTCACCGACACCATCTGGTCGGGCGAAGCCGACGCCCCCGGCAAGATCCGCCGCCTGACCATCGCCCCGCTGATCGCCGAGGCGATCAAGCGGATTGCCGATGAGTCGAGTGTGTCGAGCCTGTTCGACTAAGGCGCCCGCTCACTGCGGTATTCGTCGTTTAAATCTGTCCCACCGATCTTGGAAAGCGGAAAGAGCCGGGCCACCTTGAATCGCCTTGTAGCGCGCCTTTTTGAGCAGCAGCGCATAGTCTTGCACACACTCATCGCTTAAGGCGATTGCTCCGGTCTTTGGATTGATAGCAAGAAGGTCTGCATCGAATAACTTATGCAGATCAGCTCTTAGCAAGATACCGTTGTTAGCTGCGTCGATTCCCTTTTCTTTGACAGTTTGAACATGCGCGGCTTCCAATGCTGTCTGAGTAGAGCAATTGGTGAGGGGACAACTTTCAAAAAGGTCTAGCAAGATTCTTCGAAATTTGGTTTGTCCCGTCCGCTTTAGTCGTTTGATCCATTCCAACTCCCTCTGCTGGTCCGTTTCGAGGGTCAAATGTATCACATTGAACTTCAGCATGCGCAGGCGTTTGGCTGCATCAGCCGCATGAAAGTCTGTAGAAACCGCGTTTGGGTTATCTTTGCGTAGGGCATAAACAACAAGCGCCTTTACAGAATGCCGTCTGCCGTCAGCTTGAACGAAATAGCTTCTAGAGGGATTGCGCATACCAATCTCGCTACGAAACGCCGAGTCGTTTTCGGATTCTATTGACGCGCGGAGCGCACTCTCGATTGCGGAGCGACTTAAATTTATAACGTCCTTCGTGGCTGACCGTTTACGAGCCATTCTTTCCTCCGACAAAAACTTGTCATCTACCGATTCTAGACCTATAGGCGCGCCTCTTCCAGATTGTTGGAAAGACAACCGGTCCGGCCAGTTAGGGCTGCCGTGTCAGGTTGATAACGTCGCGCTCTTGAAGCGCTACAAGGAGACGAAAATGCCCAAGCTCAAGACCAAGAGCGGCGTGAAGAAGCGCTTCAAGCTCACGGCCTCTGGGTTGCTCAAGCACGGAGTCGCTGGAAAGCGCCACCGCCTGATCAGCCACAATTCGAAGTATATCCGCCAGAACCGCGGCACCGAAGTGCTCGCCAAGTCCGACACCCAGCGCGTGAAGCTCTGGGCGCCGTACGGCCTGAACTAGGAGCTGAAGAGACATGGCACGCGTCAAACGGGGTGTAACCACCCGCGCCAAGCACAAGCGGATCCTGGACAATGCGAAGGGCTATTATGGCCGTCGCAAGAACACGATCCGCATCGCCCGCCAGGCCGTCGAAAAGGCCGGGCAATATGCCTATCGCGATCGCAAGGTGAAGAAGCGCAGCTTCCGCGCCTTGTGGATCCAGCGCATCAACGCCGCGGTTCGCGCCGAGGGACTGACCTATGGCCAGTTCATCCACGCGATGAAGCTCGCGAACATCGACCTCGACCGGAAGGTCCTGGCCGACATCGCGATGCACGAGGGCGAGGCTTTCTCCGCGCTCATCGCGCAGGCGAAAGCGCATCTCCCCAACGAGGGCGATCGCACGGCCGCCGTCGCCGCTTAACAACGAGCGGGACGAACGAAAAAAGGGCGCCCGGCATTCCGCCGTGGCGCCCTTTCTCGTGGATGCGAAGGCATCCTCCCCTGACTTACTGCCAGATGCGCTCGGGCTCGGCGGCGATGGTGAATCGGGTGGTAGCGCCCGCCTTGTCGCGAAAGGTCAGCCGCTGCCACTCGGTGCGCGCCTTTACTTCGCAGGTGAACGGGCCACTGATCTGCTCCGAGCCGGGCTCGAGTGCACCGAAGTCGCAGTCGCTATAATCCCCGCCGATGACCCAGTAACGCCGTTCCATTGCAAAGCTCCTTGATGTTGACGTTGATCCTTGAGCCCATCCAACGTCATTTTCTTGTCACGGTCGCACGGAAAAGAGCGAAGCCGCCGCGAAGTGACTTGTGATTCCTGTAAATCCTTCACAAGATACAGCATGGTTGCCCAACGCAAACTCTTTCTCGGCGCTCGGTTGAAGCGCCTCCGCCGCGAGCGCGAGCTCCAGCAAAGCGCGATGGCCACGCAGCTTGGCATCTCGGCATCGTACCTCAATCACCTCGAGCGCAACCAGCGGCCGGTAACCGCGGGAATCCTGCTGCGGCTGGCCGAAGTATTCGACGTCAACGTCAAGACCTTCGCCGCCGAGGGCAATGACGGCGCGGGGGTCGAGCAGCTCGCCGAGATATTCACCGATCCGATGTTCGCCGACCTCGGCGTATCGCGATTCGAGCTGGTCGAGCTCGCCAACAACGCCCCGACCGTCGCCGACGGGGTGGCGCGGCTTTACACCGCATTGCGCGACCTCCAGCGCCATTCGCACGGCGGGGATAGCGAGGACCCACGCGCGCTGATCACCCCCGAGACCTGGGTGCGCGACTATATCCAGGAATCGAGCAACCACTTCCCCGAACTCGAAGAATGTGCCGAGACGCTGGGGGTGGCGATGGCCGACGCGCTGTCGATCGCGGAGCCACTGCGGAGGCGGCTGAAGGATGCATGGGGCATTTCGGCGCGCGTCGTGAACCCGTCGCAGCTTGGCGAGACGACGCAATATTATGATCCCGAGCGGCGCGTGTTCCTGCTGTCGTCGCTGCTAAGGAGCGAGAACCGCACCTTCGGTCTCGCCTACCAGCTGGCGATGGTCGAATTTCGTGACGTCATCCAACGCATCGTCGCCGCCGCCGCGCCGCCCGACCAAGGCTCGCGCCATTTGCTCCATGTCAGCCTGGCCAACTATGCCGCCGGCGCGATCATCATGCCCTACGGCCGCTTCCTCGCCTCAGCCGACGAGTATGATTATTCGATCGACCGGCTGTGCGGCGAATATGGCGCGAACGTCGAGCAGGTGTCGCACCGGCTGACCACGCTCAGCCGCGACAGCGCGCGCGGCGTGCCGTTCTTTATGATCCGGGTCGACGCAGCGGGCAATATTTCGAAGCGCTATGCCGGGAGCAGTTTCCCCTTCTCGCGCTTCGGCGGGACCTGCCCGCGGTGGAATCTGCATGCCGCGTTCCAGAATGCGGGCAAAGCGATCAGCCAGGTCATCGAGACCCCCGACGGGCAGCGCTTTTTCACCATTTCGCGGACGATCGAGCGGCCGATCCGGCCCGACGTCCAGTCCGATGGGCTGCTCGCGGTCGGGCTCGGGTGCGAACTTCGCTATGCCGGGAAGCTGCACTGCGCCGCAGGGATCGACCTTGCCAACCCGCCGATCACCGCGGTCGGGCCGGCGTGTGCGATCTGCCCGCGGATGAACTGCCCGCAGCGCGCAACCGCGCCGGCGGGGCGGCCGCTGGCGGTCGACGAGAATCGCAAGACGATCTCGCCCTATCCGTTCGTTCCGGCGTAGATGTTAAGAGCCTGATTCACGCTTTTGGCGGAAGCGCGAAGCCCTTCCACCTCAAACGATCAGGCTCTAGCCGCTTTGCAATTTGCGGTGCGCAGCGGCTAGAGGCCGAGGCCATGACCGAACCGCTTGCCGACCGCATCGCCACAGCCCAGACCTTGCCCGAGCTCGAGACGCTGCGCGTGGCCGCGCTCGGCAAGTCGGGGGAGATCACCGCGCTGCTCAAATCGCTCGGGGGCATGACCCCCGAGGAGCGCGCGGTCGAGGGGCCGAAGATCCACGCGCTGCGCGAGGGAGTGACGGCGGCGATCGCGGCGCGGAAGGGCTCGCTCGAGGCGGCCGAGCTTGACGCGCGGCTGGCAACTGAGCGGCTCGACCTGTCGCTTCCTTCGCGCGTAACCCCTCGGGGTTCGGTGCATCCGGTCAGCCAGGTGATGGACGAGCTGACCGAGATTTTCGCCGACATGGGGTTCGCGGTCGCCGAAGGGCCCGAGATCGAGGACGACTGGCACAATTTCACCGCGCTCAACATGCCCGACACTCACCCGGCGCGCGCGAGGCACGACACTTTCTATCTTGCCGGTGAGCATGAGCGGCCGATGGTCCTGCGCACGCACACCTCGCCGGTCCAGATTCGCACGATGATGAGCGAAAAACCGCCGATCCGGATCATCGCCCCGGGGCGCGTCTATCGCAGCGACAGCGACGCGACCCATACCCCGATGTTCCACCAGATCGAGGGGCTCGTGATCGACAAGGGCATCACCATGGGCCACCTCAAATGGACCCTGGAGACGTTCCTGAAAGCCTTTTTCGAACGCGACGACATCGTCATCCGTCTTCGTCCGTCCTACTTCCCGTTCACCGAGCCCGGCGCGGAGATCGACATCGGTTGGTCGATGGAGAAGGGCCGCCGCGTCGTCGGCGGGTCCGAGGGATGGATGGAAGTTTTGGGCTCCGGAATGGTCCACCGCAGGGTCATCGCGGCGTGCGGGCTAGATCCCGATGAGTGGCAGGGATTCGCCTTCGGGACGGGGGTCGATCGGCTGGCGATGCTCAAATATGGCATGAGCGATTTGCGCGCTTTCTTCGACGGCGATTTGCGCTGGATGAAGCATTACGGCTTCTCCGCGCTCGACGTGCCGACGCTGAGCGGGGGCGTGGGCGCGTGAAATTCTCCCTGTCGTGGCTGAAGGAGCATCTCGACACCGCCGCCGACGCGGGCGCGGTCGCCGACACGCTCAACCGCATCGGGCTCGAGGTCGAGGGGATCGACAATCCCGCCGAGGCGCTGGCGCCGTTCAAGGTGGCGAGGGTGCTCACTGCCGCGCCCCATCCGCAGGCTGACAAGCTGCAGCTACTCACCGTCGACACCGGCGACGGCACACCGCTCCAGGTGGTGTGCGGCGCGCCCAACGCCCGCGCGGGGATGCTCGGAGTGTTCGGAGGACCGGGCGCTTACGTGCCGGGGAGCGACATGGTGCTCAAGAAGACGGCGATCCGCGGGGTCGAGTCGAACGGCATGATGTGCTCGGTCCGCGAACTCGAGCTCGGCGAGGAACATGACGGGATCATTGAGCTTGCCGAGGATGCGCCGGTCGGGGCGAGCTTTGCCGACTATGCCGGGCTCGACGACCCGGTGTTCGATGTCGCGGTCACGCCCAACCGGCAGGATTGCATGGGGGTGCGGGGGATTGCGCGCGACCTCGCCGCGGCGGGGCTGGGGACGCTGAGGCCGCTCGCGGCCGTGTACAAGATGGAGGGGCGCGAGCCGCTGGCCACGAGCGGCGAGGCGCCGACGGTGCGAACCGACGATCCCGAAGGCTGCCCGGCCTTCTTCGCGCAGGCCGTGTCGGGCCTGACCAACACCGCGTCGCCGCCGTGGATGCAGAAGAAGCTCAAGGCCGCGGGGCAGAAGCCCATCTCGGTACTGGTCGACATCACCAATTTCGTTTCGATCGATCTCGGCCGGCCGCTCCATGTCTATGATCGCGCGAAGCTTCAGGGACCGCTGGTCGCCCGCAAGGCGCGCGAAGGCGAGACGGCGCTCGCGCTTAACGGCAAGAGCTATGCGCTCGACCCGACGATGACGGTCATCGCCGACGATACGCAAGTTCACGATATCGCCGGGATCATGGGCGGCGAACATAGCGGCGTGTCGGACGCGACCACCGACATCATCATCGAATGCGCCTATTTCGACCCGGCGCGGATCGCGCGGACGGGCCAGAAGCTTATGCTCACGAGCGATGCCCGCCAGCGGTTCGAACGGGGGGTCGATCCGGCATTTCTCGACGAGGGGCTGGCGATCGCCACGCAGCTGGTGGTCGACCACTGCGGCGGCACCGCCAGCCCGGTCACGCACGCGGGCCAGCCGCTGCTCGAGCCGCGGCGCGTGGCGTTCGATCCGGCGCTGACGCTGGCGCTGGGCGGGATCGAGGTTGCCGAAGACGAGCAGCGGTCGATCCTCGGACGGCTCGGCTTCGGCTTCAACGGGACCGACGCGGTCGTCCCGAGCTGGCGGCGCGACATCGACGGACCCGCCGATCTCGTCGAGGAAGTCACGCGGATCGTCGGCTTCGACCACATCCCCTCGACCCCGCTACCCCGCGCCGAGGGGGTTGCCAGGCCGACCGCGACGCGCGCGCAGATGGTCGAACGGAGGGTGCGGCGCGCGGCCGCGGCGCGAGGCCTCGACGAAGCGATCAACTGGAGCTTCATCTCCACCGCCGATGCCGAGCGGTTCGGGGGCGCGGCGTGGACCCTCGCCAATCCGATCAGCGAGGAGATGAAGGCGATGCGCCCGTCGCTACTGCCGGGGCTAGTCGCGGCGGCGCGGCGCAATGTTGACCGGGGGGCTACTTCAATCCGGCTCTTCGAGATCGGGCGGCGCTATCTTGCCGACGGCGAATGGGCGACCGCCGCGATCCTGCTCGCCGGCGAGCGGTCGGAACGGAGCTGGCAGTCGGGCAAGGTGAACGGGTTCGATGCCTATGACGCCAAAGCGGAAGTGATCGCGCTGCTCGACGCGGCGGGGGCGCCGACCGCTAACCTGACCCTCACCCCCGATGCGGGGTCGACCTGGCACCCGGGGCGATCGGCGACGCTGGGCTTGGGGCCGAAAACGATCCTCGCCGCGTTCGGAGAGCTTCATCCGCGGCTGGCGAAGGAGATCGACGCCCCCGCCGGGACGGTCGCCGCCGAAATCTACCTCGACGCCATCCCCGCGCCGCGCTCGGTCGGTCGGGCACGTCCCGCCTTCACGCCCCCGGCGCTGCAGGCGGTGACTCGCGATTTCGCCTTCATCGTTCCGGAGAGCGTCACCGCCGACTCGCTGGTCCGGGCAGTGCGGGGGGCGGACAAAAAATTGATCGTCGACGCGCGGCTGTTCGACCGGTTCGAGAGCGAGGCGGGGTTGAGCCTGGCCGTGGAAGTCACCCTCCAGCCGGGCGAGAAGAGTTTTACCGATGCCGAGATCGCCGATGTGTCGGCGAGGATCGTCGCTGCAGCCGAGAAGCTTGGTGCCCGACTCCGCGGCTGATGTGCGGGCCGCCTTCGCCGAGCAGGCGGGGTGGTGCCGGGCGCTCGGCTCGCCGCTGACCGCGGTGGTGTGCGACCTGCTGGCGGAACGCGAGTGGCCCGAGGGCGAGGTCGCGCGGCGGCTGCGCGAGTGGCCGGGCGATCCGCGTCCGTCGGGCGATGCCGTGCCGCTCAGGCTGTGTGGCGGGTTGCATGCCGGGGTTCGGGCGGGGACGCTGCCGGCACTTGCTGCCTGCTACCCGCCCAACGCGTTTCCCGAGATCGAGCGACTGGGCGCAGCGATCGACGAGGCGATGGTCACGCCGGGGCTGGCCGAGTGGCTCGACCGACCGCCGCAGACCAACGAGGTCGGGCGGGCCAACGCCTTGTTCGCGGGAGTGCTGGCCTTCGCCGATCGCTTCCCGCTGCCTGTCGGACTGTTCGAGCTTGGTGCGAGCGCTGGGCTGAACCTAAGGATGGATCGCTTCGGCTATGATCTCGGCGGTCTTCGGGCTGGCGATCCTTCCTCGCCGCTTCAGCTCAAGCCCGAGTGGACCGGGCCGCCACCACCCGAGGCGAAGATCGAGGTGATCGGGCGTCATGGCGTCGACCTGACCCCGCTCGATCCGCTGAGCGACGGCGACCGGCTGCTCGGCTTTGTGTGGGCCGACCAGGCGCAGCGGATCGCTCAGCTCGAGGCGGCGCTCAAGGTCGCGGAGGCGCACCCTGTGACAATCGACACTGGAGACGCGGCGGAGTGGATCGAAGCAAAGCTGGCCGAAGCGCAGCCCGATCGCACGAGCCGCCTCGTCTATCACTCGATTGCCTTCCAATATTTCCCGCCGGAGAGCCAGCAACGCGTTGCTGCGGCGATCGAGCGGGCGGGTCAGCGGGCCACCGAAAATGCGCCACTCGGGTGGCTGCGATTCGAGCGGACCCCCGACGAACAGGACCCGACGGTGCGGCTTCGCAGCTGGCCCGACGGCGCTGATCGCCTGCTCGCGACGTCCCATCCGCATGGCGCGTATATCAACTGGCTGGATGATGCCCCAACGAGTCTTTGAGGCGCGGAGCGCTAGCGCTCCAATGCGTTAATCGCTTCATGGACCCGCGCTTCGATCTCGGGTCGTTTCAGGCCGGGCGGGATGATCTCGCCGATGCGCCACGTGACGAGGCCGGGGCGCTTGACCAGCCCTTTGGGCCACACCAGCCCGGCATCGACCGCGACTGGGACGACGGGCAGTCCTGTCGCCCGATAGAGGGCGGCGAAACCGGGTTTGAGTTCGGGCTGCTCGCCGACGGGCACGCGGGTGCCTTCGGGGAAGATGACCACTGGCCGTCCGCTCGCCGCCGCTGCCCGGCCCGCCACGACGAGGTGGCGCAGCGCGGCCGGTCCCGCTTCGCGATCGACGCCGATGACGCCATGGACCTGCGTCAGCCAGCCGAAGAACGGCATGTGGCTCAATTGGCGCTTCATCACCACGATCGGGGCGTCGAATATGCGCAGCGTCGCCACCGCCTCGTACATCGACTGGTGTTTGATCGCGAACAGGTACGAGCCTTGCGGAAGCTCGCCCTCGAACCGCTCATCAATCCCGATCAGGTGGCGAGTGAGAAAGAAGTGGAAGCTGGACCAGCCGCGGACCACGACGCGCATCGGCTTCTCGCCGAGAACCGACACGGCAAGCCCGGTGAGCACGTAGAGCAGAGTGCCGGGGTAGAAAATCAGGTTGAACAGCAACGAGCGGACGAGATTCATACGTCGAGCCATACCGCCATTCGCCGAAGCAGATATTTATTATATTCGGCGAAGAGGGTCATCAGATTAGGCTCCGTCCGGACGGCGTCGGTCGTAATCTCGTAGCGCCGGCCGAGCTGGCTCGCGAATTCATAACGAGCCCGGCGCATGTGCCAGTCGCTGGTAACAAGGGTCAGCGAACGATACCCGCGCGCGTCGAGCCAGCGCTTGGCTTCCTCGGCGTTCGAGCGGGTGTCGACGCTCTCCGACCCTAGATCGACACAGCAATCGAGCAGGTTTCGCTCGCCGTGGAGGCGGGCGGCGAGATCGGCCTTTGTCACCACCGGGTCGGTACCCGCGATCAGCATGCGCGTCGCGCGGTGCGCGGCGAGGCGCGCGATGCCCTGCTCGATGCGGCCGTTGCCCCCGGTGAGGACAACGATCGCCTCGGTCGTGGCGCCGGCGGGTGCGGGGGTGCCGAGCGACACCGCGAATAGCGCGAACAGGATAATGTAGAGCAGCAAAATGAGGCTCGCCGCGCGGGCCGTCACAGGCTGCTCCTCAGCGTCGCGAGCACCGCCGAACGCGCAACGACGGTCGCCATCGCCGCCATCGCCAGCGGGAGCAGCGCGAGCAGGGCGAGGTCATGGCCGTGAAGCACGTTGCCGCCGGCAAGCTCGCCGATCCAGCTGGCACCGCTGCCCGCGATGAGCAGCAGCGCGAGACCCGCGGCGAGCCCGCCGGCAACCCCGCCGATCAGCGCGTCGATCGCGATGCGGCGCTGGAACAGGTTGGCGATCTGGCGGTCGTTGGCGCCGATGCCGTGCAGGACCTCGATCGTCGCGCGATTGGTATCGAGCGCGCCGCGCGTCGCCAGCACCACCGCCGCCGCACTCGCCAGGCCGACCAGCAGCACCAGCGCCGCGGCGAGCCAGCTGAGCGAGCGAAGACCCTTGAGCAGCGGACGCAGGCTGTCGGCATGGGCGACAAAGCGCGCGCCGGGGACGGCTCGCTCGATCGCCGCTGCGATATTGGCGGCGTCGGCACCGGGGCGGAGGTCGACGTCGATCAGCGCGGGCAGGGGCAAATCGGCGCCCGCCCCGGCCGGGCCGAGCCAGCGCTCGAGGATGGCACGCATTTCGGCCGCGGCCACTGGTCGCACTGCGGCAACGCCCGGAGTTCGCGTTGCTGCCGCCACGGCCGCGTCCTGCCGCGCTACGCCATCGGCGAGCTGGATCGAATAGCGCTCGCTGACCCCCGCCGCGACCAGCCCGGCGCTGTTGGCGAGCGCGATCCCGGTAACGGCGACGATCAGCATGACAAAGGTCATGATCGCAATGACCCACGGGGTTGCACCTCGCACACCCCCGCCGGGTATCAGCCGCCGTTCGGGCAGGGCCGGGAACAGCCAGTTCATGACGGCCGCCGTGTCGGCGGATGGCGTAACGCGCCGGTTGGATCGACCAGCGCGCCATTTTCGAGGCGGATGAGTTGCGCACCCGGGGTGCCCGCGATGAGCCCGAGATCGTGCGTTGCGACGAGCACCGTCGTGCCCTGGCGATTGAGCGCGATCAGCAGGCTGAGGATGCGCTGCGCCATTGCCGCATCGACGTTGCCGGTTGGCTCGTCGGCGATGATCAGGTCGGGTGCGGCGATCACGGCGCGGGCGATTGCGACGCGCTGCTGCTCGCCCCCCGACAGCGTCGCCGGACGCGCGCTGGCACGGTCGCTTAGGCCGACCCAGGCGAGCATTTCGCGCACCGGCCCCTCGACCGCCGCCTCGCCCGCGCCACCGATGCGCAGCGGCAGCGCGACATTGTCGAACACGCTCAGGTGCCGGACGAGGCGGAAATCCTGGAACACCACCCCGATCCGGCGGCGCAGCGGTGGCATGGCGTCGCGCGGCGCATCGTTGATCGTCTCGCCAAACAGCCGGATCGATCCGCGCGTCGGGCGCTGCGCGAGATACAGCAGCTTCAGTAGCGAGGTCTTGCCCGCCCCCGAAGGCCCGGTAAGAAAGGTGAAGCCGCCGCTGTCCAGACGGAAATCGAGGTCGCGCAGGACTTCGCTGCCGGTGCCATAGCGCAGCCCGACCCGCTCGAACTCGACGATTGTCGCTTCCCCACTCACGGCCCGTGTGTCGCACAGGGGGCGCCGCCTTGCCAAGCATCGGCGATTGCTGTTTACCGGATCAACTTTCCGGAGAGTTGGCGCGCGCATGATTTTGACCTGTCCTGCCTGCCAGACGAGCTATACCGTCAAGGACGGAGCGATCCCGCCGCACGGCCGCACGGTACGCTGTGCGGCGTGCAAGCATAGCTGGCATCAGGCGGGTGAAGAGGCGGTGGCTGTTCCAGCGCCGGTGGAGCCCGAGTTGGCAGCGCCGGACGAAACCGTCGTTGCCGTTCCGTCCGATCCGAAACCGGTCGCCTTGTCTGCGGAGGACCTGGCGACGGTTGGCGATGCGTCGATCGTCGAGCCGGAGGCCGAGGCGGGCGAGGTACTCGCTGACCCTGAACCGGTTGCCGTTGCCGAACCGATTGCCATGGTCGAGGCGCAACCGCGGGACGATCTTCCGCCCGAGCCCGTCGCGATTGTGGCGGACGACAGCGGCTGGAACGACGCGCCGTATGGCGATGATGACGTCGCGCCGCGGCGCAAGGGACTGGTCATCATCCTCGCGCTCGTCCTGATCGTCGCCGCGCTCGCCGCTGCCGCCTATTTCCTCGCCCCGCGCGAGTGGATGGCGCGCGCCGGCTTGGCCGAGGCCAGCGCCGACAGCCCTCTGAAACTGATGGTCACCAGTCAGAACCGGCAGAAACTCGCCAGTGGCAACGACCTTGTCTCGCTCAGCGGCCGCGTCATCAATCCGACCGACGAGGCCGAACCCGTCCCCGCGCTGCAGGCCGACCTGCGCGACGGCGGCGGCAAACTCGTCTATAGCTGGATGATCCCTCCCCCGGCCGCCCGCCTGGCCCCCAGAACGAGTGCGAGCTTCAACGCCGCCGAACTCAACGTCCCCGCCAACGCAACCTCGCTGACGCTGCGCTGGGCAAGCTAGCGCTGCGAGGGCGGTCGCCGGGCAAGTTCACGCTGCACGGGCGGTCGCTGTGCAAGCCAACGCTGCACGGGCGGTTAGCGCTGCACGGGCGGCGCTGGGCGAATTAGGGAAATTCGATCAGGGTGGCGGCGACGTTCTGGCCGTCGACCAGCAGCGAGGTTTCGCGCCTGGCGATTGCGCCGACCGGCTTGGCTCCGCGATATTCGATTGTCACACCTTCGAGAATGCGGACCGTGACTAGCGCGCTCGCGGTCACCGCACTCGGCTGGAAAACCGCGCCGTGCGGGACGACAGCGGGACCGGCGCTAACGGTGACGGCGGCGAACAAAAGCGCGAACATGCTGCCATCAGCGCAGCATTTGGGATAAAGGTAAATGACCTGTTTACCACTGTCCCGGCGCGGGACGCGGGGTCACTGGCGGCCGCCCCTGTTGCGCGCCGTGAAAGCCTTTGCTAGGGGCCGCGCCTTGCCAGAGGCTCCCGATCGTTGAGCCTGTTCACGTGCGGTCGTGGCGGAATGGTAGACGCGCAGCCTTGAGGTGGCTGTGGCCGAAAGGCCGTGGAAGTTCGAGTCTTCTCGACCGCACCAGATTTGCCCCCGACGCCCAGCGGCGGCCGGCCGCACGCAGCAATCCGCATGCGCCGGAAAGTCGCTTCAGACGACTATGGTTAATTCGAGCCACCGTTCGACGCGACTTCCAGCGACTGAACCGCGCGGATGGCTCCCAGCCGCACGGTCGGCTTGTCGCCGCTGACCGTCGCACTTGCATCAATCGCAGCATGGATTGCCTTCGCCGACGAAAGAGCAATGCGCACATTATAATGTCCATATGGGATTTTATCGAACAGGAAATAGCCGTCGAAATCACTCTGCGCTGTGCTCGCGAGCTTGCCGTCGGCCCCCACCAGTTCAAGTTCGACGCCTTCGAAGCCGCCGCCGCCGTCCTTGATCAGCACGCCCTCGATGCTGCCCGATCCGACCAGCCCGATCTCGACCTCGGCGGCGATGCCGGCGCGCGGAGTGACGACCTGCAGCGCCTTGCGCGGGGTAAGGTTGGGGTCGCTCAGCGTCGATTGATCGATTCCGACCGCAACCGGCTGGTAGATCGTCAGTCCGGCGACGGTCGATGTGCCACGCTTGTCGGTCGGCTGCAGCGCGACACGCGTGCCAGTGGTGATCAGCGCGCCCGGTTCATCGGGCTCGCCCGGATCGCGCGCGCCATTGTCGTTGAGATCACGATAAACGTGGGCGCGGATCAGGCCGGCGCTGGCCATCGGTAGCCGGGAAGGTTTGAAACCCCGCGCCGGATCAAGCGAGAAGTTCAGGTTGAAGCCGAACGCAAGCGAGCCATCGCTCGCCCCCTCACCGGTCAGCGCCAGCGCCATGCTGTTGAACCGGCGAATGTAGGACAGCCGCGCGCGCGCCCGTCGTGCTTCATTGTCATAGCCGAGCCCGGCGTCCCAATCGGCCTTTTCGGATGCCGACCAATAAGCCGAAAGCTCGGCGAGCTTGAGCCGCGCCGAGGGTTTCAAGTCGAACGTGCTGCTTCCTCGCAAACGTATCCGGCCGATATGGCCCGATCCGATCAGCGTCGCCTCGAGGTCGTCGGTGCGAGCAGCGACCAGTCCGCTCCGGTCGCTGTTGCGTCGCCATCGAATGTCGGTGCCGAGGTTGAATCGGCCGAAATTGGCCGACAATCGCCCCGCCGCCTCAAGCGAACGCGCGCCGCCGGGCCGATCGATGATGCGCAGCGACGCGCTGGCCGGAAAGATGCTCCGCCCGATCTTCAATGGCGCGCCAAGCGAGAGTTGCGCTTGCCGAATCGCGCGTTCGCGGATCCCGTTCAGCCGGAAATTGCTCGCGGCGAGCGCTTCGGCCGAAATGTCGAGCGGGCCGATCTTGCCGAGCAATGAGGCACGCGCGGCTTTTCCGCCGTGGCTATCGCGGACCCCCGCCACTTCAACCAGCGCGCTGCCGATCGAGCGGCGCACGGTGCCTTCGACATAGGTCAATCGCTCGTCGTCGACCACCTGCATGGTCGCGGCGAGCCCAATGGAAGTGCGTTTGTCGAGCCCATGCTCCAGCGCGACGCTCGCCTGGAGTTTGGGCAAGTTGGTATTGTCGGGCGGTCGCGCTCGCAAAGCGATTAATTCTCGCGCGGGCTGGTTGACCCCGGCCCAGTACCAGGTCGTCCCCGGGGGAGCCGCGGCATTGGCGACATCGACCGTTTCGTGGCGAGACCGCAGTTGCCCCTGCGGGCCGTAGAGCCGCACCTCGAGCTCGTTGGCGCCGTAGCGCAGTTGAACATCGTCGAAGCGGTAGCGCTGGTCGCCGGTGGCGGGGGCGAAGCCGAGCAACTCGCCGTTGCGATAGAGTTCGGCCTCCCACCCGGCGGGCAAATCGCCTTCGAGATGGGTGCGATCGAACGCGGTTGGCGTGAACAGCGGACGATTGGTCACCTCGACCCCGCGCCCGACCCGTCCGACGCCGATCAACCGGCTGTCGAATCCGGCGACATCGCCGACCCCGAAATGGGTCGCGCGCAGCGGACCGAGAAGATTGCCGTCGGGATCGGACTTGTAGGCGCGCAGCCGCAGGCTGTCGGGGCGGCCGCGCGCATCGGTCGTCGCCTGCGCTTCGTAGGACAGGCTGGCGAGTTCGCCCGCTGCAAGCAACGCGGCGTGGCGATCGACCCGCGCGCCGGTTCTCGCGCTGTAGGCCACGCCGCCGCTAACAACAAAATCGAGCGCCGGGGCGCGCCACAATCGGTAGGGCAGGCGGACCTGCGGCAATTGGCCAAGGCTCAGACTGGCGTGGCTCAGCCGCGCGGCACGGTCGTGGCGCTCCTTTGCCAGTTCAACCGGCAGCTTGGCGTCCGACGTCAGCATGAGCATCGATCCGGCGAGTGACGGCTTGACGCCAATTCCGAACCAGCGCGCCAGCGCGCCGGTCTCGACGCACCAGCCATCAGGGGTCAGGCGGACCGTGCCGCTCGTCATCATCTCGCTCTGGCCAGAGCCCCAAGAGGCCCGTCCAGTACCAAGATCGATGGCAATCTTGTTGCTTTCCTTGAACGCCCAGCCGGTCGCGCGCTTGGCACCGACGTCGATTCGCATCGGTACATCGAGCGTCGTCAGGAAATCGCCGAAATTGACGCACGTGCCCTCGGGCGTGCCATAGGCGCGGACCCCGTCGCCGAGGCGCAACTGGCGGATATTGACCTCAAGCACGAACTGATCGTCAGGGTCGGCGCTCCACGCCGGCGCGACCGGAGCCGAGGCGGCACCCGTCGCAACGCTGCCCGCGGCGAGCGCGGGCAGTGTCAGCGCGGCGACGAGGCCGCGACCCAGGCTTTTGGCCAGGCGCAAACGCGTCCCCCGCGACCCCCTGACTGCCTAGCGCAGCACCGCGCTGGTCTGGGCGATCACCTGGGTGCCGGCCTCTGTCGTTTCTAGATATTGCACGGTCACCGGGCCGTTGGCGGCGGACGCGAGCTTGTCGCTGACCGGGATCGAGACGCTGCGCTGGCCGACTTCGGTGTAGACCGCGATGCCGCGCTGGATCGCGATCGGGTCCTTGATCCCGGCCTTGATCACGCGCACTTCGCCATAGGTCGAGCGGCTGCCGGTGCGGGTCAGGTCCATCGCCACTGCGGGCTTGCCGCCTTCGGAAGCCATGTGGACATTGGCGATCCCGGCTTTAGCTGAAAGCGAGCCTAGGCGGACGATGACCGGGATGGTCACGCCATAGACCGGGGTCAGCGAGAAGCTGATACCCTTTGCCTCTGATTGGGCGGCCGTAACAGGGCGCGGCTTGGGAATGGCGCGAAACAGCAGGTGGACGCGATATTCGCCGTCGGCCAATCCGGCCGGGGCGCGCGCGGAAATGTTGATCGTCTGCGGCTGGTTGGGCGGCAGCGTGACCTTGCGCGGGGCATAAAGGATCATGTCCTCGGCCGCCTTCTCCGCGGCGTTTGGCGCGGCAACGTCGCTCAATGATCCGTCGGGGTTCATCCGGCGCAGCTCAAGGCTGACGCGATAGGTCGCGACGTCGTCGCCGATATTATTGAGAATGATCTGCGTGCCGCGACTGCCGTTGAGAACAATGCGGGTCGGGGCGACAAGCAGGTCACCGATCCCGGCGGTTGCAGGGGTCGCCAGCGCGGCGACGGCGAGCGGGGCGGCGAGCGCAAGGCGAGCGAAACGCGGGAATAGGGTCACGAGCAAATCTCCATCCAATCTGGAGATGCTTTTCGACCAAAATGGTTATTTAACTGCTAACCATCGCGGCACTCATTGCCGGGACAGCAAAAAGGGCCGCCGTTGCCGGCGACCCCTCCTGGTCCACTCGATTGAGCGAGCGATTAGTTGTAATCGACCGTCACGTTGAGGTTGCCGGTGTAGACACCTTCAGTGGTGGCGCTGGTGATCGGGAATGAGGCGCCGACGTTGAAATCGAGCCCCGGCGATCCCGAGTTCGTGAGCGTCAGCGAGCCGGCGGCACTCGGCGTAATCGAAAGCGTCGTCGTACCGTTCGTGAAGCTGCTCGCCGCTGTGTAGATTTTCACGAGCTGGTTATTCGAGCCCTGCACGTTGAAGGTCGCGGGGATGCCGGTGGCCGAGCAGGTCAGCCCGCTCGTGCAAGTCAACGCGCCGCCGCTGGTCAGGGTGACGGTGTAGGTCGGTCCGGCAACGAGGCTGGTGAGCAGGATGGTGCCGAAATCCATATTGGTCTTCGCGGTCAGCACCAGCGGCTTGACGATCTGCGCCTTGGCGGTGGCGGCGGTGGTGGCACCGACCGGCACGGCTAGCGCCGGGCTGGCGAAGAGGGTGGCGACGGCAGCGGCCGTCAGCAATCGAGCAAATTTGGTCATGAATTACTTCCCACTGGTCTGGTCCTCACCGGCACGATGCGGCGTGGTCAGCACCTCATTAACCAGCAGGCGTTGCGGCTTCGCTGTCGATGATGGTTACCACGGTGTTTAGGAAAGCTCCGGATCGGACATGAAAAAAGGGGCCGCCGTTTCCGGCAGCCCCCAACCCGAACCAGGGTTTCCGGTCGATCAGTTATAGTCGGCGGTAACCGTCACATCGCCGTTGTAGATACCCGCGGGCGTGTCCGACGCGACGGGGATCGATCCGCCGAATGTGAACGAGGTGCCCGGACCGCTGGCGGCCACAAGTGTCGTCGGCGCAATCGGAGTGAATGTCAGCTTTGCACCTGACGGGCCGTTCATCAACGACGCGACCGTTGTCAGATAGACGGTTTGGCCGGTTGTGCCCGTAACAGTAAACTTGGCCGAAGTCGGCACTCCGCTGCACAGCAACGCCGCCGGGCAGGCGACCGTGTTGCTGCCGTCGAGCGTAACGGTCACCGCGGTGGCGGTCAGCGCCGGCGACTTGACGAGCGTGCCGAAGCTGATGTCCACATTCTTCGTGATCGTCAGCGGATCGACGATTTGAGCATAGGTTGTCGCAACCGCGGACTGAGCGGTCGGCGAACCGGGACCGGCGAGCGCCGGCGAAGCGGAAAGCATCGCCGCACCGGCGACGAGCATCACATACCGAGAATTGAGCATCCTGATTCCCCACTTGGTGTCGAAAGGTGGCGCCTGTCCGGAAATTGTCCGGGCATCCGTGGGAGAGGTCATTAACCGCGTCGGCTTTCCGCTTTCCTCCCCAGCAGGGTTACCGTGCAATTAAGGATTAATCCGGAATGGAGCTTCTTCTGCCGGCTTGTCACAGATAGTCGACGTCGACGGTGAAATCGCCGCGATACTCGCCGTCGACTTCGCCCGAGACGTGAAGCGCGCCGCCGATGCGGAAAGCCAGCGTCCCGTCAGAGCCGATGCGCGGTGCGCCGGGCAAGTCGCTGGTCACGCCGTCGATGACGATATCGGTCCCGGTCAGACCGTGGAGTGAGATTCGCTTGGGCAGGGTGACCAGCACCGTGCGGCCGGGCTCGCCGCGCACCATGATGCTGCCGACCATGGCTCGCCCGCCCAGCGAGACGATCGTGCCGCTCGTGCGCCGCGACCCGTCGGGGTCGAGCGTCGCAGAGCCATCCCCGCTGCCCGACAGGACGATGCGGTCGAAGTCGAGATTGGCCTCGACCTGGAGCGCTACGGGGGTGGCAACGTCGGTCTCCGGGGCGGTGGTTGGAGTGGTGCACAGCCGGCACTGCGCCTCGGCCGGACCGGAACGTCCCGCCACGGCCAGCGCCAGCGCCATTGCAGCGAGCAGGGTTCGCACCAACATGGGGGCCATCGCTAGGGCCCAAGCGTTGAAAGAGGGTTAAGCGACCACTAACAAAGCAAGCGGAGGCCAGCATGGCGAGTGTCGACCAATCGGACAGCAAGATCGAGCGCAGCGAAGCGGAGTGGCGCGCGCTGCTTGGCGAGGAGCGCTATCGCGTCCTGCGCAAGTCCGGCACCGAAGCGCCGTTCAGCGGCGAACTGCTCAATAACAAGGCGGCGGGCGATTATGTCTGCGGTGCCTGCGGTGAGCCGCTGTTCGGTAGCGACACCAAGTTCGACAGCGGATCGGGCTGGCCAAGCTTTACTGCACCGGTTGCGGACGAGGCGGTCGAGGAAATCACAGACCGCAGCCACGGCATGGCGCGCACCGAGGTGCGGTGTGCGAAATGCGAGGGCCATCTTGGCCACGTCTTCCCCGACGGTCCGGGACCGGACGGGCTTCGCTATTGCATCAATTCAGCGTCGCTCGCGTTCGCTCCTAAAGACGGCGCCGAGTAGCGCGAGCGGGGCGCTTCCCTTCCGGCGCGCGCCCCGCTAGCCATGCATCGCAATGGCCATTTCGATTTCCGCCCGCTCGCGTACGCAGCGTTTCTTCATCTGGGCCGGCGGGATTCTCGCCTTCCTGCTGATCGTCCTCGGGATTTCCGTCGCGGTCGCGGAATCACAACTCCCCGATTATGGTCAGCTCAGGAAGCGCGGCGACCTTGGCCAGATGATCCGACTGCGCGCCGCCGACGGATCGGTGCTGATCTCGCTGGGCCCCAGCTTCGGTCGCTGGCTGAGCTATGACGAAATCCCGGCGACGATGCGCGCGGCGATGATCGCAGTCGAGGACAAGAGGTTTCGCTCTCACCCCGGGGTCGATCCGATCGGCATTGTCCGCTCACTTCAGGTGCGGGTCAGCAGTGGCAAGTGGAAGCAGGGCGGATCGACGATCACCCAGCAGCTCGCGCGCAATATTTTCCTGACTAACAAGCGCACCTTCGCGCGCAAGATCCAGGAAGCAGTGCTGGCGCTCGCGCTCGAGGCGAAATTCTCGAAGGACCAGATCCTCGAGCTTTACCTCAACCGCGTTTATTTCGGCGGCGGCAGCTATGGCATCGATGCCGCCTCGCGCACTTTTTATGGCCATGGCGCCGACCAGTTGAGCCTGGGCGAAGCGACGATCATCGCCGGGCTGGTCAAGGCGCCGTCCAACTATTCGCCGACTGCCGACGCCGAGGCCGCGCGCGGTCGCGCCGCCATCGTGTTGAAAGCGATGGTCGACAATGGCTTCATCAGCCGCGCCGCCGCCGACGGGGTCGATCCCGCCACCGTCAAGCTGCAGGCTGCGCCGCGCCAGAACAGCGTGCGCTACTTCACCGACTGGGCAATGCCCCAGCTCGACACGCTGATCGACCAGACGCACGAGCCGATCGACGTGTGGACCACACTCGACCCCCGACTGCAGGGGGTCGCCGACCAAGCGATCAACGCCAATGCGCCGGGCGGGGCGCAGGGCGCGCTGGTCAGCCTCGATCGCGACGGCGCGGTGCGGGCGATGGTGGGCGGGCGCGACTATGTCTCGTCAATCTACAATCGCGCGACCCAGGCCGAGCGCCAGCCGGGATCGTCGTTCAAACTGTTCGTCTATCTCTCGGCACTCGAGAGCGGGATGAAGCCGACCGACACGATGGTCGATCAGCCGGTCGACATTGCCGGGTGGAAGCCGCGCAACTCGACCCGCGGCTACCTTGGCCAAGTGACGCTGCGCGAGGCCTTTTCGCGGTCGATCAACACGATTTCGGCGCAGATCGGGGCGAAGCTCGGCTTTGCGACGATTGCCGACATGGCGCGCCGGTTCGGCATCACCAGCGAGATTTCGACCTATCCGGCGATGGTGCTGGGCACGAGCAATGTGCGGCTCATAGAGATGACCAAAGCGTTCGCGTCGGTCAGCAACCATGGTATCGCTGTCACCCCCTATGGCATTCGCAAGGTCGTCACCGCCGACGGGCGCCTGCTCTACACCCGCGATGCCAACGAGAATCGCGTGCTCGTCGCGCCGTGGGTCGCGGCCGAGATGACCGATTTGCTGCAGTCGGCGGTGCTGTCGGGCACCGGCCGTGCGGCACAGATCGGGCGTCCCGTCGCGGGCAAGACCGGGACCACCAGCTCGAACAAGGATGGCTGGTTCATCGGCTTCTCGTCGGGCCTGACGACGGGCGTGTGGATGGGGCGGGACGACGCGCGCCCGATCCCGGGCCTGCAGGGCGGCACCGCCCCGGCGCGCGCCTTCCACGACTATATGATCGTCGCCACCGCCAATCGTCCGGTCGAGCAGTTCGACACGCAGGTGCCCTTGCCTGACTGGCAGCTCGAGCCCGACGAAGAGGCGATGGGGCTGCCAGTCGACGGAAACCTGCTGGTGCCCGAAACGCAAATGGTCGACGCCGACGGCAATCCGATCCCACAGGGTGATCGACCCGCGCCCTATCCGGGCAGCACGCCGTCCTCCGGCCAGCCCGCGGCTCGCCCCGACGGCACCGGATCGCCCAACCAGGATTTCCTCGACGAGGTGCTCAATCGCGGGGCGCAGCGACGGCCGCCCCCGCCGCCGCCGCCGCCCGGCTCACTCCCGCCCAATCCGGCGCAGGACGGGCGACAGCCGCCGCAGCAGTAAGCGCGCCGGAGCGACCGGACCGCCGTACAGGCGCGCCTCGGCAGCCTTGAACGCGGGGCTGTGGTCCATGTGCAGCCGGTGCGCGACTTCGTGCGCGACAACGAAGTGGCGGACATGGGGCGGGGCGAGGATCAGCCGCCAGCTGTAGCGAATCGCGCCCGCCGCCGAGCAGCTCCCCCAGCGCGAATCGGCGTCACCGATCGAGACGGCGCGGATGGTTACGCCAGCAGCAGTCGCGATCTGGGCGGTCTCGGCGGAGAGGGCGTCGCGGGCGCGGGCCTTGAGCCAGGCTTGGATGCGGCGTTCAAAGCCTTCGCGAGGTCCGCCACAGACGAGCGCATCGCCTATGCGGCGAACACTGCGCCCACCCGTGGCGTCCCATGCCAGCCGGACGTCTTCGCCATCGAACGGGATCACCGCTCCCGGGATCAGCGGCTGCGCGGCGGGTTGGCGGGTGAGCTGATCGGTGACCCAATCGCGCTGCGTCTGCGCCCACGCCAGCGCCGCACGGCGCGAGGTGCGCGGCGGGACGGTCAGCAACAGGCCCCCGCGCTTGTCGTCGAACCTGAGCTTCAATCGCCGCGCGCGGGGGTGGACGCGGACGGTCAGCTTGACGCCCGCGACCTCGCCCGCGTCAGAGCGAACGATCGACAATGTGATGCTCGAGCTCCCCCGCATCGACCTCGCTGACCGTCCAGCCGCGGGTCGATTGCCCGGCCGCATGGACGCTCTCGCGGTCGCCCGATACAAGATAACGCCACGGGTACAGCGGCTTGCCCTCACCGCGCAGGCGATAGGCGCAGGTTGTCGGCAGCCATTCCAGCTCCTCGAGCCGGTCGCGGTGGAGGACGACGCAATCCGAAACATATTTGCGGCGATGCTTATAGTCGCTGCACCGCGACGTGCGCCGATCGAGCAGCTTGCACGCGACATTGGTCGGGTGGAGTTCGCCCGTCTCCTCGTCCTCGAGCTTGTGAAGGCAGCAGCGTCCGCATCCGTCGCACAGCGCCTCCCACTGCGCGCTGTCGAGCTCGCGCAAGGGCTTTTCCCAGAAAGGCATTGCATTATTCATCGTCAGGCCAGCAATGGGCTGGCACAGGCGCGGGTTCAAGCCACGGCAACGTGCGATCGGGGATTTTATATGCGCGGCAGGGTGTTGGGAGCAATGATCGGGCTGGGCCTGGCGCTTGCCGGGGGACCGGGCGTGGCACCCCTCTGGGCGCAGGGGATTGGCGGCACCAACGGCGAGAGCTTCCTCACTGCGGTGCGCGAAATCGACGGCAGCAAGGCGACTTCGCTGCTCGAAGCCAATGGCTCGACCGTGCTGTCCTATCGCGGCGCCAAGGGAGAGACTGCGCTCAACGTGGTCGCGCGGCGGCGCGATTCGACCTGGCTGGGGTTTTTGATTGGTCGCGGCGCCGATCCCAATGTCGGCGACGACCGTGGCGAGACCCCCTTGTTGATCGCGGCGAGGCTGGGGTGGGGCGACGGCGTCGCTCTGCTGCTCGATCATGGCGCGATGGTCGACCGCGCCAACCGGCTGGGGGAAACGGCGCTGATCATCGCGGTCCAGGTGCGGCAACCGGCGACGGTCCGCGCCTTGCTGGAACGCGGTGCCAATCCCGACAAGCATGATACCGCCGCCGGCTACAGCGCGCGCGATTATGCCAAACGCGATAACCGGTCGGGCGAGATGACCAAGCTGATCGAAAGCGTGAAACCGTCGAAAAAGATCATCTCGGGCCCGATCTTCAAATAGGCTTTTCAATCAATTCCAGTCGCCCAGCGTCGGGTCGATCTGCGCCGACAGACGACGCGCTGCGCGCCTGGCAAAGCGCAGCAACTCAGCCTTGCGCCGCGCCGGTGCGAGCGGACGAAACGCTGCCTCTCTGATCACCGCGGCGTCATAGCGATCGGCGACGATCAGCCCGGCCTCTTCGGGCAGGAAATCGGCCGCTTCGGTGTGAGGGGCCAGAGCCGCCGGAACCGCCCAGAAGAAATGGTCGCAATAATCGAGATAATCGCGCCACTTGCCGTCACCGAGCAGGTCGGCCTTGGCGACCTTGATCTCGACAATCGTCAGCAGGCCCTTCCCGTCGATCGCCATCAGGTCGGCGCGGCGACCGTTGGGAAGAGCAACTTCACACATGGCGAACAGGTCGCGTCGGCACAGCAGCCGGGTGACCCCCCGGGCCACCTCTGCAGCGATCGGTGGCGAAGCAATGAAGCAATCTGGAGTCGGGCTGGTCGCCATCGCACGATGCTAGAACAAAGCAGGACCGGAAGCCAGTAGCTCCCGGTCCCGGCTCGTCCCCTCCCGGAGACTGGTTTCTCCGCTGTTATCAGCGGTAGAAGATATGATTCCCGATCGTCGCGACGCGCGTCGCGTGCCATGCTGGCGAAACGCGCGTGGCGTGGAAGAACAGCGCGCGCGGGGCACTCGACGATTTGAGCTTGCTGGCGACGATCTGGGCGACGGCCACTGCGGTCTTCCACTGGGCGCCTGAACGAGCGATCCCCGGCATGGCGTGGCCGCGCACGAAGCTGAACTGGCCGCGCTGGAACACGACCCCGCAATAGGTCGAGGCGAAGCGGCCCGACTTGGCGCGGTTGGCGATGACTTCGCCGACAGCCAACTGGCCGGCGAGCGGTTCGCTCTTCGATTCGAAATAGATCGCACCGGCGAGGCACTCGATCTCGGCGCTGCCGGGCGTGACGCTCTTCAGGCGCGACACCATCGCCGCCAGAGTCTCACCGGAAACCGACTTGATATCATTGGCGTTATTGCTCTCAGACGAGGCCTTATCGAGGCTGTTGCTGAGCAGCGGCTGCGCTTCAGGCAGCGCTTCGATCGACACCGGGGCGATCATTTTGGGAAGCTCGTTGGACGCCATGACCGGCTCGTACCGGGTCAGCGACGCTGCAATCAGCGAGGCCGGAACGACTTGCGCCGGAGCGACCGAAGAAGAGGCCAAAGAGGCCAGCACCAACAAGGCGGTGCGAAACGACACGGACATTCAAACCATTCACTGTGCGTTGATCGGTTGCGAGGAATGAGGCGCTGGCCGCCTTCAGTTTCCCTCGAATTCGAACCCCGTCTGCGTGGCATTCCGGACCCGATTGGCCGACGGGAATGCCCCCCGCTCTGTAACTGTCATCGTCCGTTCATCATTCAGACGAGCCGTTCAACCCGCCGCGGTCATTTCGGCGACGAGTCGTTGCGCTGACGGGGTGTCCAGTTCGATTTGCCATTCATCGGGGTCGTTGCGCGCGCGTTTTTCGAGGAACAATCGCGCGTTAGCCGAATCGACGAGATCGATCGGCAGCTGTGTCCAGGCATAGCGCACACCGTCGAATTGCCGCGCCAGCATCGCGTGCAACACTCCCCGCTCGAGTACCACGATCAGCAACGCACCGCGCTCGGTGTCGCCCTTATGGAGAACTGCTCCGAACCCGCCCTGCGTCTGAGCGATGCGGATCAGCGCCGAGGCCTCGACCCCCGCCACCAGCCGCGCCTCATCCATGCGCCCGCTCAAGCCGCATCGCGCTCATCGGCACCGATGAGCACCGCGGCGAACGCGTCGCGGCTTCGCGCCCCACGCAATTTTTCGAGCGTTGCAGCGTTGCGCACCACGCGGCTGATCGCGGCCAGCGCCTTGAGATGATCGGCCCCGGCATCGGGCGGTGACAACATCAGAAAGACGATGTCGACCGGCGCCTCGTCGACCGACTTATAGTCTATCGGCTCGGCTAGCCGCGCGACCATCGCATAGATTCCCATAAGGCCGGCAAGCTTGCCGTGCGGGATCGCAACGCCGTTGCCGAACCCGGTCGACCCGAGCCGCTCACGCTCAGCAAGGCAGGCCTGAATCGCCTCAGGATCGACCCCGAGCCGCTGGGCAGCATCAAGCCCGAGCTGGTTGAGCAGCCCGCGCTTCGTGCGCGCCGCAACGCCAATGCGGATCGAATCGAAATCGAGGAGTTGGGAAAGCTGCATCGACCGATACTTCGAACGTTGGTGACTGGCCCATCGCCCTTCCCCGTGACGAAGGCGGATAGGCGCGAACAACCGGCTTGTCAGGCCCCGCCGGGCTCAACCCAGCCGATCGTCCCGTCATCCCGGCGATAGATCATGTTATAATCGCCGGTCTTGGCGTTTTTGAACATCAGAGCGTTGGTGTTGCGCAGATCGAGCATCATCGCCGCATCGCCGACGCTCGCTTCGGGGATATCGACCCGCGTTTCGGCAATGATCGGCGGGCTGTCGGGGATTTCGCTGTCTTCGTCCTTGGGCACGGCAAAGATGGTGTAGCCGGCATTGGCCTGGATTGCGGGGATCTCGTCGCCATTGCTCTCGACCGCCTGCCCGCGCCGTTCGCGCAACCGCTTCACATAGCGGCGCAATTGCTTCTCGATCTTGTCCGCCGCGCCTTCAAACGCAACGTGCGCGTCGTTGGCGCGGTTCGATGCCTTGAGCACGACGCCCTGCGACACGGGCGAAACGATATCGCAGGTGAAATCGTCATAAGGCCCGCGTCCGAAGGTGACGTTGGCGGCGACCGCGCGCGAGAAATATTTGTCGGTGATCGCGCCGATGCGTTCGCTGACGTGCGTGCGCAATGCTTCACCGGTGTCGACCTGGTGTCCCGAAACCCTGATATCCAAATTGTCTCTCCTACGTCACCGGCACTTCAAGCGGCCGGCAGGAAGCGCTCCCACAACGGCTGCTTGAGCCGGGCAATGAACGCACGATGGCGGGCGATTTCTTCATCGCTCGCGAAATGAGGCCGAGCCTCGCGGACAGGGCGGTCGATCGGAGCGGTGGGTGCCGCGCTGGCGGTCGATGCAGCGTCGGACATGAGCCCGAGCCCGATCTGCCGCCCGCCGGTCAGCTCGATATAGACCTGGACGAGCAGTTGCGCGTCGAGCAGCGCGCCATGCTTGACCCGCTGACTGCGATCGACCCCGAAGCGGGAGCACAGCGCATCGAGGCTGTGCTTGGCGCCGGGGTGGCGGCTGCGCGCAAGGACCAGCGTGCAGACCATCCGGCTCAGGCACACCGGGTCGCGCCCGCACAGTTCGAGCTCGCGGTTGAGGAAGCCGAAATCGAACCCGGCATTGTGCGCGACCAGCGGCGCGTCGCCGAGAAAGTCGACCAGTTCCTGCGCCTTGTCGCGGAACAGCGGCTTGTCGCTGAGGAACCGGTCGGACAGGCCATGGACTGCCTCGGCCTCGCTCGGCATCGGTCGTTCGGGGTGGAAGTAAGCGTGATATTCGCGCCCGGTCTCGACCCGGTTGATCATCTCGACGCAGCCGATTTCAACGATGCGGTCGCCCCCCGCCGGGCTGAGGCCGGTCGTTTCCGTGTCGAACACTATTTCGCGCATGACGCCCTTATTCACCCGTTGGCAGGCCGAGACAAGCAAGGATGCGCGTCACTTGCGCCCGAGTTTCGCCCAAACTGGTGGCGGTATCGATGACGAAATCGGCGCGCGCGCGCTTCTCGGCATCGGGCATCTGGCGCGCGATGATCGCGTCAAATTTGTCGCGGCTCATGCCGGGGCGTGCGAGCACGCGTTCGCGCTGCACATGGGTTGGCGCGGAAACGACGATGATCTTGTCGAACGCGCCCTCACCGCCGGTTTCGAACAGTAGCGGAATGTCGAACAGCAGGGCCGGTTCGCCGCGATGCTCCGCCAGGAACGTCTCGCGCGCAGCATGTACCGCCGGGTGGACCAGCACCTCGAGCGCGGCGAGCTCGTCGCGATTGCCGAGCACTCGCGCCGCCAACCGCTCGCGATCGACCGCGCCGCCCTCGGTTGTCCCGGGAAAGCGCGCCTCGATCGCCGCAACCAGCGCGCCCTGCGGCCCCTGCAGTTTGCGAACCGCGGCATCGGCGTCGAACAGCGGTATGCCGGCGTCGACGAACATTGCCGCGACGGTCGATTTGCCCATCCCGATCGACCCGGTCAACGCCAGCTTGAGCGTCATGCGATGAGCCTCGCGCGAAGTTCGGCGTCATGTTCGCGAGGGGCGCCCATTCCGAACAGCGTCGCGAACGCTTCATCCGCTTGATGAATCAGCATCGTTAATCCGCCAACACAGCGCAAACCCGCGTCAGCCGCACGAATCAGGAATTCAGTCTCGACGGGCTGATAGACCATGTCGAACGCAACCGCTTCAGGAGAGACAAGCGAGAAATCGAGCGAACCCCACGGCTTGCCGGCCATTCCAAGCGGAGTCGCGTTGATGAGAACCGCTGCGGGAGGGAAAGCGCCAAACGGAACGCTCGTTCCGGCCAATCCGAATTCATCGAGAATGTCTTGAGCGACCGCTGAAATGCGGCACATCACGATCAGTTCATCAATTTCGCACCGCTTTAACGCGTAGGCGGCTGCACGCGCAGCACCGCCATTGCCAATCAGCAAAACGGTCTGGCCCGCAAGGTCGATGCCACCCATCGCGCGCCAAACGCCGTGGACGTCCGAGTTTCGTCCGTGAAGCCGTCCGTCCTCGCCGCGCCGAACGGTATTTACCGCGCCGATCGCAGCAGCCCCTCGCCCCGCTGTGTTCAGCAGCGGCAAGGCCGCCGCCTTCAACGGCATGGTGATGTTGCAACCGCGAAAGAGTGGATCGGGCCGACGGGCCTCAAAATAACCGGGTAACTCGGCTTGAGTAACCCGCGTCGCCCGATATTCGGCATCAATACCAAGCTTCTCGAGCCAGAAATTGTGGATCAGCGGCGACTTGGAATGGGCGATCGGGTCGCCGATCACTTCGGCATAGGGGCGCGTCATGACGTCATCTCGTCGCGCTCGCGCAAGGCGCCCAGCAACGGCAGCAGCGGCAGGCCGAGCACAGTGAAATGGCTTCCCTCGACCCGTTCGAACAGCGTCGCCCCGCGGCCTTCCATCCGGAACACCCCGACGCAGCCAGCGACCTCGGGCCATTCGGCGGCAAGATAATCCTCGATGAACGCGTCGGACAAGCGCCGCACCCACAGCCGGGCGCGCTCGACATGGTCCCATTCGGCCGTTCCCCCGCGCGCAAGGACGGCCGCACTGACCAGGCACAGCGCCTTGCCCGAGAAGAAGCGCAAATGCTCGGCCGCCTCGGCGCGATCGCGCGGCTTGTCGAACCGGCGGCCCCGGCATTCGGCGATCGAATCGCTGCCGATCACGAATTCGTTCGGGAACCGCCCGCTGACCGCGACCGCCTTGGCCGCCGCCAGCATCGTCGCCAGCGCTTCGGTCGTCCCGGCGAAATCCTGCTTGAGCGCATCCTCGTCTATCCCCGGCCGCTCGATCGTGAAATCGAGCCCGACGCCCTCGAGCAGCGCCCGCCGGATCGCGCTTCCCGAAGCCAGGATGGTCATCGGGCGAAAGTCCGGGCCAGTGTCCGGGCCAGTGTCCGGGCGATGATCCGGTACATGCTTGTGGATAAGCTCATGATGTTCCGTAGCCCAGCAGCGGGGGCGGAAAAAGACCGGCCACCCATCCCGTTTCGCGCGACCCCGGTCCCCACGCCCGTCCCCAGCCTGTGTCGCCCGACCACCACGCTGTGGATAGCGGGGACATTGCTTGACGACTCGCGCTGACTCCATGAGTCGTTCCTCCCGCCCGCCTGTTGGCAAAGCCGGGACGCAGCCCTAAACCCCGCGACCCAGCGACCATCTACTGCTTCATTCTATTCTTAAAGAATCTATAAGTTAGGAAGATAAGTGGCGAGCGCGCCCGACCTGAATCCCCACGCCAAAACCGCCGACAAGCCGCTGCTCGCCGTGCTGCGAGGCGAGCGCCGCGATCCGCCACCCTTGTGGATGATGCGCCAGGCAGGACGGTATTTGCCCGAGTATCGTGCGCTCAGGGCGACGAAAGACGGCTTTCTCGGGCTGGCCTATGACCCGCAAGCCGCCGCCGAAGTCACCCTTCAGCCGCTGCGCCGCTTCGCCTTCGACGGCGCGATCCTGTTCAGCGACATCCTCATCGTCCCCCACGCGATCGGCCAGCATCTGGAATTCGTCGCCGGCGAGGGACCGCGGCTGTCGCCTCCGCTGATGAATGCCGCGCTGGAGGACCTCCAGCCAGCCTTGGAGCGCCTCGAGCCGATTTACGCCACGGTGAGAGGGGTCAAGGCCGCTTTGTCGCCTGAGACGACATTTCTGGGGTTCGCCGGAAGTCCATGGACGGTGGCCACCTACATGGTCGCAGGGCAAGGCAGTCGCGAGCAGTCCGACACTCGCCGGCTCGCTTATTGCGACCCCGCGCGGTTCCAGGCGATCATCGAGCGAATCGAGGAGGTCACGCTGACCTATCTCTCGGGTCAGGTCGAAGCCGGGGTTGATGCACTTCAATTGTTCGACAGCTGGTCGGGCAGTCTTGCTCCGACGGAGTTCGAGCGGTGGGTCATCGCCCCGACCGCGCGGCTGGTCGCGGCGCTCAAGGCACGCCATCCGCATATCCCCATCATTGGCTTCCCGAAGGGGGCCGGGGGCAAGCTCGCAGCTTATGCGAGACTGACCGGGGTCGATGCGATTGGTCTCGACGAGACGGTCGATCCGGTGTGGGCCAATGCCGAATTGCCTGAAGGTCTCCCCGTGCAAGGCAATCTCGACCCGCTCGCGCTGATCGCGGGGGGCGACACGCTGCGCGTCGCCGTCGAGCGGATCCGTGCCGCATTCCCGACCCGCCCGCACATCTTCAACCTTGGCCACGGTATCCAGCAGGACACGCCGATCGAGCATGTCGAATTGCTGGTTTCGCTGCTAAAGGCCCCTGCATGAGCAACTGGATCGGTTTCCTCGGCAACGCCTACCCGTGGGTCAAGGCCGCCCACGTCACCTTCGTCATCTTCTGGATGGCCGGCCTGTTCCTGCTCCCCCGTTTCTACGTCTATCACCACGCCACCAGCCCGGGGTCGGTCGAGGACCGCGCGTGGATCGAGCGCGAGGCGCGGGTCCGCTCGATCATCCTGACCCCGGCGATGGTCATCGTGTGGTTGCTCGGCCTGCTGCTCGCCTTTCACATTGGGGCGTTCGGCCAGCACTGGTTTGATGCCAAGCTGAGCCTCGTGATCCTGCTCACCGGCTATCAGGGCTGGCTCGGCAGCTATGGCCGCAAGCTGGCGAAAGGCAAGCGCCCGCTCGCCAATCGCACGTTGCGCATCATGAACGAAGTTCCGGGTATCGCGACGGCGCTGATTGTCGTGCTGGTCATCGTGAAGCCGTTTTAGGCGATACGACGACAAGGGCGTGAAGCCGTTTTAGGACTGGGAATTTGGATTCTCGATCCTCAACCCCATATTGACTTGAAGCAAGCCGAGACCTAACGCCCGTCACCAGACGGCCGCGCCGGCCTGTTTCCCCCTTCGTCGGTGCGCGCCCCATTCCGAGCGGCGTCCTGTCGCGCGACGAATTTTCCTTCCGCTCTCATCCACGAGCCCGACATGCATCTTAAAGATTTAAAGAAAAATACCCCCGCCGAACTCGTCGCGATGGCCGAAGAGATGGGCATCGAGGGCGCCTCGACGCTGCGCAAGCAGGATTTGATGTTCTCGATCCTCAAGGTCCGCGCCGAATCGGGCGCCGAGATCATGGGCATGGGCACGATCGAGGTCCTCAATGACGGCTTTGGTTTCCTGCGCAGCCCCGAGGCCAATTACCTCGCCGGCCCCGACGATATTTATGTGGTGCCTCAGCTCGTTCGTCGCTTCGCGCTGCGCACCGGCGACACGATCGAAGGCGAGATCCGCGGGCCCAAGGACGGCGAGCGCTATTTCGCGCTGACCCGCATCACCCAGATTAATTTCGATGAGCCCGACGCGGTCCGTCATCGCGTCAATTTCGACAATCTGACGCCACTCTATCCCAACAGCAAGCTGCGCCTCGATACGCTCGACCCGACCGTCAAGGACAAGTCGGCACGGGTGATCGATATCGTCAGCCCGCAGGGCAAGGGCCAGCGCGCTCTGATCGTCGCCCCGCCGCGCACCGGCAAGACCGTGCTGCTGCAGAACATCGCCAAGGCGATCACCGACAATCATCCCGAAGTGTTCCTGATCGTCCTGCTGATCGACGAGCGTCCCGAGGAAGTCACCGACATGCAGCGCAGCGTGAAGGGCGAGGTCATCTCCTCGACCTTCGACGAGCCTGCGTCGCGCCACGTCCAGGTCGCCGAAATGGTCATCGAAAAGGCCAAGCGCCTCGTCGAGCACAAGAAGGATGTCGTGATCCTGCTCGATTCGATCACCCGCCTCGGCCGCGCCTACAACACCGTCGTCCCCTCGTCGGGCAAGGTCCTGACTGGCGGCGTCGACGCCAACGCGCTCCAGCGCCCGAAGCGCTTCTTCGGCGCCGCGCGCAAGATCGAGGAAGGCGGTTCGCTGTCGATCATCGCGACCGCGCTGATCGATACCGGATCGAAGATGGACGAGGTCATTTTCGAAGAGTTCAAGGGCACCGGCAACTCCGAAATCGTGCTCGATCGCAAGGTTTCGGACAAGCGCATCTTCCCGTCGCTCGACGTCGGCAAGTCGGGCACGCGCAAGGAAGAGCTGCTGGTCGACCAGTCGACCCTCTCGAAAATGTGGGTATTGCGCCGCATCCTCATGCAGATGGGCACGATCGACGCGATGCAGTTCCTCCTCGACAAGATGAAGGACGCCAAGTCGAACGAGGATTTCTTCGCGAGCATGAATCAATAGCTGAGCCGGCAAATCCGGCACGCTTCATGCGTGTCGGTTTGGCGGTTTCGCGCTAAGGCCGATTGATGATTCCCACCCTCAACTTTGCCTCGGCCCTGACCCCAACCGGGCTCGCCAGCCTCGGCCAGATCATTCTCGGCGACCTCACCATGGCCGGTGACAATGTCGTCATCATGGGCACGATCGCCTCGGGCCTGCCCGACAAGCAACGCCGGAAAGTCCTTTTCCTCGGCGTCTCGATCGCGCTGGTCTTCCTGATCGGTTTTGCGCTCGTCGCGACTCAATTGCTCAAGATCACCGGGCTGCTGTTTGCGGGCGGGCTGCTGCTGCTGTGGGTTGCCTACAACATGTGGCGCGAACTTCGCCCGGCGAAGAAAATTATCATCGCCGACGACCCCGACACCGCCGCGATCGAAGGCCCCCCCGCTTCCAAATCCTTCCTCAAGGCGGCGATCCAGATCACGCTTGCCGACCTGTCGATGAGCCTCGACAATGTTCTCCTGGTCGCCTCGATCGCGCGCGACAATCCGGCGTTGCTGTTCATCGGCCTGACCTTCTCGGTACTGCTCATGGGCCTCGCCGCCAACCTCGTCGCTCGCCTCGTCCAGCGCTATCACTGGATCAGCTGGATCGGCTTCGTCGTGATCCTGTGGGTCGCGGGCAACATGATCTACGACGGCTGGATCGGCGACGAACACATCAAGGGCATCACCAGCTTCTTCGCCTAGACGCTCTACTCCTGCTTGCAGGCGCGCTCTTGGCTGGGCATGGCATGATCCATGGACATCGCGACCTTCATCACCCCGTCGGCACTGACCGCCCTGGTCGAGATTCTGCTGATCGACATCGTCCTCGCTGGCGACAATGCGATCGTCGTCGGCGCGCTCGCCGCGGGCCTCCCCGCCGACCAGCGCAAGAAGGTGATCATGCTGGGGGTCGCCGCGGCGCTGGTCCTGCGCATTTTCTTCGCCCTCATTGTCTCGCAACTGCTCCAGATCGTCGGCCTCGTCCTTGCTGGCGGCTTCCTCCTCTTGTGGGTGGCGTGGAAGATGGTCCGCGAGTTGCGCCAGGCCCAGGCCAATCCCGGCAGCGCCGAGATCGCCGGAGACGAGCATAGCGGCGTCAAGCCTGCGCGTACTTTTGCCAGCGCCGCGTGGGGAGTCGCCCTCGCCGACGTCTCGATGAGCCTCGACAATGTCCTCGCCGTTGCCGGTGCCGCTCGCGACCATCCGTGGATCCTCGCCTTCGGGCTGGTCCTGTCGGTCATCCTGATGGGCGTCGCTGCCAACGTCATCGCCAAATATATCGAGCGCTTCCGCTGGATTGCCTGGGTCGGCCTTGCGGTCATTCTCTACGTCGCGTGCAAAATGATCTACGAAGGCTGGCACGAAGTCGCCCCGCACCTCGTCTGACATGGGTTTCGGCGACACGATTGCCGCGCTGAGCAGCGGTCGCCCGCCGGCCGCAATCGCCGTTATCCGCACCAGCGGCCCGCAGGCGAAAGCGACAGCGGAAGCGCTCGCGGGCCAGCTCCCGGCCCAGCGCCAAGCAACGTTACGCACTCTGCGCGATCCCCGAACCGGCGCCGATTTGGACTCCGCTCTGCTCCTTCGCTTCGACGCTCCCGACAGCGCGACCGGTGAGGATATCGTGGAATATCAGTGCCATGGTGGCCGAGCCGTGGTCGCCGCAATCCTCGACGCCTTGACGTCATTTGGTCTGCGTCAGGCCGAACCCGGTGAATTCACCCGCCGCGCGCTCGGCAACGGGCGCATCGACCTGACCGAGGCCGAGGGCCTCGCCGACCTGCTCGAAGCCGAGACCGAATCCCAACGTCGCGCGGCACTCGCGCTCGCTGGCGGTGCGCTCTCGCGCCAGGTGAACGTATGGCAGTCAAGCATCCTCGCCCTGTCCGCCCGTGCCGAGGCGGCGATCGATTATGTCGGCGATGAAGACGAGACCGCGACCGACACCGGTGCGCTTCGCGCTGACGCAATGGCGCTTGCCACCGAACTCGACGAATGGCTCGCCCGCCCCCGCGCCGAGCGTCTCAGGGACGGTATCCGTGTTGTGGTGGCGGGTCCACCGAATGCCGGAAAATCTAGCTTGGTCAATGCGCTCGCAGGCAGCGACCGGGCCATTGTAACCGCCGTCCCAGGCACCACGCGCGACGCGATCGAAGTTCCGCTGGCGATTGACGGCATCCCCCTTCTGCTCGTCGACACGGCGGGCCTCCGCGAATCCGCCGACCCGATCGAGACTATTGGCATTGTTCGCGCGCGCGCCGAGGCCGAACGGGCTGAAATCCTGTTATGGTTGGGCGAGACTGCTGAGGCCCCCAACCATCCCCATCTTCTCCTGATCGCTTCAAAGTCGGATCTTGGCGTGCCGAGCGCTGCTCATGGCGCTCTATCCGTTTCAGCAGTCACCGGGGCTGGAATTGCACAATTGCTGGGCAGGATTAAGGAGGCAGCGATTTCGCTTCTGCCGGCGGACGGTGAAATTGCAATCAACCAGCGTCAAGCGGCTGGCGTGGCTGAAGCAGCCCAACTGCTTCGGACACCCCCCGATGATTTGCTGTTACTCGCCGATTCGCTTCGTTCGACGCGGGTTGCGTTCGACCGGCTCACCGGCTGTGCTGGAGTTGAAGACGCTATAGATGCCCTTTTTTCCCGCTTTTGCCTCGGTAAATGATGTTCCACGTGGAACAATAGGTCGTTAGCTATCGCATTTTGGGCCGGTGCGCGTCGAAGTTATTGCGGCTAGCGACCTCGGCTTCTAAGCGTCACCGATGTATGACGTCCTGATCCTCGGCGGGGGCCACGCCGGTTGCGAAGCTGCAGCCGCGGCTGCGCGGAGAGGCGCGCGCGTCGGCTTGATCAGCTATGCCGGATCGAATCTTGGGCAACTGTCGTGCAATCCATCGATTGGCGGGGTTGGCAAGGGTCACCTCGTCCGCGAGCTGGACATCTTCGATGGGTTGATGGCGCGCGCAGCTGACGGCGCGACGATCCACCGGCGAATGCTCAATCGCAGTAAGGGCAGCGCCGTTCACGGACCCCGGATCCAGGCCGACCGCACCACGTATCGCGAAGCTATCGCGGCATTGGTCGCTGATGCAGGAGTCGTCGTGATCGAAGGAGAGGTCGCCCGACTCCGGTTGGATGGCGGCGCGCTGGCCGGGGTTCGACTGGCCAGCGGGCAATTGCTCGATTGTCGCGCATTGGTGATCGCCTCCGGCACCTTCCTGGGAGCAAAATTATTCTGTGGGCTGGATGAGCGACCCGGCGGCCGCTTGGGTGAACGTTCCTCGCTAGGTCTGGCCGATCAGATCGAAGAGCTGGGTTTGGCGGAAGGTCGGCTCAAGACCGGCACGCCGCCGCGTCTCGATGGTCGAACAATCGACTGGGCCAGGCTTGAGCGACAACCGTCGGAACCGCCGACCTGGTCGATGTCCGCGCTTCAGCAGAGCACATACCTGTCCCAAATCGATTGCGCCATCACTCGGACCACTGCGCGCACGCATGAAGTCATCGCAAGCAACCTCGAACGATCACCGCTGTTTGCTGGCGCGATTGAGGGTCGCGGACCGCGCTATTGTCCGTCGATCGAGGACAAGGTCAAGCGCTTCGCCGAGCGCGACGGCCACCAGATATTCCTCGAACCCGAGGGGCTTGGGACCTACCTCGTCTATCCCAATGGCATTTCGACCTCGCTCCCGGTTGACGTGCAAGAGCAGTTTGTCCGCACTATTCCGGGTCTTGAGCGCGCCGTGATCGCGCAACCCGGTTATGCGGTGGAATATGCCTTCCTCGATCCGCGCCGCCTGGATTCGCGACTATCCCACGGAGAGATTTCCGGCCTGTTCCTCGCCGGCCAGATCAACGGCACCACGGGTTATGAGGAAGCGGCGGCGCAAGGCCTCGTTGCCGGCCTCAATGCCGCGGCCCACGCACTTGCCCTCACTTTAGTGACCTTCGATCGCGCGTCGAGTTACATCGGCGTCATGATCGACGATCTCACCCTTCACGGCGTTACCGAGCCCTATCGCATGATGACCGCTCGCGCCGAATTTCGCCTGCATCTTCGCGCCGACAATGCATCGACCCGCCTCGGCCAGCAGGCGATCGATGCCAATTGCATTAGCGCTGAACGACGGGGCGTGATCGAGCACCGCCGCACCGCGTTGCGCGACGCTTCGTTGCAGCTCGACCAATGCCTGCGCGAAAGCGACCTTGTTGTTGGAGGCGGCGTGACGACACGGCCGCTGCGCGAGTGGCTTGTCCGCCCCGAGGTTCGCGAGGCAACGATCGCCCACTTGCCAAGCGGTTCCGAAATGGACGAAGTTGTCGCCGACGCTGAATACGCCCCCTATCTCCAGCGTCAACGACGCGAATGGGCAGCATTATGTGATGACCGGAACGTAAATATCCGCCCTCACTTCACGTATTCGGCAGTCCCCGGCCTCTCCACCGAGATGGTCGAGCGATTGACCTCCGCCCGCCCGGAAACCCTCGCCCAAGCCGGCCGCGTGCGTGGCATCACGCCAGCCGCCATGTCCGCTCTCCATTTTGCGTTGGTTCGCGCTGCCGCATGATCGACCGGTTGAAAGTGGTCTGTGGCCGTGATGTTCCACGTGAAACATTTGACCGGATCGAAGCCTATGCCGCGCTGCTGGTTGAAGCATCGAGCAGGCAGAACATCATCGCAGCCTCCACCGTCGACCAGCTGTGGGAACGGCACCTGCTCGACTCGGCCCAGTTGATCCGTCACGTCAACCGTGGCCGCTGGAGCGACATTGGCTCCGGCGCCGGCCTCCCGGGCATCGTAATCGCTATCCTTACCGGCGAACCCGTCACGCTTATAGAGCCGCGCCGCCTCCGCGCCGAGTTTCTTGCCACGGTCAAGTCGCGCCTCGCCCTCGACAACGTCCAAATCGCCCATGGCAAGGCGAGCGCTGTCACGACGAAGTTTGACTATATTACCGCCCGTGCCGTCGCCCCAGCGAGTGCCCTCCTCGCAATGACAGACCATCTGTCCCATCCGAAGACCGTCTGGGTGCTTCCCAAGGGTCGAACGGCGCAAAAGGAACTGGATGATGTCCGCGACGCGTGGCAAGGTGTGTTTCGGCTGGAGCCGAGCCTGACCGACGAGGCCGCGTCGATCCTGCTCGCGACCGGGGTGAGGCGGAGGGGAGTGCGATGATCCGAATTGCAATCGCCAATCAGAAAGGTGGGGTTGGCAAGACCACGACGGCGATCAATCTTGCCACCGCGCTCGCTGCAATCGGGTGGAAAGTTCTACTTGCCGACCTTGATCCCCAGGGCAATGCCTCGACCGGCCTCGGTGTTCCCCAATTGGCGCGTGAACGCTCAAGCTATGACGTGCTGCTGGGTGACGCGACGATCATCGACTCAGTGATCGCTACCAAGGTCCCCCGCCTCGATCTGCTTCCGGCAACGGTCGACCTGTCTGGCGCCGAGGTCGAACTGGTGACGATGGACAATCGTACTCATCGCCTGGCGCGCGCGTTCGACCTGGTTCCGCCGGGCCGTTGGGACATTTGCTTGATGGATTGCCCGCCCTCGCTAGGGCTACTAACCGTAAACGCGCTGGTGTCCGCCCAGCAGCTCCTTATCCCATTGCAGTGTGAGTTTTTCGCACTAGAGGGGCTGAGCCAGCTGCTTCAGACAGTTGAGCGGATCCGTGTCGCGTTCAATCCCACGCTTGCCATTCTCGGCGTGGCGCTCACCATGTTTGATCGCCGTAACAATCTATCCCAGGCGGTCGCCGAAGACGTTCGCGCCTGCCTCGGCGTGACGGTGTTCGATACCGTCATCCCGCGCAATGTCCGCTTGTCGGAAGCGCCAAGCCACGGCCTGCCCGCTCTCATCTACGACCTGAAATGCCCCGGTTCGGAGGCCTATGTGAAACTGGCCAGAGAAGTGATCGGACGACTGAATCATGTAACGGCGCAAGCCGCATGAGCCGACGTTCAGGCCTTGGTCGTGGGCTGTCGGCATTGCTTGGTGAGGTCGCGCGCCCCGATCTCGAGGAGGCGGTGCCGCCGCTGTCGGGTACGGTCCGCGAGATCAGCATCGGGTTGATTTATCCTAATCCCAACCAACCACGAACACATTTCGATGTGACAGGAATTGATGAACTAACAGAATCCATCCGCGAGCGAGGGGTCATTTCGCCGATCCTCGTTCGCCCGATCGATGGCGGTTATCAGTTGATCGCGGGCGAACGCCGCTGGCGCGCGGCGCAGCAGGCACAGCTCCACAGCATCCCGGCCATGATCAAGGACATCGACGACGCTTCCTCGGCAGAAATCGCGCTGATTGAGAATATTCAGCGCGAAGATCTCAACGCGATCGAGGAAGCCGAGGGTTATAAGAAACTGATCGATCGCTACGGCCACACTCAGGATCAGCTCGGCAAGCTCGTCGCCAAGTCGCGCAGCCACGTTGCCAATTTGCTGCGCCTGCTCGATCTTCCGGTCGATGTCCGAGAGTTGCTCGTTTCGGGCGACATCAGCATGGGTCATGCGCGTGCTATCATTGGCGCGCCCGATGCTTCGGCGATCGCCAAAGACATTGTTGCACAAGGGCTTACCGTCCGCCAAGTCGAAGAACGCGCGCGCGCCGCCAAACCGACATCGGCCCGCTCACCGTCCGCCAGTCGTGCAGCAAAGCCGGTCGATGCCGACCTCGCCGCGCTCGAACGGCAGCTCGGGGATCTGCTTGGCCTCAAGGTCAAGGTCGCGCATTCCGGCGCCGGCGGCACCGTCAGCCTGGCCTACTCAAGCCTCGACCAACTCGACATGATCTGCCAGCGTCTTTCGGGCGAACCGATCTAGCCGCTACCGCCGGGCCGCCCGCGCGATCGCGACAAGCTCTTCTCCCAGCGCCGCCTCGTCCGGAACCGAGCTGAACATCAGCCGGCGCTCAAGCCCGCTGGCGCGCTCCGAAAGCTGCGCCAGTCTCGCCCCACTCCATTGCGACAACAGCCGCTGGAGAATTGCTTTGTCCTTCCAGAACAAGGCCTTGCCCATTGACGTCAAGACGCCGTCGACACGCTCACCCTGCTCGATCCGAGCGCGCAGCGGTGCAAGTTGGAGCACGCGCCGCTGCAACGACCGCACGATCGGCACGCATTCCGATGCCCCCGGCGACAACCGTTGCAACGCGTCGCCAAGTTCGGCCAGCTGTCCATCGAGCGCCAGGTCCCCGATCCGTTGCCAGTCCCCCTCGCCGCTGTCCGCGCCAAGCTTGTCGACCGTTTCAGGATCAAGTTCACGCTCCGTCCCCGTGCTCGATCCAAGATAAAGCGCATATTTCGCCATTTCCGCGGCAATGATCGCCTGGTTTGACCCCGCCGCCGCCGCGATCCGCGACGCCAGCCCGCCACTCACCCGCAATCCCTCCAACCCGGCCAGATCAATCACCATCCGGTCTGCGTCGCGCCCCTCCGGTAAATAGGACGCATGCGCCCACGCCGCGCGATCCCCCTCGGCCAGCTTGAGCAACGCCGAACTCTTCTTGAGCGCCCCGGCAATCGCGATTGCGACACTCTCGACCGCCGGCGCGCCAAGCAACCCTGCGACCCCGTCGGCAATCTCGTCCCCCGCGGGCTCGATCCACAGCAGGCGCTTGTCCCCGAACAGCCCCATCGCCCCGGCCTCGTCGGCGAGCAGCGCCGGATCGCCCTTGACAGCGCCTGCTGTCACCACAAACCGCTCGGCGCCCAGACTCTTGAGCAGCCGATGCGCCAGCGCATGGGATCCCGCATCGTCAGGCCCGTAAAACAGGTAAAATCGCACCGCCGGATCGGGCCGGTCGAGGCTCGCCCCGAGTGTCGCCTTGTTGGCCTTCATCGCACCCTCACGGGCGCCGCGGCGCGGCCGACATATAGCGCGCCAGCCGCGCGACGATCTGATCAGCGACGAGCTGACTGAGGCGCTCGGCGGCGTTCTGCTCGGCGGCGACCGTGGCATATTCGGAGGAGACGACGTCGATCCCCGCGTCCGACCCCGCCGTTGCATCGAGCAGCACCGCGCCGCTTTCCCGTTCGACCAGCCGATATCGCGCGCGCAAGGTTCGCCGCTCGCGCGTCGCGGCGGCGTCGCCACGAATGCCGAACCCGATCAGCGCGTCGTCAATCTCGACTTCGAGCCGGTAGCGAGCGGCCGGATGCTCCCCGCCAAGCCGGTCGACGAGCGCGTTGCGGGTCAGCCAGCCGCTGCGTTGTGGGATCGGTGCAACCTCGACCGAGCGCAGGCCCGTTGCCGCGATTCCGGAAGTGCCGCCTTCATACAGCGGGTGCAGCCCGCAGCCTGTCAGGCTGCCGAGCGGAAGCGACAGGGCAGCCAACAAAAACCAGCGAGGCAGGCGGCGAATCATGAAGCGCTCCACGACCGCTGCCGAGCGGAAGCGACAGGGCAGCCGACAAAAACTGCAGCCAACAAAAACCAGCGAGGCAGGCGGCGAATCACGAAGCGCTCCCCGACCGCTGCCGAGCGGAAGCGACAGGGCAGCCACCAAAAACTGCAGCCAGCAAAAACCAGCGAGGCGCGCGCTTCTTCATCATGCAACGATATTCACCAGCCGGTCGGGAACGACAATCACTTTGCGCGCAGTTGCCCCATCGAGTTGCCGAACAATCTTGTCGCGCCCGAGCGCGATTGCCTCGATCGTGTCCTTGTCGATCCCGCGAGCGACCGTCACCGTGTCGCGCAATTTGCCGTTGACCTGGATCGCGATCGTCACCTCGTCGTCGACCAGAAGCGCTGGATCAAAGCTCGGCCACGCCGCGTCGGCGACCATCCCGTCGTTCCCGAGCATCGCCCAGCACTCTTCGGCGAGGTGTGGCGCCATCGGCGATATCAGCCGAACCAGCACCCGCACCGCTTCGTCGCGACTTGCCGAGGGCGCGGCCTTCTCGAGCGACCCGACCAGTTCGTACACCGCCGCGATTGCCTTGTTGAATGCCAGCCCGTCGATCGCTGCGCCGATGGCGGCTGTCGCGCGAGCCAGCTTCTTGTCGACCGAAGGGTTTTTTGCTGGCGTCACGTCGCTGCCGCTCGCTTGCGTTCGTGGCGTCACGTCGCTGCCGCTCGCTTGCATTTGTGGCGTCACGTCGCTCCCGCTCGCTCCGCGTGCTTCGCGTACCAGCCGCCACACCCGCTGAACGAATCTCGCGGCGCCCTCGATGCTCGCTTCGGACCATTCGAGATCGCGCTCGGGGGGCGAGTCCGACAGCATGAACCAGCGCACCGCGTCCGCGCCATAGCGGTCGACGATCGGCTCGGGGTCGATGACATTCTTCTTCGACTTGGACATTTTCTCGATGCGGCCGCGCGCCACCGCGGTTCCGGTCGCGCGCTCGATCATCTCGCCACCCGACGCGTCGTCAACCTCATCGGGCCCAAGCCAGCGCCCATCGAGCGACTTGTACGTTTCGTGCGTCACCATCCCCTGCGTGAACAGCCCCTTGAACGGCTCGGTGATCCCGATCCTGCCGATCCGTTCGAGCGCGCGCGTCCAGAAGCGCGCATAGAGCAGATGCAAAATCGCATGCTCGACCCCGCCGATATATTGCGCCACCGGAAGCCATTGCTCGGCCTCCGCCCGGTCGAATGGCTTGTTGCCCGGCTGGCTGGCGAAGCGGATGAAATACCATGACGAATTGACGAACGTGTCGAGCGTGTCGGTCTCCCGCCGTCCCGCCCCACCGCACGTCGGGCAAGCGACGTCACGCCATGTCGGATGCCGGTCGAGGGGATTGCCCGGCACGTCGAACGTCACGTCTTCGGGCAGCACGATCGGCAATTGGTCGCGCGGTACGCCGACCGGCCCGCAAGCCTCGCAATGGATCACCGGGATTGGTGTCCCCCAGTAACGCTGCCGCGACACCCCCCAGTCGCGCAGGCGATATTGAGTCGTTCCCTCGCCCCATCCGCCATCCTCGGCGCGCCGGATGACCGCGTCCCTGGCCTCCTCGCTCGACAGCCCGTCGAGAAAATCGGAATGGACCGCGACCCCGTAGCCGGTCTCGGGCTCGTCGACCGAGGCGTCGGGATCGCCTCCCTGCGGAATGACGACCCGGCGAATTTCCAGGCCATATTTGTGCGCAAACTCGAAATCGCGCGTGTCATGCGCGGGTACCCCGAACAATGCTCCGGTACCATATTCCATGAGCACGAAATTGGCGATCCACACGGGCAAGCGACGCCCCGGATCGAGTGGATGGGCCACTTCCAGCCCTGTATCAAAACCTCGCTTTTCCGCCGTTTCTATCTCGGCTGCGGTCGTCCCGCCGGTCTTGCACTCGTCGATGAACGCCTGCGCTCCACCGTCCCGCCGGGCCACCGCGAGCGCCAGCGGATGCCCCGCCGAAACCGCAACAAAGCTCGCCCCGAAGATCGTGTCGGGCCGCGTTGTGAACACGTCGACTTGGTCGATTCCGCCCTCCGGCGCGGCCAACGCGAACGCGAACTTCATCCCCTGGCTTTTGCCGATCCAGTTTTCCTGCATCAGCCGCACCTTGTCGGGCCAAAGGTCCAGCGTCCCCAGCCCGTCGAGCAACTCTTCCGCGAAATCGGTAATCCGCAAGAACCATTGCGACAGCTTGCGCCGCTCGACTAGCGCCCCCGATCGCCAGCCACGCCCGTCGATGACCTGCTCGTTGGCCAGCACGGTCGCGTCGACCGGATCCCAATTGACCTCGCTTTCCTTGCGATAGACGAGGCCGGCGTCGAGCAGGTCGAGGAACAGCGCCTGTTCATGCCCGTAATAGTCGGGCTCGCATGTCGCCAGCTCGCGGCTCCAGTCGAGCGCGAACCCCAATCGCTTCAGCTGCGCGCGCATCGTTGCGATGTTGGCGCGGGTCCAGCCGCCGGGATGAACCCCCCGCTCGATTGCTGCATTCTCGGCCGGCATGCCGAACGCGTCCCAGCCCATCGGGTGGAGCACTTCGAAGCCCTGCATCCGCCGGAACCGCGCCAGCACATCGCCCATCGTGTAGTTGCGGACATGCCCCATGTGGATGCGCCCCGACGGATAGGGAAACATCTCGAGCACGAAGGTCTTGGGCTTGGCGCTCGCCGCGTCGGCGACGAAGCTCCCCGCTTCGGCCCAGCGCGCCTGCCAGCGCGCATCGGCCGCCGCGGGGTCGAAGCGGTCACTCATGGGGCGATCCGCTTAGCCGTGGACGGCGGAGCGGCGAAGGTCGCGGGCGCGGGTCAGGATGATGTCTTCCAGCTTCTGCACCGTCGCTGCCGCGACCGGCACGTCGACCCATGACCCGCCCTGGTTGACCTGGCGCGCGGCGGCGACGCGCAGCGCGTCGGCGCGCAGATCCTGGTCGAGAATCGAGGCGGTGATTTTGACCCGCTCGTTCGGCGCGCGCGGGGTGGAATACCAGTCGGTGACGATCACCCCGCCGTTTGAATCGGCCTGGGTCAGCGGCGCGAACGACAGCGTGTCGATCGACGCGCGCCACAGATAGGCGTTGACCCCGATCGTCGTCATTCGTGACGGCGCGAGCGTCGTCGGCAGCCGCCGGTCACGGGCGCAGCCGCCAAGCGCGAGGCCGGCGATGAGAAGGACGGCAAGGGGCGTGGAACGGCGCATGGGAAATCCTCGAGGAAGCGCGGGGGCGCGCGAACGATGTCAGCTTCGTGTAAGGAGCGCGTCGCGTCGCCGCAAGCGCCTTGGGCGGCACGCCGCATCGCCGCGATCGCTTGACGAGCGCGCCGGTTCGAGCGTCGATTGTGCCTTGCGTGCCACAACGGGATCCTAATTGGATTCGGCGGTGGAACTACGCTGACCGCGAAGCTATATGACAAGATAGGAGGGACGTGTGAGCAACCGGGCCGAGTCGAAAACGCTGCGCCGCGCTGCTTTTGCAGCCGTGGTCGCGCTTGCGCTCGCTCCTGCCGCCTTGTTCGCGCGCGGTGATTCGCCGCGCCATGCCCCGCCGGTTTCACTCAGCTTCGACTCGCTCGGCAGCTTTACTCCGGCCGGCGCCGATCCGCGCCTCGCTGCGTCCTTTGCCAGCCGCGCTCCTGCGGCCAGCGACTTCCGCTTCACGCCCGCCGCCGCCAAGGGCCGCCCGGCGCAACTGCGCGTCGCGATCCGCGCCCGCGCGGTCGCTGCGACCTCGATCAACCCGGGCATCGCCGCCGCGACCGATTCGCTCATCGCGCTGACCCCTGCGACCTACAACCTCGGGGTCGCGCTCGGCTGGCGTCGTTTCGCCGTCTCTGGCGATGTCGCCAAGGTGACTGGCGCCGGCTCGCCGCTCGGCGGACGCGAGAGCGCCGCGATGGCAATCTCCTATAACCTCAAGCGCTTCACCGGCCGGGTTGCTCTCGACGCCGATCGCGGCGACGGCTCGCAGGTTCCCGCGTTGACCAGCAAGGATCATGTCGCGGTCGACCTCGGCGCGGCCTATTCGCTGACCCACAACCTCGCGCTCACCGGCGGAGTCCGCTACAAGGTCGAACATGACCGCGTCGCTGCGCTTGCCGATCAGCGCCGCGACAGCCAGGCTGTCTACGTCGGAACCGCCTTCAAGTTCTGACCCGCTCGCCGTTTCGAAAGCCGTGACCCGATGATTTCCGCCGCCGACCGGCGCTTGCACGTCCTCGAGTCGATCGCGTCCGCTGCGCGCCTAGCCAAGCGCGATCCGGCGGACATCACGCTGATCGCGGTGAGCAAGACTCGCAGCGTCGCCGAGATCGAGGCATTGATCGACGCCGGCCAGCGCGACTTCGGCGAAAGCCGCGTCCAGGAAGCTCAAGACAAATGGCTTGCCCTGCGCGCCACTCACCCGGATATTCGTCTTCACTGCATCGGCCGGCTGCAATCGAACAAGGTGGCAGAGGCGGTCGAGCTATTCGACACGATCCATTCGCTCGACCGCGCCTCACTGCTCGCCGCGCTCGTCACCGCCGCAGCAAAGGCAGGACGGACCCCACAGGTCTACATCCAGGTCAACATTGGCGACGAGGAGCAGAAGGGTGGCATCTCCCTCACCGATCTCCCCGCCTTCCTCAACCAGGTCCGCGCCTCGCCTCTGCCACTTGCGGGGTTGATGGCCATCCCCCCGCTCGGCCCCGAGCCCGGCCCCTTCTTCGCCCTCCTCGCCAAGCTCGCGCGCCGTCATGGCGTCACCGGCCTCAGCATGGGGATGTCAGGCGATTATTCGACGGCGGTCATGTTGGGTGCGACGGCGGTCCGGGTTGGCACCGCAATGTTCGACGACTAACGCGTCTTGACTGAACATCTTCAGCCTAACGAAGATGCCCGCTACGCCCTTGTTTTGTCGCGATATAATCGGCGTTATGGGGGTTGGTTGGCATGAGATGGGCGACCCGTTCGGCCACCCGCACCCCCGCCGCCTCGAGCCCCGCGAGCTTGGCCGGATTGTTAGTCAGCAGCCGCACCTCGCTGACCCCCAACGCGCGCAGCATCGCCGCCGCCAGCCCATAATCGCGATTGTCATCGGCGAACCCCAGCCGGCGATTGGCATCGACCGTGTCGAGCCCGCGGTCCTGAAGCTGATACGCGCGGATCTTGTTGGCCAGCCCGATCCCCCGCCCTTCCTGGCGCAGGTAGAGCAGCACGCCACCGCCATCCTGCTGGATCAGCCGCAACGCTTCCTGCAGCTGCGGCCCGCAGTCGCATTTGAGGCTCCCGAACACGTCGCCGGTCAGGCACTCGCTATGCAGCCGCACCAACGGCGGCTTGCCCCCGAATGCCCCGATCACCAGCGCGACATGCTCCTCCCCCGTCGCCACATCACGGAATGCGATGACTTGCGTCTCGCCGATGTCGGTCACCGGCAACCGCGCCCGCGCCACGATCACCGCCTCGCTCGGCGCATCCAATATGTCGCGCACGCCTGTTGTTGGCCTGACCTTGGCCTGACCGTCGAGCCACCACAGCGCCGGCAGCAGCCCTGCACGCCGTGCCAGCACCAGCCCCGCAGCGGCGTCATCCCCCTCGGGAAGCGCGACCGGTTGCAACGGCCCGATCGGCCCCCGCGCCATGTCGAGCGCCGGATCGACAATCGCCAGCGCTGTCTCGGCATCGAGCCAGTCCGCCCGCCCGATCAGCACCGGCCGCGCCGGATCAGCGGCATTGCCCTCATTACCCAGCCCAAGCGCCGCCGCCCGTTCGCCACTGATCAACAGCCGCGCTTTGCCTTCAGGATCCAGCAGGGACAGCATCTCCGCACCACCCGTCTCCACTGACAGGAATGCACTCGCCCCCACGCCCACCGCGCGCCCGCCCCGAAGCGCGGCAATCGCCGGCTCCAGCGCGCCCGGCTTCACAGCGACAGCTCGACGACCAGCGGGACATGATCCGACGGCTTTTCCCACCCGCGCACCGGTTCGAGCACACGATGCCCGGTCGCGGTCGAGGCGAGGCTCGGGCTGACCCACATATGGTCGAGCCGCCGCCCGCGATCGCTCGCCGCCCAGTCGGCCGCGCGATAGCTCCACCAGGTGAAGTTGCGCTCCGGCGCGGGAATGAACTGGCGCCCCAGGTCGACCCAGCCATGCGCCGCCTGCAGCCGCGCCAGTGCCTCGATCTCGATCGGCGTATGGCTGACGACATCGATCAACGCCTTGTGGCTCCACACATCGCATTCGAGCGGTGCGATGTTGAAGTCGCCGACGATCAAAGTCGGCTCAGCCAACTTTTCCGACCAGCGCGTCATCCGCTCGAGGAAGTCGAGCTTCTGTCCGAACTTGGGATTGAGCGTCCGGTCGGGAACGTCGCCCCCGGCCGGGATATAGACATTCTCGATCCGCAGCCCGCAATCGAGCCGCGCGCCAACATGCCGCGCCTCGCCATTGTCCTGCCAGTCGTGGCGCAGATCGTCGTGCAGTGGCAGCTTGCTGACGATCGCCACGCCATGATGCATCTTTTGCCCGTTGAGCAGCTGGTGGCGATAACCGAGGCGGTGAAACATCTCGGCCGGGAACACCGAGTCCATCGCCTTGGTCTCCTGCAGGCACAGGATGTCGGGCGCTTCCTCGCCCAGCAGCCGCTCGACGATGCCCGCCCGGGCTCGGACGGAGTTGATGTTCCACGAAGCGATCTTGAGATTGGTCACAGGGAAGCGCTTATCGATTGGCGAAGAACTGTGCCAGCCCGCACCCGCACCCGGCCAACCCACTGAGAGTATCCTATGGGTTGGTCGGGTGGGGGTATGGGCTGGAACAGCACCCCCCAAAAAAAGGTAAAGGCCCCCGCTCCGGGGGCATGGAGCGAGGGCCGACCAAGCGTATTCGTCACGCAAGGCGACCGCTGGCACCGGGAGTAACAGGGGGAAACCCCTGGCCGCTCAGCGATCTTGTCAGCCCTTAGGCGGCAATCCCTGTCGGGGCGATGAACAGGTTGCTGTAAGCTACGCTTTTCGTCGCGAACGTGTCACCCACGACGCTTTTTTTGCGGCTCGGCGAACTGGAAGGCGGTGTCTGGAACCGCGACATTGTAGCGCTGCTGGTCGAGCTTGATCGTCGTCTTCTTGTTCTGCGCGTCGATCGCGGTCCAGCCTTCGAGCTGCAGCCCGCCCGGCGCTGCGGGCGACTTGACGAACGCCATGATCATCGTCCCGAACTCCGGCCGGCGGGCATCGCGCAATCGGACCAGCACGACCCGCAGATCCTTGACCGGCTGTGCGCTGGCAATGCGCCCGAGGTCTGGGTTGGACGACAGCAGCGGGGCGAGCGGCGAATTGGCGATTGGCCAGCGATTCTTCTGCCCGACGTCATAATCGAGGAAATAGAGGTTCGACCCGTCGGCCACCATCGCGATATTGGCGCTCGTCCCATAGTCGAACCGCGCCTTGCCGGGGCGCTTGAGGGTGAGTTTGCCGCTGAGCTGCTGCCCCTTACCATTGGTCTGGACGAAGGTCGCGGTCATCGAACTCGTCGCGGCGAGGCTCCGCTCGACCTGCGCGACCGCCGGATCAATCGCCGCGGCGGCGGGGACGGCCAGCGCGACGAGGGCAAATGGCGCGAGGGCGCGCATCGCGTTGCTCGAAAAAGACATGTTATTCTCCGGAAAATTGCTTGGTCCGCGAAATGGGCGCGCCCCATTGAATGCCCGCTGAACCCGCCCGTTCCGCGCCGTTCAGCGAATCACAGCGGGTGCCCGTCAGTGTCCATCAGCACTTCGCGGCGACCGACGTGGTCCGGTTGCCCGACCTTGCCGTCCTTTTCCATTCGCTCGATCAGCCGCGCCGCGCTGTTGTAGCCGATGCGCAACTGCCGCTGGATATAGCTGGTTGAAGCTTTCTGGCTTTCGGCGACGGTCTGGATCGCCTTGCGATAGAGCGCGGTCTCGGCATCGTCTTCCTCGGTCGGCTGGCCATCGAACAGGTAACCGCCGTCCTCGGGCTCCTCGGTGACCGCCTGGATATAATCGGGAAAGCCCTGCTTGCGCCAATGATCGGCGACTGCGCGGACCTCGTCGTCGCTGACGAAGGGCCCGTGGACGCGCATGATCTGCTTGCCGCCGGGCATGTACAGCATGTCGCCCTTGCCGAGCAGCTGCTCCGCCCCCTGCTCGCCAAGGATGGTGCGCGAATCGATCTTGCTCGTCACCTGAAAGCTGATCCGCGTCGGCAGGTTAGCCTTGATGACCCCGGTGATGACGTCGACCGACGGCCGCTGGGTCGCCATGATCAGGTGGATGCCCGCCGCGCGAGCCTTTTGCGCGAGCCGCTGGATGAGGAATTCGACCTCCTTGCCCGCGGTCATCATCAGATCGGCAAGCTCGTCGACGATCACCACGATCTGCGGCAGCACGTCATATTCAAGCTCTTCGGTCTCATAGATAGGCTGGCCGGTCTCGGCGTTATAGCCCGTCTGCACCCGCCGCCCGAGTTGCGTCCCCTTGGCCTTGGCGTCGCGCACCTTGGCGTTGAAGCTGGCGAGCGCGCGCACCCCCAGACTGGCCATCATCCGATAGCGTTCCTCCATCTGCTCGACAGTCCATTTGAGCGCGCGGATCGCCTTGCCCGGTTCGGTCACCACCGGCGCGAGCAGATGCGGGATATCCTCGTACATCGACAGTTCGAGCATCTTGGGATCGATCATGATCATCCGGCACTCGTCGGGCCCCATGCGATAGAGCAAAGACAGGATCATGCAGTTGAGCCCAACCGACTTGCCTGACCCGGTCGTGCCGGCCACGAGCAAATGCGGCATTGGCGCAAGGTCGGCGATGACCGGGTCGCCGGCGATGTTCTTGCCCAGAATCAGCGGCAGCGACATGTTCTGGTCTTCGAACGCCTGGCTGCCGATCAGCTCGCGCAGCGCGACCGCCTCGCGCTTCACATTGGGCAGTTCGATCCCGATCACGCTCCGCCCGGGGATCGTCGCGACTCGCGCCGACAGCGCCGACATGTTGCGCGCGACGTCGTCGGCCAGCTGGATTACGCGGCTCGCCTTGATACCCGACGCTGGCTCGAGTTCGTACATGGTGACGACTGGCCCTGGCCGCACCTCGACGATGTCGCCGCGAACGTGAAAATCCTCGAGCACACTTTCGAGCAGCCGCGCATTGCGCTCCAGCCCGGCGCGGTCGATCTGGGTCTTGCCGCTTTCGGGCGGGCTGGTCAGCAGTTCGATCGGCGGCATCGCATAGCTGTCGCCCAGCGCAAGGCTTGCCTGCCCCGCAGTTCGGCCCCGTCGCGCGGCATCCTTGCGATTGGCGGGCGCAATTGCGCTGCTTGATTCGGTTACCGCCACGGCTGGGCGCGAGCGCGGCGGGGCAGGCGGCATGTCCTCCTCGCGAACGCGAGTCTTGCGCGGTGGCTTGGCGCGGATCACCGCATCGGGATCGCGGCGGAACAGCCCGCCGACCCACGCCCGCTCGTCATCGCCGATCGCGCAGGCAAGCCAGAATAGCGCGACCCCCGCGATCGCCAGCAGCGCGAGCAAACTCAGCCGCGCCGGCCCCGCGATTGACGAATTGCCGATCAGCCCAAGCCCCGCATCGATCGCATGCGCGCCGCCAAGCCCGAGCGCGCCGCCCCAGCCCGCCGGAAGCCCCGAAACCGTCGACCCCCGCAGCAACCCTAGTGCGACACCCAGCAAGAGTACCCCGACGACCGCCACGGCCAGCGACCGGACAAACCGCCCGCCTGGCGCATTGCGCACCATCCGCAGCCCGAACAGTGCGATCACCGGCAGCAACAGCACCGCGCCGAGCCCGAACAGCAGCATCAGCAGATCGCTGGCATAGGCCCCGAACCCGCCAAGCCAGTTGGCCGGCGGTCCTCCAGCGGCAGTGGTGAAACTGGGATCGGTCGTGCTGTGGGTCGCCATCGCCAGCGCAAGCGCCACCGCCAGCGCGACCAATACTCCGCCCATCGTCCGCCGTGCGAACCGGCGCATCGATGCCGCCAGCGTATCGCGCCAGTCGGGCCCGAGATCGCGCTTCTGAGCGCGCTGTGCAACGCTTGCCATGTCCATCCCCCGCCGCCGTGGCGTCACATCCTGGCACCTACAATGCCTTGACCGGGACTCCGCACGCAAGGCTTTCCTGATTTGCTGCACCGGCCTAGAGGGCAGACATGCAGCGAAGTGATGTGATCATCCTTGGTGGAGGCCTTGTCGGGCTGGCGCTTGCCGCCGCGCTCGATGCCAGCGGCCTGTCCTCGACCGTCGTCGATCCGGCCGACCCCGACCTCCGCCTCGGCGCCGCCTTCGATGGCCGCACCAGCGCGGTTTCGTCGTCGTCGGCGCGGATGTTCGACGCGATCGGGATCACCCAACACTTTCCCGTCCCCGGCGGCCCGATCCGCCAGATCCGCACCTCGGACGGCCTCGCCCCGGGCAGCCTGACCTTCGATGCGGGCGAAGAGGGCGAGCCGCTCGGCTGGATGCACGAAAATCGCGATTTGCGCGCCGCGCTCCGGGCGCGGGCCGAAGCGGGCAAGGCGATCACGCTTCGTTACAAGACCAGTGCAAGCTCGATCGATCGCGGCGAGCATGGCGTGACGGTCACCCTCGACGACGGCCATACACTCCACGCACCGCTGCTCGTCTCGGCCGAGGGGCGCAACTCCGCCACCCGCGACGCTGCCGGGATCCGCATCGCCAAATGGTCCTACAACCACCGCGCGATCGTCTCGATCCTGCACCACGAAATCCCGCATGACGGCATTGCCTACGAGATCTTCTACCCCTCGGGCCCCTTCGCGCTGCTGCCGATGATCGACGACGAAACAGGCCCGCGCTCGGCGATCGTCTGGTCGATTCGCGAGAAAGATGCCCCCGGCCTGCTCGCGCTCACCGACGAGCAGTTCGCCGGCGAGGCCCAGGCGGCGATGGGCGGTTTCCTCGGCGCGCTGACGATGGCCGCCCCGCGCTCGTCCTACCCGCTCGGCTTCCACCACGCCGCGCGAATCACCGATAATCGTCTCGCGCTCGTTGGCGACGCCGCCCACGCGGTCCACCCGATTGCCGGTCAGGGGCTCAACCTCGGCTTCCGCGACGCCGCTGCCCTTGCGCAAGTGCTGGTCGAAGGCGCGCGCCTCGGGCTCGACCTCGGCGACCGCCAGCTGCTTGACCGCTACCAGCGTTGGCGCAGTCTCGACACGCTGATGGTCGCGATCTCGACCGACGGGCTCAACCGGCTCTACTCGGTCCCGGGCAAGACCGCCGCCGCGGTGCGCCGTTTGGGTATGGGCCTGGTCGACCGCATCGGACCGCTCAAGAGCCGGCTGATGTCGGAAGCCCGCGGCACCAGCGGCGAGCTCCCCTTGCTGCTGCGCGGCCTGCCGATCTGACGCGCCGCCGCCACAGGTGCGGCAAAAACGAGTCGCTTCCCCTTCACATGTGGGTCGCAAAGGCTTAGCTGGCGCTCACCTGTAACTTTGGAGATTCCGCTATACCACCGCCCTATCCGCGCCGATCGCAGGCGCCGCCGCAGTTTACCGGCCCGCGCTACAACGAATTCATCCAGGCGCAGAAAGTCCGGGTGATCGACGAAAATGGCGAGAATCTGGGCGTGATGTATACGCGCGAGGCGTTCGAGCAGGCGCAGGGCGTCGGCCTCGACCTGGTCGAGATCAGTCCCAACGCCGACCCCCCGGTCGCCAAATTCCTCGATATCGGCCGCTTCAAATATGAAGCCCAGAAAAAGGCTAACGAGCAGAAGAAGCGGCAAAAGACGCAGGAGATCAAGGAGATCAAAATGCGTCCGAACATCGACGATCATGATTATGATACGAAGATGAAGAAGGTCGTCGAGTTCATCGAGGATGGCGACAAGGTCAAGGTGACGATGCGCTTCCGCGGGCGCGAGATGGCCAATGGCCAGCTCGGCATGGCGGTGCTCCAGCGAGTCCAGGTCGAGACCGCCGAAATCGCCAAGGTCGAAGCCCATCCGCGGATGGAAGGCCGGCAAATGCTGATGGTGCTGTCGCCTAAATAGGCAGGCCCGTTAATTCAGCCGAAAATAGAGCCCGGATTGCCGTTACGGCAGCCGGGCTTTTTTTTGGGACTTGTCACAAGCTGTTGCATCCGTGCCGCAATCCTCATTGAAAAGCGGCGGAAAACCCCGCGACCTGTTCCCTTCGCGCGACGAGGCGACTAGCTTTTCTGTTGACGAGAAGAAAAAGTCTTCCGGGGAGGATTATATGAACAAGTCGCTTCTGCTGGCATCGGCCGGACTCACCGCCCTCACCGCCACGCCCGCCCTGGCGCAGGACACCGGCCAGACGGCTACCTCCCCCCAGAGCCCGACCGCAGCCGCTGCGGTTGCGCCGGCTGTCGACACCGGCGAAATCATCGTCACCGCTCAGGGTCGCCGCCAAGCGCTGCAGAACGTGCCAATTTCCGTCACCGCCGTCTCGGGCGATTCGCTCAAGAATTCCGGCGCCACCGACATTCGCTCGCTGAACCAGCTCGCCCCGTCGCTGCTGGTGTCCTCGACCGGCACCGAAGCCAATGGCTCGGCGCGAATTCGCGGCATCGGCACCGTCGGCGACAATCCCGGGCTTGAAAGCTCAGTCGCGGTGTTCATCGATGGCGTCTACCGTTCACGCTCGGGCATTGGCCTTAGCGAGCTGGGCGAACTCGACCGGATCGAGGTCCTGCGCGGGCCGCAGGGCACGCTGTTCGGCCGCAATGCGTCGGCCGGCCTGATCTCGATCTTTTCGAAGAAGCCGTCGTTCACCTTCGGCGGTTCGGGCGAAGCGACGATCGGCAATTATAATCTACGCCGGTTTGCGGCCGGGCTCACCGGCCCGCTGTCGGACAGCCTCGCGTTCCGGCTCGACGGAGTCTACGTCAAGCGCGACGGCTTCTACCACGACCGCAACAACGGCACCGACGTCAATGACCGCAACCGCTACTTTGTCCGCGGCCAGCTGCTCTATCAACCCGATGACCGGTTCAGTTTCCGCCTGATCGGCGATTACACCCATCGCATCGAAAAATGCTGCGGCGCGGTTTATCTCAACAACAATATCAACAGCAACATCGGCGGGCTGAACGATCCGGCGCAGAATAATATCATTGGCGTGATTCGCGATCTTGGTCAGAATCTGTCGGCGTTCAACAATCCCTACAACCGCGACATTTCCGTGTCGCGCGGCCGCAGCTTCAGCGCCAAGACCACCGACGGCGGTGTGTCGGGCGAGCTCGGTTATGACTTTGGCGGCGCCAAGCTGACCTCGATCACCGCCTACCGCAGCTACAAGGCGAACCAGCAGGGCGACGGTGATTACAGCACGGTCGACATCCTCTATCGCCCCAATGACGGCAAAAGCTTCCGCCAGTTCAAGACCTTCACCCAGGAGCTGCGACTGCAGGGCTCGGCGTTCAACAAGAAGCTCGACTGGCTGGTCGGCGCTTATTACGCCAACGAAAATCTCACGGTCGAAGATGAGCTGCGCTTCGGCAACCAGTACGGGCGGTTCGCGACCTGCCGCCTAGTCTCGGGCAGTGCCCTGGCACCGCTTTATAACCCCGCTGCGGCGGGCTGCCTGGCCGCGCGTCCGGCAGCATTTGGTGGGGCGTCACCGGCCTTCTACGCCGCGATCGACCGGCTCGATGGCATCAGCGATCGCGGCAGCACCGGCGATCTGTTCAAGCAGAACAGCCGCAACTTCGCGGTCTTCACGCACAACATCCTCCACATCACCGATCGCCTCGATGCGACGATCGGCGTGCGCTACACCAACGAGCGAAAGAGGCTCAATGCGTCATTCGGCAACGACAACGTGGCCTGCGCCCAGAACCAGGCCGCGCTGACGCCGTTCCTGGCCGTCCCGGCGCTCGCCGCGACGGCGGGTGGCATTCTCGCGCTCAGCTGTCAGGGCAACAGCACTTCGGAATTGAATGGCGCAACGCTCAATGGCAAGCGCAAGGAGCATCGGTTCACCGGTACCGGCGTGCTGTCGTACAAGCCAACCGACCATTTGCTACTCTATGGCAGCGTCTCGAGCGGCTACAAGGCGGGCGGCTTCAACCTCGACAAGTCCGCGCTGAAATCGCCGATCCGGACATTTGCCAGTCTCGGCGGAGCGCAAGCGCTGGCGGCCAACCTGCAGTTCGATCCGGAAACCGTCCGGGCCTATGAACTCGGCGGAAAGTTCACCGCGCACGGCATAACCTTCAACGTTTCCCTGTTCCGCCAGGAGTTCAAGAACTTCCAGCTCAATACGTTCGATGGAACGGTGTTCATCGTCCAGAACGTCAACAGCTGCAAAACCGATCTGGCCGGCGCCGACCGCGACCAGTCAAGCGCCACGGGAGCCTGCAACAGCAGCGACGTGCAATATGGCGTGCGCAGTCAGGGGGTCGAGCTCGAATCGTCGTTCCGTCCGACGCGGGACCTCAGCCTCACCGCCGGCTTGACCTTGGCCACGACCAAGTATCGCAACAATCTGGTCGGTCGGGACACCGGTGCCCCGCTCAACCCGGCATTGCGCGTCCTGCCGGGCCAGGAACTGTCGAATGCCCCGCGCACGGTCGCCACCGGATCGATCGGCTACACGCCGCGCATCGGTGGCAGTGGCCTCTCGGCGCTATTCTATGTCGATGCGCGCTATAGCGGCCATTACATTACGGGGTCCGATCTGTTCCCGCAAAAGGGTCAGGAAAGCTACACGCTGGTCAATGGCCGCGTCGGCCTGCGCGGTCCCGACAATCGCTGGTCGATCGAAGTGTGGGCGCAGAATTTGTTCAACAAGAATTATGCGCAGGTTGCCTTCAACTCGCCGTTCCAGGCGGGCAGGAGCGGCGCACCATTCGTTGATCCGGCCTTCCCGGGCGGGCGCCAGATTTTCTCGGCCTTCCTGGCTGAGCCGCGCACCTTCGGCCTGACGCTCCGGGCGAACTTCGCGGCGCCCAAGGTTGCACCGCCGCCACCCCCGCCGCCGCCACCACCTCCGCCCCCGCCGCCTGCGACGCAGACCTGCGCCGACGGCAGCGTGATCGCGCTCGATGCGGCCTGCCCGGTGCCGCCGCCTCCGCCACCGCCGCCACCGCCGCCGCCATCGAAGGGCGAGCGCGGCTAAGCTTCGGATTGTCATTAACGGGAGGGCCTCGCGGGAAACCGCGGGGCCTTTCTCTTGGGGTCAGGCGGCCTTGGCGGCTGGCGGTTCGGCGAGGATGTCGAGCAACGCTGCCCGCAATGCCGTCACCTCCTCGGCGCCAAGCTTCCGCCCGGCCGAGTTGGTTACGTAAAAGACGTCCACCGCGCGCTCGCCATAGGTCGCGATGTGCGCCGAATGCAGCTGCAGCCCCTGCGCGAAGATCGCGCCGGTCAGCCGCGCCAGCAGTGCCGGCCGGTCGCGCGCATTGACCTCGACCACCGTCGTCCGGCTCGACGCCTTGTCGGCGACCAGCACGCGCGGGGCGATACGGAAAGTCTCGCTGTCGGATATGGGCTCGGCGCGAAGGGCAGGGGGCTCGCCTGAAATCGCCGCTGCCACCGCCTTGGCCAGCCGCGCGCGCAGCCGCTTGTCGGCATAGCCGCGCCCCTGCCGATCATGGACCAGCAGATTGTCGAGTGCCATGCCGTCCCGGGTCGTGTGAATCCGCGCATCGACGATACTTGCCCCGCCCTCGGCCAGCGCGGCGGAAATCCGGTAGAATAAGCCCGGCCGGTCAGGCGCGAACACGCTGATTCGCGTCGCGCCTGATCCCGCGTCATGCTCGGCAACCACGCTTGGCGGCGGCTCGCCGATCCGCGCTTCGGCCTCGGCGATCTGACGCGCATTGGCGATCAGCCATTCGGGCGGTTCGGCGATCCAGTAGCTGTCGGGCAGCCGCTTCATATGCGCTCGCGCCGCACCACCTTGCCACCCGAGCGCGGCGGCAAGATCGTCCTGCCGCGCCGTAACCCGCTCGGCCCGACCATGCTCCATATGGCCCAGCCGAAGGACTTCCTCAGCCAGATCGAACAGGTTGGTAAGCAAGCTGCGCTTCCAGTCGTTCCACGTCCCCGGCCCGACCGCGCGAATATCGACCACGGTCAGGATCAGCAGCAGCCGCAGCCGCTCGGGGCTCTGCACGGTATGGGTAAAGTCCTCGATTGTCTTGGGGTCGGCCAGGTCGCGGCGAAAGGCCATGTTCGACATCAGCAGATGATGTCGCACCAGCCACGCGACGGTCTCGGTCTCCCCCGCGTCCAGCCCGAAGCGCGGCCCCAGAACCTCGGCAATCTTCGCGCCGAGCTCACTGTGATCCCCCCCCCGCCCCTTGGCGATATCGTGAAGCAGTACTGCCACATAAAGCGTCCGCCGCGACGCGATCTGGTCGAACAGCCGGGTAGAGAGCGGGTGTTCCTTGTCGAGATCGCCGCGCTCAATCGCCGCGAGCAGCCCGATCGCGCGGATCGAATGTTCGTCGACGGTATAGTGGTGGTACATGTCGAACTGCATCTGCGCGACAACGCGGCCGAAGTCGGGAACGAAACGCCCGAACACCCCCGCTTCGTTCATCCAGCGCAATACGGTATCGGGCCCATTGCGGTCGGTCAGTACGTCGAGGAACAGCGCGTTGGCGCGAGGGTTATCGCGCACGGTGTCGGCCAGCCGTGCATCGCGTGACGCCGCGCGCATCGCCGCCGGGTGGATCTCGAGTTTCTCGCGTGCGGCCACCGCGAACAGCTCGATCAGCCGCACCGGGTCGGCGGCAAGAAAATCATCGCTCGGGATCGAAACGCGCCCTCGATCGAGCACGAACCCACCGAGACGCGCCGGGCGACGGCGCAGCGTCGGCAGCGCGAACCGACGTCCCGACCGGGCCATCTGCTCGTCGAGCTGCGCCAGGAACAGCCCGGTCAGATCGCCGACCGTCTTGGCGTTGAGGAAATAGAATTGCATGAAACGCTCGACCGCGCTCTTCCCCGGCCGGTCGGCGTAGCGCATCGCCGTCGCAATCTCGCGCTGCCGGTCGAACCCGAGCCGCTCCTCAGCCCGCCCCGCGGCGAGGTGCAAGTGGCAGCGTACCGACCAGAAGAAGCGCTCGGCCCGCTCGAAGCGGCGATATTCCTCGGCCGTCAGCAATCCCGCCCCGACCAAGTCGGCTGGCTGGTCGACGCCGTGGATGTATTTGCCGATCCAGTAGAGCGTGTGGAGATCGCGCAAGCCCCCCTTGCCATCCTTGACGTTGGGTTCGACGACATAGCGGCTGTCGCCCATCCGCGCATGGCGCTCGTCGCGTTCGGCAAGCTTGGCGGTCACGAACGCGCGCGCTGTCCCCGTAACAACGTCTCGCCGAAAGCGCAGCCTGGTCTCCTCCGACAGGGCCTCGTCGCCCCACAAATAGCGCGCCTCGAGCAGCGATGTGCGGATGGTCATGTCGGCCTTGGCAAGCGAGGTCGCCTCGCCGGGCGTTCGCACTGACTGGCCGACCTTCAGCTTCAAATCCCACAGCAGATAGAGCAGCGCTTCGGCCACCTGCTCGCACCATGGTGCGCGGCCCGGGGGGACGACCATCATCAGGTCGATGTCCGAAAACGGCGCCATCTCACCACGCCCCGTACCGCCAAGCCCGACCAAAGCGATGCGTTCGGCGGTGGTCGGGTTGGCGTTGGGGTAGATGCGCTGGGTGACGAAATCATAGGCGAGGCGGACAATCTGGTCGGTCAGAAAGGCATAGGCAAAGGCATGCGCCCGCCCGCGATTGGGCTCGGTGACGACGCGACGCGCGATCTCCTCGCGCCCGCTGCGCAGTGCCTCCAATAACAGCTCGGTCGCCGCCGGCTGCAGTCCCGACCCTCTCGGCAAGGCGGCGAGCGCGTCCCCTAGTGCCCGCCGATCGATGATCGCGCGCCGCTGTTCGACCTCGTTCATGCCTGCTCCCCGGCGATCCGCTTGAGCGCATAGAGCGCCTCGAGCGCCTCGCGCGGCGTCAGTGCGTCGGGATCGACCGCATCGAGCGCGGTGGCGAGCGGATCGGGCACCGGCTCGCTCGCAGCAGCGGCGGCGAACAGAGGCAAATCATCGAGTCCAGCGGCAATTCCCCCAGTCGCGTCGCGCCCCGCCTCGAGCTTTGCCAGCACGCTCTTCGCCCGCGCCAGCACCCCCGCCGGCACCCCCGCCAGCCGCGCCACGGCAATGCCATAACTCCGGTCCGCCGGCCCGCCCGCGACCTCGTGGAGCAACACCAGGTCGCCCTTCCACTCCCGCGCGCGGACATGGTGGAGCGACAGCGCGTCGAGCCGGTCGGTCAGCCGCGTCAACTCGTGATAATGCGTCGCGAACAGCGTGCGCGCGCGGACCGTGTCATGCATCGCCTCGACCACCGCCCAGGCGATCGCCAGTCCGTCATAGGTCGAAGTGCCCCGTCCGATCTCGTCGAGGATGACCAGCGAAAAAGGCGTCGCCTGCGCCAAGATTGCCGCCGTCTCGACCATCTCGACCATGAAGGTCGACCGCCCGCGCGCTAGATTGTCGGCCGCCCCGACCCGGCTGAACAAGCGGTCTACAATCCCGATCTTGGCGCGAGCCGCCGGAACGAACGACCCCGCCTGCGCGAGCAATGCAGCGAGCGCGACCTGGCGCAGGAAAGTCGACTTGCCCCCCATGTTGGGCCCGGTTATCAGCCACAATCGGTCGTGCGGGCCCATTGCGACGTCATTGGCAATGAACCGCTCGCCGGCCTGCGCAAGCGCCGCCTCGACCACCGGATGCCGCCCCGCGTCGATCTCCAGGCACGGCTCATCGACCAGGCTAGGCGCACACCAGTTGCCTTCGGCGGCGCGCTCGGCATGGCTCGCGGCAACGTCGATTCGCGCAATCGCATCGGCGGTCGCGGCGATCCCAGGCGCGGCGGCCACCGCGAGCGCGGTCAATTCCTCGAAATGCCGCGCCTCTGCCGCCAGCGCATGACCCCCCGCCTCGACCACCCGGCTCGCCTCGGCGTGAAGATCGGGCGAATTGAACCGCACCACCCCGGCCAGCGTCTGACGGTGCGTGAACCCGCTATCCGCCGCCATCAGCGCATCGGCATGCCGCGCGCCGACCTCGACATGATAGCCGAGCACCGCATTATGGCGGATTTTGAGCGACGAAACCGCGGTCATGTCACGATATCGCGCCTCGAGTTGCGCAATCGCCCGCCGCCCGTCCGATGCCGCTAGCCGAAGCGCGTCGAGAGCCTCGTCATAGCCTTCCGCAATATACCCGCCCTTCGCCGCATCGAGCGGCGGCGATTCGACCAGCGCGCTCACCAGCCGGTCGATCAGCGTACCATGCCCGCCCAGATCCGGCAGCGTCGCCTCGAGCAACGCCGGCCGCTCGGCCTCGCCCGCAAGCTCATCACGAAGCCGTATTGCCGCCGCCAGCCCATCGCGCAATGACGCCAGATCGCGCGGACTGCCCCGCCCAGCTACCAGCCGTCCGAGCGCCCGCCCGAGATCCGGCATCGCCCGCAGCGACCCTCTCACCCTATCGCGGCGCAGGCTCGCATCGTGAAACCATCCAACCAGCGCCAACCGCGCTTCGATCGCGCGCCGCTCGGTCAACGGCGCGGACAAGTCAGCAGCAAGCATCCGCTTCCCGCACGCTGTGACGCAGCGGTCGACCGTCGCAAGCAGGCTCGTGCCGTTCGAACTGCGCAAGATTTCGAGGCTTTCACGCGTCGCCGGGTCGATCGCCAAATGCGCCGACCGCGCCACCCGCCGCGGCGCGGCAAGGAATGCAACCGCGTCCTTCTGGGTCGCGTCGAGATAGGCAAGCAATCCGCCGGCCGCCGCCAGTTCGGCCCGCCCCGGCGCCCCGAACCCATCGAGCGTCGTCACCCCGAATCGCGCGAGCAGCGCCCGCTCGCCCGACAGGCTGTCGAACCCGCCCTTGCCTGGCGCGGTCGTCACTCCCGCAACCTGTCCGTCGGATATGGTCTCCGCCGGTCCGATCCGCGCCAGCTCCGCCGCCAGCTCGCCCGGCTGGCACGCCACCAGCTCGAACCGCCCGGTCGAAATATCCGCTGCCGCAATCCCCCACTCGCCCGCCCCGGACCCCGATCCGGGGACCCGCGCTACCGCCGCCAGCCAGTTCGCCGCCGCACTGTCGAGGAGCACCTCCTCGGTCAACGTCCCCGGCGTGACCAGCCGCACGATCGCGCGATCGACCAGCGCCTTCGCCCCGCGGGCCTTCCGCGCCTCGGCCGGGCTCTCGATCTGCTCGGCGATGGCCACCCGGTGCCCGCCCCGGATCAACCGCGCGAGATAGGCATCGGCCGCATGCACCGGCACCCCGCACATCGGGATCGGCTCGCCCGCGCTCTCGCCACGTTTGGTCAGCGCAATGTCGAGGCACGCCGCCGCCGCCTTGGCGTCATCGAAGAAGAGCTCGAAGAAATCGCCCATCCGATAGAATAGCAACGCGTCCCCCGCCTCGGCCTTCAACCGGTGGTATTGCACCATCATCGGGGTGAGTGCGGGAACGTCGTCGGCGCGGGCCATCGCCAAGGGGTAGCAGCCCGCCGAGCCCAAGGGGAGGGGTGACTTCCGTTACGGCAGGCCGCAAAGACCGATCATGTCCGAAACCAACGTTCCCTTCTCCGATGCCGAAGCGCTCGAATTCCACTCGCGCGGCCGCCCCGGCAAGATCGAGATCATCGCCTCGAAACCGATGGCGACCCAACGTGACCTCAGCCTCGCTTACTCGCCCGGAGTCGCGGTCCCGGTGCGCGCGATCGCCGAGGATCCTGGCAAGGCCTATGACCTCACCGCCAAGGGCAATCTGGTCGCGGTGATCACCAACGGCACCGCGATTCTCGGGATGGGCAACCTCGGCGCGCTCGCGGCGAAGCCGGTGATGGAGGGCAAGGCGGTGCTGTTCAAACGCTTCGCCGACGTCGATTCGATCGACCTCGAGCTCGACACCGAGGACGTCGACGCGTTCGTCAATGCCGTCGCGCTGATGGAGCCGAGCTTCGGCGGAATCAACCTCGAGGACATCGCCGCCCCCGACTGCTTCATCATCGAGCAGCGGCTCAAGGAAATGATGAACATCCCGGTGTTTCACGATGATCAGCATGGCACCGCGATCATCACCGCCGCCGGGCTGATCAACGCCTGCCTGCTGACCGGGCGCGAACTGAAAGACATCCGCGTCGTCGTCAACGGCGCCGGCGCCGCCGCGATCGCCTGCACCGAGCTGATCAAGGCGATGGGGGTGCGCGGCGACCATGTCATCATGTGCGATCGCAAGGGCACGATCCGCAAAGACCGCACCGACCTCGATCAGTTCAAGTCGGCGCACGCGGTCGTCACCACTGCCCAGAACCTCCACGAGGCGCTGGTCGGTGCCGACGTCTTCCTCGGCCTTTCCGCTGCGGGCGCGCTCAAGCCAGAGATGGTCTTGCAGATGGCCCCGTCGCCGATCATCTTCGCGATGGCTAATCCCGATCCCGAGATCACCCCGCCCGAGGCCAAGGCGGCGCGCCCCGACGCCATCGTCGCCACCGGCCGCTCGGATTACCCCAACCAGGTCAACAATGTGCTGGGTTTCCCGTTCATCTTCCGCGGCGCGCTCGACGTGCGCGCGACGGGCATCAATGATGCGATGAAGATCGCCGCTGCACATGCGCTCGCCGACCTGGCGCGCGAGCCGGTGCCCGAGGAGGTCGCACTTGCCTATGGCGGGATCGACCAGCATTTCGGCCCCGACTACATCATCCCCGCACCGTTCGACCCGCGGCTGATCGAGATCGTGCCCGTCGCGGTCGCGCAGGCCGCGATGGACAGCGGCGTCGCGCGCAAGCCGATCGCCGACATGGCCGCTTACCGCGCCCAGCTTCGCGCCCGGCTCGATCCCACCGCCTCGGTGATGAGCCTCGCGTTCGAGGCCGCGCGCTCCAACCCCAAGCGGGTGCTGTTCGCGGAAGGCGAGGAGCCCAACGTGCTCCGCGCCGCGATCGCGTTCAAGGAAGGCGGCTATGGCACCCCGATCCTCGTCGGGCGCGAGACGGTGCGCGAACAGCTCGCCGAGCTCGGGGTCGACCCTGACGACTACGAGGTGCTCAACAGCCGCAATTCGCCGCTGGTCGGCCGCGCCGTCGATTATATCTACGCCAAGCACCAGCGCCACGGCATGCTCCGCCGCGAAGTCGAGCGGATGGTCAACCAGGACCGCAACACCTTCACCGCCGCCATGCTCGCGCTCGGCGAAGGCGATGCGATGATCACCGGAACCACCCGCCCGTTCAGCCAGAGTCTGGCGCAGGTCCGCAGCGTGATCGACGAGGAGCAGGGCACGACCCCGTTCGGGATCAACATCATTCCCGGCAAGAGCGGGACCGTGATGATCGCCGACACCGCGGTCAACGAGCGTCCGACCGACAAGCAGTTCGCCGCGATGGCGATCCGCGCCGCCGCCTTCGCCCGGCGCCTCGGCCAGGAACCGCGTGTCGCGTTCATCAGCTACACGACGTTCGGCAACCCGCCGGGCCGCCATATCGCCGAACTGCGCGACGCGGTGAAGCTGCTCGACAGCCTTGTCACCGATTTCGAATATGAAGGCGAAATGGGCCCCGACCTCGCCCTCAACCACGAGGCGCAGCTTAAATATTACCCCTTCACGCGCCTCACCGGCCCGGCCAACATCCTGATCATGCCGGGGCTCCAATCGGCCAATATCTCGTCGAAGCTATTGCGAGCTCTGGGCGGCGGCAACATGCTCGGACCCTATCTGATGGGCATGGCGCTCCCCGTCCAGATCGCCCCGATGACGGCGAGCTCGTCAGACCTCGTTACCTTGGCCGTCCTCGCTTCGGGCCTGGCCCACCGCTGACCTCGCGTTATAGTCGCTCGGCCCGCGACACTCCCTCGGTGTCGCGCAAGGCGGCGAGGATCGCGTGCAAGTGCGCCAGGTCGTGGACCTCGACGTCAAGATGAAAGGTGTGGAAACTGCCGTCGCGGTGAACCAGGGACAGGTTGACGATATTCGCCCCCTTGGCGCCGAGCACGCTCGCCATCGTCCCCAGTGCACCTGGTACGTCGCGCAGGATAATGCTTAGCCGCGCCGTTCCGCCGTCCGACCCGTCACCCCATGCCAGGTCGAGCCAGTCGGCGTCGGTCCCGCTGGCGAGCGTGTCGCAGCCGATCGCGTGGACTTCGATGCTCTCGTCTTCGCGCCTCAAGCCGACGATACGGTCGCCGGGGACCGGATGGCAGCACGTTGCCAAAGTGTAGGACACCCCTGCGGTCAGCCCCTTGATCGAAATCGCGGTGCGTTGCGCATGCGGGCGCGGGGCGATGTCGCCGACCGATCCCGGCACCAGCGCCTCCATCAGCTCCTCGTCGGAAAAGCGCCGCTTGGCGATCGCCACCATCAGTTCGTCGGGATTTTCGACCTTCAATTTCTTGATCGCGCGCGAAACCGCTTCCTTCGCGATCGGCGCGGGGAGGCGCTCGACCAGTTCCTCATAGATTTTGCGCCCGAGCAGGACCATCTCGTCGCGCTCCTTGTGGCGCACGAATCGCCGCACCCCGGCGCGCGCCTTGCCGGTCGCGACGAAGCGCAACCACGACGGCTGCGGGCTCTGCGCCGCTGACGCCAATATCTCGACCTGGTCGCCATTCTCCAACAGCGTGCGCAGGGGCACCACCCGGCTGTTGACCTTCGCCCCGACGGTCTGGTCGCCAAGGTCGGTATGGACCGCATAGGCGAAATCGACCGGGGTCGCGCCCTTGGGCAACTGGATCAGTTCGCCCTTGGGGGTGAAGGCGAAGATGCGATCCTGGTACATCGCCATCCGCGTATGCTCGAGCAACTCCTCGGGGCTCTCGGCGTGATCGAGGATTTCAACCAAATCCGAAATCCACGGCACCTTGACCTCGGCGACCGGTTTGCCCTCTTTGTAGGCCCAGTGCGCCGCCAGCCCCCGCTCGGCCTGCAAATGCATTTCGCGCGTCCGGATCTGGATCTCGATCCGCATCTTGGAATCGTGGATCACCGACGTGTGCAAGCTGCGATAGCCGTTGCGCTTGGGGGTCGAGATGAAGTCCTTGAACCGCCCCGGGACCATCGGCCAGCGTTGCTGGATCTGACCCAGCGCTCGGTAACAATCATCGACTTCGCCGACGATCACCCGGAACGCCATGACGTCAGACAATTGCTCGAAGCTGATGTGCCGCTCGGCCATCTTCTTCCAGATCGAATAGGGATGCTTCTCGCGCCCCATCACCTCGGCTTCGAGGCCATGATCGGCGAGGTGGAGCTGGAGCCCGAGCCCGATCCGGTTGACCAGGTCGCCCCCTGCCGCGTGCAACTGCGACAGGCGCTTTGATATCGAGGCGTAGGCGTCGGGCTCAAGCTGCCGAAACGCCAGCGTCTGCATCTCGTTCATAATCTCGTACATGCCAATCCGCTCGGCGAGCGGGGCATAGATATCCATTGTTTCCTTCGCGATTCGGCGGCGCTTGTCTTCCGACTTCACATGATGGAGCGTGCGCATATTGTGCAGCCGGTCGGCGAGCTTGACCATCAGCACGCGGATATCGTCGGACAGCGCGAGCAGGAACTTGCGCAGATTTTCCGCCGCGCGCTCATTCTCGGATTGGGCTTCGATCCGGCTTAGCTTGGTCACTCCGTCGACCAGCCGCGCGACCGACGGCCCGAACAATTTCTCAATTTGCTCATGCGTCGCGACCGTGTCCTCGATCGTGTCATGGAGGATGGCGGTGGCGATCGTCTCGGCGTCAAGTTTCAAGTCGGTGAGGATGCCCGCGACCTCGATCGGGTGGCTGAAATAAGGGTCGCCCGACGCGCGCACTTGGGTGCCATGCGCCTTCATCGAGAAAACATAGGCGCGGTTCAGCATGTCCTCGTTGGCGTCGGGATCATAGGCCCGCACCTTCTCGACGAGTTCATATTGGCGAAGCATAATTCAAGTGTGGAGGCTCGCCCCCCCATGTTGCAAGCGCGAATGACGCCAACCTTGGCGAGGGGCGGTTACCGGAAGCCTGTTCATCGGGTCAAACTTGTGTTTTAACTCGCCCCAGGGAGAGAGTAAGTTTGAGGCCAGTCCCCGACATGGATGCGTTCAAGTTGCAGGCTTCGAACTGCGCCATCCTGCCTGCCGTCGAACTCATCGGCGAAAAATGGGCCTTCCTGATCCTTCGCGGTGCCCTGAACGGGCTCGTCCATTTCGAAGAATTCCAGTGCGGGCTCGGCATTGCCCGCAATATCTTGTCCGACCGGTTGACGAAGCTGGTGACCGGCGGGATCATGACCCGCGAATCCGACCCCAACGATGGGCGCAAGCTCGTTTATTCGCTCACGGCCAAGGGTGAAAGCCTGTTGCCGGTGGTGATTGCGCTTCGCCAATGGGGCGACGAGTGGGGCCATGGTCACTCGACGGCATTGCTTGTCGATCGACGCGACGGTCGTCCGCTTCGCCGAGTCGCGGTGCTCGGCGCCGACGGCCGCGAACTTGGCGTAGGCGATCTCGCCTGGGCCGAGCGAGCCGATGTTCAACCTGGTGGTGCTCACGGCGCGCTGGCCTCGTTCGCCTAGGCGCGGGGCCAAACGAAGGGGCGGCCCCAATGGACCGCCCCATTTAATCACAAGTCAGCATCCCTTACTCGTAATCGCCGCCCGATGGGCTGGGCCGCGGCGGGGCGGCAGCAGTAAGGCGCAGTGCTTCGGCCGAATCGGCCAGGCTGGACAACTCGTCCGTCTCGTCCTCCTCGTCGATCCGCACGCGCTGCAGGCTCGAGATGATCGCTTCCTCGAGGTGCTTGGGGCGGACTGTAGCCTCGGCGATCTCGCGCAGCGCGACGACCGGATTCTTGTCACGGTCACGGTCGATGCTGATGTCGGCGCCGCCCGAGATCTGGCGGGCGCGCTGGGCTGCCATCAACACCAGATCGAAGCGGTTGGGGATCTTGTCGACGCAATCTTCGACGGTAACGCGCGCCATGTGGTTCGCCTTGGGATAGGGGTTCGGCAGCGGCCGGGAAGGCGCTCGACCTAGTGACGACGCCCCGCAAAGTCAATCAACCGAGCGCGGCTTGCGTTGGCGCGGCGCGAGCGGCACAGCAGGCGCGATGCCGCTTCCCTCGCCAAAAGATTGCAGCATGACGGTCGACGGCAACCGCCTGACGCTGCTGACCGAAGGCCCGGCGCGGCTCGAGGCGCTGCTCGCGCTGATCGACGGTTCCGAAAAAACCCTGCGGATCCTCTATTACATCTTCATCAACGACGAAGCTGGTGAGAAGGTCAAGCAGGCCCTCCTCCGCGCCATCGAGCGCGGGGTCGAGGTGTCGCTGCTGGTCGACGGCTTCGGCAGCAGCCAGACCCCCGACACCTATTTCACCGAGCTTCACGACCGAGGCGCGCGCTTCTGTCGCTTCAACCCGAGCTACGGGCGCCGCTATTTGCTGCGTAACCACCAGAAGCTGGCGCTCGCCGACGACATGATAGTGTTGATCGGCGGATTTAACGTCGAGAATGACTATTTCGGCACCGTCGAGGACGGCGCGTGGCGCGACATCGGGCTGATCGTCGAGGGCCCCGCCGCCGAGCGCCTCGGCCGTTATTTCGACGCGCTGATGGGCTGGGCGCTGCACAAGGGTGCGCGGCTCAAGGCCCTGCGCGCCGTCATCCGCCATTTCTCGGAGAGCGAGGGCCAGCTCCAATGGCAGTTCGGCGGTCCGATGCAGCGCAAGTCGCCGTGGGCGCTGTCGACCGTCCAGGATCTCGCCAACGCCAACAGCCTCGAGATGATCGCGGCCTATTTCGCGCCGATGACCAGCATGCTGGTGCGCATCGCCCGGGTCGCGAGCACCGGCGGACGGGTGCGCGTTATTACCGCCAGCAAATCGGACAATCGCGCCACGATCGATGCCGCGCGCTACACCTATTCGCGCCTGCTTCGACGCAAGGTCGAAATGTTCGAATATTTGCCCACCAAGCTTCATTCCAAGCTGCTGATCATGGACGATATCGTCCACGTCGGCTCGTCAAACTTCGATATCCGCTCGCTCTATCTCAACATGGAGATGATGCTGCGCGTCGACGATCCGCACTTCGCGATGATGATGCGCGGCTATTTCGAGCATGAGATCGGAGACAGCGAGGAGATCACGCCCACGCTGCACAAATCGCGCGGGACCTGGCTCGAGCGGCTCCGCTGGCGGCTCGGTTTTTTCCTGGTGAACAGCCTCGACTTCACTGTCACGCGCGAACTGGTGCGGCGCGAGCGCTAGGCGGCAGTTTCCTCGCGCCACGCCCAGAACAAGGTGGCGGGCGGCACATTCCAGAATTCGAACCCGCGATCGAGCCGCTCGAAATGCGGCGCGATGAAGTCGCGCACCTTGGGGCTGAACTGATAAACCAGGAACGCCCCGCCGGCGCGGATCACCCGCGACGTCGCCGCGCCAATCGCGTCACCTACGCCCGGCGGCAAGGTCGAGAAGGGCAGCCCCGAAACCACGAAATCGGCCGTCTCGAAGCCATGCGCGGCAATGATCTTTTCCACATCCGCTGCCGACCCGGTGACCGCGATCAACCGCTCGTCGTCGATGTCCGCTTTGAGATAAGCAGTGAAATCGGCGTTGGTGTCGATCGTGATCAGCGTTGCGTCGGGCGCCAGCCGATCCAGGATCGGCCGCGTGAACGTCCCCACTCCCGGGCCATATTCGACGAACAGCTTGGTAGCGGCCCAATCGACCGGGCCCAGCATTTTTTCGATCAGCCGATCGCTCGACGGGATGACCGACCCGACCATCACCGGGTGCTTCAGAAATTCCTTGAGGAACTGCAGCTTGGGGCTCGCGAGGCGCTTGCGCGTCAGGCGGCGCGGACCTTTGAGCGCTCGGGCGGACGACGAATTCATGAAAGCTCCAGTCGGCGGAAGGCGGCTTCGTTCGCAAATGCCGCGCACATTAGCAAGTTCCAACGCCCGGCTTTGCGCTTCGCTCCGTCGCGCGTTAGGGGCAGTTCATGCGCAAAGGGGCACCCCGACCCGCCAAGCGGACCCCTGTCGGGACCACCGCGCTCACCAATCTCCAGTTCCTGCTGCTGTTCGGCGCGATGCTCGTCGCCGCCGCGGGCAACACCGCGCTGCAGTCGATCATGCCCGCAATCGGCCGCGAGATCGGCATCGCCGACTTCTGGGTCGCGGTCGCCTACACCTCGTCGGCGATCCTGTGGGTGTTGCTCGCCTCCTACTGGGCGCAAAAGAGCGACACCCACGGCCGCAAGCGGCTGATGTTGATGGGGGTCGGCGGGTTTATCGTCTCGATGACGCTGTGCGGTCTCGTCCTGCGCGCCGGCCTGTCGCGCGCGATTCCGGGCGTCACGACCTTCGTCCTGTTCGCACTTGCCCGCGCGATCTACGGCTTGCTCGGTTGCGCCACCCCCAGCGCGACCCAGGCCTATCTCGCCTCGCGCACCCGCCGTTCGGGACGAGTCGCGGCGCTGTCGTCGTTGTCGTCTTCGTTTGGCCTTGGCACGATCCTCGGCCCCGCGCTTGCCCCGCTGTTCGTGCTGCCCTTCATCGGCTTGCCCGGCCCGCTGTTCGCCTTCGCCCTGATCGCACTCGGCGTGTTCCTCGCAATCTGGCGCTGGCTCCCCGACGACAGCAAGGATCTCGTCCGCGAAGGGCGCGGCGCGGCAATGTCCTACCCCTCGCTTGCGACCAGCCCGACCGGCGCCAGCGTCGTGGCCTCGACCGCGCCGCAGTCGACCCGCGTCAGATGGCGCGATCCGCGAGTCGCGCGCTGGATCACCGCCGGGATCGTCTCGGGCCATGCGCAAGCGGCAACGCTGACCGCGCTCGGATTTTTCGTCATCGACCGGTTGGCCCTGGCGCCGAGCGGCTCGGAAATGCCGATCTCGATCGTCATGATGGCGGGCGCGTCGGCGACCCTCGCCGCCCAATGGGGCCTGATCCCGCGCCTCGCTATGTCGCCGCGCACGATGATCATCGCCGGATCGCTCGTCGCCGCGGCGGGCTGCGGTGCGATCGCCGTCGCGCACAATCTCTACGGGCTCGTCATCGGCTTCGCGCTGGCCAGCCTTGGCTTCGGTTTCACCCGCCCCGGTTTCACTGGCGGCGCCAGCCTCGCCGTCCCGCTCGCCGAGCAGGGCGGGGTCGCCGGCGCGATCACTGGCGCCAACGGCATCAGCTATGTCGCCGAGCCGTCGATCGGCATGGCGCTCTACGGGCTCGAGCCCAACCTGCCGTTCCTCGTCGCCGCCGCGCTGCTCATCGCGCTCGCCATCTGGGGCCGGGCGAAACTCCCGACCTAATCGCCCTTGCCCCCCGGCCGTGGCCGCAGCATGCCGGGCAGCACGAACCCGATCCCGCCGAGCGGCCTGACCGCATCCGTTTTCAGCGTGTCTTGTATCTGCGCATAATCGGCGAGCATCTCGTCGGTCACCGACGCGCGTGTTTCGGTCAGTGCCGCCTCGAAATCGGCCATCGTCACTTCGGCCGAATCAATTCCCCGCCTCAGCGCGACCAACCCCGCGCGCCGCGTCAGATCCTCAAGGTCTGCACCGGTGAAGCGATCGGTCCGCTCGGCAATCGACTCCAGATCGACGTCCTTGGCGATCGGCATCCCCGCCGTGTGGATCGCCAGAATCCGCCGCCGCCCGGCGACATCGGGCACGCCGACATAAATCAGCTCGTCGAACCGCCCGGGCCGAAGCAGCGCCGGATCAATCAGATTGGGCCGGTTGGTCGCGCCGATCACCACAACATTGTTGAGCTCCTCGAGCCCATCCATCTCGGCCAGGATGGTGTTGACCACCCGCTCGGTGACCTGTGGCTCGCCCATCCCCGCACCGCGCGCCGGCACCAGCGAATCGAGTTCGTCGATGAAGATCACCGTCGGCGCAACCTGCCGCGCCCGCGCGAACAGCCGCGCGATCTGCTGCTCGCTCTCGCCATACCATTTCGACAGCAGGTCGGACGATTTGACCGAGATGAAATTGGCCTGGCTCTCGCGCGCCGTCGCCTTGGCGAGCAGCGTCTTGCCCGTCCCCGGCGGCCCATAGAGCAGGAACCCCTTGGCCGGTCGGATCCCCAGCCGCTTGAACGCTTCGGGGTGTTTCAACGGCAGCTCGACCCCTTCGCGCAACTTCTCGCGCGACGCGTCGAGCCCGCCGATATCCTCCCACCGCAACGTCGGCACCTGGACCATCACCTCGCGCATCGCAGAAGGCGACACGCGCTTGAGCGCATTTTCGAAATCATTGGTATCGACCGACAGCGAATCGAGGATTTCGGGCGGAATGCTCGCTTCCTCGAAGTTGATCCGCGGCAAAATCCGGCGAACCGCCTCGAGCGCCGCCTCGCGCACCAGCGCGGCGAGGTCGGCGCCGACGAAGCCGAACGTGCGCCGCGCCAGGTCATCGAGGTCGATTCCCTCGGCCAGCGGCATGCCGCGCGTATGAATCCCCAATATCTCGCGGCGCCCGAGCTCGTCGGGCACTCCGACGACGATCTCGCGGTCGAACCGGCCCGGCCGGCGCAGCGCCTCGTCGATCGCCTCGGGCCGATTGGTCGCGGCGATCACGACCAGATTCTGGCGCGGCTCGATCCCGTCCATCAGCGTCAGCAGCTGCGCGACTAGCCGCTTTTCAGCCTCGCCCGACACCTGCCCGCGCTTGGGCGCGATCGAATCAATCTCGTCGATGAAAATGATCGACGGCGCCGCCTTGGCCGCTTCCTCGAACACGTCGCGCAGCTTCTTCTCGCTCTCGCCATAGGCCGAACCCATGATCTCGGGCCCGTTGATGATGAAGAATCGCGCCTCGCTTTCGTTGGCGACCGCACGCGCCAGCCGCGTCTTGCCAGTCCCCGGCGGCCCGTGGAGCAACACGCCCTTGGGCGGGTCGACCCCGAGACGCTGGAACAGCTCGGGGTGGCGCAGCGGCAATTCGACCATCTCGCGCAGCGCGTCGATGGTGTCCTTCATCCCGCCCAGATCGTCATAGGTGACGTCGGCCCGCCGCTCGCCCTCTTTCTTGGTGAACTCGGGCAGCAGTTCGACCACCGTCGACGCCTCGATATGGACGATTCCGCGCGGCACCGTGCTGACGACCCGCAGCCGCACTTCCTGCAAGGCGAACGCCGGCGCGTTGAGCAATTGCCGCACATGCTCGGGCATGTCGGCGTTGACCCGCTGATGCCCCGCCGTCGCGACCGTATCGCCCTCGGTCAGCGGCCGCCCCTCGAAGCTGCGTTTCAGTGCCTCGGCCGATCCGGTCAGCCGCACCTGCTCGGCGGCGGGCGCGAACACCACGCGGGTTGCGGCTTTCGACTCGACCTTGCGCACCTCGACATAGTCGCCTGAGCCAACTTCGGCATTGGCGCGCTGCAGTCCGTCGAGGCGGATGATCTCCAACCCCTCGTCGTCGCCATAGGGCCGGATCGCGCGCGCAGCGGTCGAACGCTTGCCGACGATCTCGATGACGTCGCCCTCGGCCAGCCCGAGCTGCTGCATCCATTTCGCCGGCAACCGCGCGACTCCGCGGCCGCTGTCGGCGGGGGGCAGGTTGGCCACCTGCAGGCGGCGGGCCTGCGTATCGACGTCGGCCATATACTTCTCCGCTTGCGATTGGACTGGGCGCGGCTGGGGAACGTTGCCAGCGCCGGTTGGCTCCAATGTAGGCCCATCGCGGCGCGGATAAAGAGGCTATGGTTTTACTGTCCCCCGCGCCCGCCGCTGGCTATGTCCGGCACGTGTCCGACACCACGACCACTGACCGCCGCGCGGGACAAGCACTCATCCTGAGTGCCGTTATCGCGCTGCTCGTGGCCAATTCACCATGGTCGGAACCATGGCATGCACTGCTGACAACCCGTTTCGGCCCCGTCATTCCGCGCCTTGGCCAGGCCTCGTTTCACGCTGCGGTGGCCGACGGCGCGATGGCCTTGTTCTTCCTGCTCGTTGGGCTCGAGGTAAAGCGCGAGTGGCTCGAGGGTCGTCTCGCCAGCGCCGAATCCCGCCGCCTGCCGATCATCGCCGCCGCAGCAGGGATGATCGTGCCGGCGCTGGTCTATCTCGCCGTCACCCGCGGCGCCCCCGACCTGCGCAGCGGATGGGCAATTCCGGCCGCGACCGACATCGCTTTTGCGGTCGGCATCCTCGCGCTCCTCGGTAGTCGCGCTCCGCCCTCGCTCAAGCTGCTGCTCGTCACCATCGCGATCGTCGATGACATCGGCGCGGTGATCATCATTGCGCTCGCCTACACCCGCGGACTTGACGTCATGGCGTTAGGTGCCGCGCTCGCGATCCTTGCCGCGATGGCCGGGATGAGCCTGTTCGGGGTGCGCCTCCTGGCTCCCTATCTCGTTGGATTCGCGCTGTTGTGGCTGGCGATGCTGGCCAGCCGCATCCACCCGACTGTCGCCGGCGTGCTCGCCGCGCTGACCATCCCGATCCGCGACGCTCGCGGCAAATCGCCGCTCCGCCGGCTCGAACATGCAATCCACCCGTGGGTGATGTTCGGTGTCGTCCCTCTGTTCGGCCTGGTCAGCGCCGGGGTCGCAATCGGCAGCCTCGACCAGCTCGCACAGCCTCTCCCGATCGCCGTCACCCTCGGCCTCTTTATCGGCAAGCAACTCGGCATCGCCGGTGCCATCTGGCTCGCCATCCGCACCAACCTCGCCCCGCGGCCCGCCGGCACCAACAACGCTCAGCTCTACGGCGCCGCGCTGCTGTGCGGCATCGGCTTCACCATGAGCCTGTTCATCGGCGCGCTGGCGTTCCCCGACAACCCGCAAGCCATCGACGCCGCCAAGCTCGGCACCCTCGCTGGCTCGCTCCTGTCGGGGATGGCGGGCTACCTCGTCCTCCGCCGCGCCGCGATCGAAGAATGCCCGCCCGGCGACGAACTCGAAGCCAGCAAGATATTCGCCTGCGACGAGCCCGGAGTCTAGCCCAACTTCTCGGTCAGCTCCGGCACGATCTTGAACAGATCGCCGACCAGTCCGATGTCGGCGACCTGGAAGATCGGGGCGTCCTCGTCCTTGTTGATGGCGATGATGACCTTGCTGTCCTTCATCCCGGCAAGGTGCTGGATCGCACCCGAGATGCCGATCGCGAGATAGACTTCGGGGGCGACGATCTTGCCCGTCTGGCCGACCTGATAATCATTGGGCGCATAGCCCGCATCGACCGCCGCGCGGCTCGCCCCGACTCCGGCGCCGAGCTTGTCGGCGAGCGGATCGATCAGGCCGTGGAAATGCTCCGACGAGCCCAGCGCGCGCCCGCCAGAAACGATGATCTTGGCCGAGGTCAGCTCGGGCCGCTCGGACTTGGCGATCTCGGCCGAGACGAATTTTGACTTGCCCGAATCGCCCGAGGCATCAACCGCCTCGATCGTGCCGCTGCCGCCCTCGGTCGCCGCCTTCTCGAACGCCGTTCCGCGCACGGTGACGACCAGCTTGGCGTCCTTGGAGCGAACCGTCGCAATCGCGTTGCCGGCGTAGATCGGGCGCGTGAAACTCCCGTCGCCCTCGACCGACGTGATGTCGCTGAGCTGCATCACGTCGAGCAGTGCGGCGACCCGCGGCGCGACGTTGCGGCCGGTGGTCGTCGACGGCACGACGAATGCATCATGGTCGGCCATCAGCCGCACCGCGATCGGAGTGAGCGCTTCGGCCATGTGATGCTCCAATCCCGGCGCATCGGCGACATGGACCTTGCCGACGCCCGCGATCTTCGCCGCCGCCTCGGCGACCGCGCCGACGTTCGATCCGATCACGAGCAGATGGACTTCACCCATTTGCGATGCTGCAGTGACCGCCGGAAGCGTCGGATCCTTGACGATCGACCCATCATGTTCGACCAGCACCAGCGTCTTCATGCGACCACTCCCATGCTCTTGAGTTTCGCGACCAGCTCTTCGACCGATCCGACCTTGATCCCGGCGCTGCGCTTGGCCGGTTCGACCACTTTCAGCGTTTCGAGCCGTGGTGCAATATCGACCCCGTAATCGGCGGCGGTTTTCTGCGCCATTGGCTTCGATTTGGCCTTCATGATATTGGGCAAGCTGGCATAGCGCGGCTCGTTGAGGCGCAGGTCGGTCGTGACGATTGCCGGTCCGGTCAGCGCCACGGTCTCGAGCCCGCCGTCGACTTCGCGCGTCACATTGACGGTATCGCCGGCAATCTCGACCTTCGACGCGAACGTCCCTTGCGGCCACCCGAGCAGCGCCCCGAGCATCTGCCCGACCTGGTTCGAATCGTCGTCGATCGCCTGCTTGCCGAGGATGAACAGCCCTGGCTGCTCTTCTTCGGCGATTGCTTTGAGCAACTTGGCGACGCCGAGCGGCTCGACCTCGTCTTCGCAAATGACATGGATCGCGCGGTCGGCGCCCATCGCCAGCGCAGTGCGCAGCGTTTCCTGCGCCTTGGCCGGCCCAACCGACACCGCCACGATCTCGGTCGCCGCGCCCTTTTCGCGCAGGCGAATGGCCTCCTCGACGGCGATTTCGTCGAACGGGTTCATCGACATCTTGACGTTGGCGAGGTCGACCCCGCTGCCGTCCATCTTGACGCGAGGTTTTACATTATAATCGATCACCCGCTTGACCGCGACGAGTATCTTCATAATCTTCTCCTGATCCGTCATCCCGGGCTTGATCCGGGACCCGCCTCACCTGCCATCCGTCCTAAGAAAGAAGGCAGGTCCCGGATCAAGTCCGGGATGACGTTTTGGTTGTTTAAGCTGCTTTCTTCACTTCCGCGACAATCTTGCGCGCCGCGTCACCAAGGTCGTTCGCGGCGACGATCGGCAGGCCCGAGTGCGCAAGGATGTCCTTGCCCTCCTGCACGTTGGTCCCTTCAAGGCGGACGACAAGCGGCACCGACAAATTTACTTCCTTGGCCGCCGCGACGATGCCGTCGGCGATGATGTCGCACTTCATGATCCCGCCGAAGATGTTGACCAGTATGCCTTTCACCGCCGGGTCGGACAGGATGATCTTGAACGCCGCGGTGACCTTTTCCTTCGAGGCACCGCCACCGACGTCGAGGAAATTGGCGGGGAACGCTCCGTTCAACTTGATGATGTCCATCGTCGCCATCGCCAGCCCGGCGCCGTTGACCATGCAGCCGATGTCGCCGTCGAGCTTGATATAGGCGAGGTCGTGCTTCGACGCCTCGATCTCGGCCGGGTCTTCCTCGCTAAGGTCGCGCAACGCCGCCAGATCCTTGTGGCGGAACATGGCGTTGCCGTCGAACGCGACCTTGGCGTCGAGCACCAGCAGCTTGCCGTCCTGCGATACCGCCAGCGGATTGATCTCGATCTGCTCGGCGTCGGTGCCGAGGAAGGCGTCGTACAGCTTCGACGCGACCGATGAAGCTTGCTTTGCCAGATCGCCGGTCAAGCCCAGCGCAGCGGCGACCGACCGTCCATGATGCGGCATGAAGCCCGTCGCCGGGTCGATTGTAATGGTGTGGATCTTATCGGGCGTTTCATGCGCGACATGCTCGATGTCCATCCCGCCCTCGGTCGACACGACCATCGCCACCCGCCCCGAATCGCGATCGACCAGCAGCGCGAGATAATACTCTTTGGCGATATCGACCCCGTCGGTGATGTACAATCGCTGGACCTGTTTGCCGTGTTCGCCGGTCTGGATCGTGACCAACGTCTTGCCGAGCATCTCCTCGGCGTTGGCGCGCACTTCCTCGATCGACCTGGCCAGCCGCACTCCGCCCTTGGCGTCGGGACCAAGCTCGACGAACTTTCCCTTGCCGCGCCCGCCGGCGTGGATTTGCGCTTTCACCACCCACAATGGTCCGGGGAGTTGTCCGGCCGCCGCGACCGCCTCGTCGGGAGTCATCGCGGCATAGCCAGCAGGAACCGGCACGCCATATTTCGCGAGCAATTCCTTGGCCTGATATTCGTGGATGTTCATTGGGCTTCCCGAAGTGGCGTGGGTTGGGGCGCTTAAGCATGACTTGGCGCACAAGGAAAGTATTCCCCGCCCGCCCGGCAATGCGTTAGGAACGGGGCGTGAACGCGCGCAAGATCATTCACGTCGACATGGACGCCTTCTATGCTTCGGTCGAACAGCGCGACGATCCGACGCTGCGCGGACGCCCGGTCGCGGTCGGCGGCGGCCATCGCGGCGTCGTCGCGGCGGCATCATACGAAGCGCGCGTGTTCGGGGTGCGCTCGGCGATGCCTTCGGTCACGGCCAGCCGCAAATGCCCCGACCTCATCTTCGTCAAGCCGCGCTTCGACGTCTACCGGGCGGTGTCGCAGCAGATCCGCGCGATCTTCGCCGACTATACCGAGCACATCGAACCGCTCAGCCTCGACGAGGCCTATCTCGACGTCAGCGAGGATATCCGCGGCCTCGGCAGCGCGCGCGCCATCGCCGAGGAAATCCGCGCCCGCATCCGCACGGATACCGGACTCACCGCCTCGGCCGGCGTGTCCTACTGCAAATTCATTGCCAAGCTTGCGTCGGACCACAACAAGCCCGACGGGATCTGCGTCATCCCGCCCGATCGCGGCGCGGCATTCGTCGCAACGCTCCCGGTCAAGCGCTTCCACGGCGTCGGCCCCGTCACCGCGGCAAAGATGGAGCGGCTCGGCATCCACACCGGGGCCGATCTGGCCGCCTGGTCGCTGCCCGAGCTCGAGGCGCATTTCGGCTCGTCCGGCTCGTGGTACTGGCGGATCGCGCGCGGGATCGACGATCGCCCGGTGCGCGCCGATCGCGAGACCAAATCGGTCAGCGCCGAGCGCACCTTCGACGAGGACCTGTCCAATCCCGCCGCACTCGCCACCGCGCTTGATCGCGTCGCCGGGTTCGCGTGGGAGCGGATTGACCGCAACGGCGCGCATGGCCGCACCGTCACGCTCAAGGTCAAGTTCGCCGATTTCACGCTCATCACCCGTTCGAAAAGCTTCCCCGCCCCGATTGACAGCCAGGCCGCCTTCGCCGCCGCTGGCCAGTCGCTTCTCGCCGCGCTCTTCCCCGTGCCTCGCGGAATCCGCCTGCTCGGGCTTGGGCTTCATTCGCTTGTCAGCGAAATGGAAGACCATCCCATCCAGCTTGGACTGGCGATCTGAGAAAAATTATGTTACATGGATGCGACGGGCCGCCGCGATCCTTGCGGTGGCGAACTCTGTCGGTTCGATCGAGAGACAGGAACGCTACGACCGGGGGTCGTTTTTCGTACATCGCCATTGGGGGCATGGTGCACGAAGGACGCGTCGGCGGGCTTGCATTAGCATAGGAAGGCGAACGAATGGCTGCGAAGGCGCTTAGCTTCGATGTTGGCGATTATGTGGTTTACCCCAAGCATGGTGTTGGCAAGGTTACCGAAATCCAGAATACCGAGATCGCGGGCACCAGCCTCGACCTCTATGTGCTGCGCTTCGAAAAGGAGCGGATGACGCTC
>JBBQDG010000007.1:0-78624 GCA_038319435.1 Sphingomonadales bacterium | reverse complement strand
AGTAACTGCCGAATAGCTTGACCGCGATCGTCGACCGGGCAAGGTCCGGCGCAGTGTGGACGTGGCGGAACCGGTAGACGCTGGAGACTTAAAATCTTCTGCCCTTTGGGCGTGCGGGTTCGAGTCCCGCCGTCCGCACCAAAGCTGAATCAAGCGAGCCGCCGCCGCGTCCCCTGGCCGACGCGGCGGCGACCCTCTAACCCTTCAAGCCGCGGCGAACTGGTTCATGGTGTTGTGCGCGCCGCCGGCCTTGAGCGCCGCCTCGCCCGCGAAATATTCCTTGTGATCATCGCCGACGTCGCTGCCGGACATATTCTGATGCTTGACGCAGGCGATCTCCTGGCGAATTTCCTCGCGCTGGACGTGCTTGACATACCCCAGCATCGCCTGCTCGCCAAAATATTCTCTCGCCAGAGTATCGGTCGACAGCGCTGCAGTGTGATAGGTCGGAAGCGTAATGAGGTGGTGGAAAATACCCGCCCGCTTGGCCGAATCGCGCTGGAATGTGCGGATCTGTTCGTCGGCTTCGGCGCCCAGTTCGGTTTCGTCATAAGCCACGCGCATCAGTTTCGCGCGGTCATAAGCCGACACGTCGCGTCCGGCCTCGGCCCAGGCGTCATAGACCTGCTGGCGGAAGTTGAGCGTCCAGTTGAAGGACGGCGAGTTGTTGTAGGCCAGCTTGGCGTTGGGCACGACCTCGCGGATGCGGTCGACCATCGCCGCAATCTGCTCGATGTGCGGCTTCTCGGTCTCGATCCACAGCAGGTCGGCGCCGTTCTGCAGCGACACGATGCAGTCGAGCACGCAGCGGTCGGCGCCGGTTCCGGGGCGGAACTGGAAGAGGTTGGAAGGAAGGCGCTTGGGGCGCACCAGCTTGCCGTCGCGATTGAGGATCACGTCGCCGTTGCGAGCCGTCGTCGGGTCGATCTCCTCGCAGTCCAGGAAGCTGTTATACTGGTCGCCGATGTCGCCCGGCTCCTTCGACACCGCAATCTGCTTGGTCAGGCCGGCGCCAAGGCTGTCAGTCCGCGCGACGATGATCCCATCGTCGACTCCCAACTCGAGGAAGGCGTAACGGCACGCGCGGATCTTCGCGATAAAGTCTTCGTGGGGGACCGTGACCTTGCCATCCTGGTGGCCGCACTGTTTTTCGTCCGAAACCTGATTTTCGATTTGCAGCGCGCAGGCACCGGCTTCGATCATTTTCTTGGCAAGCAGATAGGTCGCCTCGGCATTGCCGAAGCCCGCGTCAATGTCGGCGATAATCGGGACGACATGAGTCTCGTAATTGTCGATCGCCGACTGAATCTGCTTCGCCTTTATTTCGTCGCCTGACCCGCGCGCGGCATCAAGGTCGCGGAACATCATGCCCAGTTCGCGCGCGTCGGCCTGCTTGAGAAAGGTGTAAATCTCCTCGATCAGCGCGGGCACGCTGGTTTTCTCGTGCATCGACTGATCGGGCAGGGGGCCAAAGTCGCTGCGCAGCGCCGCGATCATCCAGCCCGACAGATAAAGGTAGCGGCCTTTGGTGGTCCCGAAATGCTTCTTAATCGAGATCAGCTTCTGCTGGGCGATGAAACCATGCCAGCAACCGAGCGATTGGGTGTAGTGGGCTGGGTTGGCGTCATAGGCGGCCATGTCGGCGCGCATAATCTTGGCCGTGGCGCGCGCAATGTCGAGTCCGGTGCGGAACCGATTCTGGCTACGCATCCGAGCAACGCTCTCGGCGCTGATTCCGTCCCAATTGCCGTTGAAACGGCGGATGGTCTGGTCGGCGTCTGCGATGTCGGCATAATAGGTCATTGTGGGATCCCGTCATGTTGTGCTCGCCGACCCCTACGTTCGCAAGCGCAGCATGGCAGAGGGAAAATGGCCAAGCTGTAAAAAATTGCCAGATTAATTGGTCATCAAATATACAAAATACACATTATGGCCCTGTGGTCATGTAATTCCACACCTCCGATTTTGAGGATTTTGTTAATTTAAGTCATTTAAGACGGGCTTGTGGGGTGGGCATCTCATTCGCGGCTGTGGGGCCTTTCAAATTCGGTCGCGAATGCGCGGCGCGACGCGGTCGTGCTCGGCATTCTGATCGGCGCCGTCATGCTGCTCATCTGGAATGGTAGCCTGTTTTTCCAGGAACTGAGCTTTGCCGGCGCTAACGGCGACGGGGTCAAACTCATGACCACCGCGCTGATGCTCAACGTCGCGCTGATCCTGTTCGGCTGGCGCCGCTATGTCGACCTTCAGCATGAAAGCGACAAGCGCGCCGAGAGCGACGAGCGCGCAGCGGTAATGGCGACGACCGATGCGATGACCGGGCTGCTTAATCGCAAGGGTTTCGCCGATCATAGCGCCAACCTAGCCGAGCGCGCCGCAGCGTCCGGCGAAGCGCTGACGATGTTGTCGGTCCAGCTCGACCGGTTCAAGACGATCAACGATCGCCACGGCTATGACGTTGGTGACGAATTGTTGCGCCGTCTCGCCACCGCCATCCTCGGTCTTGTCGATCGCGATTGTGCGGTTGCGCGGCTGTCGGGCGATGAATTCGCCGTCGCGCTGATCCGTCTGGCGGTCGACGCGGCGTTCATCGACACGCTCGGCGAGATCCTCCTGCGCACCATAACCCAGCCCTACGAATTCGAGGGTAAGCATATTCAGGTCGGCGCCTACATCGGGATAGCGCGCGCAGACGGGAGGTCGGTGCCCGTTGCCGACCTGTTGCGCCGTGCCGACATTGCGCTCGACCAGGCGAGGAGCAGCCGCAGCGCTCGCCCGCTGTGGTTCGACGCCGGAATGGAAAGCGCGCTCATCGCCCAGAGCGAGATCGAGCAGGGCATCCGCTTCGCCCTCGAGCACGAGCAGTTCGAGCCTTATTTCGAGCCGCAGATCGATCTGGCCAGCGGTCGGCTGATCGGGTTCGAGGCACTCGCCCGCTGGAATCATCGCCTGTCAGGGCTCATCATGCCCGACCAATTCATCACGGTTGCCGAAGAAATAGGGCTTATCGGCCGCCTGTCCGAACAGGTCATGCGCGCCGCATTTCGCGCTGCGGTCGAATGGCATCCGTCAATCAAGCTTTCCGTCAACGTCTCGCCCAAGATGCTCAGTGACGCGTGGCTCGCCCAGAAGATCGTCCGCTTGCTGAGCGAGACCGGGCTCCCCGCCAACCGGCTGGTGGTAGAGATCACCGAAAGTTCGCTGTTTGCTGACATCGACCAAGCGAGAACCATTCTTGACAGCCTAAAGAACCAGGGGATCCGCATCGCGCTCGACGATTTTGGAACCGGATTTTCGTCGTTGTCCTATCTGCGCACCTTGCCGTTCGACGTCATCAAGATCGACCGAAGTTTCATCGCCACACTTCGCCGGGACCGCCAGAGCGCCGCGATTGTCCGCGCCGTGACGACGCTCGCAACCGCGCTCGACGTCCCGGTCACGGTCGAGGGAATTGAGGATGCCGCGACGCTTGAAACGGTCGTCGCGATGGGCTGTGCGGTCGGCCAAGGCTGGTATTTCGGCAAGCCGATGAACGCCGACCAGGCGAGTGCCATGGTCCGCGCCAGTGTCCCGGGTGATGCGGCTCAGGCTGAAGCGCCCATTCCGATTGCGCGCGCTCTCTAGCAAGCGCTCTGTCGGGCACGACTAAATTTCAAAGGTTGGGCAAAGCTTAGGCTTAATCAATTTGATCGGCGCGTCCCCTATCGGGACGGGGGGAGCCTTTCGTCGCATCCGGGCTTGATGACGTGGTAAAAGCGTCGTTAACTATGTGGATGAACCTGATGCGACCCGTCATTGCCCTCGATCCGCGCCGGTTTGGTCAGGGCCGGCCGTTTCTGTTGGGGCTGACTGAGTGCAGTGGGCAGCCGAGCGCGACCATCGACGAGCTGAAACTGCTCGCCTCCACCTTCTGTTGCGGCTTCTTGTTCGTCGCGCTCTACTTCGCCTGATCAGGTTGACGATTCAGTCGCACGCCTTGTGCAACAGCCAGCCTAGCCAAGCGGCGACAATGCTGGCAACGGCCACGATCAACAAACTGTCCGCGACCGTCACACCCAGCTGAACTGCCGCGGTCAGGATTAGCGTTGCGAGCACCATCAGTCCGGAATTGACGATATTGTTCGCAGCGACCGTTCTAGCCGTCTCCGACTTCGGCACAGTCGTCGTCAGAAAAGCGTAAAGCGGCACGACGAACATGCCCCCGGCGATTGCGACCCCAAGCAAGTCGAGCACCACTGCCCAGCTGTTGGGCATCGCAAGGAAGGCATGCAGCCCGCGCAGCGGCTCGCCCGCGGGAAGGACTGGCCACCACTTAACCCGCCGATAGAGATCGAGCACGAACAGCCCCATGCCGAGCGCCGATGCCGGCGAGTAGCGCGCGGATACATGCCCGCACAGCAGCCGGTTGACCGCGACCGAGCCCACCGCCACGCCGATAGAGAAAACCGCTAGAAACAGCGTCGCGACATGCTGGTCCGATCCAAGGCCATTCTTGACCAGCGGGGGGAATTGCGCGGCAAGAACCGCCCCCATTGCCCAAAAGACACTGATCGCCAGGATCGCGATGAACAGTCGGCGAATGTGCAGCGTCGCGCTGACCAGCGCGATTGAGGCACGCACAATATGCCAGTCCATCGTGAAGCGTGGAGCATGCGGATCGGGCGGGGCAGGGGGGATCATCCCCCCGACCCATCGCCCGACCAAAGCGACCAACACCACGGCTACTGCGGCGCGCACCGCGTGAAAGCCGTCGGCGTGCTGATAGACCAGCACCCCGCCGAGCAAAGTGCCGCCAAGGATGGCGACATAGGTCCCGGCCTCGACCAGCCCGGTGCCGCCGAGCACTTCGCTGTCGTCGAGATGCTGCGGGAGCACGGCATATTTGATCGGCCCAAAGAAGGTCGAATGAACCCCCATCGCGGTCAGCGCGATCAGCAGCAGCACGACGTTGTGGAGCAGGAGCCCCGCTGCGCCGAAGACCATGATGACGATTTCGGCCGATTTGACGATGCGGATGATGCGCGCCTTGTCGGTCGAATCCGCCAGCTGCCCGGCGAGCGCCGAGAACAGGAAGAAGGGCAGGATGAACAGTCCGCCGGCGATCGCACTGAACGTCGCTTCCTGGCGCGCATCGCCATAGATGCCGTAGATGACGAGCAGGACCATCGCGGTGCGGAACAGATTGTCGTTGAACGCGCCAAGGAACTGCGTCGCGAACAGCGGCAGGAAGCGGCGCGACTTGAGCAGGTGGAGACTGTCCTGCATTGGCGCCCGTGAAAATCCTCTCGCACAGCCCGCAAAAGTCGGGCCACGCCAGCGGCATAGCGGCTTGGCCGAGCATCGCAACAGCGAGGTTTGAACCGTACCGCCCGTGCGACTATCAGGGACACTCATGCTGACGCTGCCCAACCTCCTGACCTTGTCGCGCATTTTCGCGGTGCCGATTCTCGTATTCCTGCTGTGGCGGCCGATGCCGGTCGATTATGCGATTACCTTCGTGCTCTACTGCATTGTCGGGCTGACCGATTATTTCGACGGCTATGTCGCGCGCGCCAAGGGGCAGATCAGCCGGCTGGGCCAGTTCCTCGATCCGATCGCCGACAAGATCATGATCGCTGCGGTGCTGATGATGCTGATTTCGAGCCGCAAGGCCAACCCCGACCCCGAAATCCATGGCCTGCACATCATCGCCGCGCTGATCATCCTGCTGCGCGAGATCATCGTTTCGGGCCTTCGCGAATATCTGGCGACCCTCCAGGTCTCGATGCCGGTCAGCCAGCTCGCCAAATGGAAAACCACCTTCCAGATCATCGCGTTGGGCGCGCTGATCCTGGGCGGCGCGGTGCCGGGCATGCCCTGGGTCCACGTCGTCGGCCTCGTCAGCCTGTGGGTCGCCGCGATGCTGACGCTGATTACCGGCTGGGATTATCTGCGGACCGGGATCAAGCATTTCGACTGATCGATTTTTCCGTTCGCGCTGACCAAGTTTAATCGCTTCCCTCGATGCCGAGGCGAGCCTAGTTTCCCGTCAAATCCACCTTTCGAGAGGACGACTCATGGACATGAAGACCGGCGAACCGATGGGTGGCTGCCCGATGAAGGAGATCGCGGCGCGCTCGCTGATCGGTCGCACCAACCGCGACTGGTGGCCCGACCAGCTGCCGCTCGACATCCTTCATCAGGGCGGCGGATCGCCCGACCCGATGGGCCCGGACTTCGACTATGCCGCGGCGTTCAAGAAACTCGACTATCAGGCGCTCAAGAACGACCTGACTGCGCTGATGACCGACAGCAAGTCATGGTGGCCGGCCGATTACGGGCATTACGGTCCGTTCTTCATCCGCATGGCGTGGCACGCCGCGGGCACCTATCGCACGGCCGACGGGCGGGGCGGGGCCAATAGCGGGCAGCAGCGCTTCGCTCCGCTCAACAGCTGGCCCGACAATGGCAATCTCGACAAGGCGCGCCGCCTCCTGTGGCCGGTCAAGCAGAAGTACGGGCAGCAGATCAGCTGGGCCGATCTGTTCATCCTCACCGGCAATATCGCGATCGAATCGATGGGCGGACCGGTGTTCGGCTTTGGCGGCGGGCGCGCTGACGTGTTCGAGCCCGAGCGCGATATCTATTGGGGCGCGGAGGAGAAGTGGGTCGAGGCCGACGAGACCCGGATCCAGCCCGATCATGAGATGGAGCTCGAGCACCCGCTGGCGGCGATCCAGATGGGACTGATTTACGTCAATCCCGAGGGGCCGGGTGGCGTCCCCGATGCCCTTCAGTCGGCGCGCGACATCAAGATCACGTTCGAGCGCATGGCGATGAACCATGAGGAGACCGTCGCGCTGACCGCTGGCGGGCATACGTTTGGCAAGGCGCATGGCGCGGGCGACGCGAGCCTGGTCGGCGACGCGCCCGAGGGCGCGGATATGGCGCTGCAGGGGTTTGGCTGGAGCAGCAGCCACGGCAGCGGGATGGGCGAACATACCATCACCAGCGGGATCGAGGGCGCGTGGGTCAACACGCCCACGACCTGGTCCGAGAATTATTTCCGCCTGCTGCTCGATTATGAATATGAACTCGTCCGCAGTCCGGCGGGGGCGCAGCAATGGCAGCCGATCGACCAGAAGCCCGAGGACATGGCCCCCGCGGCGCACGATGCATCGAAGCGGGTGCCGACGATGATGACGACGGCCGACATGGCGCTTAAGGTCGATCCCGAATTCCGCGTCATCTCGGAGAAATTCCGCCATGATCATGAGGCGTTCAAGGACGCTTTCGCGCGCGCCTGGTTCAAGCTGACCCATCGCGACATGGGACCCAAGGTGCGCTACCTCGGACCCGACGTCCCGGCGGAAGATTTGATCTGGCAGGACCCGATTCCGGTGGGAAGCGCGCCCTCGGCGAGCGATGTCGCGGCGTATAAGTCGGCGATCCTGGGTGCTGGCTTCAGCATCGGGCAGCTGGTCAAGACGGCGTGGGCGTCTGCCTCGACCTATCGCAAGTCCGATCATCGCGGCGGTGCCAATGGCGGGCGTGTGCGCCTCGCCCCACAAAAGGACTGGGTCGTCAACGAGCCAGGTGAGCTGGCGGCTGTGCTCGCCAAGATCGACGGACTGCGCGGATCGATGTCGATGGCCGATGCGATCGTGCTCGCCGGCACTGCGGCGGTCGAAAAGGCAGCGCGTGATGGCGGCTTCGCGGTCGAAGTGCCGTTCGCCGGCGGTCGCGGCGATGCGACACATGACTGGACCGACGCCGAGAGCTTCGCGGTGATGGAGCCCGTGGCCGATGGTTTCCGCAACTATCTCAAGACCAAGCATAGCGTGAAGACCGAAGAGTTGCTGCTCGACCGTGCCTCGCTGCTCGGTCTGTCGGCGCCTGAGATGACGGTGCTGCTAGGCGGTCTGCGCGTGCTCGGCGCCAACCACAACGACTCGTCGCACGGTGTTTTCACCGACCGAAAGGGCCAGCTGACCAACGACTTCTTCGTTCATTTGCTCGACATGGATACGACCTGGGAAGTGGTCGACACGAGCGGCGATGAAGAGTTCATCGGTTATGTTCGCGGCGGGCGGCAGGAGCGGTGGCGGGCGACGCGCACCGACCTCATCTTCGGCTCGAATAGCCAGCTTCGCGCGACCGCCGAAGTCTATGCCGAGAAGGGCAATGAGGAGAAGTTCGTTCGCGATTTCGTGAAGGTCTGGACGAAAATCATGAACGCCGACCGCTTCGACCTGACCAGCCGCAAGGCGGACGACGTCGCGGCCTGATTACTGGCGACCGCGGCGCGCTGCCTTACCGCAAACGCGCCGCGGTCACTTGGTCAGGCGATGTCCTGCGCCTCGATCAGCGCCTCGCCGAGCATCTTGAACTCCGCCGCGCGCGGACTGCCCTTGCGCCACGCCAGCGCAATCCGCCGCGACGACCGGTCGGCATCGAGCCGCCGCGTGACAATCCCGGTGCCATCGAGGATCCCCGCCGACACCGCCATCTGTGGCACCAGCGTCAGCCCCAGCCCATTGTCGACCATCTGCACCAGCGTGTGGAGCGAGGTGCCGAGCATTCGCGATTCGGCGCGCAGCTGCGGCCGGTTGCACGCCGCCAGCGCATGATCCTTGAGGCAATGCCCATCCTCGAGCAGCAGCAGCCGATGCTCGTCGATGGCATGCGCCGCGATCGTCGCGGGCGGGTCCTCGCCCGGCGGGAAGGCGATCAGCAGCTCGTCCTCGAACAAGTCCATCATCTCGACTTCGCCGCACGCATAGGGCGCAGCGAGCAGCACGCAGTCGAGCAGCCCGCGATGGAGTGCGTCGCACGCCGCCTGGCTCGTCTCCTCGCGCAGGAACAGCTTCAATTCTGGCCAGCGCGTGCGTAAGCGGGGGAGGATCGCGGGCAGCAGGAACGGGGCGATCGTCGGGATCACGCCCATCCGCAGCTCGCCGGTCAGCGGCAGTCCTTCCGCGCGCGCCATGTCGGCCAGTTCCTCGGCCTCGCGCAGCACCCGCCGCGCCTTCTCGGCAATGCGCTGACCCAGCGGCGTGAAGCGGACCACGCGGCGGGTGCGCTCGACCAGGGTAACGCCGACCAGCGTCTCCAGTTCGCGCAGGCTCGCCGAGAGCGTCGACTGGGTGACGAAGCAGCTCTCCGCCGCCTTCCCGAAATGGCCATAGTCGCGCAGCGCGACGAGATATTGCAGCTGCTTGATGGTGGGCAGGTAGGCAGTCATGGAGGTTTCCGATCAGTCCCGCCCGTCTAAGCTTTGCAAGCGATCATGACCAGCGCGCGATGTGACCGCGCGCTGCGACTTTGCAATGCGCAGCGGGCGTCCTACATTGCCCTTCTCACTGGAAGGGGACTGGGCCTTGGCCTCGCCGTTGATCGACTATCTGGACTCGGTGAAGGCGCGCGATCCCGCGGCGCGTTCGCGCTGGGAAGTGCTGCTCTACCCCGGGGTGTGGGCCCTCGGCTTCCACCGCGTCGCCCACTGGCTTTATGGCGGCAAGCTGTTTTTCCTGGCCCGCCTGGTCAATCATATCGGCCGCGGGCTGACCGCGATCGACATCCACCCCGGCGCGACGATCGGGAAGAATTTCTTCATCGACCATGGCTTTACCGTGATCGGCGAGACCGCGACGATCGGCGACGATGTCACCATCTACCAGAACGTCACACTGGGTGGCACCAATCCGTCGAATGGCGTCAACGGCAAGCGCCACCCGACCTTGCGCGACGGCGTCGTGATCGGTTCGGGCGCGCAGGTGCTCGGGCCGATCGAGGTTGGCGCGGGCGCGCGTGTCGGCGCCAATGCGGTCGTCACGAGGGATGTTGCGCCCCAATCCACGGTCGTCGGCATCCCGGCCCGCCCGGTCGATGCCGACGTCGTCCACTATAGCCCCGGCTTCGTCGCCTATGGCACGCCATGCGGCGAGGAATGCGATCCCCAACCGGCGTGCTTTGCCGCGCTTGAACAGGAAGTCTCGGCGATGCGGCAGGAACTGGCGGCCCTGCGCGCCGAGCTGGCCGTGCCGCTCCCCGTCGCCAAGGTCAAAAGCGCTTGAGCGTCGTCGCGGCGTTCCCCGGACCACGCAACCGTCAGGCGGTAACCGCCTTCGATCGGCTCGAGCTCCAGCGCATCCTCGACCTCTACGGCCGGATGGTCGCGGCTGGTCATTGGCGCGATTATGCGATGTCGTTCGACCGCGACGTCGCCAGTTTCGCCGCCTTCCGCAGAGCCGCCGAGCGCCCCGAGATCCGTATCGAAAAATGCCCCCAGCTGCGGGCGAAACAGGGCGCCTTCGCGCTCGTCAGCGAGCATGGCGCCGTGCTGAAACGCGGGCACGAACTCGCCGGAGTCCTCGCCCCCCTCGAACGGCGACTTATGCGGCTGGTGAAAGACTGACCCGATCGCTCGTTGCGGGAAAGCCACGCAACGCCGCGGGCAGCCGTTCCACGACGATCCGCCGGGTCTGGTGCCAGAAGGCCGACAACAGCAATAGCGCCGACCCGATCACGAGCGCGGTCAATGCGACGCTCATGCCGACCGCTCCGAACTCCTGAAACAAGCTCGACAAGGCGTACAGGACATAAGCCAGCGCCGACACGAGCAGCGCGCGACGGTCGATCGCCAGTGCGGCCAGTCCAAGAGCGACGTACAGCGCGATCACGATGAGCGCCTGGCCCGCCGAGGCGCTACCGTTGGTAAGTCCAAGGAGTGCAAACACCGGATGCACGATCATCGGCGCGGCGAGCAGGTGGATCCAGAAGGCGACGTCGCTGCGCCGGGTGACCCGTGCCGGATCGGACGAATCCCAGCGCATCGCGAACAGGAACATCCCGATGCCCAGCATCAGGGTAAAGCCGAGCAGCCATTTGCCGTTATCGGTTCCGTCGATAGGCATTGCCGACGTGGCGAGCGCGAGGGCGACCCCGGCCAGTGCCGCTGCTCCTGCGGCGACCGTGATCGGCACTTTGAAACGCCGCCAGTGAACGAATGCGCCGATCGCCCCGATCCCTGCCGCGACGGCTAGAATGATTGTGAACATCGATCGGGAATTTTCGAGCCCGGCGGACTTGGCAATCAGCATCCCGCCGAATGCGCCGGCACAAAACAGCCCTCCGACGAAGGCCAGTAGCAGCAGGATTGAGGGCAGCGCCATCCGCCGTCGCGCAGTGAAGAATAACGCGAGACCCCACGCAGTTGCGGCAACGAAGATCCCCGAGATCGGGGAAAGATCGCCATTGCCGCTCGGCGGAACAAGCTGCATGCCGATGAAGCCAACCGAGAACAACAGGATCACCGTCGCGATCGAAACGAAGATGTCGTTGAACCCGGTCAACAGCCGGAAATGCTCCTCATCAGCGCCGGTCAGGGCGCTGCGCGCCACCAGATGCGCACGAAAACCGTCCGCTGCCTCCGGACTCAATGCCCCTTCGGCGACGGCTTCGTCGAGATCCTGCTGAGTGAACATTTCGTCTCCCCTGAGCCCCGACGGCTACCCAGGGTGTATTGGTAAGTCAACACACTAATAGGCAAGTGCAAAAAAGGCCGGCGCAGGCTTCAGCCGCACCGGCCTCTTGTCAGGGAATTTTTTCCCCTCAACGATTAACGATAGTAGCGGTGGCACTTCGGGCCAAGACTGCCTTTCTCGATCGCGCGACCGCCGAGCGCACCGGCACCCGCACCGATCAGCGTACCGGCGGTCCCGCCGACAATAGCGTGGCCAAGCAGTCCGCCGCCAACCGCGCCGACAATCGTGCCAGTGGTTCCGCTACGGCGGTGGCAATATGTATTGCTGTATGAACGCCCGTAATAACGATGGCGAGCATCGGCAGCGGTGGGGGCGATCAACGCTGGAATTGTCAGCGAGGCGGCGGTCAGCGCCAAGATGGTCTTACGCATGGGGGTAACTCCTTTTTTCATATGTTACAATTTCAACGCAACAAGCTTGCCATGGGTTGCGTGAACCTAAAACAACAACCCGTTCAGCTTGACGCTGCCGGCACGACCTTCGATGAACACTTCTGTTACGGAGACGTTCCGGTACCATGTGCAATCTTTATACCATGACTTCCACCGTCGACGAACTTAGACGACTGTTCGGGCGCTTTGCGGGCGAGACGGCAAACCTGCCGCCATTCGATGAAATTTATCCCGGAAAGGCGGCGCCGGTGCTTCGCCGTGGCGAGGGTGGCGGGCTAAGGCTCGACACGATGACGTGGGGCTTCCCCGGCCCTGCCGCTGCGAAAGGCCGCCCGGTCACCAACGTCCGCAATCTCGACAGTCCGTTTTGGCGCTCGGCGCTGGGTAATGTCGAGCGGCGTTGCATCGTCCCAGTGACGCGTTTTTGCGAATGGAGCGCCAATGCCGACCCGACGACGAAACGCAAGGCCAAGCACTGGTTCGGAATGCACGAGGCGCACGACCCATTGTTCGCCTTTGCCGGGCTGTGGCGGCCGGGAGAGGGCGGACCGTACATGGCGTTCCTGACGTGCGACGCCAATGCGACCGTCGGCGCGATCCATCCCAAGGCGATGCCGGTCATGCTGCGCCCCGCCGATGCGCTCGGCTGGCTGACTCACGGCCGTGACGCCGCCTGCGCTCTTGCCATTCCCTTTCCCGACGCCGACATGGTTCGTTTGGAACTATGACAGGAGACGGCATGGCCAAGGCGGATGGCAAGAAAGCCAAGAAAGCGAAGAATCCCGACACCAAGCCCAAGGGCGACAAGAAGTCACGCAAGCCCGGTGTGAGCGGAATGGATGCGCTGGCGAAGCTCGCCGATCACCCGCTGGTGACCGACCTTCTGGCGATCGGCGCGATGGCCGCCGTCGCCGCGATCGCCGAACATGGCGTTGCGAAGAAGAGCGGGAGTAGCTCCGACGGTTCGCGCAAGGCGGTCAAGGCCGCTGGGAAAGCCGCGGCGGCGGCGATCGGCCAGCGACTGATGAAGGAAGTCGGCGGATTTGCGGTAGCGGCGAAAAAATAGTGTCATTGCGGGAGTGAAGTGCGTCATTTGCGAAGCAATGTAATCCGCGCCGGGCCGGTATCGCGTTCGACGTCGATCACCAGATCCTCCGGCGCGACCACGACCTGCTTGCGCTGTGTCTCGATTGCCAGCCAGCCGCCCTCGGCGAGCCACCCCGCGCGGCCGACCGAGGCGATCACTGCGACCGAGGCCTTGGGCGAATAAGGCGGATCCGCAAGCACCAGGTCAAACGCGGGCAGAGGCGGAAGTTTCAACGCCGACGCCAGCCGCACATCGGCGCGCGAGACTGCACCAAGTTTGGCGACATTGGCCTGGATCGCCTTGACCGCCGCATTGTCATTCTCGACGAAGGTCACGTGCGCCGCGCCGCGTGACAGCGCCTCTAGCCCAAGCGCCCCGCTCCCCGCGAACAGGTCGGCAACTCGGAGCCCTTCGAACGATCCGATCCGACTGACCAGCATCGAGAATAATGTCTCGCGCGTGCGATCCGCGCTTGGCCGGGTGATTTCGCCCGTAGGTGCAATGATAGTCCGCCCGCGCCACTCGCCGGCGATGATCCTCACGAAAGAGTCCTCATGCCGACTGACGCCCGCCGCGAAGGCTCTTGCGGAAGATGAACAGCTCCTCGCGCTGCACCTCGGCCACCCCGCCAACCTCAAGGCCGTCGAGGTCGAGCGGGCCGTAGCTCGTTCGGATCAGGCGGCTGACCTGCAAGCCCAGATGCGCCAGAACATTTCGCACTTCGCGGTTCTTGCCCTCGGTCAGGCTCATCTCGATCCAGCAGTTGCGCCCGGTGCGCCGCTCGAGATTGGCGTCGATCGAGCCATAACGGATGCCTTCGATTTCGATCCCGTCGGCGAGGTCCTCGAGCTGCTCTTGGGTCACGCCGCCGAAGGCCCGCGCCCGGTAACTCCGCACGACCCCGGTCGACGGAAGTTCGAGCTGGCGCTTCAGTTCGCCATCGTTGGTCAGCAGCAACAGCCCCTCGGTCATGAAGTCCAGCCGTCCGACCGGGATCAACCGCGGCAGGCCCTTGGGCAGCCGGTCATAGATTGTCGGCCGTCCCTTGGGGTCGAACTCGGCGGTGAGGCACGACGGAGGTTTGTAGAAGCGGAACAGCCGCGCCGCCTCGGGCTTGGCGACGGGTTTGCCGTCAACCGTCACGCCAGCCAGATTCTCGATCACCGTCGCGGGGGTCGTCAGGACGTCGCCGTTGATCGCGATGCGTCCGTCCGCGATCATCCGCTCGATTTCGCGCCGCGACGCGATCCCCGCGCGCGCCAAAAGCTTGGCGATTCGCTGCGGGCCGTCGTCACGTGCCGCGCCCGGCTTGGGGCCACGCGGCCCTTGCGGTCCGCGAGGCTTTTGCGGTCCGCGCGGCATTTCGGGCCCGCGCGGCTGGCCTTTTGCCGAAGTTCGCGGACCGCGTGGCACCGGAGGGCGCGTCGTTCGTTGCGGGCCTGTCATCTTCTCTCCTGGGCGGGAAACTCGTGGATGTTGTTCGGCAAGCGCAAACAGATCGTCAAGCGGATCCTCATCGTCGAGGACGAACCGCTGACCGCCTTCGACAATGAAACGATGATCGAAAGCGCGGGCTATGAAGTGGTCGCGACCCACGACAATGTCACCGACGCACTGGCCACGCTCGACGCCGCTATCAGCGAAGGCCCCGTCGACCTGATCATCGCCGACGTCAAGCTCAGCGGTCAGCGTTCGGGCCTCGACCTGGCGCGGGAGGCCTTGGCGCGGGGCGTCCCCGTCCTCTTCGCCACTGGCAGATGCCCGTCCGAAGCAGCGGAGGTGTCGATTGGCTGCCTGACCAAGCCCTATAACCCGGGTGTTCTCAAGGACGCCATCCGCGCGGTGGAGCAGCATCTCGACGGGAGGAAGCCCAAATTGCCCAAGGGCCTGGAGCTGTTCCCGCTTATCGCGAGCTGACGCTCAAAGTGCAGCCTCGATCCTGGCATGAAACTCGGCCACGCCATTCTCGAGTGTCCCCAACAGAACCTCTTCGATCATCCCCGACTCCAACCCTCGCTGCCCGAGCGCCGCCGCTCCGAAATCCTCCGCTCCAAATGTGCCCGCGTCGAGCAGGTCCCAGCTGCGCTGCCAGTGCGCCTCGGCCTCATTCGTCTCGGGCGCCTCAGAGATGAGCATCAGATCCTCGACCAGCGTCGCTCCTACCGACTGTGGCATCGCGATCAGCAGGTTGATGTAATCGGGGCTGACGATAACCACAGAATTGGGGAACAGCTGATAAGTGTAGGTCACCGCGCGGCGCAGCGCGGGCCAGTCGTCGCGATCGATCTCGCTCAGATAATCCGCCCGCCCGACGGCCGCGCGCTGATGGCGGCCGATCTGGTCGGCGACGGTAATCCCGTCGGCGAAGAATGGCGCGATCGTCGTCGCATGGAGCCGCTGGACGTGGTAACTCTCGAGGAATGCGTCGATGACCAGCTTCCAGTTGGCCGCGACGGCGTGAGTCTTGCGCTTGTAGAGATGGAGTCCGGCCAGGCCGAACGCATCGAGATCGGGGGCCAGTGCAGCTTCGTTGGCGAAGTCCGCCTCGGGGTCGCGGGCGAACCAGATCAGCCCGCCCGCCTCGATCGACGGAAAATGCGTCAGCCCGTGCGCCGCCTTGTCCAGCTCCGGGAAACAGTCGGCGCGGGGAAGCGAAGCGAGCCCCCCGTCAGCGCGATAGGCCCAGGCGTGATAGGGACACACGATTCGCGTCGCGGGGACAGGCCCTGCGACATCGAGCAGACGCGTGCCTCGATGCCGGCATACGTTGGCCATGACATGGACTTGTCCGTCGCCGTCGCGGCTGATGATTAGCGGAATGCCGTAATCGTCATGAGTCACCGCCTGGTTTGGGCGGGGTAGCAGTGCGGACGGACCGAGCAACAGTGGAAAGCGGTTGAACAGAGCGGCCTGTTCGCGCGTAAAACGGTGAGAATCGGTGTAGTTTCGTGCGGGCAAGTAAGTGATGGCCGTTCCAGAGGCCGCTTCGCCCCGGGCCAGCGCATCGGCCAGAGCGCGCTGTCCGGGACTGGGCTTCAACAAGCTTGGCAGGACGTTCATTGCGGCAAGCTGCTCCCTTCACGAGGCTGATGCAAGTTAACTATTCCGAACTGGGCTAGCCAGCACCGCACATCTGCGCAATGTTGGCGAAGATAGACGGAAAGCGGAGAGAAAATGGCGTCTAAACCCCGGCCCAAGGGTCTCAAATTGCTCCGCGTCGCGCTCGGCAACCGAAAGTCGGGCAGCATGCTTGGCTTTGGCTTCTCTTCGGGGCTGCCGTTCGCGCTTTTGATCGGCACGCTCAACGCCTGGCTCGGGGAAGCCAAGATCAACCTGGCGACGATTGGCGTGCTGTCGTGGATTGGACTTACTTATTCGTTCAAATTCCTGTGGTCGCCGTTGGTCGACCGGCTCGAGATCCCGCTTCTCAACCGCTTTGGCCGTCGCAAGAGCTGGATCATGCTGTGCCAGGCGGTGATGGTCGCCGCCTTTGTGGCGCTCGCGCTGACCGACCCGGCGAAGAATATCGGCTGGTTCGCAATTTTCGCGGTCATCGCCAGCTTCGCTTCGGCGACTCAAGACGTTGCGGTCGACGCGTGGCGGATCGACGTCGCCGACGAGGACGCGCCGGTGGAATTGCTCTCGGCGATCTATCAGTTCGGTTATCGCACCGCCTCGATCGTGGGTGGCGCGTTCGCGTTGGTACTTGCCGCGCGGATGAGCTGGAGCCTCGTCTATCTGTTGATGGCGGTGCTCATCGGCCTGATGATCGGAGTCGCGCTCGCCGCCCCCGACACCAGCCGCCCGCCCAAGGGCGCGATGAACGCAGCCCTCTCCCAAGCCGGCGAGATCGAGCCGCGCACGCGCATGATCGCGCTCGCCATCGTCACCACATGCTGGGCGTGGGCGATCATCACCATCGCCCGCTTCATGAGCTCGATGCTGGTCCTTGCGCCCGGTGCCAAGCCGCCATCGGTGGCCGATTTCACCAAACATGTCGGCCCATGGATCATCGTCGCCACCGTGTTCGTGCCGCTTGTCATCGCGGCGAGTGTGAACTGGCTGAAGGCCCACCACCGCAGCGTGCTGGCCCAGCCCGACACCCACCCGGGGGCCGGCCGCACCGCCGCCAATCACATGTACGGCGCACTCGTCTCGCCGCTCGCCGAACTGTCGGAGAGACTCGGCTGGGGGGTGCTGATCGTGATCGGCTTCGTCCTGACCTATGCGCTATGCTATAATATCTGGTCGAGCTTCGCCTTCCCCTTCTACCTTGATTTCCTTCATTATTCGAAGGACGAGGTGGCGTTTGCGTCGAAGATCTTCGGCATCTTCATGACGATGATCGGGATCAGCTTGGCGGGCTATCTCTTCACCCGCATCGGGCGCTTTCCGACGGTGCTGCTTGGATCCATTCTGCCGCCGACGGGTAATCTGGTCTATGCCGACCTCGCAGAGGGCGGGCGGCATCTCGACATGGTCAGCCATGCATTGCACCTCAACGTGCTCGCGAGTTGGTTTGGGCAGGATGACCGGATGGTGCGCCTGCTGATGGCGATCAGCTACGAGAATATCTCGACCGGAATCGCGCTGACCGCGTTCGTCGCCTATCTTTCGTCGATCGTCTCGAAGAAGTTCACCGCGGTGCAATATGCGCTGCTGTCTTCGCTCACTTTCCTTGTCGGGTCGCTTGGGCGCGGGGTGGCGGGCGAGATGTTCGACACGCTCGGCTATGCGACGGTGTTCCGCTACACGGCAGCGTTCGGGCTGTTGTCGGTATTGTTCGTGAGCCTGGAATGGATCCGGTCGAGCGCGGTCGAGCGCAGGGTTAGTCGGGCAGCTCAAGATTTGCCGACAGCGCTTTCCCCGCAAGGTACAGCGACCCCGCAATAAGGATCGGCGAAGGGAGGGGGGCGAGGGCCTCGATCAACGTTGCCGCGTCCCGCCCGTTGAACTTCGCGGCGAGTATGGCGGGATCGTGACTCGCGTGATCGGGCACGGAGACGAAGGTCAGGCTGAGCGCATAGGGTCGGAGCAGGGCGACAATCTGGTCGGCGTCCTTGTTCGCGAGCATCCCCAGCACGAGGTGGCGCGGATCGGTCGCGAGATGCGCTGCCAGCGCTCGCGCCGCATCGCCATTGTGCGCGCCGTCGACCATCACGTCGCGCCCGGCGGCGAGTGGGCCGGGGGCGAGCCGTTGCAGCCGTGCGGGCCAGTTGGCGCCCGCTAGTCCGTCGCGAAACTGGTCGAGGGTGACTGGCAATCCTGCCGCCTCGAGCATCTGCCAAGCCAAGTTCGCATTGCGCCGCTGGTGCGCGCCGGGGAGAGCGGGACGCAGGCTCGCATCGGGCTTCCAGTCGCGGCCTTCCAGGAAAAGCGGCGCGGCGCGTTCGGCGGCCATTGCCTGAGTGGCAACGAGTGCTTCGGGCGGCTGGGCGAGGACGATCAGCGGGACGCCGGGCTTGGCGATACCGGCCTTCTCGCGCGCAATCTCGGCGAGCGTGTGGCCGAGATAATGCTGGTGATCGATCCCGACGCTGGCGATCCCGCACGCCGCCGGCCGATCAACGACATTGGTTGCATCGAGGCGTCCGCCGAGGCCGACCTCGAGGATACAGACGTCGGCGGGCGCGCGCGCGTAGGCGAGCAGGGCGGCGGCGGTGGTGACCTCGAAGAAGCTGCCGCCGATGCCTTCGTTCACATCGAGCACCTCGGCCAGCAGCGCCGCAAGCGCGTCATCCCCGATCAGCCGCCCCGCGATACGGATCCGTTCGTTGAAGCGCACCAGGTGGGGGCTGGTGAAGACGTGCGCGCGCAGACCCGCTTCCTCGATCCCGGCGCGCAAAAACGCGCAGGTCGAGCCCTTGCCGTTGGTGCCCGCGACATGGAGTACCGGCGGCAAGCGCTCCTGCGGGCGGCCAAGCCGGTCGAGCAGGGCGAGCACGCGATCGAGCCCGAGCGTGTCGTGAGTCGGGATCGCCAGCCGGTCGAGCTGGGCCTGAACCGCCGCCGAACCCGAGCGTGCGAAATCAGCCATCAGGCGGCCGCCTTCTCCGGCGCGAGATAGGCGATGAGCGTGGCGAGCTTCGCCGTCAGCTCGGCGCGGTGGACGACCATGTCGATTATGCCATGCGCGAGCAGATATTCCGCGCGCTGGAAGCCCTCGGGCAATTTCTCGCGGATGGTCTGTTCGATGACTCGCTGGCCAGCAAAGCCGATCAGCGCCCCCGGCTCGGCCAGCTGGATGTCTCCAAGCATCGCGTAGGACGCGGTCACCCCGCCCGTGGTCGGATCGGTCAGCACGACGATATATGGCAGCCCCGCTTCGCGCAGCTCGGCCAGCGCAACGGTGGTGCGCGGCATCTGCATCAGGGACAGAATCCCCTCCTGCATGCGCGCGCCCCCAGCGGCGGTAAACAGGACATAGGGCAGTTTCGCCTCGATCGCGGCCTTGATCCCGGCGACGATCGCGGCGCCAACAGCGATCCCCATCGAGCCGCCCATGAAGGCGAAATCCTGCACCCCGACAATCGCGCCGCGCCCGCCGATGCTGCCCTTGGCGGTCATCAGCGCATCGCGCTCGCCGGTCGCGGTTCGCGCCGTTTTCAGCCGGTCGGGATAGCGTTTGGTATCCTTGAACTTGAGCGGATCCTCACGCACTTCGGGGGTCGGAAGGAGGCGATACTTCTCGCCGTCGAAGACCATCTCGAACCGCGCCTTGGGGCCAATCCGGTCATGATGGTCGCAGCGCGGGCAGACGAATAGATTATCCTCCCACTCCTTGGTGAAGACCATCGTCTGACACTTGCCGCAGCGATGCCACAGCGTGTCGCCGGTCTGGCGCTTGGGCAGGAAGGGGATGCCGTTGCGCACCCGGGTGAGCCAGCTCATGCGGTTCTCGTCTGTGTCATGGCTTGGCGACTATGCCGCCGAGCAAATTATGTCCACTTACAGCGAGCCCTCGATCGCGCGCAGCGCCGCAAGCGGGTCCTCGGCGCCGGTCACCGGGCGGCCGATGACGAGGATCGAGGCGCCGGCGTCGAGCGCGGCGCGGGGTGTCATGACGCGCTTCTGGTCGGCGGTGGCGGCGTCGGCCGGGCGGATGCCGGGGACAACAAAAAAGCCCGCCGGCCATGCCTTGCGCACCGCGCCAACTTCCTGACCCGAACAGACGATGCCGTCGAGGCCGGCCTCTCGCGCCAGCGCGGCGAGGCGTTCGACCTGGGCTTGCGGCTGACCGCCGACGCCGATCGAGCCGAGGTCTTCGCCGTCCAGGCTGGTCAGGAGGGTGACCGCGACGACCTTCGTCCCCGCAGGCGCGGCGGCCTTGGCGTCTTCCATCATTGCCCGACCGCCGGCGGCGTGGACGGTCAGGATCGCCGGTTCGAACGGGCGCAGCGCCATAATCGCCTTGGCGACGGTGTTGGGGATGTCGTGGAGCTTGAGGTCGAGGAATATCGGCAGCCCGAGATGGGCGAGGTCCATCACCCCGGCGCGGCCGTTGCGCAGGAAGAATTCGAGCCCGAGCTTGATCCCCCCGGCGTGGCCTTCGACCGCTTTCGCCAGCCGCCGGGCTTCCTCGAGATCGGGGGTGTCAATCGCTACGAAGATCGGACGGCTCATGGCTGCGTCTCTCCGGCGAACGGCGAAGGAGGTGGCATCACGGGCGGCGTCGTCTTGGTCGCCTTGCGCAGCTGCCAGTACCGTAACCGCCAGCGTAGCGTCGTCGGCCCATAGCCGACCAGGAAAGCGATGAGCAGCAGCAGCGGCAGCTTGATGTCAGCCTGGACATTGCCCCACAGATCGACCGTCACGTCGCTCCAGTTGCGCCCCATGAACAGCGCCGCCAGCAGCGCCAGGAAGAGCCAGAAGAGGAGGCGCAGGAACCGCATTGCGCTCCCGCTTAAGCGAGCCGGGCGGCGAACGCCAGTTTCGACTCATGTCGTCGCTCATGGCGCTCGCTTGACCGCAGGCGGCAAGCCGTGCCGTTGAGCATGCGCGGCCACCGACGCACAGGAGTGGTTCGGGGAGTACAGCTTGGAACGACAGCATTTCATCGGGCTTGGCGCGTTTGCCGCGCTCGCCGGCGCGATCGCCTTGGCCGCGCCACACGGAAGTCCGGAAAAGCGTGCGCAACATGCCGTGGCGGCCGCGCATCTCAAGCTCGCCAGCCTGTCGATTTCGGCGCGGCATGACGTCAACTATGTCGTGCTCGACCAGCGGCTGAAGGCGATGGCGGCGCGGCCGTCGATGGTCGGGCTGGCCGTCGGGGTGATCGAGAATGGCCGCATCACCTTCCTGTCGGGCTATGGCGAGACAGCGCACGGATCGGGTGAGGCCGTCACGCCAGATACGGTGTTCCGCTGGGCGAGCTGTTCGAAGGGGGTGGCGTCGACAATGGTCGCCAAGCTCGCCGAGGCGGGCATGGTCGATCTCAACGCGCCAGTGGCGAACTATGCGCCGACGCTCAAGCTGCCCAACGCCGGCGAGTATAAGGCGACGGTTACCGACCTCCTCAGCCACCGCCTCGGCCTTTATCGCAACGCCTATGACAACAAGCTGGAGGAGGGAGAGAGCCCGTTCGTGCTGCGTTCGCAGCTCGGCCAGCTCAACGCCGTCTGCGCGCCGGGGACCTGCTGGGATTATCAGAACGTCGCCTATGATGCATCGAGCGAGATGGTCGCGCGGCTGACCGGCGTGTCCTATCCGCAAGCGGTCCGGCAAACCCTGTTCGACCCGATCGGGATGCGCTCGGCGAGCGTTTCGCGCGCGGGTCTGGAGAGTTCGCCAAGCTGGGCGCGCCCGCATAGTGTCGGTCGCCGCGTGCTTCCCGGCAGCGATGCCTATTACAAAGTCCCGGCAGCGGGCGGGATCAACAGTAATATCAAGGATTTCGCGCTATGGATGATCGCGCAGGCGGGGGGCATGCCCGACGTGCTGTCGCCGGGGCTACTCGCGACGATCCACGCTCCGTTGGTCAAGACGCCAAGCGAAGTTGGTCGCATGCGCAAGTTCGCCGAGCGGGTCCACTCGCCCTATTATGGCCTCGGCTGGCGCAGCTATGACTATGCCGGGCACCACATCATCGGGCATCGCGGAGGGGTCAACGGCTACCGCTCGCTGATCCTGTTCGACCCCGCGCTCAAAAGCGGGGTGGTGGCGCTGTGGAACAGCAATACTAGCCAGCCGGGCGGGCTGGAATTCGAAGTGATGGACATGCTCTATCACCTGCCGTTCCGCGACTGGATGGAGCTGAGCAAATCGGGCGTCGCATCGCCTGCTGAAGAGGCAGACGAGGAAACCCAGCCGCCCGCGATCGCCGTCCGTTCAGGGACGGCAACCACGGGCTGATCGGTCAGGCCTCCTGCGATAGTGGAATGGCCATGCGCTGCTGCGCGCCGGTGTCGTCCATCCGTTCGTCGCCGGTGAGGAACTGCACCAGATCATCGCACAGCCGCTCTTTCTCGATTGCGAAGAGGCCATGCGCCGAGCCTTCATACTCGATCAGCTGCGCGCCCGGCACTTCGCGGGCCACGACGCGGGCGGTGGCGTCGATCGGCACCGTCTTGTCGGCCGTGCCATGGATGACCAGCGTCGGCACGGTGAAGCTCTTGAGGTCGGGGCGGAAGTCCGTGGTGGCAAACGCCTTTGCCGCCGCCAGGGTCGGTTTCAGTCCTGCCATCATCGCCTGGCGCCAGGCGTTCATCTCGACCTCGTCGCTGACCGGCTGACTGATCACGCCGCTGCCGAAAAAGGTCTTGAAAAAGCCCTTGAAGAAATGAGCGCGGTCCTTCTTCATGCCCTCGGTCATCATGTCGAGTTGGGCTTGGGGCACGCCATCGGGATTATCATCGGTTTGAAGCAGATACGGCACGACCGATGAAATCAGCACGGCTTTGCTGACTCGGCTTGGGCCCTGGCTGGTAAGAAACCGCGCGACTTCGCCGCCGCCCATGGAGAAGCCGACCAGCGCGACCGGCTCGCCGATGCCGGCATGTTCCAGGATCGCTGCAATATCGTCGGCGTAAGTATCATAGTCGTTGCCGGTCCATGTCTGGTCCGACCGGCCAAAGCCGCGGCGATCGGGACTGATCGTACGACAGCCATTCTCGGCCAGGCGCATGGCGGCATCGTCAAAACTGTCGGCAGTCAGCGGCCAGCCGTGAAGCAGGACAACCGGCGTGCCGCTGCCCCAATCCTTGTAATAGAGATGGGTGCCGTCCTTGGCTTTGGCATAGGGCATTCGGGACTCCTCAACGTGCGGCCGGTATGGCCTGCTGCTGATCAAACGAACCTGACCGCGTGCTGTTGCTCGGTTCGTCCCGTGAACAGGGGGAGTCAGACGCTGGCAGTAACGATCAGGGCAGACATCGGTCCGTCGATCCTACCGGCAGAATCTTCGAAGGGCCGAAGCGCGCGGCGTGCTGCTTCCATGGCCCGAGGCATGGCGCCGGGACCGTGCGTCTCGATCTGCGCGGCGAGTGGCGAGCCTTCGCATAGGCCTGAGATAACGTCGGCGGCGCATGTGGCCCGGCTGCGCTTTTCGAGCGTCCTCATCTCGACTTTTGTGAAGCCGGCGGACGTGACGTCATCCTCTATTCGCTGGCGGTCGGAATAACCGAACGGAACACGCCCAAGGAAATCGGGCGGTGCGTCGGGAAAGGCCTCGCTCATCGCGCGATGGAGTGCCAGCGATAAAGGGTTGGCTTTGAGCGCGTCCCACACGGCGAACAGATAGTGGCCGCCGGGACGAAGAATGCGGCGCGCCTCGCGGTAACTGGCTGCACGATCGGGGTAGAACATCACGCCGAACTGGCAAACGATGGCGTCGAACGTCGCGTCGTCGAACCGAAGCGCCTGCGCATCAGCCTGTTCGAAGCTGACGTTGTTGGCGGTAACGCGCTGTCGCGCGACGGCGAGCATGTCGGAATTAAGGTCGGTCGCGACGATCTTCGCTTGCGGCAACGCGGCGGCGATCTGCCGAGTGACTGCGCCGGTCCCGGCAGCCGTTTCGAGGATGGTGTCCGGCGCCAGTATGGCGAGGCGCCGGGCGAGCTCCTCCGCGTAAGGAGCGAACAGCATCGGAACGAGGCAGCGGTCATAAAGCGCCGGAATCTTGCCAGCGAAGGCAGTGTCGGTCGAGCTCATAAAATGCTCCTTTCACATTGCGACAAGCCGATTTCATGATTCGCGCACCGTTCCCGACAAAAGACCGGAACGCGCGCTCCGTAAAGGGTTGAACTCGCCCTCAAGCGATGAAGCGGCCCGGCCAGCCCTACAAGGTCGCTCCGGCGTCCCTGTCCCTGGCATGCGAGGATTCTTCGTACGTGGCGGGGCAGGCGCCGCATCCTAACAGTGGGGCGGTCGTTGAACGGTGAGGAACCAGCAAAAGGAGATGACCATGGCCGATATCCAGGATGCCGTCGCGCTGCTCAAGGCGGACCACAAGAAGGTCGAGGAGCTGTTCGCGCAGTTTGAGAAGGCTTCGGGCGACGGGCGCAAGGAAAAGATCGCGCTCGAGATCTGCAAGGAGCTGACGGTTCACGCGACGATCGAGGAGGAAATCTTCTATCCGGCGTGCGAGGGCAAGGTTGAGGAAGCCGACCTGAAGGAAGCCTATGTCGAGCATGACGGCGCGAAAGTGCTGATCGCCGAGATTGAGGCTGGCGGGCCGACGGACGAATATTACGACGCCAAGGTCAAGGTGCTGCAGGAGCAGATCGAACACCATGTCGAGGAAGAAGAAATGCGCATGGAGGGCATCTTCGCTCAGGCGCGAAAAGCCGGGCTCGATATGGATGCGCTGGGCGTTCAGCTGGCCGAGCGCAAGGCGCAGTTGTTGGCCGAGATCGACGCGTCGGGGCTGTCCAAGCCAGAGCTGAAGACGATGGAAACGACGACAATCTAACGTTGGCGGGGTCGGCCAACACGCCGACCCGCTTCCAATCCAGCAATTCTAGCGCGAAGCTAGCCTGTCGGTGCCGGTGTCACGTTGATAGACGTCGTCGCTGTAGGCGATCTGGCCACCTTGCGTGCGGGCGGTAACGTAGCTGACGTAAACCGGTGTGCCCTGCGGCAAACGGACGTTGAGCTCGGGATCGGCGGTGGGCGCGATCATGGTGCTGCCAAGCCAGCGACCAAGGCGGTTAGCGTCCTCAAGCCGGATGCAGCCGTTCGAAAGCGTACGCCGGTCCTTCGCGAACAGGATACGGTTGTTGGTGTCGTGGAGATAGATGCCCTGCGGGTTGTTGAAGTTGAACTTCACCTTGCCCATCGAATTGCCAGGGCCGGGTCGCTCACGCAGCTTGACCTCGGTAGTGCCGGTCATGACGCCCTTCCAGTCGACCGACGAGGCCGGAAGGACGGTCGGATTATTCCAGTCGTTGATGACTTCATAGCCATCCTTCTTGAGCCAGACGATGCCTGACTTGACGACGTGGGGAGCGATCAGCTTGCGGCCGAGGTCGCTGGGGATGTTCCAGTAAGGATTGAACGTGGCATACCAGATCGTACTTGCGACCATCGGCGTCTGCGCGTCGGGACGGCCGACGACGACCTTCATGCTGTCGACGACGCGGCCATTCTCAACCATCGACAGCTGCTGGGTCGCGGCATTGACGAGGACGAAGCGGCCGGTCGCGGGAAGGTCGCGCAGACGGTCTAGGCTGGCCATGATGCGCGGGTCGGAAAGCGTGCTTCCCGCCGATTGCGCCTGCGCCCAGGCGGCGTCGCGAAGCTCGGCATACATTGGGTTGACCGAGGCCACTACGACGATGTGGTCGGGCAATGACGAAGCGCGCCCGGCCTGTTCCAGGATATAGCCGGCAGCGGGGGTGCGCGGGGCAAGGCGCGGATCATTATAGACCATCCCCCGTGCGGGGGCGTGGAGCGCGGCAACATAACGCAGCCACGCTGCCGACATCAGCCGATCGGCCCGGGCGAGCGATGCGGGGTCGGTGGCCGAGGCCAGCGCGGTCTGGATCTCGTCTGCCAGCCGTGGGCCCAAGGCAAGGCCATCGAGCGGAGCGCGGCGAAGTGTCGCGACAAGCGCGGCGGCGGCGGGGGCGGCGGGGCCGGACTTCAGCCACAATGGGGCATTGCCGCGCTGGGCGTAAAAACTGTCGACCGCGCCGGCGATGACCTGGTCGGCGGGGGCGGCAAAGGCGGACGATGGGGCGGGCACGGCTTCGGGGCTCGACGCGGCGAAGGCCGGGAGCGGAGCGAAGGCGATAGTGGCCCCGAGCAGGGTCTTGAGCAGGGTCGGCTTCAACGCCGTTTCCTTTCGATCAGATAGCGGTTCCGGGAAGGAACGAGTATAGGTCAAGCTTGTTGCAATGCGACTGAACCGCCGGTGTATCAAGGCCGCGAGGTGGTGCGGACTTGCAACAGTCATGGGTTCGGAAATAGCGCAATTGTCATATTTCGACCTTTAAGCCCATGAAATGATGACGCAATTGCCGTTTGCGACGATCGTCCTGACGGAAGTTCAGCCCAAGCTGACGAAGCTGTCGAGCACGCGTTTTCGCCCCGCGTGTTCAAAGTCGATTTCGAGCTTGTTGCCCTCGATCGCGGCGATGGTGCCGTAGCCGAATTTGGCGTGGAAGACGCGTTGGTTGAGGGCGAGGTCGGTGCGGCCCTTGTTGCCGAGGGAAACGGCGGGGGAGCGGGATTCCTGCGGGGACGGGCGTCCCCTCACCCTGCCATCGCTTCGCGATGGCTGTCCCTCTCCCGCAAGGGGAGAGGGGTTTAGCGCTCTCATCACGCCGGGGCCTCTTCGCTCGACGCGCGAGACGTGGGCGAAAGGGTCACTCTGCTCGCTCCACTGAGCACGCCAAAGCGACTCTCCGCCGGTCATGGTGGTTTCCTGTTCGATATGGTCGGCAGGGAGTTCGGCGATGAAGCGGCTGGGGATGTTGCTCGTCCATTGGCCATAGATGCGACGATTGGCGGCGTGGAGGATCGTAGCTCGGGTGCGGGCGCGGGTGATCGCGACATAGGCGAGGCGGCGTTCCTCCTCGAGACTGGCGAGGCCGCCTTCGTCGAGCGCGCGTTGGGACGGGAAGACGCCTTCTTCCCAGCCGGCGAGGAACAGGATCGGGAATTCGAGGCCCTTGGCGGCGTGGATGGTCATGATGGTGACCTTGGGCTCGCCGCGCTTGGCGTCATTGTCCATGACGAGGGAGACATGTTCGAGGAACGCGCCGAGGGTTTCATATTCCTCCATGGCTCGCGTCAGTTCGGTGAGGTTCTCGAGGCGGCCGGCGGATTCGGCGGATCGTTCGGCCTGGAGTGCGGCGGTGTAGCCCGATTCGTCGAGGATGATCCTTGCCAATTCTGGATGCGGAAGAGCCCCTCCACCATCCTGTGGATGGTCCCCCTCCCCTGCCAGGGCAGGGGAGGAATTCAGCATCGACCGCCAGCGCGAGACATCGCCGACGAAGCGGCCGAGGCTTCGGCGGGCCTGCGGGGTGAGCTCATCGCTGTCGAGCATTTGCGCGGCGGCGAACAGCAGGGGTTGCGAGGTGGCGCGGGCGAAGCGGTGGATGCGCTCGACCGCCTTGTCGCCGAGGCCGCGCTTGGGGACGTTGACGATGCGTTCGAAGGCGAGGTCATCGGCCGGCTGGGCGACGAGGCGGAGGTACGCCAGCGCGTCGCGGATTTCGGCGCGCTCATAGAAGCGAAAGCCGCCGACGATCTGATAGGCGAGGCCGATGGCGATGAAGCGCTCTTCGAGCTCGCGCGTCTGGAACTGCGCGCGGACGAGGATGGCAGTGTCATCGAGACTTCCCGGTTTTCCATTGGCGCCACCGCGCTCGTGGCCCTCGATCTCCTCGCCGATGCGGCGCGCTTCCTCGGGGCCGTCCCACACGCCGATGACGCGGACCTTGTCACCGCCGTCCGCCGCAGTCCACAGCGTCTTGCCGAGGCGGCCCGAGTTGTGCGCGATGAGCCCGGTGGCGGCGGCGAGGATGTGTGGGGTTGAGCGGTAATTTTGCTCGAGTCGGATCACAGCCGCGCCGGGGAACTCCTGCTCGAAGCGCAGGATGTTGGCGACCTCGGCGCCGCGCCATGAGTAGATCGACTGATCATCGTCGCCGACGCAGCACAGATTGCGGCGCGGTTCGGCGAGGAGTTTGAGCCAGTCATATTGGGAGGCGTTGGTGTCCTGATATTCGTCGACGAGGATATATTTGAAGCGGTCGCGATAGGTTTCGAGGACATCGGCGTGCTGGCGGAAAATCGTCAGCATGTGGAGCAGGAGATCGCCAAAGTCGCACGCGTTCAAGGTGCGCAGGCGGGCCTGGTAGGCGGCGTATAGCTCTGCTCCCTTGCCATTGGCGAAGGCTTCGCTTTCGGCGGCGTCGATATGGGCGGGGGTCCAGCCGCGGTTCTTCCAACGGTCAATGACTCCGGCGAGCTGGCGCGCGGGCCAGCGTTTCTCGTCGAGGCTGGCGGCGAGGATCAGCTGTTTGAGCAGCCGCAGCTGGTCGTCGGTATCGAGGATGGTGAAGTTGGACTGGAGGCCGATCAGCTCGGCGTGAGCGCGGAGCATGCGCGCGGCGACCGAATGGAAGGTGCCGAGCCACGGCATCCCCTCGATCGTGCCACCCGAGATGCGCGAAATGCGCTCCTTCATCTCGCGCGCCGCCTTGTTGGTGAAGGTGACCGCGAGGATCTCGCTCGGCCAGGCGCGGCGCGAGGCGATGAGGTGAGCGAGGCGGGCGGTCAGCGCGCTAGTCTTGCCCGTGCCGGCCCCGGCGAGGACGAGGACGGGCCCCTCGGTGGTCAGCACGGCCTCGCGCTGGGGGGCGTTAAGGCCGGTCAGATAGGCAGGTTCATTTTCGGTCAGGGCAGGTAATTCGGGCACCAATTCGACCTAGGGGGCGGGGAACGAAACGGCAACCTCCGGCTGAGGGAAGTTATCCGCAATATCCCCGTTATCCACAGGCATGACGCCGAAGATTGCGCTTTGCGCGACTCGTGGCGCGGCTCATAACAGGTGGGTGATCGGGGCAGCGGCCTTGGCCACTTCGGCAACGAAGCGACCAGGAACCAACGCACCGATCTCCGCCGGCAGGCGATGGCGATGCGGAAGAGATGTTAAAATCCCTCGGGACGTAGGCGGATCGAAAGTTTCACCGGACCAGTCGGCAAGAGGCGCCGGAAGAGTCGGTCTTTCTGTCGCAGCTACCCGAACTCGAAAGAGGGAAGGAAAGCGCGAAAAGAGGGTCGATCCAAGAAGGGCCGCGACAAGGACGCTGAACACGGTCTTCGGATCGGGATCATCATCCGGACGCGACGCCTGAGCTGGTGAGCCAGGATTGAACGACAGGGGAGCGCAAGCCGACCAGGTCACGAACACCGGCAGATCCTTCGCTCGGCGCAGTGGGGGCTGGCAGCAATGCCGGCCCCCATTTCTCGTTTGGGGGATGGCAGCCATGCTGGGCTCGCAATTGTGTATGCGGGCTAACAGCCATGGCCGAGATAGAATTCCAGCCAAATCGTATGCTACCGCTGCTATTTGGCTAACAATTCAGCAATCTTTGTTCGATACCTGCCTCGTAACTTGGGGGTCGGTGTAATGAATTTGGGCAAATTGCGTCAGGACCATGCCGATTTAATGGTCATCGCGTTGCGGCTGGGTGAAGTCGTCAAGCAGCCTGCCTCTCCGCCTGCCGCAGAATTATTTGTCCTGCGGCGGGAACTGAGTGCGACCCTGGTCGCCCATCTCAAGGCCGAAGACTGGGCCTTGTATCCGCGCCTGGTCGACTGCGGGGATAGCCAGGTGGCGGCGATTGCACGCACCTTCAGCGATGAAATGGGTGGGCTCGCGGCTGCATATACGGGATATAATGAGCATTGGACGGCGGTGACGATCGCTGATGACTGGCCTGGATTCTGCCGCGACACTAGCGCGATCCTCGGCGCCCTGTCGGATCGTATCCGGCGCGAAAATCAGGAACTTTATCCCTTGCTCGAAAAGATCGAACAGGCCGCCTGAAGCCGGGCGACATGAGCGGGTCGAGAATAGTTTAAGCCGTCCTCCGCCGATTGTGTGTCGCCGACCGAGATCGCTTCGGCGACGATCAATCGACGATGATGGTCGCGCGCATGCCCATCATTTTGTGCCCGAAGTGGGTGCACTTCGCCTTGTAAGTTCCGGGCACCGGGGTCAGCGTCACGCTTGCGCTGGCGTGGCCGGGAAGATCGACTTCGCCACGCTCGACCGGGCCGCTAACGGCGGTGGCGTGGGCAAAGAATTCGGGTGCGGTGAAGTCGTGGCTCGACCCTGAAGCGTTGGTGAAGACGAGCCGCACCGGCTGGCCGGCGGCGAGGTGGATCGTCGCAGGCGCAATGTTGAAATTCGACAGGGCGATGGCCACGGTCGCGGATCCTTGCGCGGCGGCGGGCACGGCGAATGCGATTGCCGGTGCGAGCATTATCGAAAGCGGGGAGCGCGTCATGTCAGCCTCCTTAAGCCTGGGGTTTGGCAAGATTACACCTGTTCGGTCGGTATGGCGAGCGCTTGGGGAGCTCTTGGCCGAACGAGCCCTGGCCGATCGCGCGGCCGCGCCGAGTCTCGCTGGTGTCAGTTTATAAATCAGGAGCCCCCAAACGAACAAAAGAGGCGGCGGGCCGTGTCGGACCGCCGCCTCGATGGCCCGCCCTGGGGAAGGGCGGGGCTGGTGCTCGCCGGGGAGGATCAGGCGAGCATGTTCGAGGGGACGCGGCCGCCGTTGTCGGCGAGCTGTTGCATGGTCGTGCGGTGGAGCCACAGGTTCATTTCGGCCGAGCCGTCCTTGGCACCGGAATAGCCCAATTCGGTGGCAAGCGCCTCGCGGTTCGACAGGCTTGAATCGATCCCGAGCAGCTTCATCAGGTCGACGATCGAGGTCTTCCAGTTGAGGTCGGGATTGCCCTTGTCGGACGAGATCTGGTTGAGCACTGCCTCGACGTCGACCGGGGCCTGAGTTGCTGCGGGGGCCAAATCGACCGCAGTCGAACCGGCGGAGTCGGCAGTCGCCTGCGCCTGCGGACTGGCGGGTTCGGCGGCTGCCGGATGGCCGAAGATGGCGTTCTTGATCGCGCTGAAAATGCTCATGACTTTAGGCCTCCATGCCGTGTTTGAGGTCGCTCATCCGGTCGTGTCCCTGGCGGACCGAGGCGAACGCCTGCTCGACCACGTTACGCGACGCGGGTGACAGTTCGGCGTCCTTGAGGACGGTCTCGAACTTCTCCTTGAGATAATCCTCGCCGCGTTCGATTTCGTTGATGATCGCCTTGTCATCGCGGCCGGTAATCGCGGCCTTGAGGTCCATGAAGCGCTGGTGGGTCTTGCCCATGAAGCTGCCGTCGCCTTCGGCCGTGCCGCCCAATGCGCTGACCTGCTGGCTCAGTGAGTCGACGCACCGGCTGCGGTCATCGGCGAACTTGACGAACATGTCCTTGAACTGTGTCGATTCAACATGTTCGGCGGCGTCACGATAGCCGGTAACGCTGTCGATCAGCGTCGCGGTGAGGGTATTGAGGGCTGTGATCTCGGTACTGGACTCGGCCATGGTCGGCTCCCTTGTCGTGGATTACGCTGGCTCAACGCATCACCCGGCGGGTCGATGCGCGGCGAGCCCAGCAAATCTCGTTGAACAGGACGAAAGGAGCCGATGAGGCGGCGAAGCTAGCCGCCGAGGCCTTCTTCCTTGAGCGCGGCGGCGACCGCTGGTTGAACGGCGACGCGCTGGCGGTAGGCGACGATCGCGGGCCATGGAGACAGGTCCAATTTGAACATGTCGGTCCAGCGCAGGACGGTGAAGAAATAGGCGTCGGCAGCGGTGATGCTGGCGCCGGCGAGGAAGTCGTTGTGGTCGAGCTTGGCGGCGAGATAGGTGAATTTCTTGCCGAGCGCGTCGATCGCCGACTGGCGGGTTTCCGCCGGGGTCGACGGGTTGAACAGCGGGCCGAACCCCTTGTGAACCTCGGTCGCGATGTAATTGAGCAGCTCGAGCTGGTGATAGCGCGCGATGCCGCTGGTGGGGATTAGCCCTGAGTCGGGCGCCTGGTCGGCGATATATTGAAGGAGGGTCGCATTCTCGGTCAGCAGGTCGCCGCTGTCGAGCTTGAGCGCGGGGACGGCGCCCTTGGGATTGACCGCATAATAGTCGCTGCCGTCGGCGAGCTGGTGGGCGCGAAGATCGACCTTCTGCGTGTCATGGGCGAGGCCCGCGACATTGAGTGCGATGAGCGGCGCGAGGCTGCACGCGCCGGGGGCCTGGTAAAGTGTCGTCATGGCTGTTCCTCCTGTTGGCGCCGAGATAGGGTGGCGACAGCAAACGACAAGCAGGAGACGGACATGCAGGGCAAGTGGATCACGGGAGTAGCGGCGGGGATCGTGCTGGCGGCGGCGATGGCTGGCGGGGCTGATGCCAAGGTCCGGATCACGGGCAAAGCGGGAATCGAGGCGGCCGTTGCCGCGCCGACGCGCAGCGCGGACAATGTGAAGCTCGATGCGTCGCGCAAGCCGGCGGAACTGCTCGGCTTTCTTGGGCTCAGGCCGGGAATGCGGGTCGCCGACATGTTCGGGGCCAATCATTACTGGGCGGAGATCTTCGCCAGCGCGGTCGGGCCCAAGGGGCAGGTCGTGGTGTGGGAGCCGACGCAATTCTATGGCGACAAGTCGAAGGCCGACTTTGCCGCGTTCGCGGGCAGCCGACCCAATGTGGCGCTGATCTCGAGCCCGTTTGCAGCGCCGAACCTGGCGCCGCGCAGCTTTGATTTCATGCTGATCAACCTCGATTATCACGACGTCTATTGGGAAAGTGCCAATTATAAGATCGAGCGGATGGAGCCAGACGCGTGGCTCAAGACGATTTATGCGGCGATGAAGCCCGGCGGGATCGTCGGGGTGGTCGACCATGTCGGGCCGGCGGGCGACACGCGCGCGATCGTCGAGAAGGAGCATCGTATCGACCCGGCGACGGTGCGCGCCGACTTTGAGCGTGCGGGATTCGTGCTCGATGGTGAGAGCCAGTTGCTGCGCAATCCGGCCGACGATCTTACCCTGCTGGTGTTCGACCCGGCGATCCGGGGGAAGACCGACCGCTTCATCTATCGCTTCAAGCGGCCGCGTTGAAGATCGGGCCGACCTGGCGCGTACTCGGCGCCCTGTTCATCGGCTTGCTCGTCGGCGCGATCGCCGCCGGGCAAGGCGATGGCTGGCGCGATCCTGCGGTGCGGGTGGCGGGGGCGATCGGCGGATTGTGGCTCGATGCGCTCAAGATGACGGTCATCCCGCTGATCGTCGCGCTGCTGGTGACCGGGATCGTCGGCGGGGCCGAGGCGGCACGGCAGGGCGGGGTCGCGGGACGATCGATGGCGTGGTTTGCGGTGTTGCTGACGGGCTCGGCGATCTTTGGCGCGCTGGTCATGCCGGGGCTGATCGGGCTGTTTCCCCTGCCGCAAGCGGCGGCGGCGGCGTTGCGCGCGGGGCTGGCGGGGGTCGATCCGCAAGCGACGGCGGCGGCGGTGCCGGGGCTGGCCGACTTCGTCCGCTCGATCGTGCCGCCCAATGTGGTCAAGGCGGCGGCGGACGGGTCTATCCTGCAGATCGTGGTGTTTACCGCGCTGTTCGCCTTTGCGATCACGCGGCTGCCCGAGGACAAAAGGCGGCCGTTGGCGCAATTTTTCGACTCCCTGGGCGAGGCGATGCTGGTGATTATTGGCTGGATCCTGTGGCTTGCGCCGCTCGGCGTGCTGGCGCTGGCGTTCGCGGTCGGGGCGGGCGCGGGCGGCGCGGCGTTCGGGGCGGTGCTTCATTATGTGCTGCTGGTGTCGAGCCTTGGGATTGCGGTCCTGCTCGCAGCTTATGGTGTGGCGGTGGTCGCGGCGCGGTGGCCGATCGGGCGGTTCGCAAGGGCAATGATCGCCCCGCAGGCGGTGGCGATTTCGACCCAGTCGAGCCTGGCGTCGCTGCCGGCGATGCTGGGCACAGCGCGCGAACTGGGGGTGCCGACAGCGAATGCCGACGTGACGTTGCCACTCAGTGTCGCGCTGTTCCGCGCGACAGGGCCGGCGATGAACATGGGGGTCGCGATCTATGTTGCGCATTGGCTGGGGATTTCGCTCAGCCCGCTGGCGTTGGCGACAGGCATCGCGGTGGCGGCGATCACGACCTATTCGGCGGTGAGCCTGCCGGGCCAGTTGAGCTTTGTCAGCAACATCGCCCCGATCGCGCTGTCGATGGGGGTGCCGATCGAGCCGCTGGCGATCCTCATCGCGGTCGAGACGGTGCCCGATATCTTCCGCACGCTCGGCAATGTGACGATGGATGTGGCGGTGACGGGGGCGGTTGCGCGGCGATCAAGGGTGGCCGTCAGTCCTTGAAATTTGGCCGTTTGTCGGCAGCGAGCGCCGTTCGTCGAAGGCTACAGTGTATTAGTCTATCAATACACCAAGACAGCACGTCGTTGGCGTAACGACTTGTCTGCGGCCCAGCGGCAATGTCGTCGCGGCTCGCGGGAGAAGTCGACATGATGATGCTCATCGCCCTCGCCGCTGCGGCGGCCCAACCCTCTATCCACGCCGGAAATTCGCTGCGCTCCAGCCTGACTGTGCCCTATGGCGACCTTGCGTTGAAGACCAGCGCCGGCCAGCGTGAACTCGACACGCGGCTAATGCGCGCGGCGCTGCGTATTTGCACACCTGATGTCTCGCAAGCCGACCGGGCGTTTTACGACATCGACACGTGCGTGGCCAAGGTGCTGGCCGATGCGGCGTCGGATCGCCGTCGGGTCATCGCCACGGCAGTTGGCGAGACCCGCACCGCGGCGAACGACTGATCGCCGACTAACGGCCGGCCATTTCGCGCACTGCGTCGGAATAGAGCCGGCCGACCGGCTGCTCTTCGGTGTCGGCGAGGCGCGCAATCCAGCGGCCCGAGGCGTTGCGCGTGAAGCCGGCGATGAAGTCGCGGCGGACGATCGCCGAACGGTGGAGGCGGATGAAGCGCGTCGGGTCGAGCCCGTCTTCGAGCGCGTTCATCGAATGGTGAATGAGCCAGCTGCGCGCCCCGACATGGAGCCGCATATAGTCGCGTTCGGCCGAGACGCGGTCGATATCGCGGGTAGCAATGCGGACGAGGCCCGACATGTCCGAGGCCCAGAATTCTTCGAGATAGCGCGACGTGGGCGCAGGTGGGGCGTCGGCGGTGCGCGCGACGAGATAGGCGCGGGCGCGGGCGAGCGCGCGTTCGAGCCGCTCGGGCTCGACCGGCTTCATGACATAATCGACCGCGGCGACCTCGAACGCGGCGACGGCGAACTGGTTGAACGCGGTGACGAAGATCACCGCGGGGGACGGGCGGCGAGTGGAAAGGGCGCGCGCGACCTCGATCCCGTCGAGCCCGGGCATGGCAATGTCGAGGAGGAGCAGGTCGGGTTCGAGCGCCTGAGCCATGCGGACCGCGCTTTCGCCGTCGCTGGCGGTACCGACGAGATCGACCCCGTCGCAGCGCGCGAGGAGCAGCTGGAGCCGTTCGGCGGCGAGCGGTTCATCGTCGGCTATGAGCAGGCGGAGGTGGGCCGGTTCGGTCATGCGTGGCCTTCAGCGATTTCGAAGGGCAGCGTCATGCGCACTTCGAAACCGCCCTCGTCGAGCGGCCCGAAGGTGCAGGTCGCGCCGTCGCCGAAGCGGGCGTTGAGGCGGGCGCAGACGTTAGCGAGGCCGACACCGGTGCCGTGCTCGGCGGGCGCGGGACGGGCGAGGCGCGCAGTGCCCTCGCCGCGATTGGCAACGACGATCGTCAGCGCTTGGCCGTCGGCGGGACGCGCGCTGATCGTCAGCACAACCTTCTCGCGGGTCGCCGAGACGCCATATTTGATCGCATTCTCGACGATTGGTTGAAGCAGCAGAGCAGGCAACCGAGCCTGTTCAAGGCCGGGGGCAATGTCGATCTCGACTCGCAGCCGCTTGGGGAAACGGACGGTCTCGATGTCGAGATAATGCTGCTGCTGCGCGATCTCGTCGGCCAGCGTGACGTCGGCGGTCGGATCGACCGTCAGCGACGAGCGAAAGAAGGCCGACAGCTTGAGGATCATCGCCTCGGCCTCGGCATTGCGGCTGGCGAGGACTAGTGATGACAGGCTGTTGAGGGTGTTGAACAGGAAATGCGGATTGACCTGGTAACGGAGCGCGCGGACTTGAGCGGTGCGCGCGGCGGTTTCCGCCTCGGCGACGCGTTCGCGAGCGCGCGAGGCTTCGCGTTGGGCCTGCGCGGCGAGGTAGAAGGCGCTCCATGCGGCGAAGAAGAACAGCCACACGACGCTGGCGTCGGCGGCGACCCGAATGATCTCGCGGCGGGGGAGTTGGTCAATCTTGGGCAAGGTGAAGACGAGCGGTTCGGCGGCATGGCGCTCGATGCGAATTTGGGAACCTTTCTGGACGATGACCATGCCTTCGCGTGCCTGGATGCGGGATTCGTCCTGGGGTTCGTGAAGGCGCGAATCGGACAGCATCAGCACCGCCGCCTGGGCCAACGCGGCGACAACCGACGCGCCAACGGCGATGGCGACCCGGCTGCGCAGGCTGGTGCGGCGGCCGAGCAGCGCGATCGTGAGATAGATGGCAAAAGTCAGGACGACCCCGCTGATGATGGTGACGGCGCGGTGCTGGATTACGCCGAGCGCATCGCCGCCGAGCAGCGCGCGGGCGACCACGGTCAGGCCATAGACGAGCCAGAAAGCGAAGATCGACTTGGCGGCGAGGCCCCAGTCGGCCAGCGCGGACGTGCGCGGCCGGGGCCGCCCGACAGTGGTTTCGACAGTGGCGAGGGCGCCGGAGGAAGTGATCGCATCCATGACGACGCAATCTGATCGTTTGGCGGCGGCATGTCGAGCGGTCCCGCGGCGCTTGGCCGAACGAGCAGGCGCGCCGGTCGAACAAACTTGGCCTTCGTGACGGAACGGCGGCGGGCGACGGCTCGTTTCGTTGGCAAAAGAATTGGTCGTTGGCAAAAGGAGATGGGCAAATGACTGAAGACATCGAACACACTGAGAAGCCGGACCCTGCTGCGCCGCCCGCGCCAACCCTCTCGGGGGATCCCGAACGCGAGCTCGAATTGAAGCTCAAGAAGCATCCGGGAGACAAGCAGACACAAGTTGATGTCGGATCGGATCAATCGATGGACGCCTCGGACCCGTCATCGGCGACCCAGCCGGGCGGAAATGAGCCGGTGCCGTCATCGAGCTTCCCTGAATAGGGGACGCACAAGACAGCTTGCGCGGCGTGGCGCAAATACCACGCCGCGAAGCGAAGTCTCGCGATTGAAATATTCAAGTTGCCCCAAGTCCTCCCCTCTGATTCATTGTGAACGGGGGGTGGACCTGTGGTTAAGCAATTGGAAACTGTGCTGGCCGCATGCTTCACCGGTAGTCAAGGAGCCGGGTGATGAGCACGAGGACCAGCCAGCCAAGCGGGGGCGTTTTGCTCCTTTCGGAAATGAAGGAGTTCGCCGGCTTTCCCAAGGCGACCCAGCGCTACATCCGCCGCTCGCTCGACGTTGCTTATGGCCGTTCCAACCCGATCGATACCTGGTCGCGCGACGAGGGCGAGACCGCCTCGATCCGGGCGCAGGCGCGGTTTTACAAGCAGCTCGACCATCTGCGCCACAATGTCCCCGACGACAGCGGGCTCGACATGATCGAGCCGTTCCTCGGCATGCTCGTTACGCTCGTCGCGTTCGACCTTGGCCAGGACCGGCTCCCCAGCTTCGCCGCCTATCGCTTTTTGTATGAGCGGCTGCTCGGTGCGGGCGCACGACCGTGGTTGCCGGCCGCTTTCTGCGCGGCATCGGCGCTGCCGCACTTGCACCCCGACCGCCGCCGGCTGCTCCTTCAGTCGATCAGCGAGAGTGCGGCGACCGCACCGGGCTGGTCGAACCGCGAGCCGGTGTTCTGGCCCGAATGGGTCGAAAAGGTCGACCTCGCCGCTGCGGCGTGAGGGATTTTGCGCACTAGGTAGCGACAAGCACACTCGGCGCTGCTAGCGGATATGGGATCCCGTTTGCGGGCGTTCCAACACCGAGAGTGATATGCCGCCGAAAATCGATGACGCCCGAATCGCCGGGATCAAGGAATTGTCCCCGCCGTCGCACCTGCTGCGCGAATGTGCATTGAGCGGACCAGCGAGCGACACCGTCGTCGCGGCGCGGCGCGCGATCCACGAAATACTGACGGGGCGTGACGACCGGCTGCTGCTGGTGATCGGGCCGTGCTCGATCCACGATCCAGTGGCCGCGCGTGACTATGCGGCGCGGCTCGCCGCTGAGCGCAAGCGGCTGTCGGGCACGCTCGAGATCGTCATGCGGGTCTATTTCGAAAAGCCGCGAACCACCGTGGGATGGAAGGGGCTGATCAACGACCCCGGGCTCGATGGGACGTTCGACATCAACCGCGGACTTCGCACGGCGCGCGAGTTGCTTCTCGACATCAATGAGCTGGGGCTTCCGGCGGGGACCGAATATCTCGACATGATCACGCCGCAATATGTCGCTGACCTTGTCTCGTGGGGGGCAATCGGGGCACGGACGACCGAATCGCAGGTCCATCGCGAGCTGGCGTCGGGTCTGTCGTGCGCGGTCGGCTTCAAGAATGGCACTGATGGCAATTTGAAGATCGCGCTCGACGCGGTTGCGGCCGCATCCCAGCCGCACCATTTCCTGTCGGTGACGAAGGGTGGCCATTCGGCGATCGTATCGACCACCGGCAATGAAGATTGCCATGTCATCCTGCGCGGCGGGAAGGTGCCGAATTATGATGCGGACAGCATCACGGCGGCGAGCGCCGAGGCCGACCAGGCGGGGGCCTCGTGCCGTATCATGGTCGACGCGAGCCACGGCAACAGCAGCAAGGATCCGGCCAACCAGCGACTGGTGGTCGACGATGTCGCGGGCCAGATTGCGGGCGGCGAGCGGCGGGTGTTCGGGCTGATGATCGAAAGCAATCTGATGGCGGGCAAGCAGGCGCTCGTTGCCGGGAAGCCGCTGACCTATGGCCAGAGCATCACCGACGGATGCATTGGCTGGGACGACAGTGTTGCGCTGATGAACCGGCTCGCTGAAGCGGTTAATGAGCGCCGCACCCGGAGCGAAAGCGCCGCCGCCTAGTCTTCAGGCGCGATGGTGGCGCGCAGGCCGTCGAGGTTGGGTCCGACCGGAATCTGGCACGACAGGCGGCTGTTGGCGGCGCGCGCGTCACTGCTGTCGAGGAGGTCGTTTTCGTCCTCGCTCATTGAAGGCAGCCGGTCGAGATAGGCATCGTCGACGAACACGTGGCACGTCGCGCAGCTCATGCAGCCGCCGCACAGCGCGAGCAGCTCGTCGAAGCCTGCATCGCGGATATTCTCCATCAGGCTGAAGCCATCCTTGGCAGTGATGCTGCGTTCGCCGCCCGAGCGGTCGATGATCGTGATGCTGGTCATGGGCGCGCGTCTTGCCGGATTGGGCGCGACGCTGCAATGCCCGAACGAGGCATCGCGGGGTGAAGTTTCGAGTGCGGATCGGGTTCCTGTTCAATCACGACCAGCTCCATCAGGTCGCGCATAGCCTGCCGATCGCGCTCGCGCTGGCGAAAATGGGGACCGGGGCCGAGATCGTGCTGGCGACGACCAGCGCGCGGATCCGGGCCGAGGTCGAGCGGGCGGCGGGGGAAGCGGTCGGGGACGGGGTCGAGCTGGTCTCGCTCGAGCTTCGCAGGCGGGGGACGCGGTTGCTCGAGCGACTTGCCGGGCGGTTGCTGCCAGTGCGCAAGCTTGGCGTGCTGGCCGACAATGTCGACTTCTTCCGCTCACTCGAGGTGCTGGTGGTGGCGGAGAAAACCTCGTTGGCGCTGAAGCGGCGGTTCGGGCTGAACGACCTCAAGATCGTCCATACGCGGCATGGCGCGGGGGATCGCGCGATCGGATTCGACAAGGCGAGCGCCGGGTTCGACGCGGTGCTGATCTCGGGGCCCAAGATCGGCGAGCGGCTTATGCGTGAGGCGGGGGTTGCGGCGGAGAAGCTGCATCAGGTTGGCTATCCCAAGTTCGACCTTCACCGCGACACGGCGGTCGACCTTCCGCTGGCGAGGGAGGGGCGACCGGTGGTGCTCTACAACCCGCACCCGTCGCCGCATTTGTCGTCATGGTATAAAATGGGCCCGGCGATCCTCGACTGGTTCGTGGCGCATCCCGACTATCAGCTGATCTTCGCGCCACATGTCATGCTGTTCGAGCGGCCGCTGGCGATCTCGATCGACAAGCTGCGCGTGGCCCGGCCGGGACGGATCGAGGAGCGCTGGCGACGGGCGCAGAATATTGTCATCGATACCGGCAGCCGGGCCTCGACGACGATGGCCTATACCAACGCCGCCGACATTTATCTCGGCGACGCGAGCAGCCAGGTTTATGAGTTCTTGCTGCGACCGCGACCGTGCGTGTTCGTCGATGCGCATCATAGCGCTTGGCGGGGAAATGCGGACTTCGCGCATTGGCAGGCGGGGCCGGTGATCGACGACGTCGCCCTGCTCGGCGACGGGCTGGCGGAGGCGCGGCGCGATTTCGAGGCGGTGTACCGACCGGTGCAGGAGCGACTGTTCGCGCACAGCTTCGACCTGACCGAAGAGCCGTCGGCGGTGCGCGCCGCTCGCGCCATTGCGCAGGTAGCGGGGCTGTGACGATCGTCCCGCCCGAAGGGATCGTGCGGCGGATCTATGCCAATTTGGCGCGGCTGATCGGCGGCAAGGCGGGGGCAGGCGTGATCAGCCTTGGCTACAGGATTATTGCCGCACGAGCGCTGGGGCCGGCCGATTACGGCGTGCTGATGCTGGTCCATACGTTTGCGATGACGGTCGGAGGGATCGTCGAATTTCCCGGCTGGCACGCGATCGTCCGATATGGGGCGGAGGCACTGGCGGCGAAGGATCATGGTCGGTTGGGTCGGTTGCTGCGGTTCGCGGGGGCGGTCGAGCTGACCGGGGGTGCGACGGCGGTGGCGACGGCGGCGGTGCTCGGGCCGTTGGTCGGGGCGAGGCTCGGCTGGTCGCCGGTCGCGGTCGGCTTCGCCGTGCCGTACAGTCTGGCGGTGCTGATTGGCGGACCGGCCTATGCCGGAGCGGCGGGGCTGCTGGTATGGTTGACGCTGGCCCGCGCGATCATGTTGGCGGGGCCGCCGGCGAGCGCGGCGCTGGTCGCGCTGGGGAGGCCGTCGCTGTCGGTGGTCGCGAATCTGGGGAGCGCGTTCGCGACGATGCCATTGCTGCTAGTGCTGCTGCGAGGGTTCGGAATCGTGGGCGCGGGCTGGCAGGCAATGGTCCAGGCGGCGCTTGCGGCGAGCCTGCTGTTGTTCTTCGTCTGGCGGGAGAGCCGGCGGCAGGAGGGTGTGGCGTGAAACGGATCGCCTATGTCATCAATTCATTGGAGGGTGGGGGGGCGGCGCTCCCGGCACCGCAGGTAATCTCGCTGTTGCGCCGCGAAGGGTATGAGGTCGTCGTGCTGGCACTGACGCGGCGTGACGGCCGGTCGCTGCCGGCCTTCACTGACGCGGGGATCGAGGTGCGGGTGCGCAACGGTGGCGAGCACGATCATTTCGCGGCACTGCGATGGCTGCGGCGGCAAATGCGAGAAATCGCGCCTGACCTAGTCTGGTCATCGCTGTCGCGGGCTACGGTCCTTTGCCAGCTTGCCGCGGGACGGGTGCCGCTGGTCAGCTGGCAGCATAACGCCTTTCTGCGCCCCGCTAATCGCTTGGCGATGCGCGCGTTTCGGCGGCGGACGGCACTGTGGATGGCAGATTCGGAAGAGGTTGCGGCGCTGACCGCCCAGCGGATGCGGGTACCGCGCGACGCGGTGATGGTGTGGCCGCTGTTCGCCACCGATCCGCAAGCGAAACAGGCGGCAGCGTGGCGGCCGGGTGAGACCGTGCGGATCGGGAGCTTGGGGCGGCTGCATCCCAACAAGGGATATGATGTGCTGGTCGAGGCGCTGGCCAAGGTCGCGGGACGGTTCGAGGTGAGTATTGGCGGTGAAGGCGCCGAACGCGATGCGCTGGCAACCCAGGCCGAGGCGGCCGAGTTGAAGCTTTTGCTGCCAGGGTTCGTCGAGCCTGCCAACTATCTGGCGGGGTTGCATCTTTATGTGCAGTCCTCTCGTGCAGAAGGACTGTGCATCGCGGCGCACGAGGCGATGGCGGCGGGGCTGCCGATTGTCGCGTCTGCGGTCGGCGAATTGTCCAACACCATCGTCGCGGGGGCGGGGCTGCTCGTGCTGCCGGAGGACGCGGCGGCGCTGGCGGAGGCGATCGGGAAGCTGGTGGCGGCGCCGCAGCGGCTCGCGGCGATGGGCGCGGCGGCTCGAACGCGGGTGATCGAGCGGTTCGGTCCCGATCGGTTCGAAGCGGCAGGGCTGGCGGTCGTCGAACGACTGCGCATCCTTGTCGGCTAAGCCGAGGCCTGACGTCGATCAGCCACCCGCCACGGCCGCGTCGAGCAGGTCGAGCCACTGTGCGGCGCTGGCCGAGGCATCATGGCGCTGGGCGAGGGCGTGGCGGGCAGGTTCGTCGATTGGGCCGGCGTGCGACTGTGCCTCGAGCGCGGCGGCGATGGCCCGGCGGTTGGGGGCGACCATCCGCCCGAAGCTGGGGTCGGCGAGAATTTCGGGGAGCGCGACCGACGAGCGCGTCGCGACAACCGACACGCCGGCGACGATCGCTTCGACGAGGGCGGCGGGGAAGCCTTCGAACGACGAGGTCGAAAGCAGCATGTCGGCGCTGGCGAAGCAGGCTTGCATATCCTTGACCTGACCGACGAAGCTGGTGCGATCGGCGATGCCGAGCTTGGCGGCGAGCCGTTCGAGCGATGTGCGATCGGCACCGTCACCGGCGATCGTCAGGCGTGCGTCCGGACGGCCCCACGCGGCGAAACCGGAGAGCGCGAGATCGACGCGTTTTTGCGGGACGAGGCGGCCAGCGACGAGAAGGCGGGGGCTGTGCGCGGCGATGTGCGCGATCCGGCCGGTGTGCTCGACGATCGGTTCTGTGATCACGCTGATGCAAGCGCTCGGGAGGATGTGCCGCGCTTCGGCGGCGAGCGCCTCCGACATGGTAATGAGGCGGGTAAGACCGAGCACCTCGCGCCGCTTGCGCCAGCCGAACAGGGCGTTGCGGAAGCGGCCGAGATCGGCGCGATCGAGCGGGTTGCTGAGTTTGGCGACGATCGGGGTGGCGATGCCCAGGTCGATAAGTCCGACGAGGATGGGGAGATGAAAATTGCCGGGTCCGACGATGACGTCGGGGGCAGAAGAGGTGATGATCGGGGCCAGTCGGCGAGCGAGCCGCTGGCGCGAACCGGGGGCGCGGGGGGTAAGCGGGACGGTTCCGATCACTGCAACCCGGTCGCCGACGAGCGCGCGCGCTGGTCCGGCCTCGCTGCCACACAGAATGGTGACCTCGCGCCCCGCAGCGGCCCAGTGGTTGGCGAGGCGGACTATGATCCGCTCGGTCCCGCCGGGGGCGAAATCGTGGAGCAGGATCGCAATTTTGCCAGCCTTGCCATCTGATTTCATGTGCGCGCGATCCCGGGCCTCGACGCGCCTATCTGGCCGACCTGGGGCGCCTCGCCAAGGGGTCGGATGATGGCGGCTATCAAGTGAATATACTTGTTCGTTGGCCCGCCATCGCCTTCGCGGTCATCGTCGCGCTGGCGGCGAACTCGCTGTGGCAGTTGCTGCGAATCGCGCGTGTCGTGCGTCAAACGGCCGATCTTCATTGACAGCGACGACCGGCGCCTCAAGGTGCCGCGCCCATGACCCGCCTAATTCCCAGCCCGCAGACCCCGCTTGAGCTGGCGGTGATCATTCCGGTACTCAACGAGGCAGCGAACATCGCGCCGTTGCTTGCCAAACTCGAGGTCGCGCTGGCCGGGACCGTGTGGGAAGCGCTGATCGTCGACGATGATTCGCCCGACGGGACGGCGGAGGTGACGCGTCGTCTGGCGCGCGAAGACCCGCGGGTCCGCATCGTTCAGCGGATCGGGCGACGCGGGCTGTCGTCGGCGGTGATCGAGGGGATGATGGCAAGCGGGGCGCCGGTGCTCGCGGTGATCGATGGCGACATGCAGCATGACGAAACTGCGCTGCCGAAAATGGTCAAGGCGATCGTCGAGGGCGGCCATGATCTGGCAGTCGGGACGCGCTATACCGAGGGCGGATCGACCGGTGACTGGGATGCATCGCGCGAGAAGATGAGCCGCTTTGCGACCGCCTTGTCGCGGCGGCTGCTCAAATGCGAGATCAGCGACCCGATGAGCGGTTTCTTCGCGATCCGGCGCGAGGCAGTGGTCGCCGCGCTGCCGCATCTGTCATCGATCGGGTTCAAGATATTGATGGATCTCGTCGCCTCGTCGCCGCGACCGCTCAAGATCGCGGAAGTGCCCTACACGTTCCGCAATCGGCTCCATGGCGAAAGCAAGTTCGACGCGCGAGTAGCACAGGAATTCGCCATCCTGCTGCTCGAGAAGCTGTTCGGGCGGTATCTGCCGGTGCGCTTCCTGATGTTCGCGATGGTCGGGTCGTTGGGGCTGGTGGTGCACCTGGCCGTGCTGGGCGGCGGGATCGGTGCGGGGCTGGGGTTCCGTCTGGCGCAGACTCTGGCGGTGGTGATCGCGATGACTGGCAATTTCTTCCTCAACAACAGCCTCACCTTCCGCGACATGCGGTTGCGCGGGCCGAAATTGTGGCGCGGGTTGCTGAGCTTCTATGCGGTCGGCGGCATCGGCGCGGTTGGCAATGTCGGGGTCGGCAACGTCGTCTATCGGATCGAGGGGGTGTGGTGGCTGGCCGGGCTGGCCGGGGTCGCGGTCGGGGTGGTGTGGAACTACGCCGCCTCGTCGCTCGTCACCTGGCGCGTCAGGAAATAGCCCAGGCGAGGACGAACGCGCCGGTGGAGCGCAGCGCGGCCGGATCGTCGATCAGGGCGCACTGGCCGGCGTGAACGTCGCCGACCGCTGCTTCGATCGGGAGCAGCTGGATTTCGCGCGCATGGGCGGGAAGCTGCGGGGCTTGCCCGAAGCACCACGCCGCGCCGAACCAGGGTCCGTCACACAGGATGCGCGATTGGCGCTCATCGATGTCATGATCGGCCGGGTGGGCGTGGGGGACAGGGTCAACGACGTCGCGGCTTTCGGCGAGGTGGAGGTCACGCGGGCGGCCATAGTCGAACAGGCGGTAGGTGATGTCGAACGGCTGCTGGATTTCGAGGATGGTCAGCCCGGCGCCGAGGGCGTGGACGGTGCCCGCGGGGTTGTAGAAGAACTGGCCGCGGCGCGCGGGGCGCCAGTCGATCAGCGCTTCGATCGAGCCGTCCCGCGCGGCGTCGAGGAGGGTGTCGGGCGAGACCGGTTCGCGCGTACCGATGCCGATGACCGCGCCGGGCTCGGCGTCGAGCACGATCCAGCATTCGTCCTTGCCATGGGGCAGGCCGCGGGCGTGGGCGGTGGCCTCGTCGGGGTGGACCTGGATCGACAGCCGCTCGGTGGTGAAGAGATATTTGGCGAGGACGTCGAGCGGGCGACCGTCGGGGCGCTCGTACCAGATCTCGCCGACCTGACGCGCCGGGTCCGCGCCGAAGCGGGGGGCGAGGCCGCGCCGGCCCCACGGCTTGTCGAGCAAGCGCGGCTGGAGCAGCTCGATCACTTGGGGCCGGTGAACCAGGCATGGGCCTCGCGCACCCGCTGGGCATCGGCGAGCGGGGCGACGAGAATAACTTCATCGGTGGCGAGCAGCATCAGCCCCTCGACCCCGAGCGCAACGATCCGCGGGCCGGTCGAGCGGACCAGGTTGCCGTGACCATCGATGACGACTGATCCGGGATCGACCGCGTTGCCGGCTTCGTCGCGCGGGGCGTGTTCAAAGGCGGCGAGCCAGCTGCCGACGTCGGACCAGCCGAAGTCGGACGGAATGACCCCGACGCGGTCGCTTTTCTCCATCACCGCATGGTCGAAGGCGAGCGCGGGGACGGTGGCGAAGGCGGCCGGATCGGGGGAGTCGCTGGCCGCGAGCGAGGCGCGCACCGCCGTGATGATGGCGAGGGCGTGGGCGTCGAAGGCGGCGATCAGCGTTGCCGCGCTGGCGAAGAAGATGCCACCATTCCACAGATAGTTGCCGCTTGCGGTCATGTCGGCGGCACGGGCCGCATCGGGCTTTTCGACGAAGCGGATCGCACGGCGGACGGCACCGGTGAGCGGCTCGCCTGCCTCGATATAGCCGAACCCGGTTTCGATCCGCGTCGGCTTCATTCCGAAAGTAACGATGAGGCCCGCTTCGGCGCCGGCGCGCGCGGCGTCGACAGTCGCTCGGAAACGATCGGGGGCGGCAATGTGGTGGTCGCTCGGCAGGATCAGGAGGAGCTCATTGGGACTCTCGGCGGTCAGCGCGGCGAGCGCGATCGCCGCGGCGGTGTTGCGCGCGACTGGCTCGACGATCAGCCGGGTCGTGGTTCCGGCGGCGGCGGCGATTTCCTCGACTGCAACGACATGGCCCGGACCGCAGATCACGGTCGGGGCGGAAAAGAGAATCGGGTCGGCGATCCGCTCGAAGGTCTGGCGAAGCAGCGAGCCGTCGCCGACGAGATCGAGGAATTGCTTGGGCTGCGCTGCGGTCGATAGCGGCCACAGCCGGGTTCCCGCGCCGCCCGACAGGATCACAGGGCGAATCTTCGCTGGCGGGTGCGCGTCGGTCATCGCCGCATCCTTTAAGCGAAAGCGGTGCGGGGGGAAGCGGTTAGCGAGACGCCAGTGCCGTCGCGACAAATATCAAACGGACGCCTGCAGTCGCTCGATGACAGGGTGAAAGTCATTGTGATTCAACGGGTTGATGACGAGTCGAATACACGATGTCAACATTTCACCCCGGAAATCGAGCCGTAACGATTGACGCGAACCGCCGCTGCCCGTCTGCTGCAGTGCACAATTTCTCAGGGGGAATCGATGACGCCCATTCGAAGGACTGCCGTGAAATCGGGGCTTGCCGCCCTGCTTGCCGGACTGGCGGCGACCCCGCTCTATGCCCAGGCGGCGATGGTCAAGGCGCCCGACGTCGCAGCGCAGGCGGGGATGGTCAACAAGGGGGACACGGCGTGGATGCTGGTGTCATCGGCGCTGGTGCTGATGATGTCGGTCCCCGCGCTGGCGCTGTTCTACGGCGGGCTGGTGCGTACCAAGAACATGCTGAGCGTGCTGATGCAGGTGTTCATGATCGTCTCGGTCGCGGCCCTGATCTGGTGCACGTGGGGCTACACGATGGCGTTCACCTCGGCGGGCAGCGTCGCGCCGCTGTTCGTCGGCGGGTTCAGCAAGGCGATGCTGATTGGCGTGTCGGCATCGACCTATGCCGCGACCTTTTCGAACAATGTTTACATCCCCGAATATGCGTTCGTGATCTTCCAGATGACGTTCGCCTGCATCACCCCGGCGCTGATCGTCGGGGCGTTTGCCGAGCGGATGAAATTTTCGGCGATCATGGTGTTCGTGGTCGCCTGGTCGACGCTGGTCTATTACCCGATCGCGCACATGGTGTGGTATTGGGCGGGCCCGGATTTCCTGCCCGATGCGCCGACCGATTATGGCTATCTGTGGGGCAAGGGCGCGCTCGATTTCGCGGGCGGGACGGTGGTTCACATCAACGCCGGGATCGCCGGGCTGGTCGGCTGCATCATGGTCGGCAAGCGGGTTGGCTATGGCCGCGACGCCACGCCGCCGCACTCGCTGACCATGACCATGATCGGTGCATCGCTGCTGTGGGTTGGCTGGTTCGGGTTCAACGCGGGCTCCAACCTCGAAGCTAATGGCGTGACCGCGGTCGCGTTCATCAACACCTTCGTCGCGACTGCGGCTGCCGCGGTCAGCTGGGCGCTGGTCGAGCGGGTCACGCACGGCAAGCCGTCGATGCTCGGCGCCGCCTCGGGCGCGGTCGCGGGGCTGGTCGCGATCACCCCGGCAAGCGGATATGCTGCGCCGATGACCTCGATCCTGCTCGGGTTTATTGTCTCGCCGATCTGCTGGTTCTTCGTCACGACGGTGAAGAACAAGTATAAGTACGACGACACGCTCGACGTGTTCGGGGTGCACTGCATCGGCGGGATAGTCGGCGCGCTGGGCACCGCAATCGTCGCCGCGCCGGCGTTGGGCGGGCAGGGCTATTTCGACTATACCGTCTTCCCGGCGGTGGCGGTCACGCCCGAGGCCTACTCGATCTCCAAGCAGCTTTGGATCCAGTTCCAGGCGGTCGCGGTCACCTTGCTGTGGTCGGGCGTCGGCTCGGCGGTGCTCTACTTCATCATCGACAAGACGATCGGCTTGCGCCTGTCGGAAGATGAAGAGCGCGAGGGGTTGGACCTGTCCGATCACGGAGAACGCGCCTACAACTACTAGGTATGAGCCCCCTGTTCGATTTCTTCGTGGCGCTTTCGGCCACCGCCAGAAGCGCCATCGACGAAGCGATCGGACAGGGTCTTTCGACCGAGAATAAAGCACAGGGCTCGCACTACGACCCGGTCACTGCGGTGGACCGGGGGGTCGAGCGGGCCCTTCGCGCGATGATCGAGGCGGAATTCCCCGAGGACGGCATCGTCGGCGAGGAATATGGTGCGGTCCGCGAAGGCGCGCGGCGGGTGTGGAGCCTCGATCCGATCGACGGGACCCGGCAATTGGTGTGCGGGTTGCCGACGTGGACGGTGCTGGTCGCGCTGGTCGAGGACGGCGTGCCGGTTGCCGGGATGATCGACACGCCGCGGTTAGGTGAGCTGGTGATTGGCGATGCGAGCGGGACGGTGTGGCACGAAACGTCGCAACGCCTGAGGACCAGCGGCTGCACGACGCTTTTAGAGGCGCGATTGTCGACGACTGACCCGTATCTGTTCGACGCCGACGCCGGCCCAAGGTTCGAGCGCCTGCGCTTAGCCGCGCAACTGACCCGCTTTGGGCTCGACGGTCATGCTTATGCGCGACTTGCCCACGGCACGATTGACCTCGTCGCCGAGACGGGGCTGAAACCGCACGACTGGCAGGCGCTGGTCCCGGTGGTGCGCGGCGCGGGCGGGGTGATCGGCAACTGGCGCGGGGGCGACGATATGAGTGGCGGCGATGTGCTGGCTGCGGCTAGCCGTGCGCTGTTCGACGAGGCGGTAACCATCTTATATCCTCCCCGGAACGCGGAGGTGGCAGCCGAAGGCTGACGGAGGGCCCCTCGACTGCAGACCCCCTCCACCATCCTGCGGATGGTCCCTTCCCCGTGCCGGGGAGGATTTAGAGGTGCCGCTTCTTCAATTCGGCGACGATATCGGCCCAGGCAAGCCCGCGCGCCTTTAGCAGCACGGTCAAATGATACACCAGGTCCGCCGCTTCGGACTCCAGTTCGGCGTCGTCGCCGCAACGCCCGGCAAGCGCGGTTTCGACGCCTTCTTCGCCGACTTTCTGCGCGGCTCTCGCGGGTCCTTCGGCGAGGAGTTTGGCGGTGTAGCTCGTCGCCGGATCGGCACTCGCTCGCGAAGCGATGATGCGTTCGAGCGAGCCGATGAAGCCCACTCCCGGCGCGCCGTCGTCGCCAAAGCAGCTGTCGCTGCCGGTGTGGCAGGTCGGGCCGCGCGGGGTGGCGAGCACGATCAATGCGTCGCGGTCGCAGTCCATGCGGATGTCGACGAGGTCGAGCAAATTGCCCGAGGTCTCGCCCTTGCGCCACGACGCTCCGCGCGACCGGCTGTGGAAGGTCACGAACTTGTCGGCAATCGTCAAATCGAGCGCGGCGCGGTTCATGTAGCCGAGCATGCGGACTTCGCCCGAAGCCGCGTCCTGGACGATCGCGGGGATCAGCCCGTCCATCTTGTCCCAGTCGAGCGCGGTCGGGTCGATCATGGTCTTGTCTCCACGCCAAGTCCCGCGAGTTCGCGCTTGAGGTCGGGGATGGCGATACGGCGGTCGTGGAACACGCTTGCCGCCAGCGCGCCGCTCGCGCCGATGCCGAACGCCTCGGCGAAATGCTGGACCGAGCCGGCGCCGCCCGAGGCGATGACGGGAACGCCGAGTGGGATGAGTGCGGCGGTCTGGACGAGGTCGTAACCGCGCCGCACGCCGTCGCGGTCGATGCAGTTGAGGACGATCTCGCCCGCGCCCAATGCGACCGCTTCGCGCGCCCAGGCGACTGTCTCGCGCCCGGCGTCGCGAGTGGCCTCAAGCTTGCCGGTATATTGCTTGACGATCCAGCGGCCGTCGCTGGCGATCAGGCTGTCGATGCCGACGACGACACACTGTCGCCCGAACGCCTCCGCAAGCTCCGCGATCAGTTCGGGACGCTCGAGTGCAGGCGAGTTGACCGAGATTTTGTCCGCGCCCTGCTCGAGGACTCGCGCGGCCTCGTCGCGGCTGCGGATTCCGCCGGCCACGCAGAAAGGGATGTCGATCACCGCGGCGATGCGGTGGACCCAGGCGACGTCGACCCCGCGGCCTTCGGCGCTGGCGGTGATGTCGTAGAAGACGAGCTCGTCGGCGCCCTCGTCGCGGTAGCGCAGCGCCAAGTCGACGATGTCACCGACGTCGCGGTGATCGCGAAACTTGACGCCCTTGACGACGCGGCCGTCGGCGACGTCGAGGCAGGGGATGATCCTAGCGACTGGCATGGAGCGCCTGCCTGACCGTGAAGCGGCCTTCCCACAATGCCTTGCCGACAATCGCTCCGGCCGCGCCGACGCGTTTGAGGTGGGGCAGGTCATCGAGCCGGGCGACCCCACCCGACGCCTGCAACGCGACCTTGGGCCAGCGATCGGCGATCGCCTCGATCAGTGGCAGGTTGGGCCCGGTCAGCATGCCGTCGCGGCCGATGTCGGTGACGAGCAGGTGGCGCACGCCCGGAAAGTGTTTGAGGACATGGTCGAGCGTCTGGCCCGATCCTTCGGTCCAGCCGTGAGTCGCGACGATGGCGTGCTTGCCAACGAGCCGGACATCGAGCGCGAGGGTCAATTTTTCCGGACCGAACTTGTCGAGCATCGCGGTGAAAGTGGGCGGATCGTTGACCGCGAGGCTGCCCACGACGACGCGCGCCACGCCTGCATCGAGGAGCGTCGCGACATGGTCGAGGGTGCGAACACCGCCGGCAACTTGCAGCTTCACGCTCGTGGTTTGGGCGAGGGCCGCGAGCAGATCGTGCTGGCGCGGTTCCTTTGCCTTGGCACCGTCGAGGTCGACGATGTGCGCCCACTCCGCGCCCTCGTCGGCGAACCGCGTTAGGGCGGCGGCGGGCTGCTCGTCGTATTGCGTTTCGCGCGTGAAATCGCCTTGGGCGAGGCGGACGCAGCGGCCGTCGATGAGGTCGATGGCGGGGTAGAGAATCATGCTGACAGGAACGCCTTTAGGAAGCGCGCACCGGGCTCGGCGGAGCGTTCGGGATGGAATTGCGCGCCCCACAAATGGCCGCTTCGGAGCGCGGCGGGGATTGGCGCGCCGTAGGTTACGCTCGCGGCAGTGGCGGAGCCGTCGTCGCAGGCGAAGCTGTGGGCGAAATAGACATGGTCGCCGTTGACGAGGCCGATACCGGGCGTCGCGTCCTCGATTGGGGCCCAGCCCATGTGCGGGACGGGGCGGCCGGGTGCGGCGGTCATTTCGCGCACGCGGCCGGGAACCAGGGCGAGGCAGTCGGTGTCGGCTTCGTCGGAGCCTTCGAACATCAGCTGCATGCCGAGGCAGATGCCGAGCAGCGGCTTGGTGCGTGCCTTGAGCGCATCGACCAGGCCGAGCGCGGCGAGCCGCTCCATCGCGTATCCCGCCGCGCCGACTCCGGGCAGGACGAGGCGCTCGACCTCGCCGACCGAGGCTGCGTCTTTGACGAGGCTGGGCTCGACCCCGAGGCGCGCGAAGCCAAGGCGGATCGATTCGACGTTGCCGTAACCGAGGTCGAGAATGGCGATGCTCACAAAACGCCTTTGGTGCTTGGCAATGTGTCGCCGTTGCCCTCGATCACGAGGCCCATGCGGAGCGCGCGGCCGAACGCCTTAAAGCACCCTTCGACCTTGTGGTGATCATTGTCGCCCTCGACCTTGACGTGGATCGCGCATGCCATCGAGTCGGCGAGACTGCGGAAGATGTGGGGGACCATCTGCGTTGGCAGGCCGCCAACGTCGGGGGTATCGAAGCTGCCGTCGAACTTGCTGAACGGGCGGCCCGACAGGTCGATGAGGACTTCGGCGCGGACCTCGTCCATCGGCAAGGCGAAGCCGAAGCGGCCGATCCCACGCTTGTCGCCGAGTGCCTGACGCAGCGCGGCTCCTAACGCCAACGCAATGTCCTCGACGCTGTGGTGCGGGTCGATCTCGAGGTCGCCGGTGCAGGCGAGGGTCAGGCTGAACCCGCCATGCGCGGCAACCTGGTCGAGCATGTGATCGTAGAAGCCGATGCCGGTCGCGATGCGGCGCGGTTCGGGCCGGTCGAGGTCGATCGCGACGGCGATGCGGGTTTCCTTGGTGTCGCGGACGATCTCGGCGCGGCGGGTCGGGCGGGTCGTCTCGGTGAGGCCGAAGACCGCGAGCATGGCGGCATTCTCGGCCTCGGTGCCGACGGTGACCCGGACACCACCGGGAGCCGCATTGGGGCGGAAGCGGAGGCGGATGCCGGCGGCCGCTAGGCGTTGGGCGAGGGCGGCGGGGTCGGCGACCTCGAGGAACAGGAAGTTGCCGCCAGTGCGGATGGTACGGATTTCTGCGACGGTTCGGAGGCGCTCGGCGAGTGTGTCGCGGTCGGCGATGAGGCGGGCGATGCGCTCGTTGTGGAGCGGCATTCGCTCGGCGGCGAGGGCATCGAGGGTGGCGGCGATCGAGAGCGATGGGAGGGGGTAGGGGGGTGAGACGCGCGACACGACATCGATGATCTCGGGATCGGCGATGAGGCAGCCGACGCGGGCCCCGGCGAGGCCGTACGCCTTGGAAAGGGTGCGCAGGACGAGCAGGTTGCCGCCGACCTGCCCCGCGAAACTCGGGGTGTCCGAGAACTCGATATAGGCTTCGTCAGCGACAACCAGCACGTCGGGGAGCGCCGCGGCGATGCGGAGGACGTCGGCGGGGTCGACCGGGGTGCCGGTCGGGTTGTTGGGGGTACACAGGAAAAGCAGTTTCGGCTTCGCGTCGAGGCAGGTCGCGAGGACGGATTCGGCATCGAACGTCAGATCATCGGTAAGCCGTGCGGTGACGACTCTGGCACCCTGGACTCGCGCAAACTGCGCGTAGGCGGAGAAGGTCGGCTCGACGACGACGACGCTGTCTTCGCCCGGACGGCAGAAGGTGCGGACGAGCAGATCAATCGCGTCATCGCTGCCGCGCGTGGCCCACAGTTGGGCGGGCGCGCAGCCATAGAGGTCGGCGAGGCGCTGGCGGAGCGCGGCGGGCTGGGGTTCGGGGTAGCGGTTGACGGTCGCCGCTAGGCCGCCACCGACGAGCGGCGCGAACGGGTTTTCGTTGGCGTCGAGCTTGATCGAATTACCGATCGGCGCGCCGCCCGCAGCCGCGGCGGTGTCGGTTGGGGGAAGGGCGAGAATCTCCGGGCGGGCGAGGCGTCGGGCCAAGGTCATGCGCGCATCTCGGCTGCTCTGGCGTGGGCTTCAAGTCCTTCTAGCCGGGCCAGCGCAGCGGCGGGCGCGGCGATGGCGCGCGAGGCGGCGGGGCTGGCGCGGAGCACGCTGACTTCCTTCATGAAACTGAGCACCGTGACGCCGCCATAGGCACGCGCTGCGCCGCCTGTTGGCAGGACGTGGCTCGACCCGGCGAGATAGTCCCCGAAGCTTTCCGCCACCCCATGCCCGACGAAAATTGCACCGGCGTTGCGGATGCGGGGGACCAATGCGTCGGGGTCGGCGACGGCGAGGCTGAGGTGCTCGGGCGCCCAGGCGTTGGCCAGCGCGACGGCCTCGTCGAGGGTCGCGACGACGGCCTTCGCGGCGGCCATCGCGGACACAGCGGCGGGGATGACAGCGAGCTGGCGGTCGACTTCGGCAATGACTTGGGCGGCGAGGGCAGCGTCGGTGGCGATCAGCACGACTTCGGCGTCCGGGTCATGCTCGGCCTGGCTGAGTAGGTCGGCGGCGACGGTTCGCGGGTCGGCGCTGGAGTCGGCGATGACGAGCAGTTCGCTCGGGCCGGCGGGGAGGTCGATTGCGGGGCCGCCGGGCGCCGACGCGACGAGTGCTTTGGCCATCGCAACCCACTTGTTGCCGGGGCCGGCGATCTTGGCGACGGGCGCGATCTCGCCCGCGCCGAACGCCAGCGCGGCGATCGCCTGCGCGCCGCCAACGGTCCAGATGGCGAGGATTCCGCACAGCTCGGCGGCGAGTGCGATTGCGGGGTCGAGACCGCCGTCTGACCGGGGCGGAGTCACGACGACGATCTCGCCTACGCCAGCGGCGCGTGCCGGGATGGCGAGCATCAGCAGGGTCGAGAAGAGTGGGGCATTGCCGCCGGGAACGTACAGGCCGACCCGGTCGATCGCGCGCCATTGCTTGGCGACGGTCAGGCCGGGCATCGTTTCGACCGAGGAGTCGCTCGGGCGGGTGGCCTCGTGGAAGCGGGTCACGTTGGCATGGGCGAGCTCGACGGCGGCGAGGGTCGCGGCGGAGTAGGACGCGCGAGCCTGGGCGGCGAAGGGGGCGACCTCGACGAGGCGTGGCGGTGCGCGGTCGATGCGTTCGGCTTCGGCGACGAGCGCGTCCCAACCACCCTCGCGGACTCGCGCGACAATCGCCGCGACGGCCTCGCGGAAGACGGGGTCTTCGCTGCGCGTGCGCCGGTCGAGGGCTCCGGCGATGTTGGCGACGAGGCGCATTACAGCATCATCTTTTCGATCGGCATGACGAGGATCGCCGAAGCGCCGGCTGCTTTCAGCTTCTCGAGCGTCTCCCAGAACACCGATTCCTGGCACACCGCCTGGACGGCGTAATGGCCCGGCCGCCCGGCGAGCGGGATGACCGTGGGGGCCTCGGCGCCGGGGAGAATGCGGGCGATCTCGTCGAGCGATTCCTCGGTCGCGTTAAGCACGATATATTTGGACTCCGCCGTCGCGATGACGCCGTTGATGCGGGTCATCAGTGCGGTGGCGCGTTCGGCCAGCGCCGGGGCGACGGTCTTGAGCGTGCGCACCAGCACCGCCTCGCTGTCGAACACGGTCTCGACAGCCGCCAGGCCGTTGGCTTCCAATGTCGCGCCGGTCGAAACGAGGTCGCAGACGAACTTGGCGATACCGAGGCGCGGGGCGAGCTCGACCGCGCCCTTCATGGTGACAATCTCGGCCTCGATCCCGCGCTCTGAGAGGAAACGCGCGGTAAGGCGCGGGTAGCTAGTTGCGATGCGCTGGCCGGCGAGCATCGCCGTCTCGTAGGCCATGCCCTCGGGCGCGGCGATCTTGAGGCTGCAACGGCCGAAGCCGAGCGCGGCGACGGTCTCGAACCGCGGCGCGGCAAAGCCCAGCGAATATTCCTCGAGCACATTCTGCCCGCAGATGCCGAGCTCGCACACCCCGTCGGCGACGAACGTCGGAATGTCATCGTCGCGAACGAACATCAGGTCGAGCGGGAAATTGTCGGCGCGGGCGGTCAGCGCATTCTTGCCGCCCTGGATCTTGAGCCCGGCGCCCTTGAGCAAATCCTTGCTCTGGTCGCTCAGGCGGCCCGATTTCTGGATCGCGATATGGAGGCGGCTGCGGTCGGTCACTTTTGTACTTTCATGCGGTCGAGGAGGAGTCGATAACCGCCGTTCTGCTCCTCTTTGAGGAAGCGCGCGACGCGCACGATGGTGGTCGTGCTGACCCCGGTGGCGTCGTGGATCTCGCGGTAGGTCATGGTCCCGGCATCGAGCAATTTGGCGACCTGCCAACGCTCGGCCAGCGTGCGGACCTCGGCCGGGGTGCAGAGGTCGCGGAGCACGGCGCGTGCCTCCTCGTCCGAGCGCAACGCGGCAAGCGCGGCGGCAAGGTCCTCGGCGGGACGGGGGGACGCGATTGCGCTCATTGTTACAGCGTGCTAAAACAATGATACGACATGTGCAACCGTCTTTGTTTCGATTGACGGCGCGCCCGCTGTTCGACGAAGCAATTTCCCCCGTTGACAAGATATGTCCAGGCCCGGCATTGGGGACCCATGTCGATCAACCTCCTCAGCACCCTCACCTGGTGGCGCACCTCTCCACGATGGCGGTCGCGCGGTTGATTCTCGTCTGACGACGATGTCCCCGGGTCCGCGTTTCGCGGGCCTTTTTTTTCGCCTTTTTGCTGCCAGGAATTTCCAAGATGATCATCGTGATGAAGCCCAATGTCCCCGACGAGGCCGTGACCGAACTGCTCGCCAGGATTGAGGCGAAGGGGCTCAAACCGCTCCATATGCCGGGGAGCGAGCGGGTTGTGCTCGGCGCGCTCGGCGATGAGCGGGTGCTGGCCGACATGGGGCTCGAGCATCACCCTTATGTCGAATCGGTCAAGCCGATCCTCGCGCCCTACAAGCTGGTGTCGCGCGAGCTTCATCCGCACGACACGATCGTCAATATCGGCGGGGTCAGCATCGGCGGCAGCCGGTTTGCGCTGATCGCCGGGCCGTGCGCGGTCGAGAATGAGACTCAGTTGCTCGCCTCGGCCAAGGCGGCCAAGGCGGGTGGCGCGCGGATCCTGCGTGGCGGGGCGTTCAAGCCGCGCACGTCGCCTTACTCGTTCCAGGGACATGGCGGCGACGGGCTCAAGCTGCTCGCCGACGTCGGGCGCGAGGTCGGGATGCCGATCGTGACCGAGGTGGTCGAGAGCGACGATGTCGAGCTGGTCGCGACCCACGCCGACGCGCTTCAGGTGGGCGCGCGCAACATGCAGAATTTCGCGCTGCTCAAGGTCGTCGGCCAAGCTCGCAAGCCGGTGATCCTCAAGCGCGGAATGGCGGCGAAGGTCGAGGATCTGCTGCTCGCGGCGGAGTATATTCTAGCGGAAGGCAACGACCAGGTCGTGCTGTGCGAGCGCGGCATTCGGACGTTCGAGACGGCGACACGCAACACGCTCGATCTCGCCGCAGTGCCCTTGCTCAAGATGCTGAGCCATTTGCCGGTAGTGGTCGATCCGAGCCACGGGACGGGGGTTCGCAGTCTGGTCACGCCGATGGCGCTGGCCGGAGCGGCGGCGGGGGCGGATGGGCTGATGGTCGAGGTCCATTATGATCCGTCGGTTGCGCTGTCGGACGGGGCGCAGTCGCTGTACCCGGCGCAGTTCGAGGCGCTCGGCAAGCAGCTGGCGCAATTGCTGCCGGTGGTCGGGCGCAGTTTGTGAGCGCATTGGCGTCAGGTCAGGCGGCGAGCCTGGTGCGGCGGCTCGCCGGGCCGGTGGTCGCGCGCGACTTGCACGCCGCGCTGGTTGCCGACGGGAAAGGCGTGCCGCCGCTGTTCATCCAGCGCACCGGCGGGCCGGCGCTGATCGTCGAGGCGGCCGCGGTGAAGGCGGTGTGCCGTGGGCAGGAGGTCGTGCTGTCGGCGCTGACCGAGGGCGGGAGCGTGGCGCTGGCCGGGTTGGCGAGGGTGCTTGGCGAGCATGTCGTCGAATGTGCGGACGAGCGGGTGGTGGCGCGGTTCTCGCGTTGCGACGCACCCGAGGAGTTTGACCGAGCGCATGCAAAAACACCGTTCGATGTGCTCCGCGCGCTGGCGTTCGGGCATGTTCCGAGCGACCGCGACGAGCCGTTCGCGCTGGTCGCGGCGGGGGTGATCGGGTTCGATCATGTTGATTTGTTCGAGGTGTTGCCGCCCGCGCCGAAGGGTGATTTTCCGGACTTTGTGTTCTGGTTCGCGGAGAGTCTGGTGGTCGTCGAGGCGACCGGGGCGGGGCGGTTGATCTGCACCGCATTCGGAAGCGACGATGAAGCCATCGCGCACCGCCAGCGGAGCCTGGCGCAGGAGCGGCTGTCGCTGTTGTCGGCACGGGTCGAGTTCGCGCGCGTAATGGGGGCTCCGGCGACCACCTGCGAGGGGTCGGGCGAGGCGGCGGTGACAACCGATTTCGACGACGCGGACTATGCCGCAGTGGTCGCTCGGCTGAAGGAGAATATCGCCGCGGGCGATGTGTTTCAGGTGGTGCCGAGCCGGGCGTTCCGCACGCCGTGCGCCGATCCAGCGGCGGCGTTCGCGCGGCTCGGGGCGGCGGATCCTTCGCGATATCTGTTCTTCGTTGAAAGTGAATTTGGCACGCTGTTCGGGGCGTCGCCGGAGACAGCGGTGGCGGTGCGACGCGAGGGCGACGAGCGGATTGTCGTCGTCACCCCAATCGCCGGAACCCGGCCGCGCGGGGGCACGATCGACGAGGACGACCGGATGGAGGCGGACCTGCGGCTCGACGTGAAGGAGGTCGCCGAGCATATGATGCTGGTCGATCTTGCGCGAAACGACGTCGCGCGGGTCGCCGAGCCAGGGACGAGGCGGGTGGCGAGCCTGTTGGCGGTCGAGCGATTTGCGCGGGTGATGCACCTCGTTTCGCGGGTCGAGGGGCGGCTCGAGGCCGACCGTGATGCGATCGACGCGCTGATCGCGTGCGTGACCTGCGGGACGCTCAGCGGGGCTCCGAAATTGCGCGCGCTCGAGCTGATCCGCGAGGCTGAACTGAGCCCGCGCGGACCGTATGGCGGGGCGATCGGGTGGATCGCGAGCGATGGATCGATGGACACGGCAATCGTCATCAGGTCGGCGCTGGTGCGCGATGGGGTGGCCGAGGTGCGCGCCGGGGCGGGTGTGGTTCATGACAGCGACCCGGCGTCGGAAGCGGCGGAAACGCGGCAAAAAGCGAGCGCGGTGCTGGCAGCTATCCGTGGTTCGAGCGCAGCAAAGGTTGCAAAATGAAAATCTTGCTGATCGACAATCGCGACAGTTTCACCTTCAACCTGGCCGACAGCTGCGCGCGGCTGGGGGCCTATGTGAAAGTCGTGCGCAACTCGATTTCGGCCGACGCCGCCCTGGCGCGGGCGGAGCGCGAGGGGATGATGATCGTCCTCTCGCCCGGCCCCGGCCACCCGCGCGACGCGGGCTGCTGCATGGAATTAATTGCCTTGGCGAAAGGCCGCGTCCCGCTGATCGGGATATGCCTCGGCCATCAGGCGATGGTGCTCGAGTCGGGCGGCGAGGTCGTGCGGGCGCCCGAGATCGTGCACGGCAAGACCAGCATGATGCGGCATGATGCGAGCGGGCCATTCGCGGGGCTGCCCAATCCGCTGGCGATCGGGCGCTATCATTCGCTGTGCACGCCGAACCCGCCGGCGAACTTTACCGTTCATGGCGAGATCGGCGGAATGGCGATGGCGATCAGCGATGGCGCGGCGAAACAGGTCGGCTTGCAGTTCCACCCCGAATCGATCCTGACCCCGATGGGTGATCGACTGCTTGCCAACATCCTCGCCTGGGCCGAGGAGCGCCGCGACGCGCCTGCGATGGAGGGAGCGATATGACCGTCATCGATCTTGGACCCGTTCCCAATCCGCTCCCCAAACTGTTGTCGGGCGAGGATCTTCCGATCGAAGATTCGCGGCACTTGTTCGAGCGGTTGGTGCTCGGCAAGCTCGAACCCGCCGAGATCGCGGCGACGCTGGTCGCGCTCAGGATGAAGGGCGAGACGGTCGAGGAAATGATCGGCGCGGCGCATGCGCTGAGCGAGGCGGCGCTGCCGTTCGAACGGCCCGATTATCTTTATGCCGACTGCTGCGGGACGGGCGGCGACGGGTCGGGGATCATCAACGTCTCGACCGCGGCCGGGTTCGTCGCGGCGGCGTGCGGGCTGCCCGTCGCCAAGCATGGCAATCGCTCGGTGAGTTCAAAATGCGGCTCGGCCGACGTGCTCGAAGCATTGGGCGCGACGATCGAAGTGTCGCCGCAGCTCGCCCGCGCCAATCTCGACGACACCGGCTTTTGCTTCCTCTACGCGCCGATGTATCATCCGGGGATGAAGCATGCCGCGCTCGTTCGCCGCCAGTTGCAGGTGCGCACGGTAATGAATTTGCTCGGGCCGTGCGTGAACCCGGCGCGGCCGCCGGTGCAGCTGCTCGGGGTCGCCGATCCGCGTCTATTGCGGCGGATCGCGCAGACGCTCGACGCGATGGGCGTGCGCGAGGCGCTGGTGGTGCATGGCGCGGGGCTCGACGAGGTCGCGCTTCACGCCGAAACCCGCGCGGTCCGGCTATCGGCAGGTGAGCTGACCGAAATCGAGATCACGCCTGAACAGGCCGGGCTTCAGCGCGCGCCGCTGAACACGGTCACGGGCGGCGATGCGACGGTTAACGCGGCGCGATTGCGCGTGCTTCTGGGCGGGCGCGGCGAGCGGGCGGAGACGGATATCGTCGCGCTCAATGCCGGGGCGCTACTGATGACCGCGGGCAAGGCGGGTGACGTGCGCGACGGGACCGGGCAGGCGCTCGAGGCGCTTCGATCGGGCGCAGCGGGGCGCGTGCTCGACGCATTTGTGGAGGCCAGCCGTGGTTGATGTGTTGTCGCAAATTGTCGCCGCCAAGCGGATCGACGTTGCCGCGCGGTTCGGCGATGTGAGCGCCGAGGCGATGCGCGCGGGGGTCGCGCCGACCACGCTCAGCCTCAAGGCAGCGCTGTCCCAGCCCGGCGCGCGGTTCGTTATGGAGGTCAAGCGCGCCTCGCCCTCGGGCCATCGCAGCGACGTCGAGCCGGCCGACGCAGCGCGCGCCTATGCCGGGGTCGCCGATGCCGTCTCGGTGCTGACTGACGGACCCTATTTCGGCGGCTCACTCGATGATCTGCGCACCGTGCGCGCCCTTTTCGACGGACCGATCCTGGCGAAGGATTTCGTGGTCGACCCGCGCCAGCTGATCGAGGCGCGCGCCGCCGGCGCCGATGCCGCGCTGGCGATGCTGTCGGTGCTGACCGATGAGGAAGCGGCGGGGGTCTATGCCGAGGCACGAATCCTGGGGATGGACGTCATTACCGAGGTTCATGACGAGGCAGAAATGGCGCGTGCGGCGGCACTCGGGGCCGAGATCATCGGTATCAACAACCGCGACTTGAAGAGCCTGACGACCGATCTCGCGGTGACGGAGCGGCTTGCTCCGCTGGCACCGGCGGGCGCGCTGCTGATATCCGAATCCGGAATTGCGACGCGCGCCGATGTCGAGCGGCTTGGCCGACACGTCGATGCTTTCCTGGTCGGATCCTCGCTGATGGCAGCACTCGATGTCCGCGAGGCGGCGCGCGCGCTGGTGTTCGGGCGGGTCAAGATTTGCGGGCTGGCGCGGGAGGAGGACGTCGCGCTCGCCGCGAGCCTTGGCGCGACTCATGCCGGTTTCATCCTCGTTCCCGCCACCCCGCGCGCGGTGTCCCAGACCGAAGCCCGCCCGCTGGTCGCTCAGGCGCGCCTGGCCGGGCTTACCCCGGTCGGCGTGTTTCGCAACGCCGATCCCGAGGACATTGCCGAGATCGCAGCCGCGCTTAGGCTGTCGGCGGTGCAGGTCCACGGTAACGCCACTTATGCGACGATCGCCGCGATCAAGCGCGGCTTCGATGGCGAGGTGTGGGCGGTCAGCCGCGACGGCGCCGAGCCGGTGTGCGACGCCGCCGACCGGACCGTGTTCGACAGCGGCGACGGGGGCACGGGCAAGACGTTCGACTGGACCCTGCTCGACGGCCGCCGCGATTTGGCCAGCGGTTTCCTCGCCGGGGGAATTACGCCGGAAAATGTTGCCGAGGCCGCGCGGGTCGGTGCCTATGGCATCGATGTTTCCTCGGGCGTCGAAGCCCAGCCTCGTTACAAGGACGCGACCAAAATGAATGCCCTGTTCGCCGCCCTCCGCCCCGCCAGCAGGAACCGATAAGATGCGCCAGTCGGGTCGTTTCGGTAAGTTCGGCGGTGCCTTCGTTCCTGAGATTCTCGTCCCCGCGCTGGAACAGCTCGAGGCGGCGTTCTTCGATGCGCAGAGGGATGCCGGGTTCAATGCGGAGCTTCAGAACCTCCTCACCACCTATGCCGGGCGGCCCACCCCGCTGACGAAATGCCGCAATCTAGGCAGCGAGCGGACGCGGATTTACCTCAAGCGCGAGGATCTGCTTCACGGCGGCGCGCACAAGACCAACCAGGTGCTGGCGCAGGGACTGCTGGCGAAACGCATGGGCAAGACCCGGCTGATCGCCGAGACCGGCGCCGGGCAGCACGGGGTCGCGACCGCGCTCGCCGGCGCGCTGTTCGGGCTTGAGACCAAAATTTACATGGGCGCGCACGATGTCGCGCGGCAATCGCTCAACGTGTTCCGGATGGAGCTGATGGGGGCCGAGGTGATCCCGGTGACCTCGGGCAGCCAGACCTTGAAGGACGCGGTCAACGAGGCGCTGCGCGACTGGACCGCGAGCTTTGCCGATACGCATTATATCCTCGGGACGGTCGCCGGGCCGCACCCTTTCCCGCTGATGGTGCGCGAGTTTCAGCGCGTCATGGGCAAGGAAGCGCGCGAGCAGATCCTGGAGGTCGAGGGCCGGTTGCCCGATGCGGTCATCGCCTGCGTCGGCGGCGGGTCGAACGCGATCGGCATCTTCACCGATTTCGTTGGCGACGAAGGGGTCGAGCTGATCGGGGTCGAACCAGCCGGCAAGGGGCTGAGCGGCCACGAGCATGGCGCGACGATCCTGCGCGGGTCGCCGGGGATTTTGCACGGCGCCTCGACGCTGTTGCTGCAGGACAGCGACGGGCAGGTCACCGAAAGCTGGTCGATTTCCGCCGGGCTGGATTACCCTGGGGTCGGGCCGGAGCATGCGTATCTGAAAGACATCGGCCGGGCGCGCTATGTCGGGTGCGAGGATCAGGCGGCGCTCGATGCGTTCGTGCTGCTCGCGCGCAAGGAGGGCATCGTGTGCGCGTTCGAGAGTGCGCATGCGCTGAGCCACGCGCTGGAATTGGCCAAGGCTGACGAGGACAAGATCCTGCTGATCAACCTGTCGGGGCGCGGCGACAAGGATATGCTCCAGGCGCGGGAGCTGTTGAAGTGAGCCGCCCAATGAGCCGCTACGCCGAGATGTTCCAGCGGCTGGCGCAGCGCAATGAAGCCGCGTTCGGGGCGTTCCTGATGCTCGGCGATCCCGATCCGCTGACCAGCGCGGCGCACCTCGACGCCTGCGCCAACGGCGGGGCGGACATGATCGAGGTCGGCATCCCGTTCAGCGACCCGATCGCCGACGGCCCGGTCATTCAGGCGGCGTCGGTGCGCGCGCTGGCGGCAGGGGCGCGGGTCGACGATGCGTTCGCGCGGATCGCCGAATTGCGCGCGAAACATCCTGCGATCCCGATCGGGATTTTGACCTACGCCAATTTGCTGATGGCGCGCGGCGAGGCCAGGTTCATGGCCGATGCCAAGGCGGCGGGGACGGATTCGATCCTCATCGCCGATGTGCCGAGCCTGGAGGCCGAACCCTACGCCAAGTGGGCAAAGGAGGCCGATCTCGACCTGGTGATGATCGCGGCCACCAATACTGCGCCCGACAAGCTCGCGACGATCGCGCGGCTGTCGTCGGGCTACACCTATTGCGTTGCGCGCGCCGGGGTGACCGGGGTGCGAGACGCGCTCGAACTCGATCATGCGTCGCTGTTCGCGGGACTGGCCGAGGCAGGCGCGCCGCCGCCGGTGCTGGGGTTCGGGATTTCGACGCCGGAACATGTCCGCGCGGCGGTGGTGTCGGGGGTTGCCGGGGTGATCAGCGGCTCGGCGATCGTCCGGCTGGTGACCGAGGAGGACTCGACTGCGAAGATCGAGGCGTTCGTGCGCGAGATGAAGGCTGCGACCGCGCGCTGACGTCGCTGACCCATCGTTGCGCAACCGAACTCACCCCGCCGGCGTTGGCGCGGCGTGTATAGTGGAGACCTCTCGCGCGCCGACCGCACCGGCCCGATCATCGCGGTGGTCGCGGTGCATGCCGCTTTGCTGTTCATGCTGCTCGGGATGGCGGGGCATTTGACCGCGGCGGCGGTGCAGGACACGCTGAAACTGTTCGACGTGCGCGAGGTGCCGCCTCCGCCGCCCGACGTGCCGCCCCCGCCCAAGCCCAGGGAGCGCACCGCGCCCGCCGCGGCCAAGCCCAAGGCGGCCGCTCCCCCGGCGAAAAAGGCCGAGGAGACGGCGGTCGTGCTGCCCAAGCCCAGGGTGGTGATCCCCGTCCCCGTGACAGTCGCGGTGGCGCCCAAGGCTGGTGTCGGCGCCGCCCCCGCGCAAGGCGCCACAACCGCAGGCACCGGCTCAGGCGCGGGCGGTGTCGGTAACGGCACCGGCGGCGGGGGCATTGGCAATGGCTCGGGCGGGGATGGCGATGACGGCCGCGGCACCCACCCGCGGCGGTTGGACCCCCCGCTCAACCCGCGCGGCTTCCCGCGCGCGCTGGTCGAGCCGCTCCCGCCCGGCGCGCGCGTGCTGATCATCTTTACCGTCCGGATCGACGGCAGCATCACCGGCTGCACGGTGCGCCAGCCGAGCGGCAGTCCGGTGCTCGACGCGCTGGTCTGCCAGGTCGCGACCCAGCGCTTCCGCTACGACCCCGCGCGCCACGCCGACGGCACCCCTTATGTCGCCAAGGCGGCCTATATGCAGGTGTTCTAGCGCTCGACGGCAAATCGGCGTAAGTGAATCGGCCATCCAACTCAGGGAGGATGGACTCATGAACAGACTGATCACGCTCACTGGCGTCGTGGCCCTCGGCCTCGCCGCCGGACCGATTGCCGCTGCCCCCGCGACCCCCGCGCTCATTGCCGACGCGATCGGTGCCGCGCCCGCCGCAGTCGCGCGCGGGGCGACGGTGATGACGGGCGACGGCAAAGTGCTGCGCAAGGGCAGCAACGGCTGGACCTGCATGCCCGACGATCCCGCTACCCCCGGGCGTGACCCGATGTGCCTCGACAAGAACGGACTCGGCTGGGCGATGGCGATGATGGGCCACAAGACCCCGCCGGCGGGCGCGGTCGGCACGGCCTATATGCTCAAGGGCGGGACCGACGCCAACAATGTCGATCCCTATGCCAAGCATGCCGCAGGCAAGCCATGGATCGTCACCGGGCCGCACGTCATGATCCTGAGCGGCGCCATGGCGCGCAGTTCGGGCTATCCGGGCGGGACCAGCCCCGACACGTCGAAGCCCTATGTGATGTTCGCCGGCACGCCCTACGAACATATCATGTTGCCGGTGCGGTAAGTGCTGGCGAGGCGCGCCCGGCGTCGGGCGCGCCTCGTGCGGCTTATTTCACCTCGACGAACGGCAGCGGTCCGCCGCCCGCGTAGGTCGGCAAATGCCCGTCCCACTTCTCGACCGCGCGCAGCTTGACGATCTCGGGGTTGGTGCGGATCGCTTCGGCTTCGACCTGGATCGATTCCGCATCGCCGCGCGCCTTGGCGATGCGCGCGTCGGCATTGGCTTTGGCGGTGGCGACGTTGGCCTCGGCCGCCAGCGCGGCCTGTTCATTGGCGATCTTGGCATTGATCTGGTCGAGGACCTGCTGCGGCACGGCGATATTGCCCGCCCAGTAAAGCTGCTCGACCTGCAAGCCGACCGGTCCGAAGAACTTCTGGACTTGCCCGAGCGCGGTCTGGACCAGCTCGGCCTTGTGGCTGCCGTAAATCTCCTCGACGCCCAGTTGCGAGGCGCGCTCGACGATCGCGTTGCGGATCGAGTTGCGCAAGGGGCCGGCGATGATCTGGTCCATGTCGGTGCGATAGCGCTGGAACAGGATCGAGGCTTTGGTCGGATCGACATGATAGCTGACCGCGACGTCGGCGCTCAACGACAGGCCGTTCTTGTCCTGGAAGTTGAAGCTTTCGTCGATCGCATTCTGCTCGGTCTGCGAGCGGGTCCAGGTGTAGGTCCGGGTGAATACTGGATACTCATAGATGTGCGTTCCGGGCGGCGCGAAGTACCAGCCCACGCCAAGCGAGTCGGGCGATACACCGCCGACGATATTGTTGACGCGGATTCCGACATTGCCGGGCAGCACGCGCGCGAAGCTGCTCATCCAAATCACGACCAGCGCGATGACCACCGGCACGATCCACTTGGCCTTGCCGAGGCGGACCTTCCCGACGGCGTCGCCAAAGGCGCGCGCCCGCGCCGCGCCGCTGTCCTCGTCGACTATGGTTCCCGGAGATTGATAAGCCATTTTAGCCCCCACATATTGGAAGACGGACCTTCCCAGTCATCGGGCGGGTACCGGGCGGACGAGGGGCATCGATCGCTTGGCGTCGTGGAGTCTCGGGAGAGTTCGGGTCGGCGGGAGCGGGCGAAACGCCAGCACCGGGGACGACGAAGCAACGGCCGAAATCGCGGCGCCACGGGGCGGGTCCGCAATCCATGAGCTTGAAGCTTTCAACGCCGGTCGGCCAACTCCTTCACCAGTCCAATCATGCGAATCTACGCCTTCCATCGGCGGACGCAAGCGAAACCGGAAAGGAGGCGATTGGCGGCGCTCGATGCGATTGCGCATGCGAAAGGGACTTGCGCGAACGAACGTCGGTCGGTCTAGGCGATCATCAGGATTGCGACGGAGCCGTCAGATGACCCCTGTATTGCCAGAAGCCTCGGACATCCTTGGTGGCCTGTATGGAGACGGGATCATCGCGCTTCGCGGCGCCTTCGCGCCTGAGTGGGCGGACAACATGGCGGACGAGGTGCACCGCGCCTTCGTGGCAGCGCAGGCGGTGCCCGGCGGATTAATGCCGCGAGGTCCCAATCGCTGGTATGTCGAGGTTCAGCCGCAAGCCGTCACCGGCTTTGTGGATATCGTCGCGCACCCATGGTTTGCAGCGGTCTGCGAAACGGTGCTGGGGACCGCTTACAAGGTGGTCGAATTGGGGTTCGACCTGCCATTACCCGGCGCGCTCGACCAGCCGTGGCATCGCGATTTTCCTGGCTCGGCGGATGGGACAGGCGCGCGATTGACGAGTCTGGCGTTCAACCTGACGGGGATCGACACTCGGCCGGAACACGGACCGTTCGAGATCGCTCCGGGTACCCAGTGGGACGTCTTGCCCGATGCCGCCGAGGGGATGTTTCCGCCACCCGAGCAATGGCCGCGCTTTGCCGCGCGACGGGTACAAAAGATGCCGCAACGCGGCGACATGTCGGCGCGTACGGGCCTGACGGTCCATCGCGGCACCGCCAACCGCTCCGACGAGCCGCGGCCGGTGCTGATCGTCGGAGTAGTGGCAAACGACGTGGCCGACCCGGCTTGTCACCAGTTGCAGGGCACGCAGGAATGGCTCGACGCCTGTCCGGCCCAGGTCCGCGCGCACCTGCTCTATGGCGTGGTGGCGCAAGAGGGGCCGATCGTTCAGCATCATCGCATCGCCGGGCTGATGGCGGCGGCTTGAGCGGGAAGTCGCGAATTTTCCTGTCCCATGGCAGCCAGCATCAGACCGCCCGGTGCGAGTTTTGATGAAGGGCTTGCCAGCGCCTCCGTCTTGGCTAATCCTTGGCCTTTCCGGGGAGGGATTATGATCGAGAAATTCGGGAGCGAAACGGCGCTGCTGGTGATTGACGCGCAGGTGGGCGTCAACCTTCACGATCATTGGGGCGGGAGTTGCGGTCATCGCAACAACCCGCAGTCCGAACAGCGGATCGCCGAGCTGCTGGCAGCATGGCGGGACGCGCGGCGACCGGTCTTTTTCACTCTCCACAATTCACGCGAGGAGTCATCGCCGCTCAAATTGTCGCTCGACAGCGGCCGGTCAATTCCCGGGCTCGAGCCCCGGCCCGGCGAGATGACCGTGGTCAAGGACGTCAACAGCGGGTTTACGGGAACCAACCTTGAACTCGACCTGCGACGGCGCGGCGTGAGCCGTCTCGTCGTGGCCGGCTATTTCACGAATATGTGTGTCGAGACTACTGTGCGGGCAGCCGGCAATCTGGGGTACGACACCTATCTCGCGCACGATGCCTGCGCGGCGGGAAACCGTGCCGGCCCGGACGGGCAGATGTTCGACGCCGAACAGGTCCATGCAATGAGCGTCGCCAATCTGCACGGCGAATTCTGCACAGCCATTCTGTCGTGCGAGGCGAGCGCTTTGCTCGGCTCGGATGCACCGGCCCTTGTGCGCGTGCAGGGGAATGAGCCGTCCCGGGGCATTGCGTTGGGGAAGGCAGCTTGATCCGGTAAGCAGCTGTTCCGGACAGAGTTCCCTCGACGAACTGGTGACGTCAGTGCGAACATTCGCGGCATCACCGCGCGCGTCATCCCGGCGTCCGCCGGGACGACGACCGCTCAGCGACACGCGACACGGAAAAAGGGGCCGAAGCTTGCGCCCCGGCCCCTCATTCCTGTCTCGATTAAACTTAAACTGAGCGAAAAGCTTACGCGCCCATCATCTCGGACACGTCGACCTTGACGCCCGGGCCCATGGTCGAGCTCAAAGCGACTTTCTGGAGGTATTTGCCCTTGGCGCCGGCCGGCTTGGCCTTGACGATCGCATCGACGAAGGCGTCGAAGTTCGCCTTGAGGTCTTCCGCCGGGAAGCTCGCCTTGCCGATCCCGGCATGGATGATCCCGGCCTTTTCGACGCGGAATTCAACCTGGCCTGACTTGGCGTCGGTGACCGCCTTCTTGACGTCCATCGTGACCGTGCCGAGCTTCGGGTTCGGCATCAGGCCCTTAGGCCCAAGGACCTTGCCCAGACGCCCGACGACACCCATCATGTCGGGGGTCGCGATGACGCGGTCGAAGTCGATCTTGCCGCCCTGAATGGCTTCCATCAGATCCTCGGCACCGACCACTTCGGCGCCCGCCGCGGTGGCTTCGTCGGCCTTGGCACCGCGTGCGAACACCGCGACGCGGACATCCTTGCCGGTGCCCTTGGGCAGGTTGACGACGCCGCGCACCATCTGGTCGGCATGACGCGGATCGACGCCCAGGTTGATCGCGACTTCGAGCGTCTCGTCGAACTTGGTCGAGGCCATGCTCTTGAGCAGGCCGATGGCGTCATCGACCTGATAAAGCTTCATCGGCTCGACCTTGCCCGACTGAGCCTTCTGCTTTTTGCTGATCTTGGTCATGCGCTTAACCCTCCACGACCTGGAGGCCCATCGCGCGAGCGGAGCCTTCGATGATCTTCGTTGCGGCCTCGATGTCGTTGGCGTTGAGGTCCTTCATCTTCTGTTCGGCGATCTCGGCGCACTGGCTGCGCTTGATCGAGCCGGCCGAAATCTTGCCCGGCTCCTTGGATCCCGACTTGAGCTTGGCGGCCTTCTTGAGAAGATAGCTGGCGGGGGGCGTCTTGGTGGCGAACGAGAAGCTGCGATCGGCAAACACGGTGATGACCGTGGGGATCGGCATGCCTTTTTCCATCTCCTGCGTCGCGGCGTTGAACGCCTTGCAGAATTCCATGATGTTGACGCCGCGCTGGCCAAGCGCCGGGCCGATCGGCGGCGACGGGTTGGCGGCGCCGGCGGGCACCTGCAGCTTGATGTAACCGGTAATCTTCTTTGCCATGTGGCTCACTCTGTAGGGGGGACGAGCGCAAACGCCGGCCCCGGTTCAAGTTTAGCGGTTCAAGCGGACAGGGTGACCTGTCCTCCCGCGGCAGAATTTCCAAGCTGGTGCTGGAAGACGACGCCCTTAGCGGACCGGGGCCCGCCGATCAAGTCGGGCCGGACCTCAACTTTCCTGCTGATTGACCGGCAGTCGGATGACGAAGCAGGCGCCGTCGGGATTGCCGCGTTCGCCCCAAATTGCGCCGCCATGCGCTTCGATGATCGTTCGGCACAGCGGCAGGCCAAGCCCCAATCCGACGTCGGTTGTCGACCAGAACGGCTCGAACAATTCCTCGGGCGAGCGGCCGATGAACCCCGTCCCGCTGTCGCCCAGCCGGATCAGCACCACGTCGGGCCGTGCCGTCACGTCGATTCGGATCAACCTCGCCTCGACGGTTGCCATCGCCCGCACCGCATTGCTGTAGAGGTTGACCAGCACCTGCTCAATCTGGATCCGGTCGCACATCACCGATGGCAAGCCGTCTGCACAGGTGAAGTCGAATTTCAGCCCCTTTGGCGCCTCGCTGCCGAGAAAGTCGGCGATCGTCGCCGAGATCATCTCCTTGAGATCTTCCGCTGCCTTGGTCACTTTTCCGGTGGATGCGAACTCACGCATGCTGCGGATGATCTGTCCGGCCTTGAGGCAACTCTCACTGGCGCTCGCCAGAAATTGCTGCAGCTGTTTCGTCTCGACGGCGGGTGACCGCTTGAGCTGCTCGTTGGCGGCGGCAATGTAATTGGCGGCGGCGCCAAGGGGCTGGTTCAGTTCATGCGCCAGGGTCGATGCCATCGCGCCCATGGCGCTCAATCGCGACACGCGCATCAGGCTGACCTGCGAACGGCGCGCCTCTGCCTCCGCCACGCGGCGGGCCGATATGTCGAGATACACCACCGCGACACGGTGCGCGGCATGGCGATAGGCGCGAATTTCAAATGACCGGCCAAGTGTCTGGATATCGATCTCAAATGTTTCCGACTGGCCGGAAGCAACCACCCTGGCGAATGTTTCGATGATCTGCGGGGCCGCGTTTCCAGCGATGTCGCGAACACTCGATCCGACGGCACCAGCTAAAGGAAGGCCGGTCAATCGTTCGAACTGCTGGTTGGTTTCGATGATCACGCCGTCATAGGGCGCTCCGCTGTCCTGCGTGATGAGTTCGAGGACGGTGAAGCCCTCGTGCATCTCGTCGAACAGGTTGCGCCAGTTGCGTTCGGCCTCTCTCAGGCGCTCCTCCACCGCGACCTGAGCGCTGATGTCGACGTTGGTCCCGAACCAGCGGACGACCGCGCTCGAAGCGTCGCGGATCGGAGCGACGCGCGTCAGGAAGGGGCGATAATTTCCGTCCTTGCCCTTAAGCGGAACGATCAGCTCGGCCACGGTCCCGGTAGCGACCGCCTCGGTCCACACCCCTTCTATGCGCTTCAGTTCGTCAGGGTCGTGCACCGAAAGCCAGCCCCAACCCTCCATGTCGTCAGGTGACGAACCGGTATAGTCGTACCAGGCGCGATTGAACCAGAAAGTAGAGCCATCGGCATAGGCGATCCACGCTGGATTGGGCAGGTCGTCGGCAAGCGCCGCCAATTCATGCCCCGCGACCCGCAGGGCGCGCTTTTCCGGGGTGGTCATCCTTCCATAGTAAGCGCCCGTCCTGCGGCGCGCCATCCCTACCCCGAATTGCGCAACGCGGTGGCGATGGCGTTGATCGACAGCTGGATACCCTCGCTGATGCGCGGGTCGCGCTCGCCCGCGCGGTGGCGTTTGATGAGCTCGATCTGGAGCAGGTTGAGCGGCTCGATATAAGGCAGGCGAAGCCGGATCGAGGCGTCGAGCGCGGGGCTTTGCTCGAGCAGGCGCGACTGGCCGGTGACGGCAAGCACGGCGTCATGGGTACGCTGCCAGCCATCGCGGATGCGCCCGAAGATGGCGGTGCCAGCGGCTTCGTCGTTGACCAGCGTGACGTAACGCGCGGCGATTGCCATGTCCGATTTGGCAAGCACCATCTCGAGATTGGCGAGTGTGGTGCGGAAGAACGGCCACTCGGCGTACATTTCGCGCAGTAGCGCCGGGTCGCCCGCCGCCAGCCCGTCACCCGCGCCATACCAGCCGGGCAGCATGACCCGCGCCTGCGCCCAGCTGAACACCCACGGAATCGCGCGCAGGTCTTCGATGCGGTCCGATTTGGTCCGGCTCGCCGGGCGCGACCCGATCTTGAGGTCGGCGATCTCGGCGATCGGGGTCATTTCGCGGAAAAAGGTGCGGAATCCCTCGGTCTCGTAAACCAGTCCGCGGTAAGCGGCGAAGGCGGTCGCGGACATGTCGCCCAGTGCGCCGGAGAAGCGCGCGCGATTGTCGAGCGCACGCGGCTTGAGACTGGCGAGGATCGTCGCCGAGGCCATCGCCTCCAGGTTGGTCGCCGCGCTTTCGGGTGTGCCATATTTGGCGCCGATCACTTCGCCTTGCTCGGTAATGCGGATTCGGCCCTGGACCGTTCCTGCCGCCTGCGCACGGATGGCGGCGAAGGCCGACCCGCCGCCGCGCCCGACCGCCCCGCCGCGGCCGTGGAACAGCTGCATCGCGATGTCGGCCTTGGCGAAGGCGTCGGCGAGCAGCTGACTGGCCTGGTGGAGGCTCCATACCGACGTCATGTAACCGCCGTCCTTGTTCGAATCCGAATAGCCGACCATCACTTCCTGATAGCCGCGCGCCGTGCCCAATGCGGCGACTTCGGGCAGGGCTAGCCATTCGGCCATGATCTGCGGGGCCTGCTGAAGATCCTCGATCGTCTCGAACAGCGGCACCGCCATGATGCTCGCAGTGGGCGGGTCGCCGGGACGGTAAAGTCCCGCTTCCTTGAGCAGCACATTGACCTCGAGCAGGTCGGAAATACTTTCCGCCTTCGAGATGACATAGGTCGTGATCGCGGCGGTGCCGAAGCGCGCCTGCGCCTCGGCGGCGGCGCGGACGATGGCGAGTTCGCTGGTGGTTTCGTCGGAGTAGGATGCGAACGGGCTCGCCAGCAGTCGCGGCTCGGCGAGCAGGCGGCGCAGGAGAGCGCCCCGTTCAGTCTCTGCCAAGGCGAGGTAATCGGCCTCGACCCCGGCGACCCGCAGCAGCTCGGCGACAACGCGTTCGTGGACCGCGCTGTTCTGGCGCATGTCGAGCGTCGCGAGGTGGAAGCCGAAGGTGTCGACCGCGCGGATCAGCCGCCCGAGTGCGCCGCCCTCGGCAAGCAGGCCCTGCCCCTGCGCGGCGAGCGCAGCCGCGACGACGGCGAGTTCGTCGCGGAACGCGGCTGCATCGGGATAGGGCTCGGATGAGATGCGCCCTGTCCGCGACGGCGCCTGCCCAATCAGCGCTTCGAACGTCGCCGCCAGACGCGCGTAGATGCCGGTCAGCGCACGGCGATAGGGCTCGTCGCTTCGCGTTGCGCCGGTGTCGCCCGATCGGTCGGCGAGCGCCGCAAGTTCGGGGGTGACATCGGCGAGCTCGCTCGAGATCGACAGTTCGGCGCCGAGCTCGTGCACTTCGTCGAGATAGTGGTCGAGCACCGTCTCCGCGCCGCGCGCCAGCGCCAACCGGAGCGAATCCGCGACCACGAACGGATTGCCGTCGCGGTCGCCGCCGATCCAGCTGCCGACCTTGAGGAAGCTCGGCGGACGCTCGCCAAGCACCCGCTCCCACCGCGCATAAAGCGCCGGAAGGACGGGCAGGAACACCTCGCGCATTGTCGCCAACGCGCTTTCCACCTCGTCGGCGACATAGAGTTTCTCGCGCCGCAGCGGACGGGTTTCCCACAGTAGCGCGATCTGGCGGAGCAGTGCGTCCTCGACCGGATCGCCGTCGCTGGTCTCCGCCGCGCCGGCATCGCGCAGCCGCATCAGTTCGGCGATGCGGTTGCGGTGGTCGAGCATCGACTTTCGCCGCACTTCCGTCGGGTGGGCGGTGAGGACCGGGACAATCAAGGCCCGGTCGAGCAGCGCCATGACGTGCTCCCTGGCAATCCCTTCCGTGACCAGCACGTCGCAGGCTTCAACGACCGTTGCGCCGGTTTCGGCCGCTACTCCCTGGCGGTCCTCGGCGAGGTTGGCGAGCATCGAGAACAGCATGAAGCCGCGAACGAAGGCCAGGGTCTCGTCAAGGCTGAGCGCGTCTAGACCCGGGTCGATCCCCTCGCGATCGACCACGCCGCGATGGCGGTCGACCGATGCCGAGCGGATATATTCAATCCGCCGGAACAGCGCTTCGCCGCCGAACCGCCGGATGACGTCGCCGAGCAGTCGGCCAAGATAGCGGACGTCGGGGTTCTGTTCGATACTGATTGCACTGCTCGCCATGGCGCCGCCCATGCTCGCCGGGCCAGTTCGACGCAAGCCGGGGTGATGAGTTCACGCCCTCATCGCAGTCGGCTGGAACAGCTGCCGCGCTCGCACGTAGAGCGCTCATCGGATGAAAGGATGTTGCGATGACCGAATATGTCGAGGACCAGCCGACCCTCGAGCCGGATTTCGAGCCCGCTCGAGATCCCGCTCGCAGTGGCCTCGCGACCGGCCTTCACCGCTTCCTCGGCGGGTTTCCGACCGCTTTCTTCAGCTTCGCGCTGGTCACTGACTTTGTTTACACGCAGTCCGCCGAGCTGCAGTGGCAGTATTTCTCGATGTGGCTGATCACCGCGGCGCTGATCATGGGTGGGCTGGCGGTGCTCGCCGGGATCGTCGATTGGGCGACCGGCGGGGCACGCGGCCGGAGCGGGTTCGGCTGGCATTTCGGGCTGACCATTCTCGCGTTGCTGGTCGGCTTGCTCAACGCCTTCGTACACAGCCGTGACGGCTGGGTCGCGGTGGTGCCGCAAGGCATCCTGTTGTCGCTGCTGACCGTCATTCTGCTCTATGCTGGCGGGTTCCTGGCCGCGCTGTTCGACCGATCGCGAACCCATGACGTGGAGCTACGCGCATGACCGCCCGCCTGCTCCTCACCGCCGCGCTCGCCGCGAGCCTTGCCGCATGCGGCGGCGAATCGAACTTCGACGACAATAGCCAGGTCGGACCCGATCCGGTCCTCCCCGCGCCGCAGAATTACCTGTTCCCGCCAATGGGCATTTCACCGGGGATCGGTTGGAAGAAGGGCGAGGTGCCGACCGTCGCTGCCGGGCTCCAGATCAAGCCACTCGCTACCGGCCTCGCCCACCCGCGGTTCGTTTATACGCTGCCCAACGGCGACATCCTTGCGGTCCAAGGGGACTCACCGGGCACCGAGGCGGTCTTCCGCCCCAAGCAGTTCGCCTTTAATTTCGTGCGCAAGGGCGCGGGCAGTGCGCCCGGGCCCAAGCCCGCCAGCCGCATCACCCTCATCCGCGATGCCAATGGCGACGGCGTGCCGGAGGGGGTGACGACCTTGCTCGACAGGCTGAACTCGCCGTTCGGCGTGGCGTGGATCGACAACATCCTCTACGTCGCCAATACCGACGGTGTGGTGATGTACCCGATGCCGCTGGGGTCGACGCAGATCACGGGACCGGGCAAGCAGCTGACGCCGCTGCCGGGTCCGCCGATCGATCATCACTGGACCAAGAGCCTGGTGCTGTCGCCCGATGGCCAGCGGCTTTACGCAACGGTTGGTTCCAATTCGAACATCCTCGAGCATGGCCTCGAAGCCGAGAAGGACCGCGCCGCGGTATGGGAAATCGATCGCGCGACCGGACGCCACCGGCTGTTCGCGACAGGCCTGCGCAACGCCAACAGCCCGTCATTCTACCCCGGCACCAACGACCTTTATGTGGTCGTCAATGAACGCGACGAAATGGGCACGCATCTCGTCCCCGACTATATGACGCGGGTGAAGGACGGCGGTTTTTATGGCTGGCCTTACAGCTATTGGGGTCAGCACGTCGACGAACGCGTCCCGCCGATGTGGCGTCGCCCCGACCTCGTCGCGCAGGCGATCAAGCCCGACTATGCGCTGGGCAGCCATCCGGCCGCGCTCGGCCTGACCTTCTACAATGCCGGCCTGCTCCCCGCCCACTATCGCGGTGGCGCCTTCATCGGCGAGCACGGCAGCTGGAATCGCTACAAGCCCTATGGCTACAAGGTGGTGTTCGTGCCGTTCGTCAATGGCCGACCGAGCGGCAAGGCAGAGGATGTCGTCAGCGGTTTCCTGACCGCCGGGGCCAAGAATGCCCGCGGTCGTCCAGTTGGAGTCGCGGTCGATCGCACGGGCGCGTTGCTGATCGCGGACGATGTCGGCAACACCATCTGGCGAGTGACACCCGCGGCCGGAGCCCCGCCGGCAAGTCCAGCCCCAAGCTAACGCTAGCGCGGGCGGGCGAACCAGATAAGGTGGATCGGGCCCTTGCCATTCTCGCGGGCGCGAACGCGGACCGCGTCGACGGCGAAGCCCGCGGCCTCGAGCTTCTTCGTGAACGGCTCGTCGGGCGCGGCCGACCAGATCGCGAGGATGCCGCCGGGATTGAGCGCGTCGCGCGCACGGGCCAGCCCGCGACCGTTGTAGAGCCCGTTGTTATAGTCGGCGCTCAGCCCGTCAGGACCATTGTCGACGTCGAGCAGGATTGCGTCATAGCCGCCCTCTTCAATCTCGCGCGCGACGTCGCCGATGCGCAGGGTGACGCGCGGGTCGTCGAGGCAGCCGGCGGTGAACCCGGCCATCGGACCCCGTGCCCAGTCGATGATGTCGGGAACGATCTCGGCGACGATGATGTCAGCGTCCGATCCGACGTTGGCGAGCACCGCGCGCAGGGTAAAACCCATGCCATAGCCACCGACGAGCACGCGTGGAGCAGGGGGATTGCCGAGCCGCTCGAGCGACATCGTCGCCAGCGCGACCTCTGACCCGCTCATCCGCGTGCTCATCAGCTCGTTGCGGCCGAGCGTGATCATGTAATCGGCACCGCGGCGATAAAGCGAAAGAGGCGCACCGCCCGGGACCTCGGCGATCCCGACCAGCTCGCGCGGGATCATGGTTTATCGAAGAGGCGCGGGATCAACGCCTTCTGGCTTTTCTGGCCGCGTATTTCGCGTCGCGGATCGCTTTTTGCTCTTCGGCGGTCAGGGGCTTGGCGGCGGCGGCCTCGGCGGCCTCGCGCTCGGCCTTCGCGGCTTCCTTGGCGGCTTTGGCCTCGGCCATTTCGGCGCGTCGCGCGTCGCGCTTTTCAGCGGCAGCCGCTTCCTTGGCGGCAGCCGCCTCGATCCGCGCGGCAACGACTGCGGGATCGGCAGCGGGCTTGGCGCGCAGCTTGTCGAGCGCGCGCTGTTTCGCGTCTTGCGCCAGCTTGGCGCGTTCGGTGAAGTCGGGGACTTTGAAACCCATGACCTACTTCGATCGCTCGACTTGCTCGAACTCGAGCTCGACCGGGGTCGCACGGCCAAAGATCGAGACCGACACCTTGACCCGGCTGCGGTCGAAATCAAGCTCCTCGACGATGCCATTAAAGCTCGCGAACGGACCGTCGAGCACCTTGACCGAATCGCCGATCTCGTAATCGACCTTGATCCGCGCCTTGGGCGCGGCGGCGGCGGCTTCCTCCTTGGTGTTGAGAATGCGCGCGGCCTCGGCCTCGGTGATCGCCTGCGGCTTGCCGTTGGGGCCGAGGAAGCCGGTCACCTTGGGGGTGTTCTTGACGAGGTGATAGACCTGGTCGCTCATGCCGAGCTTGGCGAGGACATAGCCCGGAAAGAATTTGCGGTCGCTGGTGACCTTCTTGCCGCGGCGGACCTCGGTGACCTTTTCGGTCGGGACTTCGATGGCTTCGACCTGCGACGCGAGGCCGAGGCGATTGGCTTCGGACAGGATCGAGTCGCGGACCTTGTTCTCGAAGCCGGAATAGGCGTGGATGATGTACCAGCGGGACATAGATGGGTTCGCTCTTTTGTCGGTTACTTGGCCAGAAGGCCGAGGAGGTACTGGACGATCGCGCTGAAGAAGGCGTCGACGCCGAAGAAGAAGACGGCGAGCACGCTGGTCAGGATCACGACCATGATCGCGGTGGTGACGGTTTCCTTGCGGGTCGGCCAGACGACCTTGCTGCCCTCTGCGCGGACCTGGCGGAAGAATTCGCCGGGGGAGACTTTGGCCACGTGTGCGTCACTCACCTTCGAGGAGATAGAAAAAAGAGGCCTGCGGGGGGTGCCCGCCAGACCTCGTACAAGCGCCTTAGCGCGAAGCGGTGCGCGCTTCAAGCGCAGCCGTCGGCCTGGCAGGGGCAGGGGGACTCGAACCCACGACCCTCGGTTTTGGAGACCGATGCTCTACCAACTGAGCTATACCCCTAGGCCGCCGCCGCCCTACGCGCCCCGAAATGGCGAGGCAAGGGTCAGGCGGAGTCCAACTAGCGCCTTTCGGCAAGCCTCAGGAGGCGTCTTGGTAGCTGCCTTTCGGCAAGCCTCAGGCCGCGACGTCGAACGGCTGGATCTCGCCCGAGAGATACTGATTGCGCGCCTTGGTGCGGCTGAGCTTACCCGATGAGGTGCGTGGCAGGGTGCGTGGCGGGATGAGCTCGACCACCGGGGAAATGCCGGTGATCGCGCGGACTCGCTCGCGGATGTCGTCGCGCAGTCGGCTGCGTTCGCCCTCGTCGCTGGTGCGGCAGTGGACCAGCACCGCAGGGGTTTCCTCGCCCGACGGCCCGGTGATGGCGAAGGCGGCGCTGTCACCCGACTTGAACCCGGGGATCTGCTCGACCGCCCATTCGATATCCTGCGGCCAATGGTTGCGGCCGTTGATGATGATCATGTCCTTGGCGCGGCCGACGATGAAGATGTAGCCGCCCGAAATATAGCCCATGTCGCCGGTGTCGAGCCATTTGTCGGCCGACAGGCAGGCGTCGGTCGCCTCGGGATCGCGGAAATAGCCGTCCATCACCGACGATCCTCGGCAGAATAATTTGCCGATCCCGCGTTCGTCCATGACGCTTCCGTTGGCGTCTCGAACTTCGACTTCCATGCCGATGACGGGCTTGCCGCAGTTGACGATCGCGCGGTAGCGGCGCGGGCGTTCCTGCGCCGGGGTGCCAGCGCCCGACAGTTCGGATTCCTCGACCAGCTCGAGGCGGA
>JBBQDG010000006.1:0-79549 GCA_038319435.1 Sphingomonadales bacterium | reverse complement strand
AGTGGGAGATCAAGGACCAGATCGGCTATATCAACATCAACGGCTTCTCGGCGCAGACCGGGGCGGCGACCGAAAGCGCACTGAAGTCGATCGACGCGGCGACCGGCGGGCATCCGCTGGGCTATGTTGTCGACCTGCGCTCGAATCCGGGCGGGCTGCTCGACCAGGCGGTGTCGGTCAGCGACGCGTTCCTCGATCATGGCGAGATTGTTTCCGAGCGCGGGCGCGAGAGGACCGACATCGAGCGCTTTTATGCGCATGCGGGCGACCTCGCGCACGGGCTGCCGGTGGTCGTGCTGGTCGATGCCGGAACGGCGTCGGCGGCGGAGATCGTCGCCGGAGCTCTTCAGGACCAGCGCCGCGCGCTAGTCATGGGCGAGCGCAGCTTCGGCAAGGGCAGCGTCCAGACGGTCATGCCGATGAGCGCGTCGAGCGTGCTGCGATTGACCACGGCGCGTTATTACACGCCGTCGGGCCGATCGGTGCAGGCGGGCGGGATCGATCCCGACATTCTCGTGCCGCAGTTGAGCGATCCCGACTACAAGGACCGTCCGCGGTTGCGCGAGGCCGATCTGCGCAAGCATCTGCTCGGACAGGCAAAGGTCGACGATGCGCTGCTCGAGAGCGACACTACGCCCGATCCGCGATTCACTGCGACCGCCGATCAGCTCAAGGCGCAGGGTGTCAAGGATTTCCAGCTCGACTATGCACTGAAGACGCTCAGGCGCCTGGCTGCGACGCCCGCCGCCAAGGTCGCGGCGAAATAGGGTGACCGCGACGGCCATCGCGCAGGAGGTGCCACAAAGTGCGGTGCCGGCGAACCAGGCGGCGCGGCTGATCGCGCTGCTGGTGCCGCTCGGGCTGATCGGCGGGGCGCTGTTTTCGCAATATGTCGGCGGTCTGTGGCCATGCGAGATGTGCTGGTGGCAGCGCTATCCACATGGCGCGGCAATCGTGCTGGCCGCAGGGGCATTCCTGTTTTCGGCGAGCGACCGGCGAGGACGGACGCTCGTGGCACTGGCGGCGCTGGCGATTGCCGTGTCGGGAGCGATCGGGGTGTATCACGCGGGGGTCGAGGCCCATGTGTTCAAGGGATTTACCAGCTGCTCGACAATGACCACGGGCGGCAGCACGGCGGACGTGTTCAAGCAGATCATGGCGGTGCCACTGATCCAGTGCGACCAGGTCCAGTGGCGCTTTCTCGGCCTGTCGCTGGCGGCGTGGAACGCGCTGATCTCGCTTCCGGCCGCCGCCATCGTGGTGATGCTGCTGGCGCGGGGTCGGCGGGCGTGAGCCGCTGGGCACCTGGCGACCGCAAGATCGACGGCGCGGCGATGCTGCGCGTCAATCAGGCGGGCGAATATGGCGCGACGCGCATCTATGCGGGGCAAATGGCGGTGCTCGGACGCGGCACGGCAGCGTCTCACTTGGTTTCGCGGATGGCGTCGCAGGAGCAGCGCCACCTCGACCGCTTCAACGCGCTGATGGCCGAACGGCGGGTGCGGCCGACTCTGTTCCAACCGCTGTGGAACGTCGCCGGCTTCGCGCTAGGCGCGGCGACCGCGCTGATGTCGGAGCAGGCAGCGATGGCCTGCACCGAGGCGGTCGAGACCGAGATCGATCGGCATTATGCCGACCAGCTGGTCGAGCTTGGCGACAGTGATCCCGAGCTTGCCGCCGACATCAAGGACTTCCAGGCAGAAGAGCTCGAGCATCGCGAGACTGCGCGCGAGCATGGCGCGGCCGATGCAGTGGGCTATCCGCTTCTGACTGCGGCGATCCGTGCCGGATGCCGGGTGGCGATCGGGTTATCGAAACGAATTTGAGCAACCGGTCTTGCGGCTGGTCCGTTGAGACGATGAAAGGACTTTTCATGAAGACCCTCAGCATTGGCGCCATGTTTGGCCTGCTTGCCGGATCGATTACGGTCGCGCCGCTGCCCGCAGAGGCGCAGAGCCGCAACTCCGAAATCCTCGTCTACGGCACCGATCCCTGTCCGCGCTCGACCGATGGCGAGATTTTCGTCTGTACCCATCGCCCCGAGTCCGAGCGCTTTCGCATACCGCCCAAGCTGCGCTCGTCAGGCCCGCCGCAAAGCCGCAACAGCTGGGTCAACCAGTCGCGGGTGTTCGCGCGCCAGGGACTGACCGGGCCGCAGAGCTGCTCGGCGGTCGGGCCGGGGGGCTACACCGGTTGCGCGCTGCAGGAAATTCATGACGCGGCCAGCGCCCGGGCATCGGATGTTAGCGGCGACACCGCGCCACCCAAATAGGTCAGGCTCGCTCCTTTTCGGCAGCGATCCAGGCATTAATCTGTGCGTCGAGCGCGTCGAGCGGGACCGCGCCCTGACCCAGGACCGCATCGTGGAACCGACGCAGGTCGAATTTGGGACCGAGCGCGGTCTCGGCGCGGGCGCGAAGTTCGCGAATCTTGAGCTCGCCCAACTTGTAGGCAAGTGCTTGCCCGGGGTTTGAGATGTAGCGATTGACCTCGGCGTCGATGTTGGCGTCGGTCAACGCTGTATTGTCCTTCATATATGCCACCGCCTGCGGCTTGCTCCAACCCTTGGAGTGGAGGCCAGTGTCGACAACCAACCGGCACGCTCGCCACATTTCGTAGCTTAACCGGCCCATGTTCTTCTCGGGCGTGTCGTAGATGCCGAGCTCGATCCCGAGACGCTCGGAATAGAGCCCCCAGCCCTCGACGAAGGCGGTGAAGAAGGCGGTATATTTGCGCCATGCCGGCATCTCGAGCTCCTGCTGTAGCGCGATCTGCATGTGGTGGCCGGGGACCGCCTCGTGGACGGTCAAGGCGGGGAGCTCCCACAACGGGCGCTGGTCGAGCTTCGAGGTGTTGACGTAATAGGTCCCGGCAATCCCCGCGTCGGGGCTGCCCGGCTGATAATAAGCGGTGGTGTTGCCGGCGGCGGTCTCGGCGGGAATCTCGCGCACGCCATAGGGGAGGCGCGGCAGCCGGGTGAACAGGCTCGGCATCTTGCCGTCGATCGTTTTGGCTTGCAGCGCGGCGGCGGCCATCAATTCGCCCGGCGTACGCGCGAAATATTTGGGGTTGGAGCGCATCTCGGCGATCATCGCCTCGCGGGTGGCGAAGCCGGATTTGGTGGCAAGCGCGACCATCTCGGCGCGGATGCGGGCGACTTCGCCAAGGCCGATGCGGTGGATCGCGTCGGGCGTAAGGTCGGTCGTCGTCTGCTGCCGGACCTGATAGGCATAATAGGCGGCGCCGCCAGGGAGCGCCGAGGCGCCGACCGAGGCGCGGCACTTGCCCTTGATGTCGCGGATATAAGCATCGTCGAATGCCTGGTAGCCGGGGTTGATGCGGCGTGCGATCAGGTCGCGTGCAAGCGCCTGCATCGCGGTCCAGTCGGCATTGGCAATGGCAGCGGGACGCGCGGCGGCGAAGGGCAGATAGAAGCGTGATTTCACAGGGTCGGCGGCGATCACGCCGGTGATCGAGCTCTCGAACCCGGTCATCGTCACGCACGGCTGGACATAGCCTTGCCGCGCGGCGGCGACGCTGAGGTCGGTGTAGGCGCGCATCCGGTCTGGAACGAAGGCGAGACGGGCGAGATAGTCGTCGTAATTGGCGCGGGTGCGGAACGGGAGCTGTTCGGCGAGCCCGGCGAGTGTGTTGTGAAAGCTGCCGAGCGTCGAATAGAGGAGTTGCCGCTGGCCGAAGCGATTGCCCTCGATCGCGCCTTCGAGCTTACGCTTGAGAATGGCGCGGTTGGCCTGATTGGCGGAGTCGAGGGCGGCGGCGGGGATTGCATTTAGACGGGCAAGGAACGCCGCCGCCTCCATGGCCTGGCGATCCATCGCGGCGGTGCCGACCTCGTCGAGCTGGGAGTCATAAGTGGTGACACCCGCCTGGCTCGCGGTAATCGGAGACTCGCGCAGGAGCGTCGCCCAATAATCGTCCATCAACTGATGGAAGGACTGGCCGTCGGCAGGCGTCGCGGCGGCGGGCGCCGCGAGCATTGTGGTGACGGCCAGTGCGATCAGGACTCTGCGCATGAAGTTCTCCCCTAGGTCGCGGCTAGCCTAACCGGGGTGGCGGCGGGCGCAAGTCCATGCGGGTCCGCGACTCGGCGCGCGGGTCAGCGGGCAAATTAGGCGTGACATGGGACTGGCGCTGCGCTCATTATGCATTACGTCTGCGACAATGACCATTTCAGACGCCACGCCGGATTTCGAACAGGACGGCGACCGCGCCTTCCTCGGTCACCCCAAAGGCCTCGGCTATCTCGCTTTCACCGAAGGGTGCGAGCGCTTTTCCTATTATTCCATGCAGACGCTGCTGGTGCTCTACATGGTCAAATATCTCCTGCTTCCGGGCCATGTCGAGCATGTCGCCGGGCTGGCGTGGCTCAACGCGACTTTTTTCCCTGGACTGACTGGACAGCCGCTCGCCTCCGCGATTTTCGGGACCTACACTTCGCTGGTCTACGCCACCCCGATTCTCGGCGGAATCATTGCCGACAAGCTGTTCGGACGAAAAGCGACGCTTGTCGCCGGCGGGATTGCGATGGCGATCGGCCATTTCCTGATGGCATTCGAGGGCAGCTTCCTCGTTGCGCTGCTCGCACTGGTGATCGGAGTCGGGCTGTTCAAGGGCAATATCGCGAGCCAGGTCGGGGCGCTCTACGGGCCAAGCGACCTGCGCCGGGCGATGGCATTCCAGATCTTCTACATTGCGATCAACGTCAGCGTCATCGCCGCGCCGCTGGTGTCGGGGACGCTCGGCGAGAAGGTCGGTTGGCATTGGGGCTTCGGCGCGGCCGGGGTGGTGATGGTCGCGGGGCTGATCATTTATTTGTTGGGCAGTCGCTGGCTTCCCGCCGATGAAGGCCGTTCAAGTGCCGCCGACCGCGCCAGCGCCACACCGCGCGCCAAGCTGACGCGGCCCGAATGGGGCCGGGTGATCGCGCTGGTCATCCTCATCCCGATGCTCGCCATTTCGCTGCTCACCAACCAGGAGATTTTCAACGCCTATCTCGTGTGGGGCGACCAGCATTTCCAGCTGACGTTCGGGGGCATGACGCTGCCGAGCAGTTGGCTGATCACGCTCGATGCGATTCTCAGCTTTTCGATGCTGGTCGCGGTCGCGGCGTTCTGGAAATGGTGGAGTCTCAGCCGGACCGAGCCCGACGAGCTTAGCAAGATGATCATCGGCAGCCTGTTCTCGATGGCCGCAGGCATGTGCCTTGTCATCGCCGCCTCGTCGCAGCCGGTGGGGGGCAAGATCGGCCTGTTGTGGCCGTTCCTGTTTCATTTGCTGAACAGCATTGGCTTCGCGCATATTCTGCCGGTCAGCCTGGCGCTGTTCTCGAAGGTGGCGCCCAAGGCGATCAACTCGACCGTGATCGGGCTCTATTATCTCGCCTTCTTCATGGCGAATGCGCTGGTCGGCAAGATTGGTGGCCTCTATTCGAGCCTGCCGACCCCGACCTTCTGGCTGATCCATGTCGCCAGCGCCGGGGTCGGGTTGATTTCATTCATCAGCTTCAAGCTTCTTGTCGCCGACCGCATGAAGATCGCCCCCGAAATGGATTCATTGCCCATTTAAGCGGACAGCGAAGCGCCATTCGCAACCGCCTGATTTTAATCGACTATGGACAAGGACGCGTCACGAACATAAAGTGAACGCATGGCCCAGCTCGACACGCGCGAAAAACTTGCGATCCTTGCCGATGCGGCCAAATATGATGCGTCTTGCGCCAGTTCGGGGACAGCCAAGCGAGACAGTCGCGGCGGCAAGGGCATTGGATCGACCGAGGGAATGGGTATCTGCCACGCCTATGCGCCCGACGGCCGATGCATTTCGCTGCTCAAGATTTTGCTGACCAACAGTTGCATCTTCGACTGTCATTATTGCATCAATCGCAAGAGTTCGAACGTGCGTCGCGCGCGGTTCACGGCTCAGGAAGTCGTCAAGCTGACGATCGCCTTTTACAAACGAAATTATATTGAGGGGCTGTTCCTGTCGTCGGGGATCATTGCCTCGTCAAATTACACGATGGAGCAGCTTGTCGAGGTGGCGCGAAGCCTTCGCGAGGATCATGATTTTCGCGGCTATATCCACCTCAAGACCATCCCCGACGCCGACCCCGAGCTAGTCCGACTGGCGGGGCTTCATGCCGACCGCGTGTCAATCAATGTCGAACTGCCAACCCGCGCCGGGCTCGAGCTGCTCGCGCCCGAAAAGTCCGAGAGTCAGATCGAGGGGGCGATGGCGGGGATGAAGGCATCGATCATCGAAGCGAAAGATAATCTGAAGCATTTCAAGTCGGCACCGAAATTTGCTCCGGCCGGCCAATCGACGCAGATGATCATTGGCGCGGACGCCGCGAACGACGGGGACATCGTCGGGCGGGCGAGCCAGCTTTACGATCGGTTCGGGCTTCGACGGGTATATTATTCCGCCTTTTCGCCGATCCCGTCACCGAGCGCCGTACTCCCGCTCAAACGCCCGCCGCTGATGCGCGAGCATCGGCTGTATCAGTCCGACTGGCTGATGCGCTTTTATGGCTTTACGCCCAAGGAAGTGGTGTCGGCGACCGGGTCGGACGGGATGCTGCCGCTCGACATTGATCCCAAGCTTGCCTGCGCGCTCAAGTTCCGCGAGAATTTCCCGGTCGACCTCAATCGCGCGCCGAGAGAGATGCTGCTGCGCGTGCCGGGGCTCGGGATCAAGGCGGTCGGGCGGATATTAAAGTCGCGGCGATGGCGGACGATCATGCTCGACGATGTCGCGCGGCTGACGGTGTCGATCGCCAAGATGCGACCGTTCATCGTTACCGGCGATTGGCGCCCCACGCTGCTTACCGACCGCGCCGATTTGAGGGCCCTAGTCGCGCCCAAGACCGAGCAAATGGAGCTGTTTGCGGCTTAAGGGGTTGAGAGGCCATGCTTCGCGAAGGTCCGATGATCGATGCGCTGCGGATCACGCTACCTGCCGAAGATGACTTCGAGGCGTGGCGCGACGCGGCGCGCGGGCTCGCCGAATCGGGCATTCCAGCGCATGCCGTGGTGTGGACTGTCGCGGGTGGCGAGCCCGACCTGTTCGGCGGCGACACGCCCCTGCCCCCACCTGGACCGAGCTTTGCCGTGCCACGATCGTTCGTCGACCTTGCCAGGTCGGCCATCTGCCACACCGATCCTGAGCGCTTCTCGCTGCTCTATGCGCTGTTGCTGACGCTTCGTTCGAACAAACAGGCGATGGAGGACCGAGCCGACCCGCTGGTCGACCGGATCGAGAAACTTGCCAAGGAAGTGCGGCGCGACGTCCACAAAATGCACGCCTTCGTCCGCTTTCGCGAGATCGAAGAAGAAGGCGGCACACGCTTCGTTGCCTGGTTCGAGCCCGACCATCACATCGTCCGTCATACCGCAGGCTTCTTCGTGCGGCGTTTCACGACGATGCGCTGGTCGATTCTGACCCCCGAGCTATGCATTCATTGGGACCAGAAGCAGCTGACCGAAAGCCCCGGGGCGACGCGGACCGACGCGCCAAACGGAGACCCCGTCGAGGAGACCTGGAAGACCTACTACGCCTCGACCTTCAATCCGGCGCGGGTCAAGATCAAGGCGATGACCAAGGAAATGCCCAGGAAATACTGGAAGAATATGCCCGAGACGGCATTGATCGCGGGGCTGATCGCGGGCGCGCAGGGGCGCGAGGCGGCGATGATCGAACGAAGCGAGGCGATGCCGAAGCGCGGAAGTAATATCGCTGCGATTTGGACTGCCATGCGTGAGGAAGCGGCGCATTGCACGCGTTGCGACCTCTACAAGTGCGCGAGCCAGACTGTCTTCGGCGAGGGTCCGCTCGATGCGGCGATCATCTTTGTCGGCGAGCAACCGGGCGATCAGGAGGATCTGGCGGGGCGGCCGTTCGTCGGACCCGCAGGGCAATTGTTCAACGCGGCGCTGGAGGAGGCCGGGATCGACCGCTCGACGACCTACGTCACCAATGCGGTCAAGCATTTCAAGTTCGCGCTGCGCGGCAAGAAACGAATTCACGCGCGACCTGACATTGCCGAGATCGATACCTGTCGTTGGTGGCAGGAGCAGGAACGAACCCTGATCCGACCGGCGGTGACGGTCGCGCTGGGGGCGACTGCGGCACGATCGCTGACGGGCAAGACGCTGACCATCTCCAAAGTCCGCGACGCGCCGCTGCTGCTCGCCGACGGTCGCGAATGTTGGGTAACGGTCCACCCCAGCTTCCTGCTTCGTATCCCCGAGAAAGAGCGCCGCCACGAGGAACGCGCGCTGTTCGTTCGCGATCTCACGCGGATTCGCGAACGTGCATGTGAAATTAGGAGCGAATAAGAGCAAAAGAAGACGCGATCGAGGCTGCGTTCGAGGCAGTCGCCCGGATCCACCGGTTGATGAGCGCGCATGAAACGGACAGCGAGCTCGGCCAGCTCAACCGTTCGGCTGGCACCGGTGCAATGCGCTTGTCCCGGGACGTGCGCATTGTCCTCGACCGCGCCTTATTCTGGGCGCGGCACAGTGACGGCCTGTTTGATCCGGTCGCCGCCGGCCACGCCGCTGTCACGCGGGGCGACATTCCGCTTCATGGCGGACAGCCGGCCCCCGACCCGGCGGCCGATTACCACGCGCTCGTCCTCGACGATATGGCGCGGCTCACCCGACCCGCCTGCGTCGATCTCGGCGGCATCGCCAAGGGTCATGCCGTCGACACCGCCATCGCCGCCTTGCGTGAGGCCGGAATGACCGACGGCATAGTCAATGCCGGCGGCGACCTGTTCGCTTTCGGGCGGCCGCGGCGGGTCGATGTTTCAGACCCCGCGAACGGAACGGCGCGCCTTACCTTCACGCTGCGCGACAGGGCCTTGGCGACAAGCGCAGCCCAGCGCGTTGACGCGCTGACCAAGATCGCCTTTGCGCGTCATCCGCGCTTGGCGCATCTGCTCGCCCTTGCCGACGCACAGGCAGTCGCAATTACGAGGTCAGGCGATGTGACCGACCTTGGCAGCGAGCGGTTGGCGGCATGACCCGCAAGCAGCGATCGCGTCCGACCCGGCTGCCCAAGTGGCAGGAAATCGCGGTCTATCTCAGCCTGGGTGCGCTCATCCTGACCGGGCTTGCCTGGCTCGGGCTCGACCAATGGGTGCGCGTCGATGGCGAGTTCGGCCTGGAGCAACACCCCGCCGAGCACGGCGCGCTGATCGTTCACGGCATCGCCGCAAATGCATTCTTGATTGTCGCCGGAGCAATGATCCCCGTTCACGTGAAATTGGGCTGGAGCCTGGACCGCAACAAGGCGAGCGGGCTGTCGTTGGGGATCGGCTGCATCATCGCCGCAATCTCTGCGCTCGGGCTTTACTATCTTGGTGATGACCGGAGTCGCTCGGCGGTCAGCCTTGTCCACTGGCTCGTCGGGCTAGTCATCATCCCGGCGCTTGTGATCCACGCGCTCAGGGGCCGCCGCGGCGGCTGAAATCATTCGGCGGCCAGCAAGGTCTCGGCTGCCTGAAGGTCGACCGAGACAAGACGGCTGATCCCCTTCTCGATCATCGTCACCCCATAGAGCCGATGCATGCGGCTCATCGTGACCGCATTATGGGTGACGATGAGGTATCGCGTGTCGGTCTCGCCCGTCATGCGGTCGAGGAGATCGCAGAAGCGCTCGACATTGGCGTCGTCGAGCGGGGCGTCGACCTCGTCGAGGACGCAGATCGGCGCGGGATTGGTCAGGAACAACGCGAAGATCAGCGCGATCGCGGTAAGCGCCTGCTCGCCGCCCGACAGCAGCGTCAGCGCGGTCAGGCGTTTACCCGGAGGCTGGGCCATAATTTCGAGACCGGCCTCGAGCGGATCGTCGCTCTCAACCAGCTCGAGATGCGCCTGACCACCGTCGAACAGTGTCATGAACAGACTGCGGAAATGGGCATCGACCTTGGTGAACGCGTCGAGCAGGCGGGTGCGGCCTTCCCGGTTGAGGCTGCCGATCGAGCCACGCAGGCGGTGGATCGCCTCGTGAAGTTCATCACGTTCGGCAGCACCGCCAGTGCGTGCGGTTTCGATTTCGGCCAGCTCGGTCTCGGCGACGAGATTGACCGGGCCGAGGCGTTCGCGCTCGACGGTGAGGCGGTCGAGCGCGGCCGATTCTTCGTCGGGGTGGACGAGCGTTGCCGAGTCGAAGCCGAGCCGTTCGGGGAGCAGCGCTGGCGGGCACTCGAATTTCTCGCCACTGATCGCGGCATATTCGCGGCGGCGGAGTTCCTGGTTCTCGGCGCGGGCAACGGCCCCGGCGCGGCGTTCGCGGGCATCGGCGAACGCTTCGCTGGCCTGGGCCAGTGCCTTGGCGATGACAGCGAGCGCGTCCTCGGCCTCGCGTTCGGCAGCGGCGGCGGTATGAGTCGTAGTGTCGGCGACGGCGGATCGTGCCTCCAGGCTTGCCACGTCCTCGGCCAATGTTTCGGGCTGGGGGGCGAGGTCGGCCAATTCGTCGGCGAAGGTGCGGGCGCGGTCGGCGGTTTCCGCGAGGCGGGTCTCGGCGACCGAGGCGCGGCGCCGCCAGTCGCCAGCTTCGCGCGCGGTGGTGGCAAGGCGTTCTCGTGCGGCTGCGGTTTCGCGGGCTCGCGTGGACGCTTCAGCACGCCTGTCTGCAACCCTTTCGCCGGCGCTGCTGGCGGCGACACGGGCGCGGTCGATGTCAACGCCGAGACTGACGGCGTTGGGAAGGGCGGTGAGAATGCTATCCGCATCGGAGACGGCTTCGGCGGCAGCACTAAGCAAGGGAGCGAGCTCGGACTGCCGGTCGGCAAGCCCCGCGCGTTGGGCGTCGAGGCGGTCGAGCGCGGCGGTCGCGGCATCACTTGATCGCGCGGCATCGTGGGCATCGCGTTCGGCGACGGCGACGGCGGCGCGCGCATGGTCGGCGGCGACGCGATGGGTATCGACCGCGCTGACGACAACGCCGAGATCTATTCTCGCGGTGTCGACCGCAGAAGTGAGCACGGGCAGATCGGCGTGGAGCACCGCAAGGCGGTTGGCGCGAACGAGGCGCTCCGCCGCTGCCGCTCCCCCGCCGCTCGCGACGAAGCCGTCCCAGCGGCGGACTTTTCCATCGCGGGTGACGATGCGCTGGCCAGGGGCAAGCAACTGGCCGTCGTCGCTTTCGACGAAACCGATCTGGGCAAGCCGGCGGTGGAGTTCGGCCGGCGCGCGAACATGGGCGATGAGGGGGATGAGGCCGAGCGCGAGCGAAGGGTCGCCGGTCGCCTCGCTCTCTTCCCAGCGGCGCGCGCCCTCCCCGCCGATGTCGGCGTCGAGATCGTCACCCAGTGCGGCGGCGAGTGCTAGCTCATAACCCGGCCCGGCGGCGATCGTGGCGAGGGCCGAGCCGGCCCGACCATGGTCGAGCGCACGGCTCAGCGCGGCGCGTTCGGCTTCGGCGGCGGCGAGCGCTGCGCGAGCGATGGCGAACGCGGTTTCGGAGCCATCGCGCTGCTCCAGCGCTTCGGAACGCCCGATTTCGGCGGCGGCAAGCGCGGCCTCGGCGGCGCTGATTGCTTTTCCGGCGGCGGCAACTCGGGCTTCCGCAACGGCATAGCTCTCACGATGCTCCTCACCGTTCGCGAGTGCGGCGAGCTGGGCGCCGATCCGTTCCGCTTCGGCGTCTGCCCGCGCGGACTGGGCCTTCGCGGCATCGAGTGCGGCTTCGGCGACGCGACGTTCGGCGCGCATGGCTGCGTCTCTCGCGAGCAACCCGGCGAGCTCGGCTTCACATTCGCGCGAGGTCGCTTCGGCGGCGGTCAGGTCGGCGGCGATCCTTGCGACGATGCTTTCGCCATCGGCCAGCCGCGCCTCGATCCCGTCGCGTTCGGCGTCGAGCGCGGCGATCGCCCTGGCCGCATCCTCGCCCAGCGCCTGCTCTCGCGCCGTCTCGGCGGCGAGCGAGGTCGCGAGGCGCTCGAGCTCGGCAAGGCGCCTTACGACGGTGTCGCGTCGCGCCCGCGCCGTGGCGAGAAGGTGGGCAAGGTTGCGCGCCTCGTCACGCACCTCCTGCGTGGCCGTTCGGCGACGCGAGACTTCGCCAGTGCCATGCTCCTGTGCCACCTGCGCGCGAGCCATCGCATCCTGAAGTGCTTGCACTTCGCTCGCCGCCGCCTTCGCTTCGCCATCGGCAACTTGAGCAGCACGGTCGGCGGCGGCCCAGCGCGCGAACACCAGCCGCGCTTCGGCGGTTCGGATTCGCCCGGTCAAGGCGCGATACCGTTCGGCGGCGCGCGCCTGGCGGCGAAGCTGGCCTATGCGCAACTCCTGATCAGCGAGAAGCTCGTCGAGCCGGTCAAGATTGGACTCGGTCGCGCGTAGCTTCTGCTCGGCGTCCTTGCGGCGCACGTGAAGCCCAGAGATTCCCGCGGCTTCCTCGATCATCATTCGGCGCTCGACCGGCTTGGCGGCGATCACTGCCCCGATGCGGCCCTGGCTGACCAGCGCGGGAGAATGCGCACCGGTCGCGGCGTCGGCGAACAGCAGCGCGACATCCTTGGCGCGGACATCGCGGCCGTCGAGACGGTAGGCTGAGCCCGCGCCACGCTCGATCCGGCGAGTGACCTCGCTGTCACCCTCACTCGTGTCGAGCAGCAGCGAAACCTCGGCGAAGTCGCGCGCCGGGCGGGTAGCGGTGCCGGCAAAAATGACGTCGTCCATCCCGCCGCCTCGCAGCGACTTCGCGCTGCCCTCGCCCATCACCCAGCGGATTGCTTCGAGCAGGTTCGACTTGCCGCAACCGTTCGGGCCGACGACCCCGGTCAGGCCAGGCTCGATACGCAGTTCGGCTGACTCGACGAAACTCTTGAAACCGCTGAGCTTTAGCCGCCTGATCCGCATCCCTGCGCCCCTCGACGTCGCGCCCTAGCCCAGCGCCGCCTTGATCTTGGGTTCCAGCAGTTCCCACGACGCAGTGTCGGGAACGACGGTGCCATTGATCAGGAAGGTCGGTGTTCCGGGCACATTATACTGCGAGACGGCGTCGCTGTTCATCTGGACGAGGCGGTCGATTTCCTTGGTATCGGCGAGACACGCGTCTGTCTTGGCGGCGGGTACGCCGCGCATCGCCGCGAATTGCGGGAAGCCGGCGAGCTTGGCGAGAGCCCGGAACTGCTGCGCCGGGGGCAGTTTCGCGATGGCTTCGGACTCGGCTGGAGGAACGGTCTGAAGCTTTGCGACCCATTCGGGCTGTGCGGCGTAAATCGCGCGCGTCAGCCCGAAAGCGCTTTTCGCGCCATTGCAGCGGGCGACGAGGCTGGCGGCGAGATCGAACGGATCACGCACGAAGTTGCGGAATTCCCAGCTGACCTTGCCGTTCTTGACGTAATTGGCGAGCAGGGTCGGGACACCTTCCTTGTCGAACGCGGCGCAGTGCGGGCAGGTCAGCGAGCCATATTCGACCAGCTTCACCTTGGCGTCGGGGTTGCCCATCACGAAGCCGCCGGCGGCGGTCGGGGCGACGGCTTCGGTCCAGTCACCGCTGGCTGGAGCCGCGACGGCGACGGTCGGCGCGCTGCTCGTGGCATTGGCCGCAGGCGTATCACCTGCCTTTTTGGTGCAGGCACCGGTGGCGGCGAGCGTGCCGGCGGCAAGGAGCAGAGCCAGATTTTTCATCATTTCACTTTCGCGAGGGAGGATTTGAGCTGGGCTTCGACGACCGCCCAGGGCGACGGGCCGGCGCTGTAGTCGATCGTCGCGCCATTGATCATGAACGTCGGGGTACCGTGGACCTGATATTTGTTCGTGGCGTCGGCGGTGACTTTGACGGCTCTGTCTGCGGCGGCCTGGTTGCGCAGGCAGGCGGAGATTTTGGCGGCGGGGACGCCGTGGGCGGCGCCGAATGCGGGGAATCCGGCAGCGGTGCCGATTGCGGCGAACTGTTCGGACGGTGCGAGCTTGCGGATGGCTTCGAGCCGGTCGGCAGGGATCGCCTGCATCTTCGCCACCCAGCCGGGCTGCGTGGCGTAGAGCGCGCGCATAATCGGGAAAAAGCTCGCCGCGCCGTTGCAGCTTGCCATCAGCGTCGCCGGGATGTCGTAGCCGCTGAGCAGGAAGGGGCGGAATTCCCAGCTGATGCGACCGGTGCGGACATAACCCGCGAGCGGGGCGGCGGCGGACTCGTCGAAATGACGGCAGTGGGGACAGGTCAGCGAGCCATATTCGACCAATTTCACCTTCGCCGCGGGGTTGCCCATGACGAAGCCGCCGGCATCGGTGGCGCTGGCGACGCGGGTCCAGTCGGCGACCTTCGCGACATGAGCCGGGTGCGGCTTGGCAAAAACGGGGGTCGCCAGCGCGAGGGTGACGATCAGCAGGAGAGCAGGCTTCATCAAGAGACTTTCGGAAGGTTCATGAGCGAGGGGAACGGCTGCGGGATGTCGACTCGCGGCGGGCCGGTGGTGGCGGCGATCTGGCCGGCGAGACTCGTCAGACAGGCGCGCAGCTCGTCGTCGACAATCGCGCGGAGACCGTCACCGAGTTCGGCCGGTACCGGCGCCGGAACCTGACGGTGAATCTTCGCGACCGTTTCGGCAATGCGGCCCTGACGAAAAGCGATCCGCGTGACGGCTTCATAACCGAAGAAGCGGTTGACCTTCTCGACGATCATCGGCGCGAGATGCTGCATCAGCGGAGCGTGCGCGCCCTCGACGACGAGGCTGAGCGTACCGCCCGATTTCTTGCCGGCGGGGAAGCGGATCGATTCGGGGGTCGAGACGCGGGCATAGCGCTCGCCGACAATTTCCTTCCAGCGGCTGACCACCGCGCCTTGGACGAAGCCGAAGCGCTTGAACGCCATGCCGCTGATATCGCCGGCGATTTCGCCTGCAGCACGGGCATAGCCACGGCGTAGGGCTGCGGACGGGGTGGGGCGCTTCGACATCGTCGGCGATCATGGCATAGGCGGCGCGTGATCGCCAATATCGCTTCGTCGTTGCTCGAACATTATCGCTTGAACGCCCGGCGACTACCGTGGCGAGCGATGCCGGGCGAGGCGGCACCCGACCCGTATCGCGTGTGGCTGAGCGAGGTGATGCTGCAGCAGACGACGGTCGCGACGGTGACCCCGAGGTTCGCGCGGTTCCTCGAGCGGTGGCCGAGCGTCGAGGCGCTGGCAGCCGCGAGCGACGAGGAGGTGATGAGCGAATGGGCGGGGCTCGGCTATTACGCCCGAGCGCGTAATTTGATCGCTTGTGCGCGTGAGGTCACGGCACGCTGTGGGTTTCCGCGCGACGAGTCGGGACTGCGCGCCTTGCCCGGGCTGGGCGCCTACACTGCGGCGGCGATCGCGGCGATTGCGTTCGGGGAACGTGCGGTGGTGGTCGATACCAATGTCGAGCGGGTGGTCGCGCGATTGTTCGGCGTGCGGCGACCGGTGGCGGAAGTTCGGGCGGAAATTCGCGCGTTGGCCGACCGAATCACCCCGGACGAGGACGCGGGCAATTTCGCGCAGGCAATGATGGATCTGGGGGCGACAATCTGCCGGCCCAAGGCGCCGCGATGCGAGGACTGTCCGCTGAAGGCACATTGCGCAGCGTTCGCGAGCGGCGGACCCGAGGCGTTTCCAGCGCGCAAGGTGAAGCCCGTTCGGCCTCATCGCTTCGGCAGCGCGTGGTGGACCGAACGCGATGGCAAACTGTGGCTCGTGCGGCGACCCGCCAATGGATTGCTCGGCGGGATGGCGGCGCTACCGGGCGGCGAGTGGGTTGGTGCCCCCGCCCCCGCCCCCGCCCGGGCGCTCGCCCAAGTGTCGCACGGCTTCACCCACTTCACGCTCAACCTCGCCATCGTCACGCGAGCGAAACCCGTCGGCGAGGGCTGGTGGCAGCCGCTCGACACGATTAGCGAGGCCGGACTGCCCACCCTCTACCGCCGCGCGGTCGAGGCGGTGCTTGCCCGACGGAGTGACCTGTTTGCCGCCTGAACCCTTTTTTTCCGGCGCGGGCCTCAACCGCGCCGATGCGCTGCGCCCCGATCCCGAGGCGATTGCCCGATTCGCGCGCGATCCCAGGGCGCGCTCGTTGCTATGGGCCGATGGCGCGCCCGCGCTGAACGATAAGGGCGAACTGCGCTGGACTACACTTATGCCGGGCGAGGCGCCGCTGTTCCTCGGACTCGACGGAGACTTGCCGCGATTTTCGCCATTCCCCGCCGGAGCGGTGCAGTTCGATACCCGCGCCCATTTCGGTCTGCTTGGCCAGTTGGGGAATCGCGACGCGCCGCTGTTCGCGGCTGCGCTAAGCCTCGCCAACTGGCATCGGCGACACCTGTTCTGCTCGGTGTCGGGACATCCGACCGAGCCGGTGCGCGGCGGCTGGTCGCGCAAGTGCGAGACATGTGGCGCCGAGCATTTCCCGCGCGTCGACCCGGTCGTGATCATGCTCGCCGAGTATGACGGGCGGTTGCTGCTCGGTCGCCAGCCGCAATATCCCGCCGGCCGCTATTCGGCGCTGGCCGGGTTCGTCGAGGTCGGCGAGACGATCGAGGCCGCCGTCGCGCGCGAACTTCACGAGGAAGCAGGCATCAGGGTCGCCGACGTGACCTATGTCGCGAGCCAGCCATGGCCCTTCCCGTCGAGCCTGATGATTGGCTGCATGTCACGCGCGCTCGGCGACGAACTGGTCATCGATACGACCGAACTCGACGATGCGCGCTGGTTCAGCCGCGCCGAAGTCGCAGCGGCGATGGCGCGCGATCCTGGCGCTCCCTTCATCGCTCCGCCGCCTTTCGCCATCGCGCACACGCTGCTCGAACATTGGCTCACCGCTTGATGATTCGCGGGCGCCGCTTTAAGGGCGTGCCGCATAGCCAAGCTCCTTCGAACGCGTGACGAGGTTTCATGAACGACCGTAGCAATTTCATCGCCATGTTCGTGTTGGCTGCGGGGATCGTCGCGCTGGGCGGGTCAATCGTCACCGGCGAGGTGTTCAACCACGAGCGGCCCGAGAAGATGGGCTACCCGATCGCGGGCGTGGTCGAGGAAGGCGCGGCCGCTGCGGTCGCCGAAAAGCCGATCGAATTCTATCTCGCCAGCGCCGATGCGGCCAAGGGCGCCGACGTCTTCAAGAAGTGCGCCGCCTGCCACAATGCCGAGAAGGGCGGGGCCAACGCGCTTGGCCCCAATCTCTATGGCGTGCTCGGCGATGCGGTCGGCAAGGGACGCGGGTTTGCCTGGTCCGACGCGCTGTCCGGGGTTGGCGGCAATTGGGATTGGACCTCGCTCGACCATTGGCTGAAGAGCCCCAAGGGGATGGCCGCGGGGACGAAGATGACCTTTGCCGGACTGTCCAATCCGGAGGAGCGGGCCAACGTCATCGCCTATCTTAACAGCAAGAGTGATGCGCCCAAGCCGCTTCCTGCCGCGCCGAAGGAAGATCCGGCGGCGGCGGCAGCTGCTCCGGTCGGCGGGGCCAAGGCGGCCGCCGAAGCCACGGGCGCCGGCGCGCAAAAGGCGCCGAACACTGCGGTGCTGACCGAGCAGCAGGCGGCAACCGGCGGACCGAAGAACGTCGGCGGTGAAGGCGCAGCTAAGCTCACCGGCCCCAAAGGCGTCGCGACGAAGTAAATAGCCGAGCGGGGTCAGCCCCGCTCGTGCCGGCCTTCGGCATAATGCGCCTGGACCGCCGCCCAGGCTTGCTCGGCGCTGTCGCACCAGGTGATCAGGTCGAGGTCGTGCTGGCTGATCACGCCTTCGTCGGCGAGCGCCTGGAAATTGACGACCTTGTTCCAGAAGTCGCGGCCGAACAGCAGGATCGGCATCGGCCGCATCTTGCCGGTCTGGATCAGCGTCAGAAGCTCGAACATCTCGTCGAACGTCCCGAAGCCGCCGGGGAACACCGCGACGGCGCGTGCCCGCAGCAGGAAGTGCATCTTGCGAAGCGCGAAATAGTGGAACTGGAAGCTCAGATCGGGGGTGACATATGGGTTGGGCAGCTGTTCGTGGGGCAAAACGATGTTGAGCCCGATCGACTCCTTGCCCATGTCCTGCGCGCCGCGATTGGCGGCGGCCATGAACGACGGCCCGCCGCCTGAGCAGACGACGAAGTGGCGCTTGCCCTCATCGTCGAGCGGATATTGGCTGACCAGCCGGGCGAGCTCGCGCGCGATGTCATAATAGCGCGACTTGGCCTTGAGGCTCTCCGCCACCGCCTTGGCTTTTTCGCCGCGCGCCGCCTCGACTAGCTCGTCGGCCATCGCCGGCTCGGGCACCCGCGCCGAACCATAGAAAACGAATGTCGAGGCGATGTTGGCCTCGTCGAGCAGCAGCTCGGGCTTCAACAGCTCAAGCTGGAAGCGCACCGGGCGCAAATCCTCGCGCAGCAGGAACTCGGTGTCCTGAAAGGCGAGCTTGTAGGCGGCGCTTTCGGTCTGCGGCGAAGACGGAACGTGGCGCGCCGCCTGGGCATCGACCTTCGAGGTCGGAAACACCCGCTTGGGCGGTGAATTCTTGTCAGTCATGGTTGGTGCCGTAGCGGCTTTCACCGCCACGGCAACTTGGATCAGGCGGGTTCGGCGCTCGATCCCGCCCAGTCGAGGCGGCGGGTGACGTACATCGTTCCGGCGAGCGCCGCGAACAGCAGGATCGAGCCAATCAGCAGCGAATAGGCGTCGAGGCTGAGCAGGACATAGAGCACCGCATACAGCGCGGCGAGGATCGCCCCGATGACCGCCGCGCGCTGCCAGCTTTTGAGCACCGCCGCCGAGTAAGCGGTGTTGAGCCCGGTGATAGCCGCCGCCGCGACGAGATAGGCGGGGGTAAAGCCGATCACTTCGGCAAAGGCGAGCAACAGGACGAAGAACAGCACGAGCCCCGCGCCGGCGAGCAGATATTCGATCGTCGCAACGCGCACTCCGCCGATGATGTCGAACAGCAGATAGGCGAGGAAGGTGAAGCCGACGAACAGGAAGCCGTATTTGGTGGCGCGATTGACCTGCGAATAGAGATCGACGGGTTCGACAAGGGCGATTGAGGCGGCTTGTGGCCCCTGCCCCGACGAATCATTGGCCTTGGCCTCTTCGGTACCGTCGACGAACAACAGCGAGCGGCCGAGCGCGAGGTTGCCGATGCGATAGGTCGCGTCGAACCCGGATTCGCCGACCTTACGCTGGTCGGGCAGGAACTCGCCGCCGAAGCTGGGATTGGTCCAGTTGGACGTCACATGCCATGCTGTGTCCCCCGCGCGCGGCGCAAAGGCGAGGCTGCCGTTGCCGCGCAGCACATAGCTGAAATCGACCGCGAGCTGCGCGGGATCGACCTTGGTCAGGTCGATTGGGGCGTAGAAGCCGGTGCCGACGAGACTGCTGCCACCGCCCGGCCCAAGCGGGAGCCTTGCCCCGCCGACGCGGACATCGGGATTACCCGACAGGCCGCGAGCATCGGACACGCCGAAGCGAAGCTCTGCGCGGTCGAGTTGCAGGCTGCCGGGCTGGACGCCGAGCTTGGTGAGGTCCGACGGCAGCTGGAACATCGCCCGACCTTTCGTTTGCGCACGATAGATGACGACGTCGTAGATCGATCGTGAGCGGCGATCGCGGGCGATGCTCGTCGCCGCGTCGACCCCGCTTGGCGCGAGGATCAGGCGGCGATCAATCGTCGCGGTACGGGCAACCGGCTGGCCATTGACCTGTTCTGTGGTGTTGACGGTCTGCTTGAACGGGATCGACAATTCGGGTCCGGCAATGACCTGCGCGCCGCCCCAGCCGGCGGCGATCGAGGCGCGCGCCTCGGTCGATTGCGACTGGCGGTCATAGACCAGCAGCCAGACCGAAAAGATCGGGATCGAGAGGAGAAAACCAACGAGCAAGGCGCGAAGGAATTTGCGACTGGGGGTCGGCTCGATCATCAGATTATCTCCTTCAACAACTCATCGTATATTATGCACGGTTCGTCGTCAAATCTGGCTGCATTTCTCGGACATGTCTCCATATTGCCCGCGTTACTAGAATCTAGTATCAAGATCATATGGCCAGCCAGACCACATCCTTCGCCCTCGGCGATCACTTCCGCGACTTCGCCCGCCGCAAGATCGAGGAAGGCCGCTTTGAATCGGTGAGCGAAGTCATCCGCGCCGGCCTTCGACTGCTTGAAGAAGAAGAGCAAAGGACCGTCGCCTTGCGGCGCGCCATCCAGGACGGCCTCGACAGCGGGCCTGCCGAGCCGTTTGACTTCGATGATTATATCGCCGGGGTCCGATTGCAGCGTTGACTCGATCCATCGTCCTGCATGCGGCGGCGCGGCGCGACCTCGCCCAGATCACCGCGCATTCGGTCGAGCAATGGGGAGCCGACCGAACGGCGGATTATCTCGCCGACCTGCAGCGCGCACTTCATCGTGCGGCCGAAAATCCAGAGTCGACCTCAGATCGCAGCCTGGTCATGGCGGGGCTCCGCAAGGTCAGCGCAGGCTCGCACGCAGCCTATTTCTTTTTCGATACAGAGCAACTGAGCGTCGTCCGTATCCTGCATGGCCGACAGGACCTCACGACCAAGGGACTGGGTCCCCGAGGCCCCTAATAAACCCGCGCCTTGGGCTTGATATACTCGATCTCGTCGGTCAGCGTATATTCGTGGACCGGGCGATAGTCGATCCTGACCGACCCGCCCTCGCCGCCCCAGCCGTCGAACCAGGCGATCGTATGCTTCATCCAGTTGGCGTCGTCCCGCGTCGGATAGTCTTCCTGCATGTGCGCGCCGCGGCTTTCCTTGCGGTTGGCGGCGCAGTGCATCGTGACCACCGCCTGGCTCAGCATATTGTCGAGCTCGAGCGTCTCGATCAGGTCGCTGTTCCAGATCAGGCTGCGGTCGGTGACGCTGACGTCCTGCATCCGTCGATAAACCGCGTCGATTTTCGTGACTCCTTCGGTCAGCGTCCGATCGTCGCGGAATACCGCGCAGTCGGATTGCATCGTGCGCTGCATGTCGACGCGGATTTCGGAGGTTTTCGTTTCGCCGTGAGCGTGGCGGAACTTGTCGAGGCGGGCGAGCGCGAGGTCGGCGCTGTCCTTGGCGAGCGCTTTCTGAGCGGCCTGAGGCTTGATCACTTCGGCGAGGCGATGCCCCGCGGCGCGGCCAAACACGACGAGATCAATCAGGCTGTTCGAGCCCAGCCGGTTGGCGCCGTGTACCGAGACACACGCCGCCTCGCCGACCGCGAACAGGCCGGGGACGACCGCGTCCGGGTTGCCGTCCTTGAGGGTCACCACCTCGCCGTGGAAGTTGGTCGGGATGCCGCCCATGTTGTAGTGGACCGTCGGGGTGACCGGGATCGGCTGGCGCGTGAGATCCACCCCGGCGAAGATCTTCGCGGTCTCGGAGATGCCGGGAAGCCGCTCGGCGAGAATCTTGGGATCGATATGGTCGAGGTGGAGGAACATATGGTCCTTGTTCTCGCCCACGCCGCGTCCTTCGCGGATTTCCATCGCCATCGAGCGTGACACAACGTCACGCGACGCCAAGTCTTTAGCTGACGGGGCGTAGCGCTCCATGAACCGCTCGCCCTCGGAGTTGGTCAGATACCCTCCCTCCCCGCGCGCGCCCTCTGTGATCAGTACGCCTGCGCCGTAAATGCCGGTCGGGTGGAACTGGACGAATTCCATGTCCTGCAGCGGAAGCCCGGCGCGAAGCACCATCGCATTGCCGTCGCCGGTGCAGGTGTGCGCCGAGGTCGCGGAGAAATAGCAGCGGCCGTAACCGCCCGTGGCGAGCACCACCGATTGCGCGGTGAAGCGGTGGATCGACCCGTCATCTAGGCAAATCGCGATCAGCCCGCGGCACACGCCATTTTCCATGATCAGGTCGAGCGCAAAATATTCGATGTAGAAATCGGCGTCGTATTTGAGGCTCTGCTGATAGAGCGTGTGGAGCATCGCATGGCCGGTGCGGTCGGCGGCGGCGCAGGTGCGCTGCGCGGCGGGGCCCTCGCCCATGTTCTGCGTCATGCCGCCGAACGCGCGCTGGTAGATCTTGCCTTCGTCGGTGCGCGAAAACGGCAGCCCGGCATGCTCGAGCTCATAGACTGCGGCGGGGGCTTCGCGGCACAGATACTCGATCGCGTCCTGGTCGCCCAGCCAGTCGGAACCCTTGACGGTGTCGTACATGTGCCACGTCCAGTGGTCAGGCCCCATGTTGCCAAGGCTGGCGGCGATCCCGCCCTGCGCCGCGACGGTGTGGCTGCGCGTCGGGAAAACCTTGGTGACGCACGCAGTCTTGAGCCCCGCCTCGGCAGAACCCATCGTCGCGCGCAAACCGGCACCACCGGCGCCAATGACGACGACGTCATAGACATGGTCGATAATCTTGTACGCGTCGCTCATGCGGCGGCTCCGAATGCTATCCGTGCCAGCGCGAACAGAGCGAATGCCGCCCCGCCGATCGCTGCAAATAATAATATGATGTGGCAAGCGACGCGGTTGCCATCGTCATGGACATAATCGTCGACGACAACCTTGAGCCCCTCGAGCCCGTGGATGAACGAGAGGATGACGAACAGCGCCATCGGCACTGCGCCAAGCGGCGAACGGAGCCATTCGTGGAGAGTCTGCTGGTCGAGCGCGGGTAGCATCAGGAGCGAAGCGAGCAGCCACACCGAGAGCAGCACCAGCGCGACCGAACTGATGCGCTCCTCCATCCAGTGCCCGCCGCCCGAGCGCGCCGCGCCCAATCCACGAACCTTGCCGAGCGGAGTGCTGCTGTCACCGAGGCTCATCGTGCCACTCCCAGAAGATAGACCCACAACGCCGTAGTGGCGATCAGCGAGCCGACAATCGTGGCGATCGCCATCGTCTTGTTCGCCTTGAGTTCAAATCCCGCGCCAATGTCCATGACCAGGTGGCGAAGTCCGGAAAAACTATGCTGGAAGAAGGCCCAGCTGAGGCCGATCAGCACCAATAGTCCGAGCGGGCTGGTCGCCACCTTGGCAAAGGTCGCATAAGCTTCGGGGCCCGCGGCGATCGCGATCAGCCACCAGCACAACAGCGCCATCCCGGCCACCGTCAGCGCCCCGCCGGTCACTCGGTGGAGGATCGAGACCAGCATGTGCGGACCCCAGCGCCAGATAGTCAAATGCGGCGACAGGGGCCGGGAGGGATTGCGCGAAGCCGATGGGGGCATGGAAAAGTCCGCCTGAGCCGGAATGAGGGTGCCGCGCCCGCTTAGGCAGCGGACCCGCACGATGCAAGATTGGCGGTGGCACTAACCGCCCCTTAACCATTAGCGGGGCAAAGCGGTTTGGACCAGAAAAGGGACCGACCATGACTGCCAACCGTTCGATCAGCGGGCACAGCTACGACATCGCCAAGGGATTGCGCATGTTCGATCAGGCAGGCGACCTGCCCGCGCGTTCCGCCGAGCTGTGGCGCATGATCGCTGGCGCGGAACTCAACCTCGCTCGCGGATTCTGGGACCGTTATCGCCATTCCGACGAAGTGAAGGAAGTGATCGGCGATGCTCAGCTCGAAATTCTTGCCGAGCGCATCATTCCCTATCTCCGCGACAAGTTCGAGCGGCTGAGCAGCGGCGCATGGACCGACACGGTCAAGGAATATGTCGACCGGGCGATGGAAGCCGGGGTCAGCCTGACGACTCTGCTGTCCGGGATCGCCGGCGAAATCGACGCAATTCACGATGCGGTGCACTCGATGGTCAGCGAGCGCGACGATCAGCTCCGCTTCTCGCACACTATCAACGCGCTCCACATGCTGGAAGCCGACGTCTTCGTTCACCATTGCCTCGCGCGGACCAGGGTCGAAAATGGCGCGGTGCAGGCCCGCCAGGCGAGCGAGTTCAACAAGAAGGTGCTCGGCGTCGTCGAGCGCTGCACCAGCGAAAGTGACCAGCTGCGCCATCAGGCGTCGATGACCAGTTCGTCGGCGCGCGGTATGCTCGGCAAGACTAGCGAAGTCGCTGCTGCGGCCGAGCAATCGGCAATCGCGATGCGCGAAGCGGCGCAGACTGCCGCCGGGCTGATCCGCGCCATCGAGGATGCACGGACCGAAGTCGAGGTCGCGGCAGGCGTCGCCACTCGCGCGGGCAGCCAGGCCGAACAAGCGGTCAAGGTCAGCGAAGCGCTGTCGGGACATGTCGCCGCAATCGAATCGATCCTCGGACTCATCCGCGACATTGCCGCCCAAACCAACCTCCTCGCGCTTAATGCGACGATCGAGGCGGCGCGGGCAGGCGATGCGGGGCGCGGCTTCGCGGTCGTGGCACAGGAAGTAAAAAGTCTCGCCAGCCAGACCGCCCGGGCAACCGACGACATCACAACCAAGATTAGCGCGATCCAGCAGGCGACGCGGCAGACGGTCGATGCCAACGGCTCGATCCAGACCACGGTCGAAGAGGTCCAGCACTCAGCCGACCGCATCCGCCAGGCGATGGAGTTGCAGGCACAGACGGTGACGATGATCACCGCCGCAGTCGACGAAACCGCGCTCGCCGCCGACTCGATGAGCTCGACCATCGCCGCGATCCGCTCGGACACCGAGAGCGTGGCGCGCGACATCGACCAGGTCGAGCAGGGCTTCGGCCGCTTCGCCGAGGACATCGCCGACTTCCGCTCGACCACCAGCGAATTCGTGGCGAAGTTTGCGGCCTAGCGCCGCGCCCGCTAGTCGGCGCGGATGAACATACTTCTGACCGGCGCGAGCCGGGGCATCGGCGCGGCGACACTTGAGCTCTTTCGGGCACGGGGGCACCACGTGGCAGGGCACTCGACCGCGGGCGACGGCGATTTGATCGCCGCTGACTTTGCCGACCCCGCCGCCCCGCGTGCGCTGTGGGATGCGGCACTCGCCAGGCTCGACGGATGCATCGATCTCCTCGTCAACAACGCCGGGGTGTTCGAAGGCGTCGCCGAGGACGCGTCCGACGACGAGTGGCACGCGGTGTGGGGCCGCACACTCGGCATCAACCTCCAGGCCAGCGCCGACCTCTGCCGCCTCGCGCTCAATCACTTCCGCGAACGGGGAAACGGCGGGCGGATCGTCAACGTCGCCAGCCGCGCCGCCTATCGCGGCGACTCGCCCCAGCACTGGCATTACGCCGCCTCGAAAGCGGGGATGGTCGGGATGACCAAGTCGATCGCCCGCGCCTATGCCCGCGAAGGCGTGCTGGCGTTCGCGGTGTGCCCCGGCTTTGTCATGACCGGAATGGCCGAGGAATATCTCTCTTCGCGCGGCGGCGAACAGCTGCTCGCCGACATCCCGCTAGGCCGGGTCGCCGAACCCGCCGAGATCGCCGAGACGATCCGCTGGCTGGGCTGCGACGCCCCCCCGAGCGCCACCGGCGCGGTGGTCGACGTCAACGGAGCGAGCTTCGTCAGGTGAGCTGGCGTGTGACCCTGAACTGCACGCGCGCTGAGGCCGAGGCGGTGCCGGACAGCGACGCGCTGTTCGCGATGCACGAAGCGCCCCCCGTGCTGGTAGCCGACGAGCCCGATCCGGCACGGCCCGACGATTGGCGGATATATGCCTATTTCGAGGCTCAGCCGTCGACGCAAGAGTTGATCCTGCTGACCCGGCTGGCCGCGGGCGGCGAGCCAACGATCGAGCATCTCGGCGAATCTGACTGGGTGACGATGAGCCAAGCCGGGCTCGAGCCGATCCGGGCAGGTCGTTTCTTCGTCCATACGCCAACACATCGCGATGCTATCCCCGACGGCGCGACGGCGTTCGAGATCGATGCCGGACTGGCATTCGGAACGGGGCAGCATGACACAACTGCAGGATGCCTGAGAGCTCTTGAGGCCCTGGCCAGCAGTGGCCACAGCTTCGCCAACATTGCCGACATCGGCACCGGAACCGGGCTCCTCGCCTTCGCCGCGCTCGCGCTGTGGCCGGGGGCCAAGGCCATTGCGACCGACATCGACCCGATCTCGATCGACGTCAGCCGCGAAAATGCCGCGATCAACGGGGTCAGGATCGGCCACTCCCCCGGCGAACTGCTCCTCGTGGTCGCCGATGGGATGGAGCATCCGATCCTGACCGCCCGCGCGCCGTTCGACCTGCTCATCGCCAATATTTTAGCGGGACCGCTGATCGACCTTGCGCCCGCCTTTGCGGCCAGCGTGACACCCGGCGCGACGCTGGTCCTCGCCGGCCTGCTCGACACGCAAGCCGATGCCGTCATCGCCGCCTATGAGGCGCAGGGCATGGAGGTGGTTGAGCGCGGTGACGGCGAATGGTGCGTGCTGGTGCTGGCCATGCGGCGCTAGCCGCCGGACGCGCTCTTCCAGAAAATCCGCTGGGTAAAACTATCTTTTGCCGGTTTCTGGTCAGCGCCGATCGCCGGGCTGAATTTGACGCGCTTGGCAATGATCGAGCAGACTTGGGCGTCGAGGGCCGCCACCGAACTGGTGCGGGTAACGACGCATTCGGCAATGCCGCCCTTTTCGTCAATCAACAGCACGATTTCCACCGCGCCTTCCTCTTGCTTCTGCAACGCAACCCCAGGGTAGTCGTCGCTGCTGAAAACACCCACGAGCGAAGATTGGGAGTAAGCGCGACTTGTCAGCTTTGCTTGTGCGTCGGGGGCGATGTTCCAGAATGTCTGAAGGTCCGCCACGCACGCATCGATGCTGCTCATCAATTGGGGGAGCTGAGACAGCGCAAACGTCTCGTTGATCTGCGCGCTGCGGATAGTGAAGTTGCTCGCCTGTCGGATCTGCGCGAATTGATCGGCCGTAAGGTTGATGCGCGATGAGAATATGCCGCGCTTGCTACCGAATGACAAAATACTGACCGAAACCGGGCGCGACTGATCGGCACGGATATCGCCATTTGTCTCGTCTGCCAAGCTTTCGCCACTTCCTCCCTTGCGGAGCACCGAGAGTTGCATGACGTTGCCAACTGGCGAGGGTTTAAGCACGAGGACGAGCGGCTTTTCGGCCGTGCCATAGTTACGCGACGCGACACATTGCGCGTTGGCATAGTTGACTACCCATTTCTCGGTCGGTTCGCGCGTCGCGGCGTTGGTCCGGGCGACGGGGGTCATGCCGGAGGTGACAGCAACAGCCATGATGATCTTGCGCAACTTCATGGGCTAGAAGCTGGCAAGAATTGGCGGATGATGCAACAAGGCGGCGAACGCCGGCGATTGAAAGGCCGGCCCATTTCCGATACGGCTTCCCCCGAAACTCGGGGGGCTTTCATGGCAACGCTGGCAATTCATCCGCGCACATCTTCAGGCCGCGACGAGCGCTTTTTCCTGCGCGCGGCGATCGCGATGACGTTGCTCATCTTCGCCGCCTTCTCGACCCAGCTGGCGATGGGCCGCTCGACCTTCCACTCGCCGCTGCTGGTCCACGCCCACGCGGTCGTGTTCATGCGTTGGGTCGTGCTGTACCTGCTTCAGAACATCTTCGCCGCGACCAACAATATGGCGCTCCATCGTCGGCTCGGCTGGATCGCAACCGTCTGGATGGCGGCGATGGTCATGATCGGCTGCTGGGTAACGATAGCGATGATTCGCCGCGGCCAGGTGCCGTTCTTCTTCCGACCAGTGAATTTTTTGGTGTTCGACCCGATGTCGCTATTCACCTTCGCCGGCCTGACAAGCGCCGCGATTGTCATGCGTCGCCGCACCGACTGGCATCGCCGATTGCATTTTTGCGGCATGTCGTTGCTGCTCGGGCCGGCGTTCGGGCGACTGCTTCCGCTCCCGTTGCTTCAGCCGTTCGCGTTCGAAGCGACGTTCGTCGCGTTGATGTTGTTCCCGCTGGCCGGAGTCGTCGCCGACGTTCGGCGCAGCGGACACGTTCATCCCGCATGGCGGTGGGGGATCGGGACGATGCTCGGCGCGATGCTGCTGATCGAGTTGTTGACGTACAGCCCGATCGGCGGCGCGATTTATGGAGCGGTCGCGCGGGGTTCTCCGGGCGCGTCGGTTGCCGGGATGGAGTTCGCGGCGCCGCCTGCCGGTCCGCTGCGCACCGGGCGGGTTGAGGGGCACTAGCCTCAGCTTGCAGCGACGATCGCTTCCCAGCCAGTTTCATCGATCACTTGCACCCCAAGCTCGGCCGCCTTCTTGAGCTTCGATCCGGCGCCGGGGCCCGCGACGACCAGGTCGGTCTTGGCGCTGACCGAGCCGGCGGTGCGCGCGCCCAATCTTTCGGCCTGCGCCTTGGCCTCGTCGCGGCTCATCCGTTCCAGCGTGCCGGTGAAGACGATCGTCTTGCCGGTCCATGTCGTTGTGCGAGTGGTCGAGACGAAGGCGGCAGGTTGAGCGAGCGCGAGCAGATCGGCCAAGGCGTCGCGATTGTGGGCCTCGTGGAAGAAATCGACCAGCGCCTCGGCGACGACCGGGCCGACGCCTTCAACCGATGACAGTTCGGCCTGCGGCTCCTCGCCTGTCGCGGTGGTCTGAAGCGCGTCGATCGTGCCAAACGCCTTCATCAGATCCTTTGCGGTGACCGCGCCGACGTGGCGAATACCGAGCCCGAACAGCAGGCGCGCCGGGTCAAAGCCGATGCGGCCATCGATCGCGGCGAACAGATTGTCGACCGACTTCTCTTTCCACCCCTCGCGTCCGACCAGCTCGTCACGATAGCGCTTGAGGCGGAAGATATCGGCAGGGGCACCAAGCCAGCCGAGCCCGACGAACTCGACGATGCTTTTCTCGCCGAGCCCCTCGATATCCATCGCTCCGCGCGAAACGAAATGTTTTAGGCGTTCGAGTCGTTGCGCAGGACAAATGAGGCCACCCGTGCAGCGGACGTCCACTTCGCCCTCCTCGGCAACCGCTTCGGACTGACACTCGGGGCAATGGTCGGGGAAGGCGTAGGGTGCGCGCAGCTCGTCCGTTGTCAGATTCTCGACGACTTGCGGGATGACGTCTCCTGCCCGCTGGATTCGCACCCGGTCGCCGACCCGAACGCCCAGGCGGGCGATCTCGTCGCGATTGTGGAGCGTGACGTTGGCGACGATCACCCCGCCGACCCCAACCGGAGTAAGCCGGCCCACCGGGGTAAGCTTGCCCGTCCGCCCAACCTGGATGTCGATCGCCTCGAGCGTGGTTTCGGCGCGCTCGGCTGGGAATTTGTGCGCGAGAGCCCAGCGTGGCGCGCGCGCGACTTGGCCGAGCCGCTCCTGCCAGTCGAGCCGATCGACCTTGTAGACGACCCCGTCGATGTCGAACGGCAGGTCGGCTCGGGCGTGTTCGATCGCGGCGTAGCGGTCGAGTGCGGCGTCGAGCGTGGTCACGCGCACGAACAGGTCGCTGACCGAAAAGCCGAGCTTGGCGAGGCGGGCCATGGCGTCGGCCTGGGTCGGGCCAAGCGGTTCGCTGAGCTCACCCCACCCGTGCGCAAGGAAGCGCAACGGCCGCGCTGCAGTGACACTCGCGTCCTTCTGGCGGAGCGATCCCGCGGCGGCGTTGCGCGGGTTGGCGAAGATCTTGGCCGCAGCCGCTTCCTGCCGCAGATTGAGCGCCGCGAAGTCATCCTTGGCCATGTAGACCTCGCCGCGCACCTCGAGCATTGAGGGGGCGCCTTCCAGCATCTGAGGGATGTCGGTGATCGTTCGGACGTTGGCGGTGACATCCTCGCCGATGCTCCCGTCACCGCGCGTTGCTGCCATTATCAGCACCCCCTCATCATAGCGGAGCGAACAGGACAGGCCGTCGATTTTTGGCTCGGCGGTCAGCGCCACCTCGGCATCGGGGGAAAGGCTGAGGAAGCGCCGCACCCGGCCCACGAAGTCGCCGACCTCGTCTACCGCGAACGCATTCTCGAGGCTGAGCATCGGCTTCGCATGCGCAACCTTGGCGAGGCTCGAACTCGGCGCCGCACCGACCGCCCGCGACGGCGAATCGGCCCGCACGAGCTGCGGAAACTCGGCTTCGAGCGCCGCATTCTCGCGCACCAGTGCATCATAGTCCGCATCTGATATCGCCGGCGCATCCCGGTCATGGTACAGTCGGTTATGCTTCGCAATTTCGCGCGCCAGCCGCATCATCCGATTGGCCGCGTCGGCTTGGGTCATGCGAAGGCTTCGGCCAGCAGCAGTTCGAGCGCCGCCCAGCTGCGCTTCGCCGCGAGCTCGTTGTAGGCGACACCGGCGATCCCGATGCGGCTGGCGTGGGGGTTGGTGAAGCCGTGACCAACACGGCCATAGGCATGGATTTGCCAGTCGGCGCCGGCAGCGGTCAGCTCCTTCGCCAACGCCTCGACGGCGGCGGGCGGGACCATCGGGTCGTCCCAGCCGTGGTAAGCGACGACCTTGCCCGCGATCGGCTGCGGCGGCAGTCCGGGCGGGTCGAACAGACCGTGGAAACTGGCGGTCGCGGCAAGCCGGGCGCCCGAGCGCGCGAGGTCGAGCGCGCATAGCCCGCCGAAGCAATAACCAATGACGGCGACATTGTCTGACACGCCGGGTTCGTCGAGCATCGCCTGGAACAGAGCCTCAAGCCGGCGGCGAAGCGTCGCTCGGTCACCCTTCAAACGCCCCATCTCGGCGAACATCGTCTGAATGTCGCGCCCGCGGGTCACAGTGCCGAACAGGTCACCGATCATTGCCGAATAGCCGAGCGCGTTGAGGCGGCCCGCGAACTCGCGTTCGAGGTCGCTTACTCCCATCACCGTCGGGAATATCAGCACCGCCGGCGCGCTTCCGGCCACCGGGAACCAAGGGCTGGCGAGCTCCTCGCCGTCGAAGTCGATCGTCACGTCGGTCATGCTGCCTCCAGTAATTTCGTCGCCTGCGCGCGCGCCTCGTCGGTGATCGCCGCGCCCGAGAGCATGCGCGCGATTTCCTCGCGGCGTTCGTCGGCGTCAAGCTTGCGGACCGTCGTGCGGCTGCCCTCTGGGCCGGTAGCTTTTTCAATCCGATAATGGTGCGCGGCGCGGGCGGCGACTTGCGGAGAGTGGGTGACGACCAGCAGCTGAGAGCGGGTCGCGAGGCGCGCGAGGCGTTCGCCGATCGCCGAGGCAACCGCGCCGCCGACCCCGCGATCGACCTCGTCGAAGATCATCGTCCCCGCCTCGCCGGCCTCGGCCAGCGCGACCTTCAGTGCGAGAATGAAGCGCGACAATTCGCCGCCCGATGCAATGCGGGTGAGCGGCCCGAACGGCGCGCCGGGGTTGGTCGAGACGGTGAACTCGACGTGGGTTCCGCCGGCCGGGCCAGGCTCGGCGGGCGCAACGACGGTGCGGAATTGGGCCGAGTCGAGCTTGAGCGGAGCGAGTTCGACGGCGACCGCCTCGTCGAGACAAATCGCGGCGGCTGTGCGCTCGGCGTGGAGGGCCGCGCTGGTCCCATCGAAGGCGACGCGCGCGGCGGCAAGCCGCGCCTCGAGAGCGAACACCTCCCCCTCTCCTGCGTCGATCGCCGCGAGCTTTAACCGCATCTCCTCGCCCAGCACAGCGAGCGCATCTGGCTCGACCCGGTGTTTGCGGGAGAGTGCGCGAATGTCGAACAATCGCGCCTCGGCCGCCTCGAGCCGCGCCGGATCGAACGCCATCGCCTCGGCTGCCCGCGCGATGCGGTCCTCGGCCTCGGCGGCCTCGATCACTGCGCGGTCGAGCGACGCCAGCGCTTCGGCGAGCAATGAGTGGTCCACTGCCCCGCGCTCGATCTTGCGCGCAGCGGCGCGAAGCTGGGCAAGTGCGCCGTCCGATCCGCCGAGCAATTCGTCGATCCCGGTCAATGACTCCCCCGCCCGGGCCCCCGACTGCATCGTCGCGCGTTGCTCCGCCAGATCGATCTCCTCGCCAGGCTGCGGCGCAAGTTTGTCGATTTCTTCCGACGCGAACGTCAGATAATCGCGGTCGCGCTGGGCCTCTTCGATCATCCGGCGGGCCTCGGCAACGCTCCGCTCCATCGCCAAAACCTCGCCCCAGGCCGTCGCAACCGCGGCGGTCGAAAGCCTTCCAAAACTGTCGAGCAGCGCGCGATGCCCCCTCGCGTTGAGCAGTCCGCGATCATCGTGCTGGCCGTGAATTTCGACCACCAGCGTACCGATATCGCGCAGCGTTGAGGCAGAGACGCTTACCCCACCGACAAAGGCGCGGCTGCCGCCGTCGGCCTTGATCGTCCGGCGCAGGACCAACGGCTCGCCCGGCTCGCTCTCGATCCCCTGCTCGGCCAGTAGAGCCAGTGCGGGATGCCCGGCCGGCAACATCAATTCGGCCGACACCGTCGCGCCATCCTGTCCCTGCCGCACCAGCCCGCTATCGGACCGCGCGCCAAGCGCCAGCCCGAGTGCATCAAGCAAGATCGACTTGCCCGCTCCGGTCTCGCCGGTGAGCACACCCAGCCCCGCCTCGAACTCAAGCTCGAGCCGGTCGATCAGCACCACGTCGCGGATGGCGAGCTGGCCCAGCATTCAGGCCATGCTCCCCGGTTCAGGCCTTGTGCTGATGGCGCCGGAGGAGCTCATAGCTGTGCTTGTACCAGGTCGTGCCGGGGTAATTGCGCCCCAGCACCGCGCCGGCCTTTTCGGCCTCGGCCGGAATGCCCAAGGCGAGATAGCATTCAACCAGCCGCTCGAGTGCCTCGGGGGTGTGGCTCGTGGTCTGATATTTGTCCACGACCGTGCGGAAGCGCAGCGAGGAGGCGAGCCAGTTGCCCGAGCGTTCGTAATAGCGGCCGACCTCCATTTCCTTGCCGGCAAGATGGTCGTTGATAAGGTCGAGCTTCAGTCGTGCATCGGTCGCATAGCGGCTCGTCGGATAGCGGCGAATCAGCTCGCCGAACGCGTCCGAGGCTTGCTGGGTAATTTTCTGGTCACGCGTCACGTCGGCGATCTGCTGATAATAGCTCATCGCGATCAGATAGTTGGCATAGGGCGCGTCGCTATTGCCGGGGTGGATGGTGAGGAAGCGCTGCGCCGACGAGATCGCGTCGCTATATTGCTGCGCCATATAGTAGCTGAACGCGCTCATCGTCTGCGCGCGGCGCGCCCACACCGAATAGGGATGCTGGCGCTCGACTTCGTCGAACAGCTTGGCCGCCTCGGCGTAATCGCCCCGATCAGCGCTCTTTTTCGCGAGCGAATAGAGCGTGTTGACGTCGCGCGCGACGTAAGCGGTGTCGCCCTTGGCCTTCTTGCCCGCGCATCCGGCGGCGGGAAGGACGAGAGCGGCGGTGGCAAGCAGCAGCGCCGTGCGTTTGATCTTCATAAGACTTCCTTAGCGAGCGCGGGAGCCAAGGCCAAGCCGCGACCGCTGTGCTTTGACGCCGCGACCTTGATACTGGATGAACCTCAGGCTTTTTGCATCTCGGTCTCGTCGCCGGTGCGCAGGAAGCTGTCGGGCTTGACCCCCAGCCAGACCAGGATCGGCGCCGAAATATAGATCGACGAATAGGTCCCGATCAGAACGCCGAGGAAGATCGCGATCGACAGACCGAAGATGACCTCGGGGCCGATCGCCATCAATAGCGCGAGCGCGATCAGCACGGTCAGCGACGTCACCACGGTCCGCGCCAGCGTCTCGTTGAGCGACAGGTTGAGCAAAGGCAAGATCGCCATCTTGCGATATTTTCGCAGATTCTCGCGAATCCGGTCATAGATGACGACGGTATCGTTGAGCGAATAGCCGATGATCGTCAGGAACGCCGCGACGACGTTCAAATCGACCTGCAGCCGGGTGAAGGCGAAAAACCCCAGGGTCATCGCGAAATCATGCGCCAGCGTGACCAGCGCGCCGACCCCGAACTGCCATTCGAACCGGAACCAGATGTAGATGGCGATGCCGAGCATGGCGAACAAGATCGCCTTTGCCCCGTCGGCGGCAAGCTCTTCCGAGACCTTGCCCGAAACCGATTCGCCAGCGCCAACCTTGGCCCCCGGATAGGCCGTGGGGATGAACGCCTGGACCTTGGTAACGACGGCGTTCGACATCGAATCGGGTCCCGGCGGGCGCGGCAGGCGGATCTGGTAGGTGCGATTGTTGCCGAACTCCTGGATCGTCGCTTCGCCAACGTTGAGCGAATCCATCTTCGTTCGAAGATTTTCGATATCGATCGGCTGCGGAAAGCTCACCCGCACCATCTGACCGCCCGCGAAATCGACCCCGAGATTGAGCCCGCGATAAGCGGTGAAGGTCAGCGCGGCGATCGTGGCAATTGTCGACAGGACCAGCGCGAGCGTGCGCCAGCGCATGAAGTCGAGGTTGGTGTGATCGGGAACGAGTTTGAGGAGCTTCATCGTTCGGGCCTCAAATATGCAAGCTGCGCGGGCGGGCGCGGCGCAGCCACAACACCACCAGCATGCGCGTGAAATAGACCGCAGTGAACACCGAGGTCAGGATGCCGACCCCCAGCACGACCGCGAACCCGCGGATCGGGCCCGAGCCGAAATAGAACATCAGCGCGGCCGAGATGGCGTGGGTGATGTTGGCGTCGAAAATCGCGCGAAACGCCTCGTGATAGCCGGTCTCGACCGCATCGAGGATTTTTCGCCCGCGCCGCAATTCCTCGCGGATGCGCTCATTGATCAGCACGTTGGCGTCGACCGCGGCGCCGATCGTCAGCACGAAACCGGCGATCCCGGGCAAGGTCAACGTGGCGTTGAACAGTGCCATGATGCCGAGCACGAGGAACGCGTTAACGAGCAGCGCGATGTTCGCATAGACCCCGAACCGGCCATAGGTGACGAGCATGAAGACCATCACCGCGATGACCGCAGCGCCCGACGCCAGCGCGCCCTTGTGGATCGAATCCTTGCCGAGGTCGGCACTGATCGTGCGCTCCTCCATGACGTTCAATTTAACCGGCAATTTGCCCGAGGCGAGGCTGACCGCCAGCTGGTTTGCGCTTTCGACGGTGTAGCTGCCCGTGATCGACGCGGTCCCGCCGAGGATCGCGCTCTGGATCGTCGGCGCCGACAATATCTTGTTGTCGAGGATGATCGCGAATGGCTTGCCGACATTCTCCTGCGTCACCCGCCCGAAGCGGCGCGCACCAACCGAGTTGAAGGTGATGACGATCTCGGGTCGACCGTCCTGGTCGAAGCTTTGCTTGGCGCTGGTTAGCTGGTCGCCCGACACCATTACTCGGCGGTTGACCGCCATGCCGCCGCGCCCGTCGGCCAACGGCAGAACCTGGCTTCCTGCCGGGGCTCGCCCTTGCGCGACTTCGGCCGGGTTGGCGGCGAGGTCGACCAGCTTGAACTCCAATCGCGCGGTCTGGCCGATCAGTGCCTTCAGTGCCTCTGGATTCTCGACTCCGGGGACTTGGACAAGGATGCGGTTGTTGCCCTGCGTGACGACCGTGATTTCCTTGGTCCCCTGTGGGTCAATCCGGCGGCGAACGACATCGCGCGCGACCGACATCGCGTCCTTGAGCGCGCGCACCTGGCCGTCAGGCGTCGGGGTAAGCACGACCCGGTTCTGGTCACGCACGGTGACATCCCAGTCGCGCGCGCCGCTCAATCCGACGGGCTTGGTCAGCTGGCGAAGCTTCTCGACCGCGGCATCGACCTGCGCCGGGTTGCGGAGCAGGAATGACAGCACGCCGTCGGCAGTCGAGATGTCGCCAATTTCAATCGGAGTATCCCCGCGGCGAAGCTCGCTCGAGACATTATCCTCCATCGCCGCGACGCGCTGCTTGGCGGCATCGGCGGTGTCGGCCTCGAGCAGCAGGTGCGAGCCGCCGGCGAGATCAAGCCCGAGGTTGATGCGGCTATGCGGCAGTCCCCCCGACCAGTGCGCGACTTGCTCCTTTGGAAAGAAGCTTGGGATCGAGAAGAGAATTCCGACCAGGATCGCCAAGCTGATCGTGATGACCTTCCAGCGTGGAAAATCGAGCATCAGTCGTTGGCCGGCTTCGTGTCGCGCGTGACGACGCCGTTTAGCGTCGACTTGACGGCCCGAACCTTGATCCCCGGCGCGATCTCGACCTCGACCTCGTCGTCCATGACCTTGGTTACGCGGCCCTTGATGCCGCCGCCGGTGATCACCTCATCGCCCTTCTTGACCGCGGTCAGCGTCGCAGCATGCGCCTTGGCACGGGCCTGCTGCGGGCGGATCATCAGCACATAGAAGATGACGAACACGAGTAGCAGCGGGATCATCTGCATGAAGAAGTCGCTGCCGCCGCCGGTCGAGGGCGCTCCCGCGCTGGTGGCCTGCGCGGTGGCAAGGAGTGGGGCGATACTCATGAGAGGCAAGGTCTTTCTAATCGCCGGGCGGGGCCGAGACGGCCGCATCGCCGAAGGAAGGCGCGCGCCTATCACGGACGCGGCGGCACAGGCAAGCCAAGGGCCCGGCCGCTTGCCATCGCGCGAGGCGGCGACTAGAGCGCGCCTCGCTTGTCCTCAGGGTCAAGCCCGGTCGGGGCGTAGCGCAGCCTGGTAGCGCATCACACTGGGGGTGTGGGGGTCGCAGGTTCGAATCCTGTCGCCCCGACCATCATTTGCCCAAGGGCGATCATCCGGGGGATGATCGCGGGCAAATGATCAAACCGGCCCGCCGCGCCGATTATATAGATGGATCGCCATCGCCGCTCCGACGATCGGCGCGAGCAAATTCACGAACGGCACGAGGAACATCGCACTCACCAGCGTGCCCAACAGCCCCTGCTCGCCGCGCGTCGACTTGAGCCACACCCGGCGCTCAACGCGGTCCCCGTGGCGCGCCGCCGCCAGCTCGGCGAGATCCCGCCCGAAGGCGAGCCCGTTGACGATCACAAACAGCACCAGCGGCCCGATCCCGGTAAAGATCAGCATCAGATAGAACGGCAGCGCAATGAGGTTGAACAGAAGCACTCGCCCCGCCGATTTCAGCCCCATGGCAACACCGCGCGCGACCCCGATCGGGCGCGCAGCGGCGGCTGCTGCGGGATAGTGGCGCTGCTCGACCGCGGCGGCAATCCGGTCGGCAAAGCCCATCAGCACCCCCACCGCAACTCCGGGAAACAGGAACCATGCGGCGGCGAGCGTCAGCAGAAGGGCGCCAAAGCCGCCCGTCCCCGCGCCCACCGAACAGCTATCGAGCCCGGCGAGATCGCACGGATCGCTCCCCGCGAGCAGCCACCCGACGACCAGCCCGCCCAGGACGAAAAATACCGCCGTCAGCGCGAGCGCCTGTACCAGAATGGCGAGGATTCGCCGATCGGCCAAGTCACCGAACGCAAGGCTAATGATACGGATCACCCGCTCGTTGTAGCGCTTCCGCTGGGCGCCGCCACCCCCGGAGACCACGATCGGGGGACGGCCACCGCAGCCGGCAACCATCCCCCGCGCAGGCCGCATCCCGCTCTATGCGGCCCTAGTGGGCGACGATGCTGATCGCCGCGACAGACAGGGCGCTGTGCCCCGTGGTCGCGATTTCGGTCGCGCGTTGAATGGCATTGGCGACCTGCCCCCGAGCGCCCGCCCAGGCATGGTCGCGACATGCGCCGAAGCCTTTTTCGCTGGCCTGCCAGCCGCTGTCGGAGCAGACATTTTCGATCGCTGAATCGACCCGCAGGTTCAACGTCCGCTGGCCTTCATGGCGCGCGAGGTTGAGGTCGGCATAGCTGACGTGCCGGGACGGAATGTCGCCCGAGGTTTGCGGCGCAGTAACGATCAGCGGTCTGCGGGCAATGGCAGACACCGGAACGAGCGAGACGGCGCAAATCGCGATCACGCCCACGGCGCGAGACAGGTTGAACATGGTGGTACCCTCCTTGGCGGCCTCATTCCTCACGAGGCGAAGGCGGTATCTTGCTCCTTGGGAACCAGTGCCAAATGGCTTTCGCCGGAGCGACCCAATGGCTCTTCGACGGGGCGAAGTTTCGCCGAAACGGGCTTCGTCGGGCGCTGATCGGCCTTCATCGCGCCGAGCGTGGCCAGAGCGTGCGATTTGGCGATCCGCTGGCGTGTTCCGTCGATCATTTCGGCGATCCATCGACCTTCGCGGTGGATCAGCAGCGCGATGAACGACCGGCGGACGATCGTCGACCGATGGATGCGGATGAAATCTTCCGCGTCGAGTCGCTCGCTCATCGTCGCCATCGTCGTGTGGAGCAGCCAGCTCTGGTCGCGCGACTGGATCCGGACATAGTCGCCCTCTGCCCGGACGATATCGACCTGGTTGCTTTCGATCCGCCGCAGCCCGTCGCGGCTTGGTACCCACAGGTCGGCAGTGCCACGGCGGCCGGTCGAACGCCCGAAACGGCGAACGATGAAGCATGCTTCGTATCGCGTCACGAACGACGGAAGCGGCTCAACCAGTACCTTAAGGCAGTCGTTATAGGCTTGGAGATTGGGGAGATCGAATTCGACGAAGAAGTCGAAAGTCCCGGAGGTTTCGACCGCGTGGCAGACGTCGGGGCAATCGATCAACGCCCCCCTGTAGCTGTCGATGTCAGCAGCCGCGGCATGATGGTCGAACGCAAAACACAGGATGATGTGAAGCCGAGCCACCTCGATCGAGCGAACGCGTTGCATCGTCGCTCACCTTTCGCCTCGGACATAGCAAAAATGCTCGGCGATGCCAAATAACAAGGCGAGTATTTGGCAAATTTCAGGCACCTTTATTCAGAATGAGAAGAAAAGCGCAAAAGCCCCGGCGCATCGCTGCAGAAAATGTGTAGATCAGAGACATGGTCCGCCGTCGCCGCCGCAGCCGCCGCTCCCCTCCCGGGCTCCCGCGCCGTGCGCGGCGCCTGGGCCTCGCATTGTTGTCTGTGCCGCTGCTTTACGCTCTTGCTGCGTTCATCGGCTCGCTTGTCCCGGTCAACGCCGGCTGGCGCGAGCCCGACGGCGGGCAAGTCGTCTATCTCATCTCCAACGGCACGCACACCGACCTCATCGTTCCGGCTGAAGCGCTGGGCCTCGACTGGCGCCCGCTCCTGCCCCGACGTGACTTCACCGCTCCCGACCCTGCCGCTCGCTGGCTCGCGTTCGGGATGGGCGAGCGGCGGGTCTATCTGGAGACGCCGCACTGGAGCGACATTACCGCCGCGACGATCTGGGCGGCGACGAGCGGGGGCGAGCGGGTGATGCACGTCGAATGGGTCACCGACCCCGCGTGGCACGCGCGCGAAATCCGGCTCCGCCCCGAGGAGTATCGCCGCCTGTGGACCGCGATCCGCGCCAGCTTCCGCCTCGACGCGGGTGGCCGACCTCAGCGCATCGACCACCCCGGCTACGGCCCTGCCGATGCCTTTTATCTCGGCGTCGGCCGCGCCAGCCTGTTCAACACGTGCAACGTCTGGGCGGGCGACGAACTCCGCCTCGCCGGCGTGCGCACCAGCCTGTGGAGCCCGTTCGCGCAAGGGCTCGAGTGGCGTTATCGCATGGCCCCTCAGAGCACGCCTCAGAGAACGTAGCGGCTGAGGTCGGTGTCGCGCGCGATCCCGGCGAGTTGCTGCTCGACGAACGCTCCGTCGACACTGAGCGTCTCGCCTGACCGGTCCTCGGCCTCGAAGCTGATCTCCTCGAGCAGCTTTTCCATCACCGTCTGAAGCCTGCGCGCGCCGATATTCTCGAGACTGGCATTGACCTCGGCGGCCACCTTCGCAACCGCAGCGATGCCCTCGTCGGTGAAGCTCAGCCCGACCCCCTCGGTGGCGAGCAGCGCTGCATATTGCTCGGTCAGGCTCGCCTTGGTCGACGACAGGATGTGGACGAAGTCGGCCTCGGTGAGCGCCTTCAGTTCGACCCGGATCGGCAATCGTCCCTGCAATTCGGGCAGCAGGTCCGACGGCTTGGCGACATGGAACGCGCCCGAGGCGATGAACAGGATATGGTCGGTCTTGATCGGGCCATATTTGGTCGCGACCGTCGTGCCCTCGATCAGTGGTAACAGGTCGCGTTGGACGCCTTCGCGGCTGACCGATCCACCGCGCACGTCCGACACCGCGATCTTGTCGATTTCGTCGAGGAACACGATGCCATTGGCCTCGGCGTCGGCCAGCGCGGCGCGGTTGAGGTCGTCGGGATCGACCCGTTTGTCGGCTTCCTCCTCGATCAATTTTGCATAAGCGTCCGGCACCTTGAGCTTGCGCCGTTTCCTGGGCATCTGCCCCATCGCCTTGCCCATCATTTCCGACAGGTTGATCATCTGTCCGCCGGGCAAGTCGAACGGCATCTGCGGGGCATCGGAGACCTCGATCTCGACCTCGCTCGACGCCAGGCTCCCCTCGGCGAAGCGCTGCCGGAACGCCGCGCGCGTCGCCTCCGACGAGCCCTTGCCCGTCAGCGCGTCGAGCAATCGCTCCATCGCCGCGTCCTCGGCCCCAGCCCGCACTTTCTCGCAACGCCGCTCACGCTCGAGCCGCACCGCTTCCTCGACCAGGTCGCGCGCGATCTGCTCGACGTCGCGACCGACATAGCCGACCTCGGTGAACTTGGTCGCCTCCACTTTGACGAACGGTGCGTCCGCCAGCTTCGCCAGCCGCCGCGCAATCTCGGTCTTGCCGCACCCCGTCGGCCCAATCATGAGGATATTCTTGGGCGTGACCTCGTCGCGCAATTCGGGCGACAGCCGCTGCCGCCGCCAGCGATTGCGCAGCGCCACCGCGACCGCGCGCTTGGCGTCATGCTGCCCGACGATATGCTCGTCGAGCGCCGCGACGATCGCCTTGGGAGTGAGCGCGTCGTTCATCCCACGCTCTCCACCGTCAGCCGGTCGTTGGTGAAGACGCACACCTCGGCCGCGATCGCCATTGCCCGGCGGGCGAGTTTCTCCGGATCGGGCTCATACTCGGCCAGCGCTTTTGCTGCGGCCAGCGCGTAATTCCCGCCCGATCCGATCGCTGCAATCGCCGCCATGTCATTGGCCTCGGGCTCGAGCACGTCACCATTGCCGGTCAGGATCAGCATCACCTCGGCATCGGCGACGATCATCATCGCTTCCAGATTGCGCAGATATTTGTCGGTTCGCCAGTCCTTGGCGAGCTCGACCGCAGCGCGCAGCAATTGCCCGTTCGACGCCTCGAGCTTTTTCTCGAGCCGCTCGAACAAAGTGAACGCATCCGCCGTCGCCCCGGCAAACCCGCCGATGACCTTGCCTTCCGCGCCGAGCCGGCGAACCTTCTTCGCATTGGGCTTCATCACGGTATTGCCCATGCTGACCTGCCCGTCGCCGGCAATCACCGTGCGCCCGTCCTTCCTCACACCGAGGATCGTTGTGCCATGCCATTGTTCCATGGCGACTAGGTGGGAAGCCGAACGCCGCTTCTCAAGCCGTCGGGGTTCCTTCCTCGGCAAGGCCGTCCTCGACATCGATCTGGCGTTCGATCCGCTTGTCGGGGAGAAGCCACAACAGCGCGTTGAAAACGTAGAGCGCGATTGCGATCGTAGGGATCACGAACGGAAGTCCGATCGCGGCCAGGTAGATACCCAGTGTCGCGCGGCCCTTGAAGTCACTCCCCACCGCGCGTTCAAGCGTTCCGCCCGGGTGAAGTCGAATGGCGGCGGCCGACACAAGCTCGTAACCGACCGAACCGCCGAGCAGCACGACGCCGTAGGCCGCGCACGGCCAGGGCTCGATGCCCGCCTTGTCGACCCAGCGCACGGTGAACGGCAACAGCGAGATGAAGAACAGCATCATCAGGTTGGCCCACAGGAGCCGCCCGTCGACCCGCTCGACCGTCGCCAGCATATGATGATGATTATTCCAGAACAGCGCGATATTGAGGAACGACAGGAGATAGGTGCCGAGCATCGCCGCGACCGGCGCCAGCGCGGTCAGCGTAGGCTCGGCGGGAACGCGGATCTCGAGCACCATGATCGTGATCGCAATCGAGACCACGCCGTCGGTCAGCGCGTTGAGACGGTCAGGCTTCATAGCATCGCCGTGCCGGTTCGCGCAGGCACTTGCAACGTCGCGAGGCCGTCACCGTAGCTAGCCGACTTGCGCCGCCGCCCTGGCCCTTGCACCGATTTCAGCAAGGTCGCGGTCTTCCGGCCCCGCAATCCATGTCCCTCCGACGCAGCTCACCGCCTCGAGCGCGAGCCAGGCGGCGGCGTTGTCGAGCCGAATTCCGCCAGTCGGGCAGAACCGCAGCTCGGGAAACGGTCCGCTTAGCGCCCTTAGCGCTGGCCGGCCGCCCGACGCCTCGGCGGGAAAGAATTTGAAGCGCGTCAGCCCCATGTCGAGCACGCGCATGATGTCGCCTGCGGTCGCGATCCCGGGCAAAAACGGCACTCCGCTGGCGATCGCCGCGCGGCCGAGCGGCTCGGTCAGCCCCGGCGCGACGATGAATTTCGCCCCCGCGTCGATTGCGTCGTCGAGCATCCTGGGGTCGCGCACCGTGCCCGCGCCGACGATCGCGCCGGTGACGCCAGCCATGGTGTGTAGTGCGTCGAGCGCCCACGGCGTGCGTAGCGTCACCTCGATCACCGGCAGCCCTGCGGCGACCAGCGTCTCGGCCAGCGCGGCCGGATCGAGCTCGTCGCCGAGTACCAGCACTGGGATCACCGGCGCCATCGTCATCAAGTCGTCGATCGTCATGGATAGACCTTCGCGAAGGCAGCAGCGGCGCCGAGCAGGCCGGGCTGCGGGTGGGTGATGAGCTTGACCGGGATCGCTTCCATCCGCCGCTCGAAGCGGCCCTTGGCGACGAAGCGGGTCTCGAACCCCGACTTGGGAAGATGATCGCGCAGCCGCAAGCCCAGCCCGCCGGCGATGACCACTGCATTGGCCCCATGTGCCAACGCCAAGTCCCCCGCGACCGCGCCTAGGATCAGGCAGAAACGGTCGAGCGCGGCCGCGGCGAGGTTGTCGCTGCCGTCGAGTGCCGCCGACCACAGCTCCTTGTTGTCGCGCGGGATCAACGGCTGTCCTTCGACTGCGGCGATCGCGGCGTGGATGTTCGACAGCCCGCTGCCACAGGCGACGCGCTCCACCGACACTCGCCGAAAACTTTGCCTGAGGTGCGCGAGTATCTTGTCCTCGAGCGCATCCAACGGCGCAAAGTCGACATGCCCGCCTTCGGTCTCGATGACATGGGCATGGCCGTCGCGCCGCATCAGCGCGGCGACGCCGAGTCCGGTGCCGGGGCCGACGATGGTGGTGATGCCCTGCGCCGGTAACGGCTCATTCGGCCCGAACAGATGGTCGAACCCGTCCTCGCCAAGCTCGCCGACCGCCGCCGCGACCGCGCCGAAATCATTGACGATGACGTGCCGCTCGACCCCGAGCTTCTCCTCCATCAGCGCGGGGCGGATAACCCACGGATTATTGGTCAGCTTGAGCAGTTCGCCGCCGACTGGCCCGGCGAATGCCATCCCGAGCTCGGTCGGCAGTGGCCGGTCGAGGTGGCTCCCGAAATCCTGCCACGCGGTCTGGAAACTGGCGTGTTCCGCCGTCTTCAGCGTCACCGGCTCGTGCAGCTTGACGACATGGCCGCCGTCGATTTCTGCCAGCGCGAACCGGGCGTGGGTGCCGCCAATGTCGGCGACCGCGATCGTGCGGCTCATACCGGCACCATCTCGGCGCCGACCGCCGCCTCGCCCTCCATCGCCGCGAGCATTGCCGAAGCGCCGCGCTCGGCCTCGTCGCAGGTGCCGCGCATCAGGGCGAACAGCTCGCGCCCGGTGCCCATCGGGTAGGGCGGCGCGGTGGCCGGTTCGCGACTGGCAAGGTCCACCCCGACCGCCTCGATCACCCCGTCGTCGGCGCTCATCCGCACCCGGTCGCCATCGCGCAATCGCGACAATGGCCCGCCGCCAAGCGCTTCGGGCGAGCAATGGATCGCGGCGGGCACCTTGCCGCTCGCCCCCGACATCCGCCCGTCGGTGAGCAGTGCGACGCGGAAGCCGCGGTCCTGGAGCACGCCCAGCGCCGGGGTCAGCTTGTGCAATTCGGGCATGCCATTGGCACGCGGGCCCTGGAAGCGGACGACGACAATCACGTCGCGCTCAAGCTCGCCCGCCTGGAACGCAGCGAGCACCGATTGCTGGTCGTGAAACACCCGCGCCTCGGCCTCGATCGTCCAGCGCGACGGATCGACCGCGCTGGTCTTGATCACCGCGCGGCCTAGGTTGCCCTGGAGAAGCCGCATGCCCCCATCGGGCGAGAAAGGCGCCGCGACCGGCCGCAGCATGGTCTCGTCCTTGCTCTGGGTCTCGCGCGCCCAGCTCAACGCATCGCCCTCGAGCACCGGCGTCGCGCCATGCTCGGCAAGACTGTCCCCACCGGCAGTCAGCACGTCCCCATGAAGCAGCCCCGCACCGAGCAGCTCGTTGGTCACGAACGCGATTCCGCCCGCTTCGTGAAACCCGTTCACGTCGCCCGAGCCATTGGGATAGATGCGCGCGATCAGCGGCACCGCCGCCGACAGCGCATCGAGATCGGTCCAGTCGATGATGATCCCCGCCGCGCGCGCAATCGCCGGCAGATGGATCGCATGGTTGGTCGACCCGCCCGTCGCCAGCAGCCCGACCGCGGCGTTGACGATCGCCCGCTCGTCGACGACGTGCCCGAGTGGTCGCTGCGACCCCTTCGCGAGGCCCGCCAGCCGATGCACCGCCGCCCGCGTCAGCGCCTGCCTGAGCGGCGTATTGGGATGAATGAACGCCGCGCCGGGAATGTGCAGCCCCATCAATTCCATCATCATCTGGTTCGAATTCGCGGTGCCATAGAAGGTGCAGGTGCCGGGCGAATGATAGCTCGCCGACTCGCTCGCCAACAGTTCCTCGCGGCCAACCTTTCCCTCGGCGAACAATTGCCGAACGCGCTGCTTTTCCTTGTTGGCGAGTCCGCTCGGCATCGGTCCTGCCGGGATCAGCAACGCCGGCAAATGCCCGAACCGCAGTGCCCCGATCAGCAGCCCCGGAACGATCTTGTCGCAAATCCCGAGCATCGCCACCGCGTCGAACATGCCGTGCGACAGTGCGATTGCCGTCCCCATCGCGATATTGTCACGGCTGAACAGTGACAGGTCCATCCCCTCCTGCCCTTGCGTCACGCCGTCGCACATCGCCGGGACCCCGCCCGCGACTTGCGCCGTTGCGCCCACCTCACGAGCGAAAATCTTGATCTGCTCAGGGTAGCGGCCATAGGGCTGGTGCGCCGACAGCATGTCGTTGAACGCCGTCACGATCCCGATATTCGGCCCGGCAATCGCCTTGATCGCGGGCTTGTCCGCCCCCGCCGCCGCGAACCCATGGGCGAAATTGCCGCACGACAAGCGCGGTCGCCGCAAGCCATGGTCGGCCTCCTGCGAGATCAGATCGAGATAGCGCTCGCGGTTCGGCTTCGACCGCTCGACAATCCGCGCCGTAACCGCGGCGACCCGCGCGTCAGTCATTCCAGCTCACTCCATTGCGTTCGGCCAGCGCGATCGCCGCCGACGGACCCCAGTTGCCCGAGGCATAGGGCTTGGGCGTCATCCCCGCCGCTTCCCACGCCGCGCGCACCCCGTCGATCCACTGCCACTGCGCCTCGACCTCGTCGCGCCGCACGAACAGCGTCGGCTCGCCCTCAACCAGGTCGAGCAGCAGTCGCTCATAGGCGATCCGCCGCCGCGTGTCGCTGAACGCATCGTCGCGCCCGATCCCGAGGTGGACCTCGCGCAGCTTGACCCCGCCACGATCGAGGCCAGGCACCTTGGCCATCAGCGACAGCTCGATATTCTCGTCGGGCTGGATCGCGATGGTCAGCTTGTTGGGGGTCGTCGTCGCCCCGCGCGAGTGGAACATCGAATGCGGCACGCACTTGAACTGGATGACAATCTCGGTCCGCCGGTCGGGCAGCCGCTTGCCGGTGCGCAAGTAGAACGGCACCCCCGCCCAGCGCCAATTGTCGACATAGGCCTGAAGCGCGACGAAGGTCTCGGTGGTCGATCCCTTGCCTAGCTCCTCGGCATAGGCCGGCACCGGCTTGCTGCCGACCGCCCCTGCGCCATATTGCCCGATGACCACCCGGCTCGCGGCATCGGCGGCGGTCACCGGGCGCAGCGAGCGCAGCACCTTGACCTTCTCGTCGCGCACCGCGGTCGCGTCGAAACTCGCCGGCGGCTCCATCGCGACCAGCGCGAGCAGCTGGAGCATGTGGTTCTGAACCATGTCGCGCAGCGCGCCCGTCCCGTCATAATAATCGCCGCGCCCCTCGAGCCCGATCGTCTCCGACACGGTGATCTGGACATGGTCGATGGTGGCGCTGGTCCACAGCGGCTCGAACATCACATTGGCGAAGCGCAGCGCGAGCAGGTTCTGGACCGTCTCCTTGCCGAGATAATGGTCTATCCGGAACGTCTGCCCCTCGCTGAACGCGCCCGCAACGGCATCGTTGATCGCCCGGCTCGAGGCGAGATCGGACCCGAGCGGCTTCTCCAGCGCCAGCCGCACTTCGGGCCCGGTCAGCCCCGCCGCTGCCAATCCGTCGATCGTCGCCTTGAACAGCGATGGCGCGGTCGACAGGAAGATCGCGACACCGCCCGACGTGTCGCCGACCACTTCGGCCAGCCGGTGAAACCCGGTCGTGTCGGTCGCATCGAGCGGCACATAATGGATTCGTTCGAGAAATGTCGCGGCCCGCGCCTCATCGAAGATCGCCTCCGGCACATGGTCGCGGATTGCCGCCAGCGAATGCTCGCGAAAGGCGGCGTCATCCTGCTTGGTCCGCGCCGTGCCGATGATCCGCAGAGCCGGCGGCAGCAGACCGTCGCAATCGAGCCCGTAGAGCGACGGCAGCAGCATCCGCGCGGCAAGGTCGCCGGTCGCGCCGAACAGGATCAGGGTCGAAGCGGTCGCGGTCATTGCCATCCTTCACACGCTCGCGCCAATCTCGCCAAGCGCGGCGAAGTGGGGCGCGAAATTGCTTGCGCAGCCTTCGACGAATTTGTCGACCCGTGCCATGCCGAAGGCTCGCTAACAGTGAGATAAGCGTGGTCGGAACCAGTGCAGTCTGGAACATCGGGCCTGACGCGAAAAACCCGCCGCTCGAGGGGGTCGAGCGGCGGGTCCTTTGGTCGATGATGGCCGGTTAGATGCTGGTTGACCCTTCGGCCGAGCCATTGGCGCTGCCGTTCGCCGAAGCGCTGGCATTCCCACTTCTACCCAGCCCGTTGGCCGCGCCGAGCGTGCCCGAGGCTGCACCCGATGCCGCGCCGCGGCCGCTGGCCCCGGCCTGAGTTGCCTGCTGGCCCGTTGCCGAAACGGCGCCTTGCGCTGTTCCCGTCGCCTGGCCCGCGACCGAGCCGAGCTGGTCGGTGCCGAGCGCGTTCAGACCGAAGCTGGCGTTCTTGCTGGCCGAGGCGCTGCCCGAACCTGACCCGGCGAGGTTTGCGGCCTGGCCGAACCCGCTCGCCGACGACACCGCACTGGCCGCGCCGGAGATCGTGCCCGCAAGCCCGACGTCGCCGCTGGCCGAGCCGTTGCGCGTGTCGATCGAACGGCTGGCGCTGGCCGAGAGCGATTTGGTGACGCTGCCCGACACGCTGTTCGAAACGCTGTTGGAAATGCCACTGGTGACCGACCCCAGGACATTGCCGCCGAGGCTTCCGCCCAGTCCGCCGCTGCCCGACCCGCCGAGCGAACCCGCGCCGTTAAGAGCGCCGCCGATCGCGCCGGTCACTCCGCCCGTCAGCCCACCGCCAAGATTGCCGCCGCCGAGCAGCTGCGCCTGGGCGGGAATGGCGCTCGACCCGGCGATTAGCGCGGCGAGCAAAAGTTTCGATTTGACCATGATGATGTCTCCCTCGTCATCGGGGCGGTTGATGCCCCTGTGATTTGAGAACGACGGCGCGCTCGGACTTCATCCCGGCACGACGAAATTATTTCACACCGACCAGCCGCGGTTCGATGCGGCACGCGCGGCAGACGATGCCGCGCCCGACCCGGCCCTTGCCCGGCGTCGCCTCGGCGGCGAGGCGGACTGACGTGCCGGCCAGCGCCAATCGCGCGGCGACCAGCGGCGCGGCGAAGCTCGTTCCCCGCACCCGCGCATAGCCCCGACCAGGCAGCGCGGCGGCGAGATCGGCGCCAGGTGCAGCGAAATCGAGGTGTGCGGCTTTACCTGCTTCCGTCAGCGCCCGGTCGTGCGCATCGACCGCCGTGACGGCGATCACGCCCGAATAGGAGGCCGGATATTGCGGCGGCGCGGCGGGACCATCGTTGCCGACCGCCGCCACGATGGCGATCCCGCGCCGCTCGACCGCCTCGATCGCCCGTGCGAGCAGGCGGTTGTCGGGCCCGACGAGGCTGATGTTGATCACCTGCGGGCGTTTCGCCACGGCCCACGACAGCGCCCGTACGACCGTTTCGGCAGAACCCGCCGCGCGATTGCCGCCATAGACGTCGGCGACGATCAGCGAGGCACCGCGCGCGGCGCCGTGGAATGGCCCCTGGTCACCGACTAGCAACGAGGCGATGGCGGTGCCATGTCCGGTCGGGGCGGGGTTGCCGGCAAAGCCCTGCTGCTCGATCGACGCGCGGGCAAGCGAAGTGTGCGACGCGACCGCCCCGTCGATCATCGCGATCCGCGTTGCGCCACCCACACCGCCGCCCGCCAGCGCCGCGCCCGCCGCGACGGCCAGCCCGCCGCCAGCCGGTTCGAACAGATGATTATAGTCGGCATCGATCCCCGGCGCCGCCCGACGCAGCCGCTTAAGGGCCTCGCGTGCACCCATCTTGCGCGGCGCTGCCAGGATCGTCATGCGCAGTCCCAGCTCGCCCGACCGTGCGTCGCGGAGCACGGTGAAGCCCGCGCCCCGTGCTGAATCCAGGGACGCCTCATCCGAATCGACCACGATCAGCTCGCCGCGGCGGACCGGGTTGCCATCATTGTCCATTTCCAAAGCCCGGCTGTTCTCGCGCACCAGCTCGCGCAGTCGCAGTCGGCGAATATCGAGCAGGCTCGCCGGATCGAGCCCCGCCAACCCCTCGACCGCCACCGTGTCGAGCGTCCGCAGCACGCCCGGCGCGCTATTCGAAAGGGCGACTTGGCCCCCCTGCCCGCCCGGCCCGCCCAGAACGCCGCCAACGACCGGCAAATTGCCCAGACCGCCGACTGCCTGACCCAACGACGGCAGCAATTGCGCGGTCGCGGCGCTTCCGATCGACGCGGCGACCAGCAGCATGGCGGTGAACAAGTGAGGGCGCGGTGCGGACATGACTGGACCTTTTAACGACAAATGATGAATGGCTGTGGAGGAAACGAGCGCAGTGCGTCGTTTCTTCCGCATGAGGTGCAATGAATCTCGAATTCGACCAGGGACTGGCGAGCTGTCTGCCGCGATTGCGGCGGTTCGCGCACGGCTTGTCGCGCGACGCGGCCGATGCCGACGACCTCACGCAATTGACGATGGAGCGAGCGCTGCGCTCGCGCGACCAGTGGCAGGTGGGGACGCGGCTCGATTCCTGGCTGTTCCGGATCATGCGCAACCTGTGGATCGACACGGCACGCGCCCGCCAGCGCGCGGCGAAGGTCGAGGCGCCGCCCGAGGCTGGGCTGAACGTTGGTCACGACCCGCGTGCCGCGACCGACGCCGCGATCGATCTTGGCCGAGTGATGGCGGCGATGGAGCAGCTTCCCGGCGAACAGCGCGAAGTAGTTGCGCTTATCCTGATCGATGGGTTCGGTTATCGCGAGGTAGCGGAACTGCTCGATATCCCGATCGGCACCGTCTCGAGCCGACTCCTGCGCGGCCGCACCGCGCTCATGAAACTACTCGGCGAGGAGTAAGCGCATGACCGACGAGAAATTCTTCGCCTGGCTCGACGGCGAGCTCCCCGCCCAAGAGGCAGCCGAAGTGGAGACTGCGGTCGCCGCCGACCCCGCGCTCGCCGCGAAGGCAGAACAGCACCGCGCGTTCGCGGTGCGGCTGAAAGGTGCGTTCGACCCGGTGATGGCGCAACCCGCGCCGGCCCTCCCCAGCGCGAAAATCATCGACTTTACCGCCGCCCGCGAGCGCCGCCGCGCATGGCTTCCGGCTCGCGCGCAATGGGCCGCGCTCGCCGCGACGCTGACGGTCGGCCTGCTGACGACAAGCCTGTTCTTCGAGCGCGGCGTAATCTCGCATCGCGACCAGCCGGGAATCGCGAGCGGTGCGCTTCGTGCCGCTCTCGACACCCAGCTCGCAAGCGCACCCGCGACCGGATCGCCAATCCGCATTGGCCTGACCTTTCGCGACAAATCCGGCGCGATGTGCCGCAGCTTCATCCAGCCCGGCACGACGGGTCTCGCCTGCCACGAACCCGGCGGCTGGCACGTCAGTTCGGTTTTCGCCACCGCCGGCGCGCCCGATGGTAGCAGCGATTACCGCATGGCGGCCAGCCCCGACCCGCGCCTCGCTGCGCTGATCGACGAGCGGATCGCCGGTGACCCGCTCGACGCTCCCGCAGAGGATCGCGCCCGCGCCGCCGGGTGGCATTGAGCATCACGCAGTCCTGTTGCGCCATCCCGAGCATTCTGAATCCGCTGCTTTCTCAACGATGGCGGAGCAGACGTTTGAGTTCGAGCAATTCCCAATCGTCATGACGGCTGAAGGGCAACAGCGGCTGCAGCGCGGCGAAGCCGGCCTGGCCAATCGCCCCGCGCAGCCGCTCCAGCTCGGCAAGCTGGTCGAGCAGCGCCAAGCGCTGATCGGCTTCGACGCGGTGGTGATGGTCGAGCAATTCACGCTCTTCGGTCAGCACCAGTTCCGTCTTGAGCTGGCAATAGGCGCGGATCAATCGACCCGGCTGTTCCCCGGCCCGCGCGACTAGCGCGGCGATGCGACGGCCACTATCGTTGTCGGGAAAGCCGCCCCCGCGCCACGCCACCAGCGAGACTTCGTGCTCCGCGCGTTCCTCGACCAGCCAGCTCTCGGTCTCGCGCGCACCCAGCCGGAGCAGCATCATCAGCACGAACGGCGCCGACGCCAGCGTCACCGTCATCACCTCGGTGGGTGAATTGGGGAACTGGTTGAACGCCAGGTGGATCAGACCGGCGGCGAGATAGCCGGGCACAAACCACAGCAGACTGAGGTGGAAGCGGCCGCCATTGCGCCGTTCCGCGCCCTCGCCCAGCTCGTGGACGATAGTCGCCAAGATGGCCGTTGTGGTGCCATGCATAACGGCCGTGCCGAACCCGCGCACCATCCACACCCCGGTCGCCAAATCGCGATTGCTAAGCAGGTAGAAGATATTCTCGACCACCGAGAAACCGGCGCCAATGGTGAAGCCGCAGATCACCGCGTCGAGGGTGAAGCCGATGCGGTTGCGCCAGACCAGCCACAGAACTGCCGCGCCCTTCAGCGCTTCCTCGATCCACGGTGCCACCAGCCGGCTGTAGAAAGTGAAGCCCATCGGCAAATTGTCGAGCATCTGTCCGCTGATCGGCCATGCCGCCAACGCCGCCAGCCCGCCGAGCAGCAGCAGCCCGAACAATTCTCGCGCGTTCATCAACCTGAACACGTCGAGCCATTCGAACAGCACTGCCAACAGCAGCACCGGGACCAGCGCCAGCGTCCAGTGGAGCACATCGACCATCACAGGATCTTCAGCGACACCAGATATTCGGTGCGACCTCTGATATCTTTGTCGCCAAACCCGCGCGCGGCGCCCAGCGACAGCACCATCGGCAGCCTCAGTGCCACGGTGAAGGCGAGGTCGACCTGCGCCCCGACATCGGCCAGCCGATAGCGGGTCCCGTCGGGCGCACGCAGCACCATTCCGCCAGCGAACAGGGCGGGCCGCGCATAGCTCAGGTAAAATGCCGGCGTACCGATTTCGGCGAAGCGGACCGGCGGCAGGTTGATCTCCCCCGTCGCCTTGGCAAAGCGCCGCGCGGCGACCTGGTCGATCCCGAACCCGGGGAAGCTCTCGATCTCGCGATAGCGTTTCTCGGGCCGGTCATCGACATAGTTGTTGCGAAACGAGCCGAAATAGGTGGCGCCGAGCGGGCTTGCCGCACGCCCCCCGAAAATCCCGGCCTGGGCATAGACCCACGCCGAACTATTGGCCCACGGCAGCGGCACGCCATAATCAAACCCGCCGGCAAGATGCGGATAGCTTTGCCCCAGCGCATGGTCGACTCCGCCGACCAGCCGCCAGGCAATGCCCTTTTCATGATCGACCCCGCCCAGCGACTTGCGCGTGTCAGTGTATTTGATGCCCACCTCGGCCGACAGGATGTTGCGCGGTGACGCGATGTTCTGCGCCGACGGCAATTGCTCCAACCCGAAATAGCCGGCGACGCTGCCGAACAGGTCGAGCTGGCGCGGGGGATCGTAAATCCGGGTCTTGTCATAGCGGAAGATCAGCGCGTCGCCCTTGCGACTGCGCTTGATCGGCCCGGCGAGGTCATAAATGTCGGCGTCGTTGTGCCAGTACCGCAATTTCCAGTTGAGGGTCTTGAGTTCGAGGTCCGCGTGGAGGCGTTGGGCGGCAGGCAGCGTGCCGAGCGGCGACACCGACACGCTGGCGCTGAACTGGCGGAACTGCAGCGGGTCTTCGACATGGATATAATATCCGAACGTCGGCTTGCCTTGATAGCCCTCGATGATTGGATAGGCCGCCGCCAGTTTCATCCGCCGCGCCGCGACATAATGACCGCGCTCGGTGACCAGCGGGTCGAGGTCGATCTTCGACGGCGAGCCGACCCCCCATGACTTTAGTTCGGGATGGGTGCGGATCACCTTTGTGCCGAGGAATTCGACGGTTCCAAGGTCGTCGTAGACGTGCGGCGAAATCAGGGACGGGGTCAGTCCGGCGCCAGTATATTCATAGACTAGCAGCCGCCCGTCGGGCCGCAGCATGGGACGGAAGAAACCGGTCGAGGCATTCGACAACACCTCATATTTTTGCGTCGCGATGGTGAACCGGAAGACGTTGGACACGCCGGTATAGTAACTGGTGCCGTACAGCGACTTGCCATTGGGGGCGAAGGTGAAGCTTTCGGGGGTCGATGGCGGCAGGTCGAGCCGCGCCACTTCGTCGGGGATACCGTGGTCTTCGAACGATTGGGTCTTCCACACTCTCACCGATTGCTTGCCGTCGACCTCGCCATAGCTGGCCGAGATCAACGACCCGTCGGGGGACAGGTCGAGGTCGAACGGAACCTGCCCATAATCGAAGGTATGGACCTGGTTGAACCCGGCATAGGGCGGCGGAATTCGAACCAGCGTGGCATAACCGTTCTGGTGGCGGATGCCCCAGATCGACTTGTCGCGTGGATTGACGACGATATCGCCGATCCGCGCATCCTTGAGCAACATGCGCTTGGCGCCGCTGTCGACATCGACCTCCATCAGGTCGCGGTAAGCGTAATTGTCGTCGGTGTAATAGGCCTTCCTGGCGTCAGGATCGAACGCCAGGCTGGTCACCCGATAGAGCATCATCCCCTTGAGTTCGGTCAGCTTGCGCAAGCGGCCGGTGGCGAGGTCCATCGTCCCGAGAAAGCCGATCTGCCCGGGGAAACGGAACGCGGCGACAAGCGAATTGGTCTTTTCATCGACAAAGCCGCGCGACATCGACCCGAGACCTTTGGGGCTGAGGTGGCTTACCTCGGTAAGCGGGAACGCGGACAGCCGAGCGAGGTTGGCGCGCTGGAACAGCTGTTCGTCAGCCTGCCAATGCGTCCAGGCCTCGCCGAGCGAGGTGCCGAAGACGTGGCGGAACTGGGTGGCGTAGAAAGCCGCGCTGCCCTCGTCGCGGCGGAGCCATTCGACCAGCCGGTCGGGTCCATAGGTCAGCGCCAGCCAACTATCGAAGCGCGTGCCATAGAGATAGTCGTTGACCCCGACCTGGAAATCGACCGCGGTGCCTTCGCTTTCCAGCCCCAGTGGCGAATAGAAACGGTCGCCGTCACGGACCTTGGCGCGGAACACCATTTCGTCATAGCCGCCCTGTGCGCGTCCCAGCCCGCCGGCCATCCACGTTTCGAAAAACACCGCCGAGCCTTCGAGGTACCAGCGCGGGACATTGGTCCGAGGCGTAGCCAGATAACTGTAGAGGATCGATTCGGGATGTTCCTGGATCGGCGACGGTTTGCCGTGCAGGAACCGCCGCCACCCGGCGTCCTGACGATTATAGGCGTCCAGCGTCGCGACGTGCGCGAGTTCATGGTTGATCAGCGTGAAGAAGCGCTCCCCCGGGGTGAACGTCTCCATCGACTGCGACAGCGGCGCGACGTCGAGCAGCACCGCATTGTTGGGCGAAGAGCGCGCCGCGGCGTTGCCGTAATCGCCGAAATCCTTGAGCAGCACCGTCGTCCGGTCCCACGGTTGCCAGTGAAAACGCTGCTTGTGCGCGGCCAGTGCGTTCTCGAGGCTGCGCGCGATATAGGGGGTGAGATAGGTCTGGACCGGGTCGAAATAGAGCAATGAAAGATTGCGCGTCTCGAGGGTCGACAGGTTGATCCCCGATGCATCGGGCGGGACATGTTCGGGGGCCTTCGGGGGCGCAGGATTCGTCGGCGCGGGCGCGTTTGCGGCGCCGGATATGGGCGGCACTTCCTTGATATTGGTGGTGTCGGGCTGGGGCGGCAGCGGTTCGGGCTGAGCCTGGGCCAAGGCAGTCGACGCCGTCGCACTCAGCCACGCCGTCATCAGCGCCCTTGCCAGGGCATGACCGCTCCTTTGCTTGCGCAAGCCCTGCCCCCCGCTACGCTACCCCAGACGCCGGCCCGGCCCCGCGCCAGGCGTCAGTTCGACTGCATTGCCTGTGACAGGCTGCCGCTGCGCAGCGCCGCCCCGAACGACGGGTTGATCGACAAGGCATTGAACGCCGCCATTTGGCTTAACGCCGAATAGGCCTGGGCATGGGATGCGAACGAGGCCAGCGCCGCCGGTTGGTTGGCGAGCTGGGCGAACGCCGCCGGATTGGCGGTCATCGACGCGAACGCCGACGGGTTGGCGTTGGCCGCCGCGACCGCCGCCGCATCGACCTTGCCCTTGGCCGCCATCGACGCCAGCATGCCCTTGGCATCGAATGCCGCGGCCGCGCTGGCCGAGGCCGCCAGCGCCGCCGCATCGCGCGACGCCGCCCTGAACGCGTCGGCGTTGACCGCCATCGCCGACATCGCGCTCTGCATCGCCGCCGAGTTGAACAATTTGGCATTGCCGGCAAAGTCGCTGAACGCCTTGGAATTGGCGGCAATCGCATTGAATGCAGACGCATCGCGCGAAATCGCATCCATCGCATGGGCGTCGGCAGCGAGCGCCCTGAACGCCGCCTGGCTACTGGCCATGGCGGCGACCGCCGCCGGGTGCGATGCCGCCTCGCGGAAGCTGCTGGCGTCACGGGCGAAGTTTGAGAAAGCCGCCGGGTTGGCAGCGATCGCCTGCAGCGCCGCGCCATGTGCCGCCATCGACGCGAAGAACACAGGGTGCCCCGCCATCGCGCTCAGCATCTGCGGCTGGGCGGCGATCTGGCGGAAGGCGCTGGCATTCATCGCCATCGCCATCGACGCGCGCGACTGGGCATCGCCAGCCATCGCCGCCGCCGACACCGCCTGGGCCGCGCGCAGCGCCGAGCCGAACGCGTTGCTGTCATGCGCCAGATTGGCGAACGCGGCCGGATTGGCGGCCATCGCCGACATTGCTGCCGGACTGCTGGCCAGCGCGGCAAATCCCGGATCGGCGGCGAGCGCCCGGAAATTGGCGTTCTTGCTCATCACCTCGAACGCGTCGGTCTGCATCAGCAGCGGGATCGAGGTGTCGCCCAGTCCGACATCCGTGGCGCCAACCTGGGCGGCGACGTAGCGGTCGGCCGGGGCAATCGTCCCGGCAATCGGGCCGCGCGCCGGGTAGACCCTGCCCAGCCCATAAGCCGCTACGGCAACTGCAAAAACGCCTGCACCAACCAACAAATAACGATTGTTCGAACGAGCCGTTTCAACGGTGGACATGTCATACCCCCAAGGTTGACCAATCGGTGATTTTTAACCACAAGTTAACGTGAGTCAATGTTGGCCGCCGACCGGCCGGCTTAGGGTCTCGTGAACGACTGTCAGCGCGGGCCTCAGCGAGCTACGTGCGCCTCAAACCACTTTGGTGATGATCAGCGAGACATTATCGGGCGCGCCACGGGCGAGGACGGCGTCGAGCAATTTACCGGCAGCTTCTGTCGGTTCAAGTTCAGCCAGTTCATCGCGAATTTCCTCGTCTTCGACGAGCCGAGTCAACCCGTCACTGGCCAACAGGAACTGATCGCCCGGTCGCACCTCGCCATCGGCCGTGTCAACGACCAGCGTGTCGACCGCGCCGACGGCACGAGTGATCACGTTGGCGTTGGGATGATGATGCGCTTCGCCCGGGGCGATCATGCCGGCGTCGACCAGATCCTGGACCAGGCTGTGGTCGCGGGTCAATTGACGGATGATGCCGCTGCGCACGCGATAAATGCGACTGTCGCCTGCCCAGAAGCAGCTAAACCGTCCGTCGCGGATGAACAGGCCGACCACCGTGCTGCCGATCGTACGCGCGTGCAGATCGGAGCGCGCGAGGGCGATCAACTCGTCATTGACCCGGACCATCGCTGCCACGGCATTGGCGGTATCGGTTTCCAGGCTGTGTGTGACAGGCAGCCCGGCTAGCGCATCGACCACCATTGCGCTGGCGACTTCGCCCGCCTCGTGCCCGCCCATGCCGTCAGCGACTGCCCACAACCCCCGTTCGGTGCAATCCAGCACGCTGTCTTCATTCACTTTTCGGCGCAAACCGACGTGCGTTCTCGTTACAGTTTGGAAACCCATTCTTGAGCCCCTGATGGTCGTTGGGAGGCCAGACTAGCAATTAAACCTGCTTCGTGCGATTTCGTTTTTGCCATAAGGATCGTTGCGGGGGAAATCAGCGATGAGTAAGCCATACAGCAACCGGGCGCTGCCTTCTGGCACCATCTTGCGTGAATGGCGCCTTGAAGAAGTTCTGGGTGTAGGCGGATTCGGTATCGTCTATAAGGGACGCGGCATTTACTTCGACGAACTTGTTGCAATTAAGGAATATTTTCCCAGCTCAATTAGCGAGCGCGAGGCCGATGATACGGTCGTGCCGGTCGATTCCGATGCCGAGGAAGTCCATGCACTCGGATTGAAGAAGTTCGTCGAGGAAGCCAAGCTGCTGTGGAACCTCTCGACCCCGACGCGCCACCCCAACATCGTCAATGTCCGCAGCCTGTTCGAGATTCATGGCACCGCCTACATGGTTATGGACTTCGAGGACGGCATGTCGCTGTCGCGGATGCTCAAGAAGGGCACCCGGTTCAACGAGCGCAGCTTGCTCAACATCATTCAGCCGATCGCCGAGGGTCTCGACCGGGCGCACCGCGTCGGCGTCCTTCATCGCGACATCAAGCCGCCCAACATCCTGATCAATCCCGATGGCCGGCCAGTGCTGATCGACTTCGGCTCGGCGCGGTTCGAATCGGCGGAAGCGACCAGCACCACGGTCACGTTCCACACGCCGCCCTATGCGGCGATCGAGCAATATGTGAAAACCTATGCGCAGGGGCCGTGGACCGATGTCTATGCGCTCGGCGTAGTGCTTTACGAATGCGTCGCCGGGGAGAAACCGCCCGAAGTGCTCGAGCGGATGCACGGCGGCCTTGGAACCCCGCTCGCAAGTGGGCATTGGCCGGGATATAGTGCGCGTTTCCTCGCCGCGGTCGACGCTGCGATGACCATACGGCCGACGGATCGGCCACAATCGATCCTCGATTGGCTGGCGCTCTTCGACGGAAAGTCCGCCCCGGTCCATTCGACCAAGGTCGAACTCGATGACGATGAGGATGCGACCCGCTTCGCGGTGTACGACAAGAGCATCGACGAGATTGTCCCGGTCGCGCCGCCGATCTCGACGGTGGTGCCGGGGGAGCGGATCGACACTCAGGTTCCAGACCACCCGAGCGAAGTCGAGTTCAAGCGGTCGGGGCATGACACAAGCTCCTCGAAGAAGACCAATTCGCTTGCCGGCGAGGCTCATTCGGTCAACTCGACTGTAACAGACGGCGTTGCCGAAGCTCCTCCTTCGGCCCCGGCAGCGACCGACACGCCAGCCGCTCCCGCGAAACCAGGCAGGGGCGACGTAAGGAGCAAAAAGGCCAAGGTAGAAATTGCTCCCGCCACCGGCGCGAAGTCGTCGAAGTCGCCGTTGCTGATTGGTGGCGGGGCATTGGCACTGGCGGTGGCCGGCATTGGCGGATGGGCGATGCTGCATAGTGGCAATGGGCCCGCCACCGAGGCGGCCAAGACAATCACGACGGCTTCCACCTCGGCCACGGGACAAAGGGTGACGCTGGCGGATTATGAGACTTTCGCTCCGGCCACCAAGGCTCTCGCCGACGATGCGCGCCGCGCTGGCGCTCCCGCCGTGGCAGTCGATTCCCTGGCTGCGGCTGGCGAGCGGCTTGGCGGATTCTTCGAGAGCCTCGAACCGCTCATCGCCGATCGCGCCAAGACTGCCGAGGCGGCCGCGCGCGCGGGCGACATGCGCACACTGGCGGCTTCTGCCAATACCGACTTCGCGACTGCGCTGCTGCGCGACGCCGACAGCCATGTGGCTCGCGCCCAGGCGGCCGGCGATCCGGTGACGCGCAATGCTCTGGCAATGATGCATGCTGCGGTCGACCCTGCGGCGACTTTGACCGATCCTGCCCAAGCGCTAGCGCTTTCCCGCCAGGCACTGGGACAGTGGCAGGCCGTCGGGTCCGCAGCCAACGCAGCGGCGAAACAGTCTGCGGCGGCGACGAAAGCCAAGGCCTCCGCGCTGGCGGCGACCCAGTCGAAAAAGGACGCGACAATCGCGATGAGCGTGGCACCGACCAGCGTCTATGCGGCGCCAGTAGCGGCAGCTGCGTCGTCCGCCTCGACGACCGGGGTTTCTCCGGGCAAGATGGCGCAATTCAACGGCGTAATCGACGAAGGGCGCAACATTGCGCGGCAGGTGATCGGGTCCAGCAACGTCCCGGCTGACGTATCGATGGCCAAGAATTACGACAAATATTTGCGCACGCTGAAGGACTCGATGCGTGGGATGAAATCAGACCGCGACGCTGACCGGCTGATCTCCCAAGCACGCCAGACGAAGGCCTATCTGGTATATCTCAAACATTAAGCAGGGATTTCCAGCGACCGTTCGCTGTAGGCGACTGACCATTCGTTCAGATCCGCGAGCATGATCGCCGCAGTATTTCCGAGTGCCGTAGCGAGCGGCTCGACTTGGTTCGCCTGCCTGAGGCGCGCGGCATTGGCGTCCAGCGCCACAACGGTATTGGCGGAGCGGCTGGCGGCGAGGAGATGCTCCCCATGGCCCCGCATCCCGAATACAGCCGCGCTGACAGCGGGCAGTCCAGCAGTCGTGAAGATGAAGAACCCCATGACAGCCGGGATCCAGTGATGGAACAGTACATAGCCGACGATGAACATTGCGCAGGCCGCGATCACTGCTCCCATCAGGAAATTTCCGATCTCATGAAGTCGGTGATCGAGCTTGTGCATCCGATCGGCATTGACCCTGTGATAGCTGGCTTGGGGCTCGACCTGTTCGCGCAAGACATCGTCGGCCAGTTCGCGAATGCTCGCGGCGGTCATCACGCCGCGAGGACTGTCGAGCTCGCGCCACACCGCCGCTGCGTACCAGCGGGTCCAGTCGGCGCCAGCCTCGCGGTGCAACCGGCCATGGATGAAGTCGCTGCGGAACGGCGTGCTGATCATCCCCGTCCGCTTGAGAAACGCCAGCGGACGGAGCGATTCGGCAAGATGTCGATACTGTAACCAGCGGCGGTGCCAGTCGCCCTTGGTGCCGGCGCTGGTATTGAGGAACAGCAAGCCGATCACGCCAAGTTCGGCGATGACGAGGAAGATCTTCGCGCTCGGGACGATAAGACCCATCAGCGCCAGGATCACCGCCAGCGCGGAAAGCGAATAGTTGGTCACATGGCCGCTGCGAAATCGCTGGGCATAGAAAATCGCCAGGGAATTGGCCCAGCCGTAGCTTTGGTCGAGCGTCAGCACGACATTGGCTGCGTCATTGCCATGCAGCGACTGCCGGCCGCCCCGGACTTCGTCCTCGATCGATCGCTGACGCTGAGGCATCCATGACATCGCCTTGATTCCGAGCAATGCCAGCAGCACCAAATATTCGATCCGCCAATTGCTGCGATGTTCCTGCTCGGCGAAATAGATTGCGAGCTGTTCGCGCTCGAGTTCGGTGTGTGGCGCCAGCGTGTCGCGCAGCAGCGCATCATAGTCCGCCGAATCGGCCAACGGTCCGGCGACCGGATCGATCACGTCACCGTCGATCAACAAACGCGGTGTTCCGACGGTGGCAGTTTCGCGATCGATCGCAACATGGATCACCGGTACGGACGCGGCCAGCGCCAGGTCGACGACATGGGCGGTGCCGCCCGGACCATTGCCTTCGCCGCCGTCCCAAATCGCCACCAGAATATCGGCTGCGGCGATGACTGCCTTGCCGACCAGCACATAGGCTTCTTCAGCGTCCTCGCGATCGCCGGGCAGCGCGAAAAACTCGTCGGCGCACGCGAGCTGGCGATGGAATTCGTCGCGTTCGGCCCCTTCGGTGAAATCGTCGCGATACTCGTTTGGCGCGAAAGGCAGCAACGCACGGACATGGAACCCGCAATCGCGGGCGATGGCGGCCGCCAACTGGTCGGCACCGGTCGCAAGCGGGGAGTGAAGGCGAATCTTCGGCGGAGCGGCGTCCAGTATCTCGCTCTCACCTTCATGCAACCGTGCAGCGGCATCGCGCAGCTCGACGAACACCGCGTGAATTACCGGCCGCAACGCTGCGACCGCGCCGGCAGGAAGAATTGCGGCGCGGTGACCGGTAATGCCGACGTTGAGCGTCAGGCGGGGACGCCGCGGATGATGAATCGACAAGAAGTCGGCTACCTTGGCAAATGAGGCGGGCGAATCAAATTCACCAACCAGGGGCTAAAGTTCGGCGCGCGTGCGTAGCGCATGTGTCATCACGGTATTACCGATCCTGAGGATCGAACCGACCTCGAACAAGGTCGGTTCGGAAATGCGCTTGCCATCGACGAACGAGCCGTTGGTCGAACCAAGGTCAGTCACGCGCAACTGGTCATCGATTTGTTCGACGAGGCAATGGGTCCGCGAGACCCTGGCATCGCCGAGGATGACGTCAGCAGGAACGTTGCGCCCGATCTTCAGTCCCAACTTGCTGACAATGAAGCTCTTTTCGACGCGGTCTTCAACGATCAGGTCGAGGCAATGAAGTTCGTCGCCGGGCTGCTCGTAACCATCCGTGTTCGTATAGAATTGGGTCCGCTCATTCTCGTCCTCATCGAGCTCATCATCCTCGACGATCTGCAGCGGAGAGTTGCCCCGCGTCCCGCTGATTGCGTTCTGCAGCGTGGACAGCGCGACCATCAGATTGTCGACCTTGCCATCGGCGAAGCGCTGGACTGAGGCATAGCGCCGTGCGGCTGGCACAGCATTGGTGTCGGCGCGACTGGCGGCAGTGACCCTCGCCGGCTCGCTTGCGGTGGCAGGCGTGGCAGGCTGGCTTGCGATTTGTGCTGACTTGCTCCGGTCGACGAAGCGGTGAAGGTCCTGAACAAAGCTCCGCCAGGCCGGATCCGCAAGGTCGCCGGTCCAGTTCGACAGGTCGGTGGTGTGGGTCAACTCGAAAATGATCGGCCGGTCACACGGTTCGATGATTACCGGCGCCAACTTGCTGCGGCGGTCGGCCAGGGTTGCCTCCGCGCGCACCCAGCGCGAGATCACCGACCGCGGTGACCATAGTACGACCACCGCCTTTGAGGCCTTAAGTTCGGTTTCGATAACTTCGTCGAATGTTTCACCTGAATGGAGCGCCGCATCCCACCAGACCTTGAAGCCTTCTTTAACGAAACACTCCGAAAATTGGCGCGCGATGGCCCGATCTTCGCGACTGTAGGAGATAAAGATATCGGGCCCGGACACGTTACTTACCCCCTTGTAGAACGAAGCAATCGACACCGAAGCGTCACCGCGACATTCTATGCCATTGCAAGTAATGCAATTTTCCACGTCCAACGCGGACACGCGTGATCGATCATCGGCGAATCACGAAGATTGAAGACAACGCCGATAGCCACGATTATCGCAGCGCTGGCCATACGCAAGTGCAAAAAACCCTGCTCTTTGGCCGTTACCGGTTCCAATCAACCCAAAATGAACCACCTTATTGGAAAGCAGCCCAACGAATATTGACCAATTCTTGTCCCTCCCCGACAAGGCAGCGGGCAAGGGGACCACGTTGGCCGGCGAGACGACAACAGCGAACGAGATGACGGCCGGGCGTCGCACGACGTTGCGCCAGGCCCTCTATCAACAGCTCGACCCGGCGGCGGGAAATGGGCGCTTGTCGCTTCTCAATCGAGCACTCGTGCTCGCGATTTTTCTCGCGGCGTTCGTTGCCGTGATCGAGACCGAGCCGACCATCGTGACGGGGCGAGAACCCCTGTTCCGACTCATTGAACTGGGATTCGGCGCATTGTTCGGACTGGAGTATCTGATGCGACTGTGGGTCAGCGTGGAGCAGCCGGCGCATCATGGCGTACACTCGTCGCGGTGGCGCTATGCAACGTCGCCAGCGGCGCTGATCGACCTGATCGCGATCTTGCCGGCGCTGATTGCGCTTGCCGGCGGTGGGGCACTGGTACTGCGCTTTTTCCGCGTGCTGCGTATCGTGCGACTAGCAAAGCTCGGCCGAATGTCGCGCGCATGGCGAAATCTGGTCGAAGCTGTTCATTCGCGGCGTTACGAATTGTGGCTTACCCTCGCACTCGCCGGGCTCGCGATTCTCGTCAGCAGCACCTTGCTTTACTGGGCGGAAGTCGATGCCCAACCAGACAAGTTCGGAAGCATTCCGCGTGCCTTTTGGTGGTCGGTCGTAACCCTGACGACGGTTGGCTATGGCGACATTTACCCGGTCACGCCGCTCGGCAAATTCTTCGCATCGCTTGTCGCGGTCGCCGGGATTGGCCTGATCGCACTGCCAACCGGAATTCTCGCCGCGGCGTTCAGCGATGCCATGCAGCGCGACCGGCGGATCCAAGCCAAATATCGCCAGAGCCAGCTACTCGATGATGCCCTTGAAAGCGGTGCATCGCCGAATGCTTGCCTGGAGAATTCAACTGGCGCCGCTCTTCGAACCGAATGCGGAAACACGGCGGAGGCGGAGTCCACCACACTAGTCCATAACGCCAGTGCTGACTCAGATAAGACGTAGACGGTCGATCAATGAGTTGCGGGGGCGACATCTGGGCCTGACGACGGGTGAACGCCGCGCACCATTGGCCAGCCATTCTTCCACTGGATTGGATCGAGCAGCATCACTCGGCGGGAATTGATGTCGTCGCTCGGCTTGGTTCGCGAATTGCCGGTCGCGACGCCATGATAGAGCATCCATGTGCGACCGCGACGGTCGGAGATCAGCGAGTTGTGGCCGGGAGCGATCCATTTGCTGTCTCCTTCAACAACCAAATAGGCCGGACGCGGGCGGATGGTGAAGGGCCCTGTTGCAGAGCGCGAGCGGGCGACGAAGACGCCGTAGTGCGCCTTGGCGCCGCAGCAATTGTCGCCCGACGCGAAGAGATAATAAAAGCCGCCATGGCGGACAACCCAAGCGCCTTCGACGAGGCGACGGTACTCGTTGATGTCGCCGCTTTTGACCGGCGCGAGCAAGGGTTTAGGGCTGCTTCCGGTCGCGAAGGAGAGGCGGTCGGGGGCGAGTTGCTGGACTTTGATCGGCCCGAAGCCCGAGCCCCAGTAGAGCAAGTGCTTGCCGGTCGCGGGATCGTCGAATGCCATCGGGTCGATATTCTCGAAGCCGGGGCCGCACTGGAGCGGGCGGCCGCTGTCGGTGAACGGCCCGGCGGGGCGATCGGCGGTGGCGACGGCAAGGCAGAGGCCTTGTTTATTGTCGGTCAAGGCAGCGTCGGGCTTGGCCGAATAATAGAGAAAGTAACGTCCATGATCGGCGATGACGTGGGGCGCCCAATAATCCTGCGTGTTGCTCGCCCAAGACGGCTTTGTCGGGAGTGCATCGGCTAGCTCAGTCCAGTGAACCAGGTCGCGCGATCGGGCGGCCGCAATGTTGCGAAATTTGCCGTCGGCGCCAGCTGACTGGGTCGCGTAAACATAATAGAAACCGTCGTGGGCGCGGATGACCGCAGGGTCCGGAAAGTCGTGGTCGATAACCGGATTGGTGTAGCGCAGCGCGGGACTGGCAGCAGCGAGAAACAGGGCAAGAAGTGGAAGCATTATGCGCATCGCGCCAGCTTAGCCGCGAGCGCAGAATTGGCAATGCGCGACCTCACCCCTTTCAATCCCCGCCCTTCGCCTTACAGGAGCCCGCCATGACCATTCCCCATTTCGAAGTTTCGGCGAACGCTGACGGCGAGGCGACCGAATTTCGCGTCAGCCTCAATCGCGGCGAACCGCGCGATTATCGCGTCGTGGGCGGCGATCCGCTGCATTACGAGGAGTTTTTCGAGGAACTTGCGCGCGATTTCGGGACGCGCAAGCCGCGCCATTTCGAAGAAGTGCGGCCGGTCGGAGTGGAGCCGCCGTGGAAGCCGCTGATCACTGACAATCTCTCGCCGCGAATCCTGTCGGGTTATGGCGATCCGGCGGCACTCAAGACCGATGACGGCTATTGGCTGGTGGCGACGTCGAACGACGCGCCGGATGCTTTCCCGGTGCTTCATTCGACCGACCTCGCGCATTGGGAACCGGTTGGTTTCGTGTTCGAGGAAGGACACACCCCGGCGTGGGCGGCGGCGGGCACCCAGGTAGCCGATTTCTGGGCGCCCGAACTGGCGCAGGTCGGCGACGAATATTGGCTGAGCTTCACCGCGCGCGATCATGACAATACGTTGTCGATCGGGCTGGCCAAGGCACCGCATCCGTCGGGTCCGTGGGTCGATAACGGGCGGCCGTTGCTGGGTGACAGTGTCATTGATTCACACATCAGCACGCTGGACGGCGAGCCCGTGCTGTTCTGGAAGCGCGATACCAACAGCCATTGGCCGCGTCCGCTGGCGGGGCTGCTGCGCGAACAGCCGCAACTCATCCCGATGTTGTTCGACAATGAGCAGGATCAGCGCACCGCAGCGTTCTGCGCGGCGATTCGGGAGTGGGCCAATACTCGGCGACCGATGGAACGGTTTTTCCTGATGCAACCGCTGATCCGCTCGGCGCTCGCCAATTGGTCGACAGTCCGTGAGGCGCTGCGCCAGTCGGGGCTGGGCGATACGATCGTCGACCATATGAGCACCCCGATCCTCGCGCAGCGTCTGGCTCCTGATGGCCAGTCGCTGATCGGCGAGGCGACGGTCGTGCTGGCGAACGATCTCGACTGGGAAGGTCATTTGATCGAGGGGCCGTGGGTGACTAAGCAGGAGGGACGTTACTGGCTATTCTATGCGGGCAATGATTTCACCAGCCCGTCATACGGGATCGGCGTCGCGGTCGCCGACAGCCTGTTCGGGCCCTACACCAAACAGCCCGAGCCGGTGCTTCGCTCGACTCCGACCTGGCTCGCGCCGGGACATGCGTCGGTCGCACCGGGCCTGGATGGTCGGCCACAGCTGTTCTTTCACGCCTATCACCCCGGGACGGGCGGCTATAACGAGTTTCGCGCGCTGCTGACGGTCGGGCTGGAATTCAGCGGGGATCAAGTTACACTGCGCTAGCGAACGCGGACAAGTGTCTGAAATCATGGCGGAGGTGGACGATGCATCGGTGGTCGATATGGGGCTGGGCTGCGCTGGCCATTGCACCCGTTGCAGCATTTGCGGCACCGTCGTTCGTTCCCGTCTACGAAACCAATTTTCCCGACCCGTTCGTGCTGGCGACGCCAAGCGAATTCATTGCCTATGCGACCAATGACGGGCTTAATCTGCCGATGGCCTCGTCCAAGGACCTGGTCCACTGGAGCGCGGTGACCGACCCCGTGAGCGGCAAGAAGCTCGACGGGATGCCGGTGCTTGCGGCGTGGGCGAAACCAGGATTCAACTGGGCCCCCGAAGTCATGCGCATTGGCGCGAACTATGTCCTTTATTACACCGCAAGCAATCGCAAGCTGGACAAGCAATGTGTCGGCGCGGCGACAGCCGACAATCCGCGCGGGCCGTTCCGCGATTTGTCGAGCGAGCCTTTAGTCTGTCAGGCCGATCTTGGCGGGACGATCGATGCCGACGCGTTTCGCGATACCGACGGCAAGCTGTATCTTTACTACAAGAATGACGGCAATCGGGTCGGCAAAAGCTCCTCGCTCTGGGGGCAGCAGCTGAGCGGCGATGGGCTCAAGCCGATTGGTCAACCCGTTGCACTGAACCGCGACCAGAAGGCATGGGAGCAGAAGCTGATCGAGGCGCCGACGATGGTTCGCGTGCCCGGCGGGAGCGGGGCAAATGCCTATCAGCTATTCTATTCGGGCGGTTATTTCGGGTGGAACGACGATCAGCGCATCTCGCCCTATGCGATGGGCTATGCGAGCTGTGGGTCGCCGCTCGGGCCGTGCGTTGCGGCAAAGGAAAATCCGATTCTGCACAGCTTCAACGACCGCGAGGCGGGGTGTTTGAGCGGCCCGGGGCACCAGTCGATTTTCCAAGTCGCAAGCCGCAGCTTTATCGCCTTTCATGCCTGGGCGGCGACCAAAGGGTGTCGCAAGGCAGACGACAAGCGCTTCCTCTATGTCGCGCCGATCAGTTGGAAAGACGGCAAGCCGGTGATCGGCATGGGGCTGCGCGAGCAGGCGGCGCGCTAGGCCGGGGCGCCCATTCTGGCGAGATAATCGGCGTAGTCGGGGAGCTGAGCGGCGAGGGATGTCAGTCCGTCGGCCAGCTCGTTCATCGCGGTTGCCGCGGCGTTCGAATCGACGACTTGGGCGAGCGGGGTCACGGCGTCGGGGAGGATGTTGCAGCCGAGCAGGGTCTGCGCCCAACTATCGGCCGTGACGCTCTCCTCCTCGAAGAAGGAAAGACGACCGCGGGCGCTCCATTGAGTGAGGGTTCGGGCGAGGCTTGCGGGAAGTTCGCGCGTTGTCTCGCCGATGTGGAACAGCGCGAGGAGGTCGCGAGCGCGGTCTTGCTCTTGCGCGGTCAGACGATTGTATTCGGCAAGCTCGAGCGGGTTGGTGTCGCGGCCGGGGAAGAGGTCGATCGCGCGCAGGATCGCGCTGTGCGCAAGCGACAGGCCGAGACCGAGGAGCGGGCCGGGAATTACTGATGAGTCGCCGATCGCGAGGACGTTTTTGGTAAAGGGTGCGGGACGGCGCCCGGGATGAATGGCCGAACGCTCGCCAAGCAACACGGTTGCGTTCAATGTCGCCCCCGGGACGTTTGCCGAAAGATGCCATTGCTCGCCCTCGCGACGAACCAGGTCGACCGGTGTTGGAAGCGACGCTGCGCCCCAGCTCAGTTCAACATGCGAGGACGGGATCCAGTCGGACCAGCTGACGAAGCTGGGGTCGAGGACGCTCAGCAGGCGGGCGGACGGGCCGGTGCAATCGACGAACAGGTCCGCCTCGACGCGGCGCTCGTCATCGAGCAGCACTGCGGCAAGGGCGCCATCAGCGTTTTGTTCGATCGCCATTATTTCGCCTGCAATCCGGGCGAGGGGCGCGCAGGCCTCAACCAGCGCTGCACGGTAACGGTCCGGGTTGAGACGGAGGCCGTAGAGGTAGGTCGACAGGGGCGAGGCGGGATCGGTGGAGGGGTGGACGAACTTACCCGCCGCGCCGATTACGCTAGCCGCACTGTAGGCCTCGAACGGGCGGGCGCGGCCTTCCCGAAAGGCGCGTAGCCACAGCTGATGGAAGGGGATTGCGCCTTCGGGGCGGCCGACTTCTCCAAAGCTGTGCATCCAGCTCGTTGCGCCTTGTTCGAAGCGGGTTCCGAGGTGATGGCAGGCGAGGCCGCGGCGGACGAGGTCAAGCTCATCGAAACCGATCGCGGCGTGGAAGCGGCCGACCGCCGGGAGGGTCCAGGGGAGTCGGTCGGTCAGCGCGGCAGGGTCGGGCGGCACGGCGAGGATGGTGACCTTAATCCTGGGAAAGGCGCGGCTGAAGGCGAGCGCGGCGGACAGGCCGACCAGGCCATCCCCCGCCACCATGATTGAACGGATCGCCCGATCGCTCATGCGACTTGCCCAAGATAATCGGCGTGATCGGGCATGGCATCGACCGTATTGGAAATCTGACCGCGCAGCCGGTCCATGGCCGCGACCAGTTGCGCCGCGTCGAATTGATCGGCGCGCGCGTCCCAATGCCTTGGGATCAGTCCCTGGCCGACGTAGACCGCGATCCAGCTCGGCTCGAAGAACAGTCCGTGGCTATATTTGGAAACGCGGCCCGCCTCACGCCACAGCTCGATCTTTTCGGCGAGGCTGTCCGGGACGCGCATCGTGCGAACATGATCCCAGAAGGGCGAATCGTCGCGCGTCGTCGCGTGGTAATGGAGGATCAGGAAGTCGCGGATGCGGTCATATTCCAGGTCGACGACATGATTAAACTCGGCGCGATCGGCGTCGGTCACACGACCAATCGGAAAAAGGTCGATCAGCTGTGCAATCGCTCCCTGCGCAAGATAGATGCTGGTCGACTCCAGCGGTTCCAGGAAACCTGACGCCAGACCAATTCCGACCACATTACCAACCCAGCTTTGCTTGCGGCGCCCGGCGCGGAAGCGGAGCAGGCGCGGGTCGGCGAGTGGTTCGCTTTCAAGGCTTGCGACGAGTGCGTCGGTCGCCGCCTCGTCCGACAAGTGCGCACTGGAATAGACGTAGCCATTGCCGACGCGGTGGCGCAGCGGGATCCGCCAGCGCCAGCCGGCGGTCATCGCGGAGGCGGTGGTGTACGGTTCGATGCCGCCCGCCGGCGACGCGCACGGAGCGGCCACCGCCCGGTCGCAGGGCAGCCAGTGTGACCAATCCTCCCACTCGGCACCCATCGTCTGCCCAAGCAGCATCGAGCGAAAGCCCGAGCAATCGATGAACAGGTCACCCTCCACGCGAGCGCCGCTGTCGAGCAGGAGCGCCGTGATATCGCCGCCTTCGCCGTCCCGCTCGACCGAAGTCACGCGCGCCTCGATCCGCTCGGCACCGTGCGCCAGCGTCCAGTCGCGCATATAGGGGGCGAAGCGCGTCGCATCGAATTGATAGGCGTAGTTGTAGGTCGACAATGCCGAGTTGCTGTCAGCCGATGGACGAGCGAAGCGGCTCCGGTCGGCCATAACATTGGCGATTGAGCAGTCGAACAGCGACTCGGGCGGTGCGCCGAGGCGGCGCCAGTAGTGATGAAAGTGAACGCCGCCCAGTTCCGTGCCGAAGCTGCCGAACGGGTGAAGGTAGCGGCTGCCGATGCTGCCGAAGTCGCGAAACTCGATGCCGAGCTTGAAGGTGGCGTGAGTGGCCTTCATGAACTCGGCTTCGTCGAGGCCAAGCATGGCGATGAACGCGCGCAGGTGCGGCAGCGTGGCTTCGCCGACGCCGACGATGCCGATCTCCTCTGATTCGATCAGCTGGACAGTGCAGGAACTGGAGAGCTGATTGACGAGTGCCGCAGCGGTCATCCAGCCTGCGGTGCCGCCGCCGAGGATGACGACGCGGGTTTTTGCCGATGCTTGCGTCACCCGCCCGACCCTTAAAGAAAAGGCCGGGGAGCGACAGCCCCCCGGCCCGATAGTGCTGACTGCCCTCCACTAGAAGCGGAAGCGTGCGCCGCCCGAGTAGACCGCCTCTTCAAAGCGATAGAAACGAGTGTAGTCTGCGCGCGGCGCCCGGTTGCGGGCAGAGCTAAAGTCCTGCCGGAATGGGTGATTTAGAATGTTGGTCCAGTCCGCGAACAAGGTGAAATGCTTGTTCACGTCATAGTTCGTCGACAGGTCCAACCGGCCCGCAGGACTGGCTTTTTCGATGTAGATGTCGTCACCACGATTCTGGATAGTCTCAAGCGTCTTGCTGCGCTTGTTGTACGACAGGCGAACCGACAAACCGTTCGCCTCATAAATGCCGACGAGGTTGTAGGTCCACTTGGCTACGCCATAAATGCGGCGGCTTTGAATATCGGCCGAGATCGGGTCGTCGACCTTAATATCGAGGTAGGTGACGTTGGCCTGAGCACCGAAATGATGAAGCCAATCGGGGACGCCTCCCCAATCGAAGAAGCTGGTAAATTGAACCTCGGCGCCTTTGATCTTCGCTTTGTTCGTATTGACCGGGCCATTGATGATGAGCGGTCCCAGATTGGGATCGATGTAGCGCACCTCTAGGTTCTGGATGAAGCCCTTGAGGTCACGCTGGAACACCGCACCGGCGATCAAACCAGTCCGTGAGAAGTAATATTCCAGGCTGGCATCGAAGTTATTCGACTTGAATGGCTTGAGGAACGGATTGCCGCCGCCGCCTCGGCGAGCGCACGCGAACGGATCAGTCTGGCCTGGTGCGCAATTGGTGGGCGGTGCGCCGAGACTTGCCGAGGGATTAAGCTGAGCAAAGGTTGGGCGGGTTCGCGTCTTGGTTGCGGACAGGCGAAGCTGTATTTGCGGAGTAATGTGCCAGCGAATGCTCGCGTTAGGCAGCCAGCTGGTGTATTTATTCTTTATGCTGACCGGCGTGAAGACACTCGCTCCCCCGCCGATCGGGGCAACGAAGGACGTCCCGCTGATCATGTCGCGCGTTTCCACCGCCCGCAGCCCAAGGACACCGTCGACGGCTTCGCCAAATTGGTAGTTAACCTGCGCATAGGCGGCTGCCGAGCGCTCGCGGGCGTCATAGGTCTGCCGTGGATCGGCCGCCACCGTCGCAGTGGTGAAGGTCCCAAAACTGACGCAAGACGGGTTGGGATCGCTGGGGCACAAGGCATCGGGAACGCCTTGGTTGATGATGAACTGCCGAAGGCCGGTAAGATTGTCGCGAACGCTGCTATAGGTCGGCGACAGGAATGTGCGGAATCCACTCTGGATGTCGGTCCCGCGGAAGCCCGAGCGGAATAGCTCATAGTCGAGCGGAACCGCGCCGATCGGAATACGGCGGCTTTCGAAATTATAGTAGCGATTGCCGAACTCGCGATGCGCCTTGTGATCGGTGTAGCGGACGCCGAATTCGATCTTGGGAAGAACCGCGATTCCGGTGTCATATTCGCCGTCAACGCGGCCCTGCCAGTCCTTGCCCTTCGAGACCTGAGCTTCTTCATAGAGACCCCGGAAGATGTAGTTGGCCGGATTGCTCGCGTCGAAGTTCTTAAAGCTAAACTCTGGTCCACCTCCGGTGCCGGGGCCAGTGCCGTTGGTGAAATCGATCGTTTGCCTGTTGGCAAAGGCATAGTCGACACTCTCGGTCGAGCCCGTAAACGTGCTCTTTGATCGCGCCACATCCGCCGACAGCTTCAGCGGTCCAGCGTCCCAACTGCCGCCGATCGCAATCTGATAGGTGTCGGTCTTGTTGTACGTCGCGCCTTGGAAGCCGTCGGGACGGAACGGGTTGGTCACCGTGCCGCCGCTGACGAGGTTGGTCCCATCGCGGAAGGTCAGATTGCTGAACTGGCCGCCCCACAGCGGCACTGCAAGCAACCGGTCTGAGACGCGGTTGCGAAACCCTTGATAGAGTCCGTCGACGTAGAAATTGAGATTGGGCGTTGGGCGCCACTGAAGCGCGCCATTGACCGACGGACGAGTGCGATTGCCGCTGCGGTAGAACAGGCGCTGGACATCGGGGATCCGGACAGTCTGACCGTTGTAGCCCGGGTCAGCGATGAAGTCGGTATTGGACGGTTCGGAGTCGAGGTAGGTGAGGTCGCTGAAGCTGACGTTGAGCAGGGCTCCAAACTCTCCGTCGCCCACGCGCCAGCGATTGCTGATCAGCAGATCGCCATTCGGAGTGGTCTTGCCGGCCTGCCGTGTGTGGGTCGCATAGAGGCTGCCGGCAAGCTGGAAGCCCTTGAAGTCGAATGGTCGGCGCGAGCGGACATTCACCAGGCCCGCAAGGCCCGCTTCGACGAGGTTGGCCGCTGTCGTCTTGTAAACCTCAAGCGCCGCGATATTCGCGGACGGGAAATCCTGCAGTGCGACCACGCGAGTTTCAGCCGTGAATATTTCACGCCCGTTATAGGTCGTGGCGAAGTCGGGAAGGCCTCGGACGAGGACGCCGTCGGCTTCGCCGCCGCGACGCGTGACCTGTAACCCGGGAATGCGCGCTGCGGTCTCGGCGGTGTTGATGTCGGGCAGCTTGCCGATGTCCTCGGCAACGATCGCATCGACCTGCTGCCGACTGTTCTTCTTGAGGCTCTGCGCCGACTGGAGCGACTTGCGGATGCCGGTGACGACGATCGAGTTGTCGTCAGCTGCGGCCGGAGCCGGTGTCACTGCGGTGCCCGCAGGCGGGCTTGCCGGGGTCTGCTGGGCAGCGGCGGGGACGGCGGTCATCAGCACTAGCGCCATGGCCGAGGTCGACGCAAGAATCGGCAGCGAGCGAGTCATTTTTGGTATCCCCCCAATTGCAAAACGACCGTCTTGCGCGGCCTTTCGCGAGACTATGGCAACATCAGGCAATGTTACAAGAAGCTTTTCACGAGCGGGCCGAGGTGCCGCTCGACCTGTTGCGCGATCGCGTCAGTCGAGTTCGGCGAGCAGCGTGTTGGCGCGGCGCTCAGCGTCGGCCAGCGCGCGATCGACCGGCTTTTGACCGCTGACCGCCGCCGCCAGCTCCTCGCCGAGAATGCCCTCGATTGCGCCCTGGCGGCGGATCGTGCCGGGCAGCGGGCAGCCGACAACCGCGAGCGGGGCGATGTCGGCGCGGTGCGGAAGGGCCGCAAACTGGGGCGATGCGACGACCGCCTTCATCGCGGAGACATGGCCAGTGCGCGCCCAGTCAAAATTATGATCGGACATGAAGCGCAGGAAGCGCGCGATCGCGGCGAGGGTCGCCGGGCTGCGCGGGCGCTTTGGCATGACCCAGCTGTGGCCGTCGACGAACGCGGCGGGATGACCCCACAGGCGCGGATAGGGGTAGACGGCGTAGCTATTGTAAAGCGGGCGCCCGGGGGTTTCGGCCTCTTTCTCGAACGATCCGATCATCCACGTGCCGGTCGGGTAGATCCCGCCATCGCCATTGAGGAAGCTGTTGATCGCGGCGGGGACATCCTGGTTGAGAGTTGACAGCCCTTCGGCGTTGATCGTGCGGAACAGGGTGACGATCTCGGCCGCTTGCGGAATGGCGAGGCGGATGTGGGTCGCGTCGGGGAAGATCACCGCGTCCTGCGCCAAGAGATAAGTGTAGAGATTGCGAACATGGGTTGCGGGATCGTTGACCTGGCTCTGAATAAGATAGGGCTTGCCGGTGCGCGCCTTGAACTGCCGCGCCTGGGCCAGGAACTCGGCGGGCGAGGTCGGGAGGACCGGCTTGCCGTCGCGCATCAGGCCGGCATTGGCGAACAGCGCGGTATTGACGTGGAACAGGCCGCCGATCGTGTCCCACGGCATGCCGACCATCACGCCATTCTTGGTCACGCCGCGGCGGCCGGCGTCGGTGAAGGCGTCTGGGCTGATGCCGGCTTGGCGCAGAATCGGGTCGATTGGCTCGACCAAACCGCGTGCGGCATAGTCGGTCAGCACGCCCTGGTGCATCGTGACGAGGTCGGGCGGATCGCGCGCGGCGATCTGCGCGGTGAGCTGGGCATAGCCCGGCCAGGCGACGACATTGGTGTCGACGACGATGTCGGGGTTCTCGGCGTTGAAGCGGTTGATCAGCACGGTCATGATGCCGCATTCGCCGTCGGCCTTGGCGACATCGATGCTTTGACCGTATGCGGCGCCGCATTCGCCGAAGAAGCGCTGAAGATTGATGTGGGTGCGCTTGTCGGGCGGCGCGCAACTCGCCGCGACGAGCACGAACAGGATGAGCAGGGCGCGCTTCATTTCGCCGCGGCCCCCGACATCGCGCGGACGATCTGTTTCTGGAACAATAGATAGACGATCAGGATCGGCACCGACGCGAATACCGCTTGCGCCATGAGATAGCCGAGGCCGCTGGTCTGGGCGTAGTTCATCTGGCTCGAGGCGAGGCCGACGGTAAGGGTGAAGCGTGCGCTGCGCGTTGCCGAAATGAGCGGCCACCAATAATCGTTCCAGGATCCCAGAAAGGTGAAGACGGCGAGCGCCGACTGCGCCGGGATGGTGTTGGGGAGGAGGATTTTCCAGAAGATCCGCCAGCGGGACGCACCGTCGAGCGCAGCGGCCTCATCGAGATCAAGCGGGATCGAACGGAAATATTGGGTCATGAAAAACACCCCGAACGGGGCGACGAGGCCGGGCAGGATCAGGCCGGGATAGCTGTTGTGAAGCCCGAGTTCGGCGAACAGCTGGTGACGGGGCAGGATCACTGCCTGCTCGGGGATGGCGAGGCCGAGGAGCACGAGAATGAACAGCGGGCGGCGGAACGGGAAGTCGAGGCGGGCGAAGCCGTAGCCGGCGAGGCTGCACAGGATCAGCACCCCTGCGGTCGTGCCGAGCGAGACGATCACACTGTTGAGGAGCCAGTGAAGCACCTGGCTGTTACCGGCGATCGCGGCGTAATTTTCCAGTGTCCATGGCGCGCGGAAGGCGGTGCCGCTCGACTGGATCAACTGCTCGTTCGACTTGAGCGAGAGCAAGAGAGTCCACAGCAATGGCGCGAGCATCATCGCGGCGCCAAGCATGACCGCAATGCGAGCGGGGCGCGACGGGGCGGTCATCGTGCGCCCTCACTGTCGCGATTGATCGTCACATATTGGATGAGCGTGACCATCAGAATCATCACGAACAGAATTTCCGCGCCAGCTGCAGCATAGCCGAGCTGCCAGCGAACGAAGGCGGTTTCGTAAATGAACAGCACCATCGTCCGTGATGCGCCGCCAGGGCCCCCGGCAGTGAGCAATTGCGATTGGCCGAATAATTGCAGCTGACCCGCGGTCTGGAGCATCACGACGAGCAGCGTCGTGCGGCGAAGCGCAGGGAGCGTGATCTTCCACAGCGTCGTCCAGCGGCTTGAGCGGTCGAGCGCGGCGGCCTCGTACATGTCGGCGGGGATCTGCTGTAGTCCGGCGAGGAACAAGATCATCGGCAGGCCGATCGACCACCAGATGGTCGTTATGGCAATGGCGGGCAGGACGAGGTGAGCATCGCTGAGGAACGGCAGCGGCGCGTGCCCGGCGGCCTTGAGCGCTTCACCAACGAGGCCCGCGTCGGGAGTGAGGACAAATCGCCAGATCAGCGTGACGATCGTCACCGACAGGACCGAGGAAGAGAAGAACAGCCCGCGGAAGATTGCCGAGCTGCGCGTCGCATTGTTAAGCGCGAGCGCGAGCAGCAGGGCGATGATCGTCAGCGGCGGCACGATCATCAGGGTCACGAGCAGCGTGTTTAGCACGGCCTGACCGAACACCGGGTCCCCAAGCAATTCGGTATAATTGGCGAGACCGATGAAATGGCCCCCCCCGAACAGGTCTTCACGGCGCAGACTGATGATGATCCCGCGCAGCAGCGGGTAAAGCTGAAGGAAGCCGTAGAGCAGCAGGAACGGCGCGACGAACGCGAACCCCGACAGCGATCGCCTGTCGCGCACTATATGCTCGCCGAGGCGTGGAAGGCGGTCCCGTCGGGGCCAAACAGATGCGCGCGGGTGCCGTCGATCGCAAGGCTGACCTTGTCGCCGATCGCCAGCGCCGACATGCCCCCGTCCTCGGCGGTGATCGGAGTGCCGTCGGCCAGCTGGCAATAGACGAGTGTGCGCTCGCCAAGCCGCTCGACGAGGATGATCGTGGCCTTGATCGGTCCGTCGGCGGCGACGTGGACCGATTCCGGGCGAAAGCCGATTTCCAGCTCGCCCGACGGAAGGCCGTCGCGAGCGACCCGGGTTGCTATCTCGGAGCCATCGCCGAGCTTGATCTTGGCCGGGCCATCCCCGGGGACCAACTCCGCTGCGAGGATCGTCATCGCCGGCGAACCAACAAAGCGGGCGACGAAGCGATTGGCGGGGCGGCTGTAGACCTCCATCGGCGCGCCGACCTGTTGCACGCAGCGATCGTTGATGACCACGATCCGATCGGCGAGCGTCATCGCCTCGGCCTGGTCATGGGTAACCATGATGACGACGGCTTCGACTCGCTGGCGAAGCTGGGCGAGCTCGACCCGGGTGCGCAGGCGAAGCGCGGCGTCGAGATTGGAGAGCGGCTCGTCGAGCAGGAACAATTTGGGTGATTTCACGATGGCGCGGCCGATCGCAACGCGTTGCCGCTGACCGCCCGACAATTGCGCGGGCTTGCGGTCGAGCAAGGGTTCGATCTCGAGGATCCGCGCGGCATCGGCGATGCGCTCCGCAATGTCACTTTCGGGCACGCGCGCATTGCGCAGCCCGAACGCCATATTGTCGCGCACGCTCATGTGCGGGTAGAGCGCGTAAGCCTGAAACACCATCGCGACGCCGCGCTCGCCGGGGGGCCGATTGTCGATGCGTTCGCAGTCGAGGAGCACCTGGCCCGAGTCCGCCGTTTCAAGCCCGGCGATGATCCTGAGCAGCGTCGATTTGCCCGATCCCGACGGACCGAGAAAAGCGATGAATTCGCGCTCCCCTGTTTCCAGGCTGACCCCGTCGAGAATCGGCGTGGTCCCAAATGCCTTGCGGACATCGCGCAATATCAATCCGGCCAAGCCCATCCCCTTTTGAAAGACACTGATGCCAGAGTTTTTGTGGCATGCAAGCAGGTCGAGACAAGGCGGCGCTAAAATATGCGTCCGGTAGCAACGTCGCCTGCTGCCGAAACGACAAATCCGGGAGGGCCGCTGGCGGTGGAACAAGTCAGCGGCGAACCGCTCTCTCCGGTTAATCCCTGATTTTCAGGGATTCTGCAGGGAATTTTCAGCAAACCCGACCGTGAGATCCTGATTTGCGTCACGAAATTCGCAAGAACACGCCGATTCTGCAGCCAAAATCCCTAGTTTTCCGAACAGGGAATTGAGAGCCGCTTCGCGGGGTCGAGACGCGAGAAAACAGGGAGCGTAAAACTCCAAAAAACGCGGCCCCTTCTGGAGAGGACGACAAACTTTGGGCCGGTTGCGGACTGGCAGCTAATGGCGCCTCAAATGTGATAACCAGACCTTCGTTAGCAAAGCTTGGGAGCTACTTTCACATGCAAAGCAGCCAGCGCGATGTTAACCTCACAGCCGCTCCGTCAGAGCCACTGGGGAGCAGGCCGCGTCTTGATGCAAGCGATCTAGGCTTGGGCTATGTCGATGCCGTAGATGACCTTCGCGTAGCGCCGCACCTCGTCGCTAGCGTCGGCTTCCAACTGGCGAAGATAAGCGAGAAACTCCTCGCGATTGGTCAATGAGAAGACACGCGCGCGAAAGTTTAGTTCCCGGCCAGGCCGCCCTTGCGTCAGCAGCAACGCGCATTCTTTGTCGATGAATATGGCATCGACGAACGGCGCATAGGCCGCGACCGCCTCGACATCGTTCATGAACCCGGCCGACACGCCTTTTTTTCGACCAGCCTTAACCTGACCCGCAAGCGCGGCGAACATATAGGCCAGAATGCGGCCGAACGGCATTTCGCCGTTGCGCTCCCACCGCCAGAAGCTTTCGCGCGCAATGTCGTGGCTTTGCTCGGGGATGCCGACTTGCCGGAATAGTCGATCGAGCATCGAGAGCTCTTGGCAGATGTGGCTCATGCTCTGATCCATGATCGCCATAAAATCGCCGGCGGCTTCGGAGCGCTCATACTGCTCGCGAAATTCACGAAGCGCCTCGATGCGGCTGTAGTGGTAGCCGTTAAGCTCAATCTGCAAAACGTTGTCGAAGCCAAGCTGGCGGGCGCGCCAATTATCCATCAGTTCATTCACACTGATACCCGCGCTCTCCCGCCGCTGACGTGTACCGGCCGCAAAGTGGCTGCAGTCGGCATTGACGACCACGCGAATGTTCGGGAGCCATTTATTGCGCTTGCCGCGTAGGATCTCATCGACATCGAAGTTCAGCGCAGGATCGCGGTGCTCGACATAGGCCACGGCGAACTCGGTGATCTCCCGCATTTGAACGTCGTTTGCGTCCTCGAAGCGCATGTCGCCTCCTATCGCTTCATAGGCATTGCGCAGGTCGCGGGGCCACGCGGAGACGATGGTTTCGGCCTGATGGATATTGGAATGCGGCAAGACCGCCTGCTCCAAGTGAACGACACGATGCAGGAGTGCGTCGACCTCTTGCCAAAAGGGGGTCAGCTTGTCTTCCCGACGGGTGCCGGCTTTAAGCTTGAAAAGTTCGCTGAACACGAATTGGTCGATGTAGATGACCTTCTTGTTCAATGCCGGCAGCGGCTCGTCGACGCGATACCGGCAATTCGAGCAACGCCATGCAATGCTGTCATCGCCGCCGCTCAGGAACCCGAATCGATTTTCACCGCATCTAGCGCAGCGCGACCATGGCGCGCGTTCCCAAGTGAAACCCGGCCTAGCTGGCACGGCCAACGCTGCCGACTTCCCCAGCGCGTGCCCGTGCCAGCAGCTCCCGCAGTTCCTCCAGCCTTGGCTCATCTGGCTCTTGGTTGAAGAAGCGTTTTAGCCAGGCCGCTTCCTCGTGCATGAAGCCGATCCGAGCTGCGTGCGCGTCGATCCCATGGGCCTTGATGACGCGGCGAAGGGCCTCAGCCGCTTGGACCGCCGTTTTGGCTGCTTCGGACAGGACGGCGTCGAGCGCGGTGGTTTCCAGAAACGGTCCGCAATGCACAGTCCCGATGCTTGGGTCGGGCGCGAGCATGACGGCGCCTTCAGGCGTGGCGTGTCCGGCGAACTTACAGAGGAGCTCGTAAGCCTTCTTGCGCTTCATGGTGATGAAGCCATCGCGCTTGTCCAGAGCGTCACGGACCGTGATCGGCTTGAAGGCGATCTTGCGATCGCGATCGGACGTCGTCCGCCATCGCGTCAGCAACGCTGGATCGGTGCTGAAATAGTCGATCAGGAAGGTAGTCTCCAGTAGATCGCGGATGTGCAGCGCCGATGCCTGATAATAGCCTCCCAGCATCAGCTTCAGAGAAGACGCAAGAGCGTTAAAGCATCGTATGCCGAGATTGCCGAGATGCAGCTCGTCCTCGTCGGTCACCTCAGTCGAAGGCAAAAGAGCGAAGATGAGATCCATCGCGCGCTCGATGATATGCAGGTGCGCCGCTAGATCGGGAAGCTCTCCAATCCGCCGCAGTGACTCCTCTCGCAGTTTTTCCTCGTTGTCGTGCAGTCGGGTAAAGTTGTCCGGAATGCTCATCCGTCGGATCTACCCGCTCAGCGTTTATCTCGAAAGACCACCAATTGGGGACGATGCGGTCGTAGGGGAGACGACAGAGTACGAAAGTTAGTGGCTGATGGCATCGCCCCCTCCGCACCTAAACGTACAGGTCCGTCCTACATTTTCTGAACCTACTCGGTGGCTTGGCCATTCCGATTTCAACAAATCATGACAATATACGACGACTGAACGAATGGCAGGTTTCAGGCTTGCGCCGGGATGCGCTGAATGGCGAGTTTTGTGAAGGATATCGGGCACCGGCAGGTGTACGATATCCTCCAAAGCAGGAAGCCGCGGTCCACGATCGGTGGCCTATGGGGAAAGCGGTTTTCGGCCGGTGTTCGAGCGAGCGCTACCATCGGCGATTTGCGCGTCGG
>JBBQDG010000005.1:0-80477 GCA_038319435.1 Sphingomonadales bacterium | reverse complement strand
TTGTGGTGCGGGACGATGATCCCGACCGGATACAAGTCTATGCACGGATTGTGCATCTATTGGCCTTGGAACGGGGAAAGCTGATCTGCCTGCAATGACGAAGGAATGCGCCTTGACAAACTGACCATCATACAAGTCGATTTGGTGATGGAAGGCGGGCTGCGGCGGGACCTGCACATAATCGGCGCCGGGCGCGTAAAAGGCCTTGGCTCCGCCGATGCGGAAGTCGGCCCGGGAAGCGACGATCAGCGCCTCGGCAACCGGCATCGTCTCGCGCTCGGGCAGCGGCGGCGCGGCAATCGCGAGCCGCTCGGGCAACCCGTCGCACTGGTCGATGTTGAACAGGGTGAAGCGCTTGAGGAACGGAATAGAACGGGGATCGTCGCCTTCGCTCCGCGCCCGCTCGCGCTCATTCTCCGGCGTGAAGGTGTCGGCATAGACGACGGTCACCCCGCGCTCACCCTTGCGAACACAGCCGCCCGCGCCCTGTGCCTGGGCAAAGGTCAGCCAGCCTTGCGAGGCATGGCCGCGCTCGATGACCGCACCCCACAGCAAGAGGATATTAATTCCCGAATAGCGCCGACCGGTGACGGCATTGCATGGCAAGCCCGGCGCGGCGGTGGTGCTGCACCACGGCTGAACCCAAGGGAAGCGCCCCGCCTCCAGCTCGGCAATGATGCGCGCGGTGACTTCAGCGTAAAGCGACACGCGCGGCTGCTCGCCGCCAGCGCCCGACCGGCCCGTGCCCGACCCGCGCGATGCGCCCCGGCCCTGCGCCCGGCCCTTGCCCGCACCCGCCTTGCCCGCACCCGCGCGTCCCGCGCGCATCGTCTTGTTGTGACGCATCGAACCTTCCTTCCCAATCTCACACCGGACCCCGGAAAAGCGGGGTGGGCGGCGACTGGCGACCTGGAAGGTCCGCATCGAGCGGGCGGCGGCACCGGTACGGCCGGAACGCCAAGTGGAGGACCGGCGCGAAGCGCCGGTTGCCGCCGACCGTGGCGGACCTAAAGGGGAGCGCCGGCCAACCCGCTTGTCCGGGTCCGGCAACAACAGCGCCGCGCCGCATCAGGCGCGTCCATAACGGGGGCTGTCAGGCCCGTTGCGCCATGCGATCGTAACCCGCAGGGCCGGGACACGTCTCGGCGCGGCCCGGCATGGTTGAGCGCGGTCGCGCGTCAGCGCGAGGCGTCAGACCTCACGCCGTGCGGCCTTTGGAGCAAATCCAGATAGCCACCGCTGATCATCCCGCTCGCGTCGTGAAGAAGTCTCTGGACGCGCAGCCGAAGAAAGTCCGATCGCGTCCGCCATTCGGAGAGTGCATCGAGGCCGAACAGCTCGCCGGCAATGTCGCGTTGCGAGGTGCCTTGGAGGCTTAGATCATGCGCACGAAGCATCCTGATCCATCGCTCGACTTTGGCCTCACGCGGATGAAGGCCACGGGCGAACCGACCCAGGCGGTTCAGGGCCAACAGCCGCTGAAGTGTCAGCAACTGGGGTTCGCAATCGTCGAAGCCAGCGAGGCGATAGTGAAGGCGGACAGGACCCTCGAGCAGTGTTCCCGACGCGACATCGAGCCGGATCCGCTTCACCCCATCGGATATCGACAGATGCTCCAGGCCAGACGATCCGACTATCATGGTAGTGGGAATGCTCAGTCGGTCTATGCAGAAGGCGTCGGGGTGGTCCGGTGTGATCGCTTCGGCTGTACAACTCAGAACGGAACGATCGACCGCAGCGCTCCAGACGACATGCCGAGTATCGCCGGGCGTTAACGCGACTTCAGCCATAGTGAAGGCCCCACCGCAGCAAGCTGCACTCCGACGCCGCTTCAGGGCGGATGACGACAGGACGGCTTGCTGCATTACGCGTTTCGGTCGCCAGCTTGAGCGAGGCGAAGTCCGGATTGCGGCAAAGCCATTCCCACGCCCAGCCAGCACGATCGAGTTCGAGCAGACGTTCGTGATGCGACGCCAACCTGACGAAGATATCACGCTGTGCCTGAAGATCCGACACCGCCACTCTCGTTCCTCCAACATAAAAGATCGACGAAGACTCGACCTCAATGAGAACGAAAGAGGAACTCGCAGGTGAATTCCTATTTTAATCCAACAAACCGACTTCTCGCTTATTTTGTTGGAAATCGCGGAGGGAACTCGGCTTGACGATCTCTAACGCAAGCGGCGACCCACCCACACGACACGTCCGATGATATCAACGTCGCCAATCTCGCAGTCCGGCCAGCTCGGATAGCTGTCATTGTCGCTCTTGATGATGATCCGCCTCGAAGCCGGGCTCGGGGCAATGCGCTTGACTAACAGGGCGTCATCCCGGCGAAGGACGTAGATGCCGTCGCGTAGCCGCTCGACGCCGTCGCCGGCGTCGACAAGAATGTCGTCGCCATCGGACAGGGTCGGCGTCATCGAGTCGCCCTGCACCTTGATGACCGACAAGTCGGTCGACTTGCTTCGGGAAACTCGTCGAAGCCATTTCTCGTCAAACCCGATATGAGCAATCTCACCTTCGCTTTCGTTGAAGGCGCCAGGGCCCGCCGACGCATCAACATTGAGGCGAGGCACCGCAATCAGGGACGAAGATGCCAGTGATGGGACATCGCGATCCTGCCCAGGGCCGCCGAGTTCAACCTCCGAAATCCCGAAATAACGGGCAAGGGTGTTTCGATCGCCCTCGCTCAAGCGCTTGGGCACACCGCGCCGGATAAACTGCTGAATATAGGCCGAGTTTCGACCGATCAGCCGTGACAGGCTGGCATAATCCTCGCGGCGCTCCCGAATGAGGCGCTCAAGCACGGCTCGTTGATCGACATTCGACATGGATAGAAACATAGAACGAACATTAATCCTAGACAAGTAGGAAATCAATGACGATCATACGATTGGGTCGAGTCGAGGATGTCATGCTGCTGCACCGCGTCGAAAAGTATCTCCGTGCCACGCGAACTCCGCCAACCCGCTTCGGACGCGAAGTGCTGGGAGACTCGCGCTTCGTTTTCGATCTGCGAAGTGGGCGCGAACCTCGACCTTCGACCGTTCGAAAGGTAAACGCGTTTCTTGATGGAAATCTCGCTTAGATGGCCGGACACGATTCTTGGCTGAATCTGGCCCGGAACCCGGTCCGACGGCCTTAGGCGCACTGCCAATAGCTGCAGTGAAAGTAACTGCGTGAAGCAGTGGTGAGCAAACCGGTCTTAAGGAGCGCGGATACACATCGATCGTCGGCCGCGCAGCTCACATGAAGCCATTTGCCGGCCGTTGCGGTCGCGGATGCTGAGCGACCAGTGCGTGCGCGTGCGGCGCTCGAGCAGCCCGAACCCCTGCGGGCCGATGATCGACAGCAGCGACGCGACCCTCAGCCCCCCATCAAGTGGCGAAAGTGAGGCGGCGTCTCCGGGTGCGGCGGGATCATCCTCGAACGTGCCAGAGAAACCTGTCACGATCTGGCTCGGGGCCGCGCCGCTGAAACTGACCTGCTCGAATTGGTGGACATGGCCTGACAGAACCGCGGCAATCCCGGGCAGTTCGGGAACGCGATCGCTCGTGCCGAACGTCGCGGTCAGCGCCGGATTGCCCGCCTCGGTCCGCCCCTTCTTCGTCACGCGAACCGCACCGAACGGATAATGGCCAACGAGGAAACTCGTCGTGGCCGGCGACGTCATCGCCGCGGCCGCACGCGCATCCTCGGCAAACCGGGGGCGGCGTGGATCGTCGGCAGCGAGTTCCTTTGCCCCGACCGACCCCAAATCAAGCATGATCAGCTGCGCACCGCCGCCGAGATCGACGGAGTAGGGCGCTTCATGATCCCCGGCAAAATCATTGGCCGGATCGATGCAGTCCGACCCCGCGACCAAAGGATGCGGGTCGAGCAACCGCCGCCACCCCTGACCCGCGCGATCGCACGCCTCGTGATTCCCGCGCGATACCGCCCACGCCGCTGCCGCCAGCAGCGGCGCGCCCGGCACGAGCAGGTCGGCGCGCCACGCGTCCTCTCCATAACCCCACGGACTCCCCGCGCAGCCCAACTTGTCGGCGGGGCACGGGGTTTCGCGATAATGATAGTCGCCGACGTGTATGACAAGATCGGGCCTGGTCCGAGCCGCGCTCGCCGCGATCTCGGCGAACGGCCACTCCGCCGGATCGTTGCATGCCTGCCACGCCTTGTCGGCGGCCTTCAGCCGGCATCCGGTATCGCCGACCAGCACGATCCGCCGGATCAGCTGCCGCGCCAGCGGCACCCGCTCCCCGCCGATGCTCGCCCGCCGCGCTCCCCGCGCGATCGGCGCTTCACAAACGGTCGACGGAAACACCGAAGGATGAGCCTCGGCAGACCCCGACGCGCTCGGCCGCGCCGGCATTGTCACCGCCGCCGCGCGCACATTCATCGCCCGCGACCGCCCGTCGACGCTCAGCCGAGGACAGGCCCCGTCCGCCATCACCCGGACAACGCTTCCGCCCCCCGGTGCCATCGTCACCCACGGCACCTCAGCCGCGCCCCCCCGCGAACTCGCGGCGACCGCGGCAAACAGCATCCCGATCACCCGCCAAAGGGCAATGGGACGCTCGACCTTGAACTCCCGGCCCACGCTCAAAATCGATAGGTCAGGTCGACCGTCGCCTGACGGCCCGGCTGGAAATAATATTGGTCGACGTTGCCGACCAGCGGCTGGCCGATCGCAACCGACTTCGAGTTGGCGTTGACGTTCGTAACCTTGGTCGAATTGAACAGGTCGGTGACTTCGGCACCGACGCGCAGCCGGCCGAACTCGTAGCTCGCGGCAAGGATCGCTGTGTTGTAGGCAGGGATGCGGTAGGCCGGGTTGGCGCTTCCGTCGCCCGACTGGGGCCCGGTCAGCTTGTCGATCAGCGACGCGCGGAACGGGCCGTAGTGGGCAATCACCCCCGCCGCCGCAGTGCTCTTGGGCGCGTTTGCGACCTGAAGATGGGTATCGCTGGCGATCGCCTCGTTGCGCGAGGCATTGGCGAACACCGCCAGTCCGTCAGTCAGCGCATAGGTCACTTCGCCCTCTGCGCCCTTGTAAGTTGCACCGCCGATGTTGGTGAACACTTTGCCAAAGTTCGGGTCGACGACCGACTGGAACTTGTTGTTGAAATCGATCTGGTAAAAGTCGACGTCGAACGACAATCGGCTACCATGATAGACCAGCCCCATCTGGTAATTGGTCGACCGCTGCGGCTCGACGTTCGAATGCGACGGGTTAACAATGTAAAGCACGCTCAGCGGCGGCGCGAGGAAGCCGCGCGCATATTCGGCATAAATCGACATCTCCGGGGTCAGCAGCCAGTTCGCCTGAAGGAACGGCAGGTCCGCGCTGTAGGTGCTGCGGACATTCTGCGGATAGCGCGTCGTAGCGTTGTAGAGCGCATTGATCTGGCGCGTGAGGCTGACATGCTTGAACCCCGGGGTGATCGTCAGCCCGGGCATCGGGCGAAGCTCTAGCTCGGCGAATTCCTCGGTGTGAATGATGCGACTGTCCTGGTCGAACTTGATGTTGCGCGGAGTGGCGATGCCGGTCAACGGATCGACCACGACTTTCTCGAGGAAGCTCGGATCACGGGTGACGAGGTTGACGTCGCGCTGCTGGCGATAGGTCTTCGACCATTCGTGCCATACTCCCGCGGTCAGCGCACCGAAGCCGAAGTCGAACCTGGCCTTGGCGATGTCGCCATAGACCCGATACTTGTTGGTCTTGGTGTAGCCCGGAACGCCGACCACCGGCTTGCCCCCCGAGACCAGGGTGACGACATTGAGGGCGGGATTGGTGTTGGTGACGTCGTTCGCCGACAGTGTCTCATTGTCGTAATAATAGGTGAACGTCTTGTTGTCGAAACTCAGCTGGTTGGTGAGATCGGTCTCAAGATGCGCGATTTCGAAATCGGTCGTCTTGGTCGTGTGGTTGTAATCCTGGAACTGCGGCGTCGCCGGATCGCGGTTGAGCGCGTAATGCTTGCCGAACAGGCTCACCTGATAGAGCGTCGCGCCGTCCTTGTCGGCCTGGTTGAACTTGTTCTTGTTGTAAGTGCCGAGCAGGCTGAACCGGATGTCGGGCGACACATCCCATTTCATCTTCGCGAACAGATTATAGTTGCGATAGGGCGAGAAAGTCAGCCGCCCGTCGGTCTTCACATATTGGCCGGTAAAGAGGAATTCTGGGCCATTGGCGCCGAGCTTTCCGGTGTTGAGCAGCGCGCGACCGAGGTAGGTGTTGAAGCTGCCATACGCAGCCTTGAGTTGCCCCCCGAACTTGTCGCGGGTCGCGCGGCTGAACAGGTTGATGTTGCCGCCGAAGGTCGCCTGGCCAAGCTGGCTGGCATTGCCCGGACCACGATCGACGACCAAAGTTTCGATCGTGTTCGATGGAAAGAAGGTCGTCGAATGGTGGGTCGGGTCGTTGGTGTCGCCGAACGGCACCCCGTCATAGGTGATGTTGAATTCGCCGTCCTGGAAGCCGCGGATCTGCGCCTTGGATTCGCTTAAGCCCACGCCGTTGTTGCCGTTGAAGTTCGACACGCTCGGCGTGATCAACGCGATCTGGTTGAAGTCGGCGGTCGCGGGCAGCGCATTTTCGATCAGCGAGCGGCTGACGATCGCCTGAGGTTGCTTGGCCTGGAGCGACGAGGTCACCGGCGCGATCTCGTTGACGCGGGTCGCAGTGACGACGATGTTCGAACCTTCGGCGATGTCGCCCTGCGAGGTCGGCGGAAGCGCGGCGGCGGTTGTGGCGGCAGCCGAGGCTGGGCTGCTCGCCAGGACAAGCGCGAATGCAGTGAAGGTGCCGCCGATCATGGGCACACCGAGCGTCTTGCGAATCATGTCAATTTGTCCCCCACCCAAACGGTGGTTCGCCGCTAGCCATGGTTCGTGACAGTTGCGCGAAGCACCGGTGACAGTGGCGTGACCAGCCAGCTTTTGTAGTTGGCGTTGTGAAATCGGCAGGACCGTGGAGCTTGGTTCGACCGCACGGAGTAACAAGGCACGACGTGCTCGCGCAGCACTTTTAGGTTGAAGCCGTGAAGCTGTGACAATGCTCGCCGCTGCGCGGAGACGGCGCTCAGAAACCCTGTTCGAGCCCGACGAATACTCCCCGCCGCTGCCCCCACTCCGCCAGCCGTGATCCATTGGCTGCGCGCAGCTGGTACGGATGGTCAAATAAATTGACGACATCGGCACGAAGATCGAGCGGCTTGTGCCCGAGCCCCGGCAGCCGCAACACCGCCGCGACATCGACCCTCAAATAGCCGGCCAACCTGCCGCCCGTGAACACCCCGCGCGGCAGGCCACTGCCGTAAAGCATGTCCCCGGACAATCGCAGCGTACCGAACCGATAGGACGCCCCCCCTGAAGCCGTCACCGCCTGGACATCGGGCAGCGCCACCGCATGGGTGGCAAGCAACGCGCGCTCGGTCTTGCTGAAATAGTCGTCCCCCGACACCAGCCCGCGCCCGCGCCCCCGCGCCACCGCGAGCGATGCCCACCCGGACGCCGGCCCGTCGGCATAGAGCATACTCGCTTCAACCCCCCGCGCCGACCCGCGCGCGAAGTTGAAGTCCTGCTCGATCGGATCGGGCGCTTTCCCCCGCGTCGCGAGCAGCCCGCGTGCGCGCCGCCAGTAAGCGTCGATCCCCAACGTCATCCGCCCCGCCATTTGCTGCACGCCAATATCGACATAATCGTCGCGCTCGGCCTTTGCCGCATCACGGGGATCGGCCGGAATGCTCCGTTCGATCGGCGCGGCGACAAGATATCGTGCATAGCCCGCATGCACCGTCGTCCCTGTTCCCGGCTGCCACACCACGCCGATGCGCGGCCCGAGCATCGACCCGCCGCCAGTCCCATTGACGCGATCAAGGCGGAGTCCACCATTGACTGTAAAGCCCTTCGCCGCCGTCCATTCGTCCTGCACGAACACACTCGCAGAGGTGCGATGCGTCACCCCCCGCTGCCGTTCCTGGCTGACCACGGTCCCCGCCCGGAGCGCATGGCTTGCCCCCAGCTTGTGTACCGCCTCGACCTGAGTCCCGACGCTTGTGCCATGCGCCGCGAACGCCACCGGCCCGCGCAGTCGGCTTGTCGACGCCCGCCCGAACAGCGAAGCCTGGACTGTTGTCGCTCCGCCGTTCAGCAAATAGCTCGCCACCGCATAGTGGCTCGTCTCGTGCCGTGTCGACAGCCCGACCAGCGGCGCCCCCTGCGGCACTGGCACCTCGAACCGCTCGTTTGAACTCCCAACGATCAGCGACACTCGCGAAGCATCGTCGATGATTTGGTCAAGATACCCGAAACCCTCGACCTGCCGCGTGCCATCATGCCGCGGTGCCCCGGCATCCGGCGCAGAAAGCCCGATCCGGCTTGCCAGAAAGCTCGCCGACACGAACCCGCTGGTTTTCCCGCGCGAGCCCCCGGCCTCGATTGCCGGTTCGAACTCGCTATGCGCCCCGCCGTACAGTTCGGCTTGGCCGCCCGCGAGATAGGCCCCGCTCTTGGTGACGATGTTGACCACGCTTCCGGCTGAAAGCCCATATTGCGCGGGCAGCGCCCCCGTCAGCAGGTCGATTCGCGCCGCCAGCCGACTGCTAAGTCGCTCGCCGACTTCGCCCAGTGCATCGGGCAGGATAATATTATTTAGCCGATACTCGATCCCCCCGCGAACCCCGCGAACGACCAGCTTCCCCGACCCACCGTCGCCGACGCCGGGCACCTGTTGCAGCACTCGCCCGATCGTCGTCGTTTCGCCCCCCGGGCGCGCCTCGATCGTGTCGTTGGTCAGCGAATAGCGAGTCGCCCCAAGCGCCGGCTCGACGCTCTCGCGCGCCACATCGAGCCGCCGGGCGGTGACCACGATGGCCGTCTCGGGCGCCTTTTCATCGTCGTCATCGACCGGAGCGACGGTCGGGGCAGCCGGTTCGACCGGCGGTGCGTCATCGACATCATGCGCGATCGGAAGCGGAGGCACAGCCGGCGCGACCGTGGACGGCGCCTCCACGATCGGAACTCCCTTCGGCGCATCGTCGTTATCATCATTCCGCACCGGCTTCTTCGCGATATGGCGCGGCGCGGGTCGCCGATCATCGTCGGCGTCGCGCTGCGCCGGCGCGGACGCACTCCAGCCAAGCAACAGGGCAAGAGCGATAGGACAGAGCAGCGAACGACGCATGACAGCCTTGGCAGATTTGGGGAGGAAGGAGGGCGACCGCCGGGCCGCTCCATTACTCGCCTAGCATGGCAATGCAAATTGTCGACTTCACGGCTGCATCTTGGCGCAATCTCCATCATGACTTATTTTGGTGCGCGACTTTTGGTGGCTGGTTAAGCGACGTCCAGCGAGTATCCGACTTTGCGGATGGTGCGAATCAAATTGACTCCTCCATGGGTGTTCAGAACTCGCTGCAAGCGAGCGATGCTTCGCCGAACTGCAACATTGTTGGCGTCTTGCTCCGTCCACACGGCCCTCGCTAATTCGCTCAGGCTGAACACGCGATGCGGGTTTTCAACGAAAAATTTAAGAAGTTCGAATTGAAATGTGGTGACGTCCACCACTTGCCCTGCCCTTCGGACACGGTAGGATTCCGGCTCAAGGACGAGGTCGGCGAATTCCAGCATCCGTCCATCAATACTTTGTTGGAGTGTCGGCAGGACCGAGTATTATTTAAGACGATGGGGCGAGCCGAAACTCGCCCATCCATCCTTAAAACTTCATCGCCGCTTCGACGCCGAAAGTGCGCGGTGCATTGAAGTTGCCATAATCGCCAAGCACGTTGCTTATGCTGCCGGTAGTAAGGCTGGACGACGGCGCGCCCGGCAGGCTGTTCGACGGGTCGCGGCGGAAGACGTGCTGCTCGTCGAGCAGGTTGCGTGACCATACCGCGAGCGTGAACTTCTGCGCCGAATTGCCCAGCGGCAGGTCGGCGAGCGACAGGCGGCCGTTGACAATGAACGACGAGTCCGCCTTGGTCGCGAACTGGTCGAATGCTTGCGTCGCCTGGGCATAGTTGGCGTCGAGGTGGAGGCGGAACGACGAGCTCGATCCGCCGAGCGGCAGTTCATAATCGACCGAACCACTCGCCGTGTTGCGCGGCGTGAAGACGATGAAGAAGTCCTGATTAACGGGAGAAGAGGTGGTGGTTACGCCTCCAACAGTAATCGAATTGCTGATCGGAATCGGCGGAATGCGGGTGTACGTGTAGGCGTAGGACGCTCCGAGCGTGAGCCCGGTAGTCGGCTTCACCGTCAGGTCGGCCTCGATGCCGCGGATCTTGGTGACCCCGGTGGCATTGATAGTCACGAGATTGTTGAAATTGCCCGTGGCCGTCGGCTGGATCGAGCTGATGTCGACCTGACTGCCCTTGCGCTCCATGATGTAGCCAGCGAGGTTGAGGCGCGCGCGGTGGTCGAAGAAATCCGCCTTCAGGCCCGCCTCGTACGACTTCACGTCCTCCGGATCGAATGGCTGATAGTTAGACGTGCGCGAGCTGGCGCCGCCGGCGCGATATCCGGTGGCGTATTTGGCATACACGTGGACAGAGTTGGTCACGTCATAGGCCAGCGTGACCATCGGGTTGAAGCGGTTCCAGGTCCGGTCGAGCGGCTTGTAGCCATTGACCGCCGCGCGCGCCGGGTCAGTGTCGTAATTGATGTTGCGCGAGAAGCGGAGAACGCCCTCCTTCTTGTCGTGGGTGTAGCGCCCACCGACCGTCACGTGGATTGCGTCGGTGGCGTTAAAGGTCAGCTGGCCATAGGCGGCGTAGCTCTTCGAGCGCACTTCCGAGGCGCGGTCGATCGAGCGACAGCCGACTAACGAGCCGAAGCCACCCGAACCGGTGCACGGATCGAGAACAACATAGTTCGCGCCGACCACTTGCCCGGTGCCGTTGAGGACCGCGACCGCGCCAAGTGAGTTCGGCGTCGCGGCGTCGTCGCTGACGTGCTCGTTGAAATAGTAGAGACCGGCGACATAGTCGAACTGCGAGACGGTACCGACCGCCTGGAATTCCTGACTGAACTGGTTCTGGCGGAGATCAGCCAGGCTGTAGCGACTGAAACCGCACGGCTTTGCTGCCGTGCAGGCCGCGGTCAGGGTGACCACCGGGGTGCGGTGCGCGCCGCCCGAATTGTCCCACTGCGTCGCGGTCACGCCGCGCCACGAGGTGATCGAGCGAAGCTCGAGCGCGGGCGATACCTTGAAGCGGAACGCGTTGGTGAAGCCGTGGGTCTTGTCGACGCTCGGCTGCTGAGGCACGCCGATGTCGGCGACCTTCATGCGGCTGTCGCCGTTGACGATCACGCCCGGGAGTATCGGCTTCACGGTTCCGGTCAGCGCGGTGTAGGCGGTGCCCGGCAGAAAACAGTTCGGCGAGGCGGCCTGAGTGCCAGCGACGCACGCGTTGGGGTTAAAGTTAAGGAGTTGGCTATAGAACGGTGTGTTCGCGTCATAGCCATTATCATAGCTGAAGTCGTCGGTGATTTGGTCGATCGGCTTCCAACGCACCGCGACGCGGCCGCCGTGACGATTATAATAGTTGAAGCCGTACGATCCCGGCAGCGGGTCTTTGGTCGTCGCGCCTTGAAACTGGACGATGCCGTCGAGCTTGACCGCAAAACCGGCCACCTCGGGAAAGTCGATATGCGCTTCGGCGTTGTACGAACCATAGTTGCCGACGCCGCCGACGACGCGACCGCCGAACTTGCCGCTCGGGGCACGGGCGACGATGCTGAGCGCGCCACCTTCGGTGTTGCGGCCAAACAGCGTGCCCTGCGGACCCTTGAGCACTTCGATTCGCTCGACGTCGAACAGGCCGGCATTGAGGCCGTGCTGGCGACCAAGATAGACGCCGTCGAGGTAGATACCGACGCCCTGCTCGCGCGCGGGCTGGTTGGCGTCGAGCGGGACGATGCCGCGAATTCCGACGGTCAGCGCCGACTGGCGTGCTTCGAAGGTGGCAACGCGCAATGATGGGATCGCGCCATCAGCGAGATCGTAGAGGCTCTGGACGTGACGGTTGACCAGTGCCTGCTGATTGAGCACCGAGATCGATATCGGGGTGCGCTGGAGGTTGGTCTCGCGCTTAGTCGCGGTGACGACGATGTCGCCAAGCTGGTTGCCCGCCCGCGCGGTGTCGGTCGGGGTCGTCGCGGTCGTCGCTTGGGGTGTGTTGCCACCCGGCTGGGTACTGGTCTGCTCAGGGTTCGTGGTCGGACCGGTGCCGGCCTGGGCCAGCGCGGGTGCAGACGACGATAGTAACGCACCGATCAAGGCGGCCCGCTTGATTGCATGGAATGAAGAAATTGATGGCGGTTTACTCACGGCGAACGCCGGAACCGTCGAATGCTTGAACATCTTGGAGATCCCCTTGCGCCGCTAGACTCGGTTGTCCAGCGGCTCCGGGGCTTGCTTTAGGAATGTTCTGCGACAGCTTTATTGCGCCAGGGTTACGGTTCTGTGACGCGAGAAAATTACTGTTTGCTTCGATCCGCCAGGCGCGGTGATCGACGTTACATCGCTTCGAGAGAGTAACCCACCGATCGCACAGTGCGGATAAATTCTGGCTCGCCGAGCGCCATGCGTAGCCGGCGGATGTGGACGTCGACCGTGCGCAGCTCGATATCCTCGCTGTGCGGCCACACCGTCTCGAGCAGCTGCTGGCGCGAGAAGACTCGGCCGGGATGCTCGAGAAAGTGGCGCAGCAGGCGGTACTCGGTCGGACCCAGGTTGAGCGCCTTGCCGTCGCGGCGGACGCGGTGCGCGGCGAGGTCCATTTCGAGCCCGGCATAGTCGAGCGACTCGGCGGCGAGCGCGGGGCGGACTCGGCGAAGGACGGCGAGAGCGCGCGCAACGAGTTCCTTGGGGCTGAATGGCTTGGTGATGTAATCGTCGGCTCCCATCTCCAAGCCCCGAAGGCGGTCTGCTTCCTCTCCACGTGCAGTGAGCATCATGATCGGCAAGTTAGCAGTGTCGGGCTTACGGCGGAGGCGACGGCACAACTCGATCCCGCTAATCCCCTCGACCATCCAGTCAAGGATAAGTAGGTCGGGCTTTATCTCGTCAACTAGGATTTGTGCCTCCTCCCCGTTTGGCGTGCTGATCACGGTAAAGTCGGCACGACTGAAGTGGTATTTCACTAGTTCAGTGATTGGCCGATCATCTTCAACCAATAGGAGACGCTTGTTTGTGTTTTTCATGTTAAATCTCGTCCCTTGGTTGTTTGACGCGTTCGGTTAAGTGCTGGCCGGTGGCGGCATAATAGACCATTTCGGCGATGTTGGTGGCGTGGTCGCCGACGCGTTCGATATTCTTGGCGACGAACAGGAGGTGTACCGACTGGCCGATGTTCTGGGGGTTTTCCATCATGTAGGTCAGCAGCGTGCGGAAGATCGAGTTGTAGAAATCATCGACCGCCTGATCGCGCGCGCACACCCGGACCGCGGCGTCGGCATCGCGCTCGACGAAGGCGGTCAGTACGTCGTGGACCATCTCGGTCGCGATCCGCGCCATTTCGGGGAGTAGCGCAATGGCTTCATCGGCTTTGGCATTCCCCAGTGCCGGAACGCGCTTGGCGATATTCTTGGCATAGTCGCCGATTCGCTCGACCACGCTCGAGATCTTCATCGCCGCGACGATCTCGCGCAGGTCGCCGGCCATCGGCGCGCGCAGTGCGAGGATCTGGATCGCGCGGCGTTCGGTCTCGACCTCGAGCGCGTCGAGCTTCTTGTCATTCTCGACGATGCGCAGCGCGCCTTCGAGATCGCGCTGGACGAGGCAGCGCATCGATTCGCGAATGGCATGTTCGGCGAGCCCGCCCATCTGCGAGATGAGCGCCCGAAGTCGATCGAGATCCTCGTCAAAGGCTTTGAGCGTATGTCCGGCGGAATTGGGCATGTCTTTCCTTCGCCTCAGCCGTAGCGGCCGGTGATATAATCCTGCGTGCGGGTTTCGCGCGGGTTGGTGAAGATGTCCTTGGTCTTGCCATATTCGACCATCTCGCCAAGGTGGAAAAAGGCGGTGCGCTGCGACACCCGCGCCGCCTGCTGCATGTTGTGAGTGACGATGGCGATCGCATAGCGGCCGCGCAGCTCGTGGATCAATTCCTCGATCTTGGCCGTGGCGATCGGATCGAGCGCGGAACAGGGCTCGTCCATCAGGATGACTTCGGGATCGACCGCGATGGCGCGGGCGATGCACAGCCGCTGCTGCTGCCCGCCCGACAGCGCGGTGCCACTTTCCTGAAGGCGGTCCTTGACCTCGTCCCATAGCCCGGCGCGTTTCAGGCTCTTCTCGACGATTGCGTCGAGCTCGCTCTTGCCGGTCGCGAGGCCGTGAATGCGCGGGCCGTAGGCGACATTCTCGAAGATCGATTTCGGGAAGGGATTGGGCTTCTGGAAGACCATGCCGACGCGGGCGCGCAGCTGGACGACGTCCATCGCCGGGCCGTTAATGTCCTCGCCGTCCAGCGTGATGTCGCCCGTCACGCGCGCGCCGGGGATGGTGTCGTTCATTCGGTTGAGGCAGCGCAGGAAGGTCGACTTGCCGCAGCCCGACGGGCCGATGAAGGCAGTGACGCGGTCGTCGTGGATCTCGATTGAGACGCCTTTGAGGGCTTCCTTCTCGCCGTAGAAGACGTGGATCTTGTCGGCCCGCATCTTGGGCGTCCTGCCGGCGTCCAGCTCGGGGCCGGTATCGGGCGCGACTTCGACTACCGGCGCGGACGGCGACGCGGGCGGGCGGTGGTCGTCGAGGCTCGACGGCTCGGCCGGCTCCGCCCCGCCCATTTCTTGGCGCTGGTCGGCCGCGGCCTCGGCGGCGATCGCGGTCGACGGCATCGGCACCGGCGAGGTCGACTCGATGGGCAATTTCTCTTTGGTCATATTGTTCACCAGCGTCGCTCGAAGCGGTTGCGGAGATAGATGGCGAGCCCGTTCATGACGAGCATGAAGACAAGCAGGACGATGATCGCGGCGCTGGTCTTCTCGACGAACGAGCGGTCGACCTCGTCGGACCACAGGAAGATCTGGACCGGAAGCACGGTTGCGGGGTCGGCGATCCCGCCCGGCGGGGTGGCGATGAAGGCGCGCATTCCGATCATCAGCAGCGGCGCGGTTTCGCCCAGCGCACGGGCCATGCCGATGATCGTGCCGGTCAGGATTCCGGGCAGCGCGAGCGGCAGGACGTGGTGGAACACGACCTGCATCTTCGACGCGCCCACGCCCAGCGCGGCATCGCGGATCGACGGCGGGACCGACTTGATCGCGTTGCGCCCGGCGATGACGATGACGGGCATGGTCATCAGCGCAAGCGTCAGCCCGCCGACCAGCGGCGCCGATCGCGGCAGGTTCATGACGTTGAGGAACACTGCCAGGCCGAGCAGCCCGAAGATGATCGACGGGACCGCGGCGAGGTTGTTGATCGACACTTCGACAAGGTCGGTCCAGCGATTGCGGGCCGCAAATTCCTCGAGATAAAGCGCCGACAGCACGCCGACCGGGAAGGCCAGCCCCATCGTCACGATGATCGTCAGGAAGCTGCCCTTGAGCGCCCCCCACACCCCGACCGCCGAGGGGTCGGTGGCGTCCGACGCGGTCAGGAAATCGAGGTTGAAGGTGCGGCGAAGACCGTCTTTGGCGTTGATCGCGGCGACGATCGCTTCCTGCTCGGGGGCGCCATCGCCCTTGGCGGCGACGTCGACCTTGCCCGACACGGGGAGCCACAGTTCGGCGCGACGCGACAATAATGTCGGGTCGGCGATCAACTTGCGGCCGAGTTCGCGCACGCCGCTTTCGCCGAATATCTCGCTGGCGGTGGGGCCATAGGTGGCGATCGCCGCCTGGGTCAGCGCGCCCTCGAGATTGGCCTGCGCGACGATCTGCCCGGCGTCGGCGCCCGTGAGGTTAGCGGGATCGATCACGACGTCGGACCTGGGCAGGTCGAGCTGAAGCCTGGCCTCGGTATGGCTGAACCCGCCGAGCCCCTTCGACGCCATGGTGAACAGCAGGAACGCCAGAACGGCGACCGACATCGCGACCGCGAGAAAGCCTAGCGCGCGGAACCGGCGCTCCGCCGAATAGCGGCGCGCGACACGCTTCTGCATCGACCCGTCAGTCCAGCGGGAGGCGGGATTATTACTCATACGCTTCCCGATAACGGCGCACGACAGACAGCGCGATGAGGTTGAGGATCAGCGTGATGATGAACAGCAGCAGCCCGAGCGCGAAGGCGGCGAGCGTCTTGGCGCTGTCGAACTCCTGGTCGCCGGTCAGCAACTGGACGATCTGGACGGTGACGGTGGTCACCGCGTGGAACGGGTTGGCGGTCATGCTCGCCGACAGCCCGGCGGCCATGACGACGATCATCGTTTCGCCGATCGCGCGGCTGACCGCGAGGAGGACTCCGCCGACCACGCCGGGCAGCGCGGCGGGAAGGACGACGCGCCGGATCGTCTCGGACTTGGTCGCGCCCAACGCCAGGCTGCCGTCGCGCATCGCCTGCGGCACGGCGGCGATGCTGTCGTCGGCCATCGAGCTTACGAACGGGATGATCATGATGCCCATCACCAGCCCCGCCGCCAGCGCGCTTTCGCTGCTCGCCGAGGTGACCCCGATCGAAATACCGAAATCGCGCACCATCGGCGCCACGGTCAGCGCGGCGAAATAGCCGTAGACGACGGTCGGCACCCCGGCGAGGATTTCGAGGATCGGTTTGAGCCAGGCGCGGACTTTCGCCGGCGCATATTGGGTGAGGAAGATGGCGCTCATCAGCCCCAGGGGAATCGCGACGATCATCGCGATGATCGCGCCGATGAAGGCAGTGCCCCAGAATAGCGGGACCGATCCGAACTCGCCCGACGACCCCGCCTGGTCGGCGCGCATCGCCATCTGCGGGGACCAGCTGGTGCCGAACAGGAATTCCGTCGGGCTGACCATCTTGAAGAAACGAATACTCTCGAACAGCAAGGACAGAACGATGCCGAGCGTGGTCAGGATGGCGACGGTCGAGGCCGCCATCAGCAGCAGCATGACCCACCGCTCGACCCCGGCGCGGGCGCGAAACTCGAACTTGACCCGGCTCAGCGCAAACGCCGCCCCGGCGAGCGCCGCGAGCAGCGCGAGCCCGCCGCCGATCGTCGCAAATTTGTTGTTGGCGGCCGTGAATTGCGGTGCCAGCGCGGTCGATTGCGGGTTGAACCCGGCCTCGATCTTGCCGATGGCGATGTCCTGCGCCTCGCCCAGGATGCTTTCGCGCTGAATGTCGCTGTCGGGCAGCGCCTTGCCTTCGGGCGAAGACAGCACCGACTGCGCGACCAGCCGCGTCTGCACCGGCGACCAGGCGGCGAGCAGCAGCAGGGCGGGGAGCGCCGCCCACAGCGCCGTGTGCAGCGCGTGGTAGATTGGCAACGAGTTAAGCCGTGCGCCCTTGGTCCGGCCGACGCGCAGCGCCGCGGCGCGGCGATAAGCGATCCCACCGGCAAGCGCCGCGACGAGCAGCACCGCGAGAAGGGCGAGGCCCAGGCTCATGCGATGCTGCCCTTCGCCCGCGACTTACTTGAGGTTCGCGCCGTCGAGCGGCGCCAGCGCGGCCGCCTGCGCGGTTGCGGTGCCGGCATCGGCGGCGGCGAACGGCACGAGCCCGCGCTTCTCGAGCAGCCCGCCCTTGCTCCACAGCTTCGCATAGGCGGCCATGAAGTCCCTGATCTTGGGCTTCACGCCAAGATGCTCGCCCTTCACATAGACATAGAGCTTGCGTGAACCGGGATAGGACAGGTCGGCGATGCTCGCTTCCGTCGGCGACACGCCGCCAAGCGTGACCGCCTTCACCCTGTCGGCATTCTCCTCGAGGTAGGAGAAACCAAGCACCCCGAGCGTGTCATTGTCTTGCCCGACCTTCTGGACAAGAAGATTGTCGTTCTCGCCCGCTTCGACATAGGTGCCGTCCTCGCGGATCTTGGTGCACAGATCCTTTTGCTTCTTCTCGTCGCTGGCCTTGAGCGCCTTCATCGCCGGATCACTCTCGCAGCCCTTGGCGAGGATCAGGTCGGCGAGGCTGTCGCGCGTGCCGCTGGTCGGCGGCGGGCCCATGACGTGGATCTTCTGCGCCGGAAGCGCGGGATTGACGTCCTTCCACGTCTTGGCGGTATTGGGCTTGCCGAACGGGTTGGCGGCGAGCGCCATGTAGATGTCCTTGGGCGTAAGGCTGAGCGCCGGGGCATTCTTGTTCTGGATGAAGGTCAGCCCGTCGATCCCGATCGGAACCTCAATGACCTGCTTGACGCCATTCTTGGCGCAGGTGTCATATTCGGACTTTTTGATCTGGCGCGAGGCGTTGGTCATGTCGGGGGTGTCGCCGCCCGCGCCCGCGCAGAACAGCTTCATGCCCGCCCCGGTGCCGGTCGATTCGACGATCACGCTGGTACCGGGATTGTCGCGCTGGAAGCCCTCGGCGACTGCGGTGGTGAAGGGATAGACGGTCGACGAGCCGACGATCTTGATCCGGTTCGATGACGAAGCGCCGCCACCCGCGTTGTTCGAACCGCAGGCGGCGAGCATGACGATTGCGGGCGCAAGGTAACGAATTTTCTGCATGTGCTTCTTTTCCCAACGTTGATTCAGCTGGGCGGCAGAAATTGAATCGTGCGCGAACCACTTCTGCGCAATTCAATCATCGCACCCCCAATTCGGGGCTTAGTGGGTAACGACGACGGGTCGGTTACAAAAATAATTCAGAATCGTTACAGTGTTGGATTGCCGAAAGAACATACATCCATTCAGACAGTAAGCTCTCCTGTCGTACGAGGATCCCGGCGTGGGTGGTGGCCCGTGATCTCCCAAACCACCGGACATCCGGGGAAGTACCGACGCTAGGCACGCGTGGTCAACTACCCATACGCACGAGAATGTTGAATTCAGCCCAGACCGCATCTCGAACCGATCGCGGATCACCACACCATTCCCCGGTGAAACGTCCGTCTCAGGCCCGCGAAGCAAACTCTCATTAAATTTGACATAATGATGACAGAGATGTTACATTCTTATGTCTATTTCGCGGAGACAGAAGGAGTCAGTTGATGTTTAAGATTCGGCTTTGCATGATATCCACCCTGGGGCTAACGGCACTCGCCGGCTCAGTCGGATCAATCGCAGCGACGCCAATGCGCTCTGGCCAAGTATTTGTCGAAGCACCGCGATCGAATGCTGAAATCGAGCAGCGCGCGGTGTCGTACCGTGATCTCAACCTAAGCTCTCCGGACGCGCAAAGAGAGCTGATGCAGCGCGTCTCATTTGCCGTGGATTCTCTCTGCGTCAGCGGAGACTTGGGCGTTACCGATCCGATCAACGCGTTCAAATGCAATCGCACTGCTTGGGAAAGTGTAAGGCCGCAGCTCGATAATCTACTAGTTCGCTGAGGGGACCGTAGCCGGTCGAAACACCGGCATTCCGGTGTGGGTCGGCGTCGGGATGGTCGCGGCGAGGCTGCTCGAGGTCGAGGCGGCTGGGCGCGGGTTTGAGCTTCACTTCGCGACTCTCGATGCAGATGGTCCAGCTGTCGACCGCGGTCCAGCGCCTCGCCGAGGCGACTGTCGACCGCGCGACGATAGCCGACGACCGCGCCGCCTCGGTCGCCGCCGCCGCGGTCCAGACGCGCGAGACGATGAGCCATGTCGCGGGACGCGGCGACAGCCTCGCCAACGCCTTCGCCGGGATCGAGCGCAGCCTCACCGCCTCGCGCGATACCGCGAGGACGACGGTCGATTGGGTTACCGGGCCGGCCAGCGGGCGCGGGCGCTGCTCGAGGCGGCGCAATCGGTCGATTCGGTCATCGGGCTGGTCGACGACATCGCCGGAACGGTCAATCTGCTCTCGCTCAACGCCACGATCGAGGCGGCGCGCGCGTGCGAAGCGGGGCGCGGGTTCAGCGTCGTCGCGAGCGAGATCCGCTCGTTGTCCGATCAGACCCATTCGGCGACACAGATAATCCCCGGCCAGGTCCAGGCGCTGCAGGACGGCATACGCGCCGTGGCGAACGATTATAGCGCGATCGAGACCGCGATCGCGACAATGGTCGAAAGCTCGGGCGAGATCGACCGGGCGATCAGCGGCGAGGCCGATTCGACCCGGCTCTTCGCCCACAGCGTCGGCGAGGCGTCGAGCGCCAGCACGGCGATCGTCCACGCGGTCCGCTCGGCCTCGACCAGCGCACGCGAACTCGAAGTGCGCGCTGCGTAGCTCCAGCGCGAACGCCGATCGCTTTTGGGAGTCGATTGCGTGGGACGGCAGTTAAAGCGCGGTCCGGCCTCACGCAGCTCTCAGCAACGAATTGAATAGTCAGCCAAGGGGGGGACCCTCGGCGCCTAAGTTCAGATAAGTTGAGACTGTCACCGTTCTCAAACGGCCGGGAGCAACTGCACTTATCAACTGCCGCTCGGTCACTGCCAGCCCCGCCACGAACGCCTGGGTGCAGCGCGACCAGTCGTAGTGAGCGGCTTCCTCGCGGCAGACCGAACGGTCGGCGGCGAGCGCGCGTTCGATGGCGCGCGCTAAGTTTTCGTCGAGCGCGCCGATCGAGCGAGTGCCGCCGTTGGCGCCGCAGCCGGAGGGGCCGATGATGTCGAGCGGGCCGGGGACGGGGAAAGCGGCGACGGGGAGCCCGCTCGCTAGCGCCTCGATGTTGACCAGCCCGAAGGTGTCGGTGCGGCTGGGGAAGACGAACACGTCGGCGGCAGCATAGGCGGCGGCGAGCTCCGCACCGTGGAGTGCGCCGAGGAAGGTCACCTCGGGATGGGCCTTGCGCAAGGCGTCGAGTGCGGGGCCGTCGCCGACTACGACTTTGGATCCGGGGATGCGGGTGTCGAGGAAGGCGATGAGGTTCTTCTCGACCGCGACGCGGCCGACGCTGAGCTGGATCGGCCAGGTGAGGCCACGCATCGCCGGGTGTGGAGCGACATTCGGGGTGAAGGCGGCAAGATCGGTGCCGAGCGGCCAGCGGTGGACGTTGGCGAAGCCACGGGTGCGGAGCTCGCTCGCTAGCGTATCGGTGACGGCGAAGATGCGTTCAGCCGCGTTGTGGAAATGGCGGATCAGCGGCCAGAACAGGTCGGCGGGAAGCCCGGTGCGGACCGCGACATAGTCGGGGAAGCGGGTGTGGAATGAGCTTGTGAAGGGCATTCCCTGCGACTTGCACCAGCTGCGCGCGGCCCAGCCGAGCGGTCCTTCGGTGGCAATATGGACCGCGTCGGGGGCAAAGCGGCGGAGCATCCGGCGGACGCGCGGGCGCGGCCAAAGCGCGAGGCGAATCTCGGGGTAGCTCGGGCAGGGGATGGTGCGGAAGCGGCCCGGGGTTATGGTCACCACCTCGTAGCCCATCGCGCGGAGTTCCTCCACTGTCGCGGAGAGGGCGCGGACGACGCCATTGACTTGCGGGCGCCATGCGTCGCTGACGATCGCGATCCTCATGCGGTGACCGCCGTGCGCTCCGGGCGCCGGGCGGCCTTCTCGCCGCGGACCTTCGCCGCCCACTCGATGATCTCCATCGTCCCGTCGGCATGTTCTACCAGCGCGGTGCAGCTTTCGACCCAGTCGCCGTCGTTGTAATATGTGACGTCGCCAATCTGACGAATTTCGGCCGAGTGGATGTGGCCGCAGACGACCCCGTCGGCACCGCGCTCGGCGGCCGCGCGGGCGACGGCTTCCTCGAAGCTCGAGATGAAGGCGACCGCGTTCTTGACCTTCTTCTTGAGGTGCGCGGCGAGCGACCAATAGGGTAGTTTGAACCAGCGGCGCACTGCGTTGACGGTGCGGTTGAACTTGAGCAGCGCGGTGTAGGCATGGTCGCCGAGGAAGGCGAGCCACTTGGCGTAGATCACGACGCCGTCGAACTCGTCGCCGTGGACGATCAGCAGGGTGCGGCCGTCGGCGGTCACGTGGATCGTCTCGGGGAGGAGTTCGACCCCACCGAAGTTGAGGCCGACATAGTCGCGGAACGCTTCGTCGTGGTTGCCGGGGACATAGACGACGCGGGTGCCGTGCTTGGCCTGCTTGAGAATACAGCGCACGACGTCGTTGTGGCGCGGCGGCCAATACCAGCCTTTGCGGAGCTGCCACCCGTCGACGATATCGCCGACGAGATAGAGCGTCTCGCAATCGATCGAGCGGAGAAAGTCGAGCAACAGCTCGGCGTTACAGCCGGGGGTGCCGAGGTGGGTGTCGGAAATCCACACGGTGCGGAACGGAATGCGGTCGGGGCGCGGGTCGAAATGCTTGGGCTCTTCGAACGATGGCGGGATGGTTAGACTCTTCCCTGCCAACCCCGCAAACGACCACGCCGCCTCTCCACCCCACTCGCCCATCGCTGTCCCCCTGCTTTGTGATCGAGGCGGTAACGGTACGTCGGAGAAGCGACAGTCCCGTTGCAGTAATGTGCCGATCTGGGGACAAAAGTGCAGCGGAGCCAACCGATCTCGGCTGGTTTTGATTTCTCGGTTTTGCCAATTTGAACGAAATAGAAGACGCTTGCGATGAGCAAGACCCCTCCGGTGGTCGTCGTGGTAGAACCGAGCGCGAACCCTTCGACGCCTGGTCAGCAACTCTCCCATCAACGCGGCTGGCGCTAGCTCACCGGCTCTCGCGCAGTTGGCAAACCTGCCTGATGACACAAACCTCGCATTGGGCCTCGTAATTTCACAAATTTCAGTTTCGATGACCTTCGTTGATGATTGTCGGGAGACCGGCGGCAAGTACGCGGTTGAACATCACGGCATCGTGCCGGTCCTCGCGCGACCAATCGAAACCACGCGTTGCCGCCGTCCACCAGGCCGCGTCGTGGGTTGGCTGGGGGATGCTCGCGAGCGTGTCGCGGCTGGGAAGCGGAAGTTTCGTCGAAAAGAGAATTGGCGCCGGCTCCGCGACGAACGACCAGTCGGGGCTGACAGCGACGTCAAACAGGTTGGCCATCGTCCGCGCGCCACGGTCGAACAGGTTGGCCGGCGCGATGCCGAGCACCGCCTCGATTGTGCGCAGCATGTCGGCTGTAGTGTAGCGCGTAGAGACCAGCGCCTGTTGGCGGACATACGGTCCGGCAACAAAGGCGATCGAACGATGTGCGTCAAGATGGTCGGGACCGTCCTGCGCATCATCCTCGAGAACGAAGATCAGCGTATCCTTGGCGAACGGACCTTTCGCCACCGCCTCGACCAGCCGGCCGAGCGCATAGTCGTTGTCTGCCTGCTGGGTCTCGGGCGTGTTGACCCCGCGAACCGCCTTGTTGAACCCCCCATGTGGTCGTTCATCAGGCGAACAAGCGAGAGCGCAGGCAGATCCCGTGGCGGAATAGCCGTCGAACTCGCGCTTCCATTCGAGATAGCGAAATAATCCGGGAGCTGACTGTCAAAGCCGCGGAAATAGGGGTCGGTGAAGGGCGCAAGCGCCGCGTCGGCGGGGAAAGCGACCTGCGTGCGCGATGCTGCGGGATCCTCGATTGGCGCGATCCCGCCCTTCGCCGGATCGAGCCCGTAGCGGTAAAGATCGACAAAGAAGCCGTAGTTCCGCAGCGACTTGCCCGCGCGGAGTGCGCCGTTCCACAGATAGCCGAGCCCGCGCTCGTCCTCGGGACCGTCGATCTCGGCCGAGTTGCGCGGACCGGCGAGGCGGTCGTCGCCGCCTTCGAGCGTCGGAGTCGCCGCGCGCCGCGCCGACGCGCCGGGCAGCGCGACGTTGATATTGCGCTCGGTCCCTTCGCTGTTATAGCCGCCGCGGTGGCCGGCATAAAAGACGTGGGTGAGTTTTTGGTTGACGTCGCTGGCGCGCGCGGCGGTACTCCACTGCCAGCCGTCGCCCGAGACCTCGCCCGAAACCATGAAATGGTCAAGCTGGACGAACTGTTCGGCGAGCGCGTGCTGGTTGGGCGTGATCGCCCGCGGAAATTGAGTCAGGCGCGGATCGTTGGCACCGCGCGGCAGGTCGCCGACGGCCTGGTCGTATGAGCGGTTTTCCTTCACGACATAAATGACGTGGTGGATCCTGCCTGCCAACGCGACCATCGTCGCCTTGGCAGCGCGGTTCTGGGCGTCATACTCGTGCACTTGGCCACGGGTGATAACGACCGATTCCCTTCACCCGCTCCACAAAAAGACTCGCCCGCGGATCGGCCGCGTGCCCTTCGACCGCGTACGAGGACCGGTCGATGAGCAGCTGCGCCACCGCATCGACAATTGCCTTGCTGTCGAGGCGGTAGAGCTCGAACAGATCGGGCAGGTCGCCGGTCTGGCCAAATCGGTCGGTGCCGAGCGGGCTTACGCGCATTCCGCACACGCCGCCGAGCCACGACAGCGTCGACGGCGCGCCATCGATGACAGTGACGAGGCCGGCATGAGGCGCGAGGTCGTTGAGCAGCGCTTCGGCATGGCACGGCTCGCGGGCCGCGCCGGTCCATCGAGACGCCTGGTGCGCCGACCAGTCGCGGTGGAGGAGGTCGGGCGAGGTCACCATCAACAGCCCGAGGCCGGGAACGTCGTCGGACAGTTCATCGGCAGCGGCGAGGACTTCGGGGGTCACCGCCCCGCTAAAGGCAATCGCGAGGTCGGCGGGGCCGCTCGGTCGCCGCAACCAGTAGCCGCCCTTGAGCGCAGGCTCCCGCCAGCTGTCGTCGGCGCGCTCGATTTGCGGAATCGCTCGTGTGGTCAGGCGCAGATAGACCGAACCACCGTCGACTGCCTGCATGTGCTCGAACGACCAGCGCATGATCGCCGCCAGCTCGTCGACGAATGCCGGTTCGAAATAGGTCAGCCCCGGTTGGCCGATGCCGATCAGCGGCGAGTTGATCGACTGGTGCGCCCCGCCCTCCGGCCCGAGTGTCAGCCCCGACGGGGTCGCGACAAGGAGGAAGCGAGCATCCTGATAACAGGCATAGTTGAGCGCATCGAGCCCGCGCGCGATGAACGGGTCATAGACCGTTCCGATCGGGATCAGCCGGGTGCCGAACAGCGGCGCGGCGAGGCCGAGCGCGGCGAGCATCAGAAACAGATTATTTTCGGCGATGCCCAATTCGATGTGCTGGCCCGCGTCGTGCCCGGCCCATTTCTGCGCGGTCGGAATCTTCGCCGCCGCGAACACGTCACGCAGCTCCTGCCGCCGGAACAGTCCACGCTGGTTCACGAACGCGCCAAGGTTGGTCGACACGGTGACGTCGGGCGAGGTGGTGACGATGCGGTCGGCGAGCGGGGCGCCCGACTTGGCCAGGTCGAGCAGGATGCGCCCGAACGCCGCCTGGGTCGCCTGCTCCGCGCCATCGGGTGTGGGAATGTCGGGAACCGGGACCAGCGCGGCATCCGGTTCGCCCTTCGCCCGCGCCAACGCGCTACCCTCCACCACTGCGCGCGCGGCGGCGGCGGCATTGTCGCCCATCCCGCCATAAGGTGCCCATTCGTCGCCAGGCGCGATTCCCATCGCGTCGCGCAGGCCCTCGATCTGGGTCGGGTTCATCAGCCCGGAATGATTGTCCTTGTGCCCAGCGAACGGCAGTCCGTGGCCCTTGACGGTGTAGGCGATGAACAGCGTCGGCCGCTCGTCGTCGCACCGCGCAAACGCCTCGAGCAGCGTCTCGATGCAGTGCCCGCCAAGGTTGGTCATCAGCGCCGCCAGCGCCTCGTCGTCATGGCCTGCAATCAGCTTCAGCGACTTGGGCAACCCCGCGAGATCGCGCTCCAGCCGCTCGCGCCACGCCGCCCCGCCCTGATCGGTCAGCGCCGCGAATTCGGCATTGGGGCAATTGTCGATCCACTCGCCGATCGCCGCGCCGCCGGGCCTGGCGAAGGTGACACGCTGGATCTTGCCCTGCTTCAATGTCTCGACCCGCCACCCGCAGGTCTCGAAGATATCGTCGAAGCGGCGGAACATGCGGTCGGCGGTGGTGCTGTCGAGTGACTGACGATTATAATCGACGATCCACCAGCAATTGCGGATGTCGTGCTTGAAGCATTCGATCAGGCATTCGTAAATATTGCCCTCGTCCAATTCGGCGTCGCCCATCAGCGCGATCATCCGCCCGGCGTCGGCCTCGGCCATGTCGCCGTGCGCGATGAGATAGTCCTGGACCAGGCTGGCGAAGGCGGTGACCGCGACCCCGAGCCCAACCGAGCCAGTGGAGAAATCGACCGGAATCGAGTCTTTGGTCCGGCTCGGATAGCTCTGCGCCCCGCCGAGCCCGCGATAGCGCTGCAGCGCGTCAAGGCGCTGCTGACCGAGCATGTAATGGATTGCGTGGAGCACCGGCCCGGCATGCGGCTTGACCGCGACCTTGTCGTTGGGTCGAAGTGCGCCGAAATAGAGCGCCGTCATGATCGCGGTGATCGAGGCGCAGCTCGCCTGGTGCCCGCCGACCTTCAGCCCATCGCGGGAATCGCGCAGATGATTCGCGTTATGGATCGTCCACGACGACAGCCAGCGCAGCCGCGCTTCGATACTGTCGAGTACGGCAATCGTCTCGGGCGCGATCTTTTCCGCAAGCGTTCGGGTGTTGGTAATCATGTCCATGGCGATGGCATAACCGCCCGCATTCACCCCCGCAAAAACTATTACGGCATGGCGGCATCGCGGTCAGGTCATCGCGATCGGGTCGGCTGCGCTGTGCGACGCGATGTTTTTGACATGCCGCCATGCGAAAATGCGATTTTCATTCGCCCCGGCGGACGTGCGACCTACAAGGCTGGGAACGGGAGGCGATTGGTGAAGCTGGCGGAGATCTCGGCGCAATTGCGCGCGCGCCCTCCTGGCCATTCGCTGCCCCAGCCGTTCTACACCGACCGCGATTTCTTCGACTTCGACCTCGCCGCGATTTTCGGCCGGAGCTGGCTGTTCGTGGGGTTCGAGGTCGAGCTTCGCGAGCCCGGCGATTATCTGTCGCTGACCATCGGGCAGTGGCCGATCCTGGTCATGCGCGGGCGGGACGGCGTGGTGCGCGGTTTCCATAACAGCTGTCGCCACCGCGGGTCGCTGCTGTGCGCGCCCGGTGCCGGCCATGCGGCAAGGATCGTCTGCCCCTATCACCGCTGGACCTACGGCATCGATGGCAAGCTCCTTGCAGCGGGGCGGATGCCGGACGATTTCGACAAGAGCGAGCATGGCCTCAACCCGGTCAATCTCGAGATCGTCGCCGGAGCGATACTGGTGTGCCTCGCCGATACGCCGCCGCCGCTCGACACGATGCGGCGCGACCTGACGCCGCTACTCGCCCCGCAGAACTTCGCTCATGCCAAGCTCGCGCACCAGTCGGTCCTCGTTGAACAGGCCAATTGGAAGCTGGTCATGGAGAATGCCCGCGAATGCTATCATTGCGCTACTGGCCATCCCGAACTGTCGCGCACCTTCCCGGTCAACGCCTCGGCCTATTTCGACATGGACCCGGAGGCATCACGGCTGTTCGAGGAGCGCATCACCGCACTCGGCCTGCCGATGGGCCCGGCTGACGAGGACTGGTGGCAAGCGGTTCGGTTTCCGCTCAACGAAGGCACGGTGGCGCTGACCATGGACGGCCAGTTCAATGTGTCTAAACTAATGTGTGAGGCGGGCGGCGGCGACACCGGGTCGATGCGCTGGGCGATCGAACCCAACGTCTTCTGCCATTCGACCAGCGAATATACCTTCGCCTTCACCGCCATGCCGATCTCGCCGACCGAAACCCATGTCGTATCGAAATGGCTGGTCCACGAGGATGCGGTCGAGGGGGTCGACTACAGCATCGAGACGCTTACCGAGCTGTGGACCCGGACCAACCTGCAGGACAAGGAACTGGCCGAGAACAACCAGCGCGGAATCTTTTCCCCAGGCTACATCCCGGGGCCATATAGCCCCGACGCGGAATCGCTCACGATGCGCCTCGTCGACTGGTATTGCGCGATCGCGAGACGCTATCTCGACGAGGCCGGGGCATGACCACACACGACGACCCGACCTGGCATCCCGAGACGCTGGCGGTCCGCGCCGGCTACGATCCGGCATGCGCGGGCAATTCCGCCAAGCCGCCGATCACCATGACTTCGACCTTCGCCTATGCCTCGGCGCGCCAGGCGAAGGATATCCACGAAGCCTATTTCCACGGCACCGGGCCAGAGGCGGGCAAGCCCAACCATATCTATGCGCGGCTCGGCCACCCCAATCTCGACATGGTCGAGGCGCGGCTGGCGGCGCTCGACGGCGCCGAGGCAGCCGCCGTGTTCAACAGCGGCATGGCGACCCACAGCGCAATCGCGCTCGCCCACCTCCGTCCGGGCGACAGCGTCGTCTTCAGTCGACCAATCTATGGCGGGACCAATGGACTGCTGACCAATTTCATGCCGGGGTTCGGGGTGAAGTCGTTCGCCTTTACCGACGGCTGCGACCGGGCGGACATCTCGCGCGCGGTCGATGCGGCGCTGGCGGCAGGGCCGCTCAAGCTGATCATCATCGAGACCCCGGCCAATCCCACGGCAGCGATGGTCGATATCGCCCTGGTCGTGGCAATCGCGGACGAAATCGGGACGGGCACCGGCGCTCGCCCGCTGGTGGTCGTCGACAATACGCTGCTCGGCCCGCTGATGCAGCGCCCGATCGCGCTTGGCGCCGACCTGTGCATGACCTCGCTGACCAAATATTGCGGCGGCCACAGCGACTTGCTCGCCGGCGGGGTGAGCGGGCGGGCCGACCTCATCCACGCACTCCGCCTGCTGCGCACCACGCTCGGCAGCCACCTCGACCCCTACACCAGCTGGCTGCTGCTGCGCTCGATGGAGACGGTCCACCTGCGCATGGAGCGCGCCTCCGCCAATGCCCGCCGTGTCGCCGAAGCGCTGCGCGACCACCCCAAGGTGGCCAGCATCACTTATCTTGGCTTCCTTGAAAAAGGATCACCCGAGCGTGCCGTCTACGACCGTCAGTGCACCGGCGCCGGATCGACCTTTTCGTTCGCGCTTCACGGCGGCGAGGCGGAGGCGTTCCGCTTCCTCGACGCGCTCCGCCTGCTGAGCTTCGCGGTCAGCCTTGGCGGGTCGGAAACGCTGATCACCCACCCCGCGACGACCACCCATTATTCGCTTTCGCCCGACGAGCGCGCGGCGGGCGGGATCACCGATTCGACCATGCGCCTGTCGGTCGGGATCGAGCATGGCGACGATTTGATCGCCGACATCATGCGCGCACTGGAGGCTGTCTGATGGTCACCGATCGCCACGCGATCAACGGCAAGATCCCCGCTCCCGATGAGCGCTTCGATGTCGTCGTGGTCGGCGCAGGATCGGCCGGGACAGCGGCGGCAATCGACGCGGCCAAGGGCGGGGCGTCGGTCCTGCTGATCGACGAGAACCCGGTTCGCGGGGAGATGATCGGGACCGACGTACCGCTCTACTTCGGTGGCCGAATGACGGCGGCGGTGCAAAGCCCGCAGCGGATGGTCGAGCAGCTATTCGCCAGCAATCCGGCGCTGGAGCAGGCCTTTGACGCCGCGGTCGATGTCCGCCTCGGCACCTGCGCCTGGGGCCTCTACCGCAACGGCCCGGCGATGCGCGCGCTGCCCGAACCTCTGCTCGGGATCGCCGACGGCGAGGGCGCAAAGATGATCGGCTTCGGCAAGCTGCTGCTCGCAACCGGCGCGCGTGACGTCGTCCTCGGGTTCGAGGGCTGGAACCGCCCGGGCGTGATGGGCGCGCAGGGGTTCGCAATGCTCCTCGCCCGCTACGATGCGCTGGCAAGCCGGCGGATCCTCGTCGTCGGCGGCGGAGATCTGGGCCGCTCGACCGCCCGCCTCGCGCTCGATCGCGGGCTCGAGGTTGCCGGGATCGTCGGCCTTGGCGAGATCGAACCCGTCGGCGACGTCGCGCTGTTCCCGCACCACAGCATCGCCTCAGCCGAGGGCGGCATCGATGGCGTCGAGCGAGCCGTGCTGGCGTCGATCACCGGCAAGGGGCGCACCTCCATCGAGTGCGACACGATCGTCCTCGCCATCGCCGCCGCGCCCGCGACCGAGTTGCTCGACGCAGCGGGCGGCGGTCCGGGTGGCACGATCGAGCTGGTCGGCGACTGCGCCACCGTCCCGCGCCCCGACCCCGCCCTGCTCGCCGCCTGGTCCGCCGCGCTCGGCCGCCATGCCAGTCCCGCGACCATCGTCTGCCAGTGCGAAGAGGTCACCCGCGCCGATCTCCTCGGCGTGCAGCCCCCGAACTATCTCGAGCGCCCCGCCGCGATGGCCGCCCGCTCGCTCGCCTCGCTACTCAATGACGGCCCCGCCCACCCCGACCAGATCAAGCGGCTGACCCGCGCCGGGATGGGCGCGTGCCAGGGCCGCCGCTGCCGCGAGCAGGTCGCCTGCCTGCTTGCCGCCGAGCAGGGCACAACCCCCGACTGTGTCCCCGTCGCCAGCATGCGCGCGCCCGTCCGCCCCATCCCTCTCGGCATCCTCGCCGACTGGAACGAGCGACCCGAGATGGCCGCGGGCTGGGACGTGTGGTTCGGCATCCCGACGCAGTGGCTGCCCTACGCGATCATCGGCACGCCCGAGGAAGCAGTGCTGGTCGCCAACGGGGGAAATATGCATGTCTGACCCCGGACTTCCCAAGGGCGCGTCGGTGGTCGTCATCGGCGGCGGCGTGACCGGGCTCAGCGCCGCCTGGTGGCTGGCGCGCGACGGCTATAATGTGGTCGTGCTCGACAAGGGGATCGTCGGCTGGGAGGCGTCGGGCCGCAACGGCGGCGGCTGTTCGCACTATCAAAGCCCGCTGTTCGTCGAGGAGCAGCGATTGTGGCCGCAGATGGACGAATTGCTCGGCTATCCTACCGAACATCGCCCCGAACGGATCGTGCTCCAGCGCGACCAGTACCTGCTCGACCACTACCGCGCGGTTGGCCGGATGTGCAGCGCGATGGGCTATCGGGTCGACGAACTCGACTCGCAACAGGCGCAGGAACTGGTCCCGCTGACCGACGGGTCCTGCCTCGGCGGGATCCACCTGCGCTTCGGCGGCCATGCCAATCCACAGCGTACGGTGCAGGCCTATGCCTGGGCGCTGCAGGATCTCGGCGGGAAGATTTTCCAGCATTGCCCGGCGCTGTCGATCGAGGTCGCGGGCGGGAAAGCCGTCGCGGTCGAAACCCCGCGCGGACGGATTGAATGCGATGCGCTGGTCGTCGCCGCCGGACCACAGGCGGGGATGCTGCTCGAACCGCTGGGGGTGAATTTCCCGATCACCTCGGCCCGCGCGGAGATGATCGTCACCGAGCCCGCACCGCTGATGGCGATCGGCGGGGTCGACGGTAACGGGCTCTATGGCCGCCAGACCTTGCGCGGCAACCTCGCGTTCGGCGGAGGCCCGCACGAGTGGATTGACATGGAGCCGACCGGCCCCGCCGCGCGCCCGGTCTCGCCCCTCGCCCGCAACCTCGCCCGCCGCGTCGCCGAGATGTTCCCCAAGGCGGCGCACCTCAATGTCATTCGCAGCTGGGCCGGGGTAATCGAGAATACGCCCGATGGCCGCCCGATCATCGACCGCCTGTCCGACCCCACCAACGTCACTGTCGCAAGCCTGTCAGGGGTCGGGTTCGGTCTGTCCCCAGCAAGCGGCCACGCCATCCGCGATCTCGTCGTCGACGGGACATGCTCCTTTGCGGAAATCTCGAAGCTCGGCCTTGCTCGCTTCGCCGGTCTCGAGCCCGACTGGCGCGAGCGGCGCGGATGGGCGGCGTGACCCATTACTCCGCGCTCGCGCTGATCAAGGCGGGCTTCACCGGCCAGAAGAAATGGGACCGGGCATGGCGCGATCCCGAGCCAAAAATACATTACGACATGATCGTCATCGGCGGCGGCGGGCATGGCCTGGCGACCGCTTATTATCTCGCGAAGACGCACGGTCTGCGCAATGTCGCGGTGCTCGAAAAGGGCTGGATCGGCGGCGGCAACACCGGACGCAACACGACCATCGTCCGCTCCAACTATCGCCAGCCCGAACTCCACAATCTGTTCGAATTCGGGCTCAAAATGTGGGAGACGATGAGTGACGACCTCAACTACAACGTCATGTTCAGCCCGCGCGGCGCGCTCGTCCTGGGTCATAGCGACGGCGACATGGTCCGCCTTGCCCAGCGCGGCGATGCCCTGCGCTGTGCCGGGATTGACGCCGAACTGATGACCCGCGACGAGGTCGCGAAGTTCGTCCCCAACCTCGACATGTCGCGTAGCGCGCGCTTCCCGATCGAGGGCGGAATGATCCAGCGGCGCGCGGGCACTGCGCGTCACGACGCGGTCGTCTGGGGCTATGCCCGCGCCGCCGATGCGCTCGGCGTCGACATCATCCAGAATTGCGAGGTCACCGGACTCGCGATCTCGGGCGGCCGCGTCACCGGCGTCGAAACCTCGCGCGGCTCGATCGGCGCGGGCCGCGTCGGGATCTGCGTCGCCGGCAACAGCGGGCCGCTCGCGGCGATGGCCGGGATCAAGCTTCCGATCGAGGCGCAAACGCTCCAGGCGTTCGTCACCGAAGCGGTCAAGCCGATGATCGACACGGTCATCCAGTCGCAGTCGGTGCATTGCTACATCAGCCAGTCGGACAAGGGCGGCATCGTGCTGGGCGGCGATCCCGACCGCTTCCCGAGTTACGCCCAACGCGGTTTCACGCCTCCGGTCGAACGCGCCGCGGCCGAAGCGATCGCGCTGATCCCGGCGCTCTCGCGATTGCGCATGGTACGGTGCTGGGCGGGCGTGACCGACATGAGCTTCGACGGCTCGCCGATCATCTCCGCGCTTCCCGTCGACGGCCTCTATCTCAATGGCGGCTGGTGCTATGGCGGGTTCAAGGCGACCCCGGCATCGGGCTTCACCTATGCGCAGCTGCTCGCGACGGGCGAGCCGCACCCGCTCGCCGCGCCGTTCGGTTTCGAGCGGTTCGCGACGGGCGCGACGATCGACGAGGCCGGGGTCGGCGCGGGACCACAATTGCGATGATGCGCATCGACTGCCCCCATTGCGGCCAGCGCGCACAAGCCGAGTTCACCTACGAACGCACGCTCGATTCGGTCGTGACGGTCGAGATGGTGGCCGACGAGGCGATGCGACGGCTCTATGAGCGAGCGAACCCTCGCGGGCTCGACGACGAACTATGGCGCCATTCGTTCGGGTGTCGCCAGTGGCTGGTGCTGCGCCGCCATCGTACGACCCACGCGATCGAGGCGGTCGTAAGCTTCGACCCGACGGTGCACGTGTGAGCGGGCCAGCGCGGATCGGCGGCAATGGGGGCGCGAGCCTTCGCTTCACCTTCGATGGTGTCGAGTATCGCGCGCGGCCGGGCGACACGCTTGCCGCGGCGCTGCTCGCCAACGGCATCGGGCGGGTCGCGCGGAGCTTCAAATATCATCGCCCGCGCGGGATTATGGCGGCGGGGGTCGAGGAGCCCAATGCGCTGGTCACGGTCGGGACCGGCGGCCGCACCGAGCCCAACACCCGCGCGACCGATGTGTTCGTCTATGACGGCCTCATCGCACACAGCCAGAACCGCTGGCCGAGCCTTGCGTTCGACGTCGGTGCGATCAACGGCTTGCTCGCCCCGTTTCTCGCCGCGGGATTTTACTACAAGACTTTTTTCGGGCCTCCAAAGCGATGGATGTTCTACGAGAAGTTCATCCGCAAGGCGGCCGGTCTCGGCCCCGCCCCGACCGCCGCCGACCCCGATCATTACGAGCATCGCTCGGCCTTCTGTGACCTGCTGATCGTCGGTGCGGGACCCACCGGTATCGCTGCTGCGCTGGCCGCCGCTCAGTCAGGCGAGCGAATCATCCTCGTCGAGCAGGATCGCGTCGTCGGCGGCAGCGCGCTCGCCGATGGCGCCTCTTCCCCCGACGACGCTGAAGAGTTGCGCAAAGCCGGCGTTCGCCTCCTGACCCGGACCACCGCCTCGGGACTGTGGGACGACGGGTTCGTGACCCTCGCCGAGCGGCTGACCGAGCCGGGACAAAGCCCTCCGCCCGGCCACCCCGCCCAGCGCCTGTGGCACGTCCGCGCCGAGCGAATCCTGCTCGCCACCGGCGCGTTCGAACGACCGCTGACCTTCGCCGGCAACGACCGCCCGGGCGTGATGCTGTCCCAGGCGGTGCGCACCTATATCCACCGCTTCGGCGTGCTCCCCGGCAGCTGCGTGGTCATCGCTACCAACAATGATGACGCCTACGCCACGGCCGATGCAATCGCCGAGGCCGGCGGGAAAGTGGCCGCGATCCTCGATGAGCGGGCCGAGTTAAGCGCCATTGCGAGAGCGGCAAAGGCGCGCTTCCAGATTCACACGAATGCCCTGCCGCTCTCGACCAAGGGCGACGCGCATCATTTGAAATCAATCGAGGCGGACATCTGGACCGAACGCATTACGTTCGACGCCGACCTGCTCGTCGTGTCGGGTGGGTTCACGCCCGCGGTCCACCTCCACAGCCAGGCTGGCGGCGCACTCGATTGGCGCGCCGACCTGCAGGCGTTCGTCCCCGGCGCGAGCCACCAGGCGGTGACCAGCATCGGCTCCGCGGCGGGCGAAATCGAGCCGATCGCGCCGCCATTGACCGGCCCGCTCGCCCACCCCAAGTCGAGCTTCATCGACTTTCAGAACGACGTCACGGCGGCCGACATCGACCTCGCCTGGCGCGAGGGCTATCGCTCGGTCGAGCATGTCAAGCGCTACACCACGCTTGGCATGGCGACCGACCAGGGCAAGACCAGCAACATGGCCGCGCTCGCCCGCCTCGCCGGAGCCGCCGGTGTCGACATCCCGCAAGTCGGCCTGACCCGCTTCCGCGCGCCGTTCACGCCGCTGACCCTCGCTGCGATGGCGGGCCCTGATGCGGGCGGCCATGTCGCGCCGAGCCGCCGCCTGGCGCTCCACGACCGGCATATGAAGCTTGACCCCCTGTGGCTGCCGCTCGGTTACTGGCACCGACCGCGCGCCTATCCGCTGGCGGGCGAAAATCTCGTTCAGGCCGCGAGACGCGAGGCCCATGCCGTCCGCACCGCCGCCGGGATCGTCGATGTCTCGACCCTCGCCAAGTTCATCGTCGCCGGTCCCGATGCCGCCGCCTTCCTCGAGCTGGTCTGCGCGACCGGGATCGCCAAGCTCGCGGTCGGACGCGGGCGCTACACGATCATGCTGCGCGAGGACGGCATGGTGATGGATGACGGCACGGTGTGGCGCCTGGCCGAGACGCGATACCTCGTGACCAGCTCGACCGGCGGCGCCGACGGCATGGAAGCGCATCTGAGCTATGCCCGCCACGTCCTCGCGCCGACGTTGCACGTGTCGATCATCCCGCAGCAGGAGCAGCTCGCCGGAATCGCGCTCGCCGGACCGTTTGCGACCGAAATTCTGGCAGAATTGATCGGCGCAGCCCCTCCGGCCCACATGGGCCTGATCAACGCGACCCTTGCCAGTGTGCCCGTCCTGATCCTCGCAGCAAGCTATAGCGGCGAGCGATCGTTCGAAGTCTATGCACCCGGGTTCGAAGCAGGACCGGTGTGGGACGCGCTTGAGGCCGCGGTGCGGGCACGCGGCGGTTATGCCTACGGGCTCGAGGCGCTAGACTCGCTGCGCATCGAAAAAGGCCATGTCGTGATCGGCGCCGAGGCCGACGGGCGGACCACCGCCGACGACTTCGGCATGGGGCGGATGCAGCGCAAGGCGGGCGGTTTCATCGGCGCGCAGGCGCTGTTGCGTCCCGCCCTGTCCGCCCCCGGCCGGATGCAGCTCGTCGGGGTCGAGGCCGCCGAACCGATCCCCGAAGGCGCGATGCTCATCGCTCGCGACGGCGCCCCGGTCGAGGGCCACGTCACCTCGGCTACCGCGCGCGTGCTCGGCGACGGCAGCGTGGCGCTCGCGCTGCTGGTCAACGGTCGCGAACGCATCGGCGAAACGATCCTCGCCTCCTCGCCGACGCGCGGGCGACAGGTCAGGGTGACGATCACCGACCCCGTCTTCTACGACCCCGACGGAGCGCGCTATCGTGATTGACGAAGCGGTCCAGATCGCGGTCGCGCCCGCCGGGGACGTCGTCCTGCTCGACCTGTGGTCAGGCGAGGTCGCGACCTTGTGCGGCGACATCCCCCGCCTGCAGGTCGAGCCGTGCCGCTGGTGGCTGCTCGGCGCGGGCGATCGGCTCGACGCGCTCAACGCCCGCATCGGGGATCATGGCGCGCTTGCCCCGATCGGCGGCGGGCTCGTCCGCGCCACCATCACCGGCCCGGGCTGGCGTTCGTTGCTGATGATCGCCGGCCTGTTCGACGCCGAGCATACTGACTTCACCACGGACAGCACCGTGTCGACCCTAATCCACCACATCGCCGTCCGCATCGCCGTCACCGCGCCCGACGCCTGCGACGTGTATTTCAATGCGAGCTACGCGCCCGCACTCATCGATCATTGGGCAAGGGCCGCGGGCAGACACAGCGTTGCGATCGACGAAGGAATGATGCCAGTGCTGGCCAAAGCTGACTACCCCCCGATTCGTCCCGAGGATGCCTGAATGTCGCAGCGAAATTACGTCCTGACCCTGTCGTGCGAGGACCGGCCCGGAATCGTCGCCGCGGTCTCGAGCCACTTGTTCCAGTCGGGGGCGAACATCCTGGAATCGAGCCAATATCATGATCCCGACGAAAACCGGTTCTTCATGCGGATCACCTTCACCGTCGCGGCGGAGAAGGGCATTGGCGCACTGGAAACCGGGCTCGACGCGCTGCGCCAGCAATATGGCATGCAGGTTCGGCTGGTCCCGGTCGATGAGCGGCCCAAGGTGTTGATCCTCGTCTCGAAATTCGACCATTGCCTGGTCGATCTGGTCTACCGCGTGCGGATCGGCGAGCTCGACATGGATATCGCCGGGATCATCTCCAACCATCCGGCCGAGGCGTTCGACCAGTTCGACCTGCGCGACATCCCGTTCCACCACCTGCCCATCACCGCCGCAACCAAACCCGCGCAGGAGGCCGAAATCGCCCGCCTGTTCCGCGACACCGGCGCCGAGCTGGTAATCCTCGCGCGCTACATGCAGGTGCTGTCCGACGCGCTGTCCGCGAGCTTCGCCGGGCGGTGCATCAATATCCACCACAGCTTCCTGCCCGGGTTCAAGGGCGCCAAGCCCTATCACCAGGCGCATGCGCGCGGGGTCAAGCTGATCGGCGCGACCGCCCATTATGTCACCGGCGAACTCGACGAAGGGCCGATCATCGAACAGGATGTCGAGCGGATCAGCCATGCCGACACGCCCGACGGCCTCGTCGCCAAGGGTCGCGATATCGAACGAAGGGTGCTGTCACGCGCCGTCGCGCTTCACCTGAGCGGGCGCGTGCTGCTTAACGGCACCCGGACCGTTGTTTTCAGGGATTGATCAGCAGGTCAGGACGATCTTGCCGATGTGCGCCTTTTCGAGGAACGCCGTCTGCGCAAGGACGATGTCGGCGAGCGCATAGGTCGCCGCGACCAGGGGCCTGATCTCGCCGCGTTCGATGTACGACACCAGGTTGGGGAACACGGTCGGTTCGATCACCGTGCAGCCCAATAACCGCAAATCCTTGAGGTAGAGCGTGCGCAGATCAAGCGACACGATCGGCCCGGCGATCGCTCCGGCGACGGCATAGCGCCCGCCCCGCTTCAGCAGTTGCAGCAGCTCGTCGAACTGCGGGCCGCCGACGACATCGATCACGACCTCCACGCTTTCGCGTTCCAACGCCGTCAGCAAACTGCTCCCTCGATCGATCGTCTGATCGGCGCCGATCGCGCGCACCGCCGCCGCCTTGTCCGCCCCGACGACTGCGATCACCCGCGCCCCGCGCCGTTTGGCCAGCTGCACCGCCGCGCTTCCGACGCCGCCCGATGCGCCCGTAATCAGCACGGTTTCGCCCGCCGCGAGCCTCGCCCGCGTGAGCATATTCTCGGCCGCGGAATAAGCGCAGGGGATCGAGGCGAGCTCGGCATCGCTCCACGCGCAATCGACCGCATGCGCGTGGCGGGACGGGGCAACCGCATAGTCGGCAAACGCGCCATCGCGCTCCGACCCGAAGTAGATCGCACTCTCGAGTGGCGCACCCTCGGCACGGAAAACTGGTTCGACCAGCACGCGCGATCCGATCCGGCTAGCCGGCACGCCTTCGCCCACGGCGACGATTCGCCCGCACGCATCGGCGCCCTGGATGCGCGGAAAGTGGAAGGCCACGCCCGACCAGCCATCGTCCTCGGCCCCCGCGATGCCCGAGGCCCCACTTACCTCGGTCGCCTCCGCCACGGCCTTCGAATACCATCCGATCCGCGTGTTGATGTCGGTGTTGTTGACCCCCGCCGCGGCGATCTTAATGAGCACCTCGCCCGGGCCGGGAAGCGGCACCAGGACATCATCGCGAAACGCGAGCTTGTCGAACCCGCCGTTCCCGATGAGCAGCACCGCGCGCATGATGGTCGGCACGGTCAACCGGCCGGAGCCAGCCCGAATTGCTGGAGATACCAGGACTGAAACTTGATCACGCTGCCCTCCTGCTCGGAATAGCGCCCCGGCCGATAATGGCTCGACATGATCCCGGCCTGATTATCCTCGGTGATCTTTTTGTCCTGCGTCGTGGTCGCGTGATAGCCCCAGATCATCTTGTCGACGTCGACTTGCTCGGGGGTCGCGCGGCCATCGACCAGCCAGATCATCTCGACATCCGACTGCAACGCGGCGCGCGGGGTGAACAGGAACAGGATCGCGAAATGGTCATCGGCGACGATCTGGCTGAACGGACTGAAACTGAGGTGCATCCGCCCGCCGTCGGCGCGCTCGCGCTTTCCCATCAGCGGGGCGGGGGCGGCGCCATCCTGCGTTTCGGCGGCAAAACCGTCCTTGTTCATCCGCTGCATCAACAGGCGCAAATGGCTGCTCGTGGGGCCTTCGTCGAGATTGCCGATCGGGCGCCCGAGCGCGGCGGCGCTTGCCTCCCACGCGTGGAGCTTGGGCATGAAGCCAGCCACTACATCGGCGGGTCCCGAGCTTGGTCCAGCGCCCACCGCGACGATCGATTCGGCCGCGTGCATCGAACAGAATTCGGGGTGCGACGGCACGCAGTGATAGCATTCGAAGAAATTCTCGACGACCAGCTTCCAGTTGGCGGTGGTCGGATAGCTGCCGCGATGCGCGATGCGCGCCTCGGCGATGCCGTGATAGTCGAGGATCGGCCCCATATCGCCGAAGGTCGCGTCGAAATCGTCGGGTTTACCGTCGCTCATGTTGATGAAGATGAGCCCGTGGAACAGGCGGATATGGCAGGCGAACAGGCCGTTGTCGGCCTTGTCGAAATCCGCCGGCATCAACCGTGCGGCGATCAGCTTGCCGTCGAGTCCATAGGTCCACGCATGGTAAGGGCAGACCAGCCGCGGGGCATTGCCGCTGTCGGTGGAACACAAGGTCGACCCGCGATGGCGGCATACGTTGAAAAAGGCGCGCACGCTGGTCGCATTCTCGCGGATGACGATGATCTGCTCGACGCCGATGCGGAACAGGAAATAGTCGCCCTTGTTCGCCACTTGCGAGACATGCCCGGCGAGGATCCATTTGCGGCCAATGACATGCTCCATGTCGGCCTGGAAGACGGCGTCGCTGACATAATATTCCTGGTCGAAGCTATAGCCTGTGCGCGTTGTCGCGGCGAGGCGTTGCATCATTTCTACCGACGTTTCGCTCATCACGACTTGATCCGCGCGCTGGTGGGGTCGAACAGTGGCTTGAGCGACGCGGTGGCGGGATAGCGCACGCCCGCAATCTCGATCTCGTAATCGTCGGCATCGATCGCCCTGACGACGCCGTCATCAGCCGCCGTGACATAGCCCAGGCCACACGCCGCGCCAAGCGTGTGGGCATACATGCCCGACCGGATATAGCCGGCGATGCGGTCGCCCTGCCAGATCGGCTCATTGTGATAGAGCATCGGTTCGGGCGATTTGAGCAGGAATTGGACGAGGCGCTGGCGCAGCCCGCTCTCCTTTTGATCGACGAGCGCATCGCGGCCGATGAAGCCGCCCAGCTTGTCCATTTTGACTGCAAATCCCAGCCCAGCCTCGAGCGGCGTATCCTCATCGGTGATGTCATGGCCCCAGTGGCGATAGGCCTTCTCCATTCGCAGCGCATTGAGCGCATGATAGCCGCAGTGCTTCAGGCCAAAAGCAGCCCCCGCCGCGACGATTTCGTCATAGACCCCGGTCATGAATTCTGTCGGTATATAAAGCTCCCAGCCGAGCTCTCCGACATAAGTGATCCGCGACGCGCGGACGATCGCATAGCCGAGCTCAATCTCCTGCGAGGTCGCGAACGGAAATGCCTCGTTGGACAGGTCGTTGGGCGAGATCGACTGGAGCAGCGCCCGTGCATTGGGGCCCATGATCGAGATCACGCCCATGCCCGACGAAATATTGGTCAGCACCGCGTTTGCGTCATGGGGGATGTGCCGCTTGAGCCAGTCGAAATCGCGCGTTTCGCTCTCGGCGCCGGTGACGATCAGGAACGCGGTGTCGGTCAGCCGCGTGACCGTCAAATCAGCCTCGATCCCACCTTTTTCGTTGAGCCACTGGGTGTAGACCAGCCGCCCGCACGCAACGTCGATGTCGTTGGCGCAGACCCGATTGAGCACACGCACCGCATCGCGACCCTCGAGCCGGAACTTGGCGAACGACGACTGGTCGAACAGCCCGACTGCCTCGCGCACCGCATTGCATTCGGCGGCGCAATTTTCGAACCAGTTCTGGCGGCCAAAGCTATATTCATATTTCGGTGCCGACCCCGGCTCGCCATACCAGTTGGGCCGTTCCCAACCAAACGCCTCGCCATTACAGGCTCCCGCCGCCGCGACCCGGTCGTGGATCGCCGAGCGCCGCACCCCCCGCGCTGTCTCATACTGCTTGAACGGATAGTGGGTCGCATAAAGCAGCCCAAGGCTCTCGCTGACCCGCTCGCGCAGATATTTGCGGTTGATCTGGAACGGCAAGTTGCGGCGGACGTCGACCGACCACAGGTCGGCGGGGGGCAGGCCGTCGCGGATCCATTCGGCCATGACCTTGCCGATTCCGCCGGCCGATTGCAGCCCGATAGAATTGAGCCCCGCCGCGACGAAACAGCCCTTCAGCTCGGCGCTTTCGCCCAGGTGATAGCGCACGTCGGGCGTGAAGCTTTCGGGGCCGCAGAAGAATTTCTGGATACCGGCGTTCTCGAGCGCCGGGACGCGGCGCATCGCATCGACCAGCACCGGCTCGAAATGGTCGAAATTCCCTTCGATCTCGTCGAAGCAGAAGTCCTCGGAAATGCCGCCCATGCCCCACGGTCGCGCATTGGGCTCGAACGCCCCGACCAGCAATTTGCCCGCGTCATATTTATAATAGCCACAATAATCATAGTCGCGCAGCACCGGCAGCGAGGGCGACAGCCCGTCGATCCCCTCGAACAGCACGTAATAATGCTCGCACGCATGGAGCGGAACGGTCACCCCGATGCTCGCCGCGAGGTCGCGCGTCCACATCCCCCCGCACAGCACGACATGGTCGGCGTCAACCTGCCCCTGGTCAGTCTCGACCCCCGTGACCCGCTCGCCGTCATGACGGATTTTGGTGACCTTGGTATTTTCGAAGATGCGCGCCCCGCCATTGCGCGCGCCCTTGGCAAGCGCCTGGGTGATGTCGACCGCGTTGGCATAGCCGTCGCTGGGGATATGAATGCCGCCGACCAGATCGTCGACATTGGCGATCGGATAAAGCTCCTTGATCCGTTCGGGGGTGATCACCTCCACCGGCAGATCGAACACCTTGGCCATCGAGGCGCTGCGCTTCAATTCCTCGAAGCGCTCGGCGGTCGTCGCCATCGAGATCGAGCCGCACTGGCGATAGCCCGTCGCCTGCCCCGTCTCGGCCTCCAGCCCGCGATATAATTCGCCGGTATATTTCGCGAGGCGCGTCATGTTGATCGACGGCCGCAATTGCCCGACCAGTCCCGCCGCATGCCAGGTCGTGCCGCTGGTCAGTTGCTTGCGTTCGAGCAGGACGACGTCGCTCCAGCCGATCTTCGTCAGATGATAGGCGATCGAACAGCCGATGACCCCGCCACCGACGATCACGACGCGCGCGCGGCGGGGAAGCTCGGCGGCCATCGCTCAGGCCTTCATTCGGGCGTTGTCGACATCATAAGCCGGCTGGTCGAGCACCACCGCCGCGCGACGCTCGCCCTGGAGCTGGATCTCGAACGGCGTTCCGGGTTCAGCGAAGGCCGGGTCGACCGCGCCGAAGAACAGGCTCTTGCCGACGCGATGACCGTTGCCGCCCGATGTCGTCATGCCGATACAGCGGTCCCCGACATGGATTGGCTCCCCGCCGCGCGGATCGACCGTGATCGCGTCCACCTCGCCATAGATGATCCGCGCCGGACCCACGGGAGCGTCAAGAGTGGCCTGCTTGCCGACGAAATCATCCTTCTTGAAATTGATGAACCGGCGCATGTCGGCCTCGATCATCGTCAGCTCGTTGGTGAGCTCGGTCCCCCACGCCTTATAGCCCTTCTCGATCCGCATCGTGTTGACCGCGTAGAGCCCGTAGTTGGCGATCCCGAGGTCCTGGCCCGCGGCCCATATCGCCTCGTACAGCGGCGCCACGGAGTTCATCTCGGGGTGCAGTTCCCACCCCAGCTCCCCAATGTAACTTACCCGCAAGGCGCGCACCTTGTGCCCGGCGACCATAATCTCCTGCCCGCACAGCCAGCGGAACCCCTCGTTCGACAGGTCGGCATCGGTCAGTCGCGCCAGCAACTCGCGCGACCGCGGCCCGCTCAGGACCAGAACCCCGCGATCCTCGGTCACATTGGCGATCGTGACGTCCTCGCCCGGCAGGCGGCTTTGCATCATCAGGTCGAGGTCGCGCTGCTCGGCCGCTGCGGCGGAGAGGCAATAGAAATGATCGTCGGCAAAGCGCGTCACCGTCATCTCGCCCAGGATCCGCCCCCCACGCGACAGCGGGTGGACCAACGCAATTCCGCCGTGCCTCGTCGGCATCCGGTTGGCGCAGATCCGGTTGAGGAACGCCTCGGCATCGCGCCCGGTCACGTCATATTTCGCGAAGCCGGTGAGGTCGAGCACACCCACCCGCTCGGACACCGCGCGGACCTCGTCGGCGACGACCTCGAACACGTTGGTGCGATGATATCCCGGCTCTTCCGATCGCCCGTCGAGCGAGAACCACTTCGGCCGCTCCCAGCCATAAGTCTCGCCATAGACCGCGCCCATTTCTCCCAGCCGGTCGTACAGCGGGCTGGTCCGCCTTGGCCGCCCGTCGGGTTCTTCCTCGCCTGGCAGGCGCGTCGTGAAGGTCAGGCGGTAATCCAGGAACACCTTGGCGCGCGAATAGGCTTCGTCGGCGAACGGGCCGTAACGGCGCGGGTCGAATTCGACCATGTTGATCTCGGCGTCGCCCGCGACCATCCACTGGGCGAGATATTTCCCTGCGCCGCCGCCCTGCGCGATCCCGAACGATGTCCCGCAACAATGCCAGAAATTGCGCAAGCCCGCCGCCGGTCCGAGCAAAGGCCCGCCATCGGGCGTGTGCGGGATCGCGCCATTGACGATCCGCCGGATGCCGACCTCGCCGAACACCGGCATCCGCTCGATCGCACGCTCGACCCATCCGGCGATGCGGTCGAGGTCGTCGGGGAACAGCTCGCTGGTCGATTCCCACTCGGGCATCCCCTTGGGCGCCCATGCTTCCTTGATCTCGACATTCTCGTAGATGCCGATCAGCCCGCTATTCTGTTCCTGGCGAAAATAGCCCGACACATAGGGGCAGCGCATCACCGGGATTTCCTCGTCGCGGTCGATGAACGCCTGGATCGGGTCGGTGACGAGGTAGTGATGCTCCATGTTGGTCACGGGGATGTCGATGCCCGCCATCTGGGCGATCTGGCGCGCGTAACAGCCCGCCGCATTGACGACGATTTCGGCGCGGATCACCCCTTGCTCGGTCGCGACGTCCCACTCGCCCGACGGCAATTGGGTCAGCCCGGTCACTCGATTTTTGCGGACGATGGTCGCCCCCATCTGCTTCGCGCCGATCGCCAGTGCATTGCACAGGCCTGACGGGTCGGCGTGCCCATCTTGCGTCGTCCACGCCCCCGCGATCACGCCGTCGGTTGTCATGAACGGATTGATCCGCCTGATCTCGTCGGGGCTGATGATTTCCATGTCGAAGCCAATGATCTTGGAATAGCCGTGGATGTAGCGCAGCCACGCCAGCTCGCGCTCGTTGGTCGCGAGGCGGATCCCGCCCGACTGATGCCAGCTGACATATTGCCCGGTCAGCCCCTCGAGCCGGGGATAGAGTTCATTGCTGTAGGCATGCATCTTGGCGAGATTGAAGCTGCCGGTGATACTGGGGCACTGACCCGCCGCGTGCCACGTCGATCCGGAAGTCAGCTCGTCCTTCTCGACCAGCATGATGTCGGTCCAGCCAAGTTCCGCGAGATGGTAGAGCAGGCTGGCTCCCATGATTCCGCCGCCGACGATCACCACCCGCGCACTAGTCTTCATGCCGTCCGTTCTTCCTCACGTCGATTTGCCAAGCAATAGATTGGTGCGCAACACCGCGACAATTTAGATATTATGCCCTGTGCGCCAAGGAATTTTCGCTGATTGCCAAAATTCTTCAATTGTAGGGCTTCGTGCGGACCGATTTAAGCAATCGTATTCGGGCAGCAGACAATTGTGCGGCCTTGCGGATTTAGCCACAACGGGATTGTCTGGACGTCATGAAGATCGGTTTTATCGGCCTCGGCAATGTCGGCGGGAAGCTGGCCGGAAGCCTGATCCGCAATGGCCACGACGTCACCGTCCGCGATCTCGACGACGCTCTTGTCCAATCCTTCGTCGCGCGCCGGGCCAAGGCCGCATCGTCCCCCCGCGACCTTGCTGAAGCGGTCGACCTGATCATCACCTGCCTCCCCTCGCCCGCCGCAAGTTCGGCGGTGGCGGAAGGTCCCGACGGTTTCCTGCCTGCGCTCGGCCCGGGGAAAGTCTGGCTCGAAATGAGCACGACCGATCATAGTGAAGTCATCCGCCTTGGAGCGCTGGTCGAGGCGACCGGCGCGATGATGATGGAATGCCCGGTCTCCGGCGGCTGCCACCGCGCCGACACCGGAAATATCGCGATCTTCGCCGGCGGGCGGCGCGAGGCGTTCGACTTTGTCCTGCCGATCCTGACGACGATGGGCCGCCGCATCCTTCACACCGGCGAACTGGGCAGTGCGTCGCAGCTCAAGGTGATGACCAATTATTTGTGCACGGTCCACCTCGTCGCGCTCGCCGAGGCGCTGACCGTTTGTCAGGTGGCCGGCATCGACATGAACATCGCCTACGAGGCGATCCGCATCTCGTCGGGCAACAGCTTCGTCCACGAAACCGAATCGCAGATCATCCTCAACGGCAGCCGCGACATCAACTTCACGATGGACCTGGTGGTCAAGGACGTCAGCCTGTTCGACAGCATCGCCCGGCAGAACCATGTCCCGGTCGAGCTGTCGCCGCTGATCGTCGACATCTTCCGCAAGGGGGTCGAAGCCTATGGCCCACGCGAACATTCGCCCAACATCATCCGCCGCTACGAAGAGCCCGTCGGGGTCAAGGTGCTCGGGACTGGCTTCCCTGCGGAAATGGTCGATGATGAGCCGGAGGAAGCCGGTTACGAGGTCGTTCCACGGCGCTGAATGAGGACGCGAAGAGCATGACCAATGCCATGGCGACCCTCGACGACTGGACCCGCGCCGCCGCCGAGGTGACGATCGAGACCGGCCTGTTCATCGACGGCAAATTCCGATCCTCCGTGACCGGCGAAACCTTCGACGCGATCAACCCCGCGACTGGCAGGATCACCGCGCAAATGGCGTGCGGATCGGCCGCAGGCATCGACGCCGCCGTGGCCGCAGCCAAGGAAGCGTGGGACGACGGCCGCTGGCGCCACATGCTTCCGCGCCAGCGCATGGCGATTTTTGCGCGCTTCGCCGACCTGGTCGAAGCGCACGCCTACGACTTCGCGCTGCTCGACAGTTTGGCGATGGGCAAGCCGGTGACCGACGCGCTGACCATCGACGTGCCCGAAACCGTCGTCACGATCCGCTACTTCGGCGAATGCATCGACAAGGTCGCGGGCACCGTCAGCAATTCGGCGCATGACGCCGTGCACATGGTGTCGCGCGAGCCACTCGGCGTGGTCGGCGCGATTTCGTCGTGGAACTACCCGCTGCTGATGGCGACGTGGAAGGTCGCGCCCGCGCTCGCGGCGGGTAATTGCGTGGTGCTCAAGCCGGCCCAGCAGGCGCCGCTCAGCTGCCTCAGACTGGCCCAGCTGTTCGTCGAGGCGGGTGGCCCCCCGGGCGTGTTCAACGTCGTCAACGGCAGCGGCCTCGACGCGGGAAAGGCGCTCGCGCTGCATCCCGATGTTGCCAAGATCAGCTTCACCGGATCGACCGCGGTCGGCAAGCAGTTGATGATCTACGCTGGCCAGTCGAATCTTAAGCGCGTCAGCCTCGAGACCGGCGGCAAGAGCCCGCAAATCTTCATGCCCGACCTGCCCGACATCGACCGCGCCGTCGATGCGGCGGTGATGGGCATCTTCGACAATGCCGGACAGGTCTGCAACGCTGGGTCGCGGCTGCTCGTCCACCGCGACATCCATGAAGACTTCATCGACCGGATGACCCGCCGTGCCGCGGAACTCTACGTCCCTGGCAACCCGCTCGATCCCGCCACGACGCTCGGGCCGATGGTCTCGCGCGCGCAACAGCAAGGCGTGCTCGGCTGGATCGAGAAGGGCGAAGCCGAAGGCGCAACGCTTTCGTTCGGCGGGCATGACGTGCCGGCCATGGCGGACGGGGCCTATGTCGTTCCGACACTCTTCACCGACGTCGCCCCGGATATGGACATCGCCCGCGAGGAGATATTCGGACCGGTCGCCGCCTTGATCCCGTTCAGCGACGAAGCCGAGGCCATTCGCATCGCCAATGATTCGATCTACGGCCTCGCCGCCAGCGTCTGGACGAGCGACGTCACGCGCGCCCACCGCATGGTGAAAGCGATCGAGGCGGGGGTCGTGTGGGTCAACTGCTTCGGTGATGGCGACATGACCCAGCCGTTTGGCGGCTTCAAGCAATCGGGCAACACGCGCGACAAATCGATGGAATGCCTTGCTGGCTACATGCAGTCCAAGTCGGCCTGGCTTGCGCTGAGTTAGCCCGTAGCCGCGTCGACGTGGGCAGACATCCAGTCGATGAACGTTCGGATGCGTAGGTTATCCTTCATTTCCTTGCGGCAGATGAGGCCCCATTCCCCGGGACAAACCGTCTTGTGCGCGATCGGCCTGACGAGCCTCCCCGAAGCAAGGTCGGCATCGACGAACGGTCCGTTGACGAGCGCAATCGCCTGGCCGGCCAGCGCCATTTCAAGAGCGACCGCAAGCGTGTCGACAACCAGGAATGGCGACGCCGGATCGAACGCGATGCCGGCCGATTCGAACCAGCTGTTCCAGTTTCGCACCTCGGTATAAATCGCGACGAGGGGCTCGGCGAGAAGGTCCGCCGGCGTCGGGTTCGGGCCAAGCCGCGCGGCAACCTTTGGGCTGCACACCGGAAACAGGCTATATTCGAACAACGGCACCCAATGATATTTCGGGTTGGGCGGGATCTCGCAATAGACCAGGCCGACGTCGGCATGGACATCGTCGAACTCCCATTCGACCGCGCAGGTGCTCAGCGTCACCTTGACCTCGGGGTGGTCGGCGATGAATTGCGGCACCCGCCGCGCCATCCAGCGGATCGATGCAGTGACATAGGTCTGCACGCGCAGCGGCTTGTCGACCGCATTGCGCCGCACCGCCTCGACCCCTTCGAGCAAGGATTCGAACGCGGCGCGGACGTAGGGGTACAGCATCCGTCCTTCCTGGGTCGACACGATGTGCCGCCCATCCTGCTCGAACAGCTCGACCCCCAGCGCCTGCTCGATCAATCGGACCTGATGACTGACCGCCGGATGGGTCAGGCACAGCTCATCGGCGGCGTTGCGGATGCTCTGGTGGCGCGTCGCGGCTTCATATCCGCGTAAAGCCTTCAGCGGCGGCAAGGCGCCAAGATCGATCGTGTTGGCCAACGCCGCCTGCCCTCTGAATATCGAGTCGTGTGCACACTAACAGCGCTCGTCAGATCGGTAAAATAAATTGACTCCCGATCGGCGGGAATCAGGCGCGGTACGCGTCCTCGATCACCATCGCCGCTCCTTTTTCCGCGACCATCACCGTCGGCGCATTGGTGTTGCCCGACGTGATCGTCGGGAAGATCGAGGCGTCGATCACGCGCAAGCCGTCAATCCCGTGAACGCGAAGCCGCGCATCGACCACCGAGGTGCGCGGATCGGGGCCCATCGCGCAGCTGCTGGTCGGATGATAGACCGTGTCCGCGCGCGTCCGGAAATCAGCCATCAGCGCCTCGTCGTCGTCACCGACCGTGCTTCCGGGCACGATCTCTTCGGTGATGATATCCGCCAGCGGGGGGGTTCGCGCCAGCGTGCGCAGCAGGTGGCACCCGACCAGTGCTTCCGCGACATCCTGATCGGTCGACAGATAGTTCGGCTGGATGGCGGGCGGTGAGAAAGCGCTGCCCGACGCGATCCTGATATGCCCTCGGCTCGTCGGCCGGCAGGCGTTGAATGAAAGCAGGAAAGCGGAAAAAGGATCCGGATTGAGCAGTTTGCGCGCGGACAGGGGAGTTTGAGTATAGCTCACCGGGCTGAAATAAAGCTGCAAGTTGACGTGACGCTCGTCGCTCGAACTACGGACGAACCCGCCCCCCTGGTTGACGCTCATCGACAGCGGGCCGCCGCGATCACGCGCGTATCTGAGCCCCGCCTTGAGCTTGCCCAGCAACGGTCTCAATTCATCATTCAGCGTCGCCAGCCGTGATTTGTAGAAATAGGATACCGCGAGATGGTCCTGCAAATTCTCACCCACGGCGGGCAGGCTTTCGACCAATTCAATCCCGAGCGGCGTCAGCAGCGCCGGATCGCCGATCCCCGACAGCTGCAGCAATTGCGGCGAATTGATCGCCCCGCCGGCGATGATGACTTCACGGTTCGCGCGAACCTCGGTCTCGCGGCCGCCCCGCCGATAGCGGATGCCGGTCGCCCGCCGCCCCTCGAACAGGATTCGCGTCGCATGCGCCCCGGTCCGCAGTGCCAAATTCCGCCGCCGCAGCGCCGGCCGCAGGAAAGCGTTGGCGCTTGACGCCCGCCGACCCCGGTGGGTGTTGATAGGATAGACGCCGACCCCTTCGTGCGGCGGCGCGTTGAGGTCGGGATTGTGCGCAAATCCCAGCCCCTGCGCGGTCTCGATGAACCGCTCGCACAAGGGATGCGCGTGCGCGCTGATGTCGGTAACATGCATCGGGCCATCACCGCCATGAGTTTCGCACGGTCCGTGTTGATAGGTTTCCGCCTTACGAAAATAGGGCAGGACATCGCCCCATCCCCAGCCGTCATTACCGAGCGCCTGCCATTCGTCGAAGTCGCGCGGCTGGCCGCGGACATAAACCATCGCGTTGATCGATCCCGACCCGCCGATGACCTTACCGCGCGGCCAATAGCTGCTCCGCCCGCCCAGCCCGCTAACCCCCTCGGTATCGTACATCCAGTTGATTTTCTTGTCGAAATAGGTGCGCCCATAGCCGATCGGCAGTTGAATCCAGAGCGATTGGTCGCTTCCTCCCGCCTCGAGCAGCAAGACCGTCGCCTTGCCATCTTCCGTCAGGCGATTGGCCAGCACGCATCCCGCGGTGCCCGCGCCGACAATCACATAGTCGAAGCTTTCCATCAGCCGACGGGGTGCCCGGTCATGTCGAGGTGCAACATCGTGCCTGTGTAAGGATGTCGCGCCGCGACCTGCTCATCGATCTCGACCCCCAGCCCGGGCTCGGTCGGCGGCAGGACATAGCCCTCCTCCCACCGGATCGGCGACTTTAGTATCTCGGCATGGAAGCCGCCCCATTGCTCGATCCCTTCAAGGATCAGGAAATTGGGCGAGCAGGTCGCGAGCTGAATATTGGCCGCCCCGACCACTGGCCCGCAATAAAGGTGCGGTGCGATCTGCGCATGATGGACCTCGGCCATTCCGGCGATCTTCTTGGCCTCGAGCAGACCGCCGACCCGTCCCAGGTTCAACTGAAGAATCGCCGCCGCGCCGCAATCGAGCAATCGCGCGAAATCATATTTGGTCGCCAGCCGCTCACCCGCCGCGACCGGGATTGTGGTCCCCCGCGCCACCTTGGCCATTTCCTCGGGCGCGTCGGGCGGAACCGGCTCTTCGAACCACAGCGGGTCATAGGTCTCAAGCCGCCTTGCAAGGCGAAGCGCACCCGCCGCCGTCATCTGGCCATGGGTCCCGAACAACAGATCGGCCTTGCTGCCGACCGCTTCGCGCAACTGACGCGCAAACCGCTCCGACCGGTCGAGCGCCTCAAGCGACAGCTGCCGCCCGTCGAACGCCGAATAGGGCCCCGCCGGATCGAACTTCACCGCAGTGAACCCCTGTGCGACATAGTCGGCCGCTCGCTCGGCGGCGAGATCGGGGTCGTCATAGACGTCGGTCTGGTCGCCCGGCTGCGGGTAGATATAGGTGTAGCTGCGCAACCGCTCGTGCACCCTGCCACCGAGCAGCTTGTAGACCGGTTGCCCCGCTTCCTTGCCGATGATGTCCCAGCAGGCCATTTCCAGCGCGCTCAGCACGCCCATCACCGTCAGGTCGGGATGCTGGGTGAAGCCGCTCGAATAGACCCGCCGCCATAGCGTCTCGATATCATGCGGGTCCTGACCGCGCGCATAGCGATCGAACATATCCTCGATCATCTTCGCGACGAGGTGCGGTTCGAACGGCACGCAATAGGCCTCGCCGATCCCCGACACATTGCCGTCGGTGGTCAACTTGACGAACACGAAATAGCGCCCGCCAAAATGGGGCGGCGGATTGCCGACCACGAAGGTCTCGATATCGGTCAGCTTCACGCCGCGCGCTTCACGCCGAATAGCCGTTCATGACCTTGACCTCGAGGAAGTCGTGAAGGCCCCATTTGCCCCACTCGCGGCCGTTGCCCGATTGCTTGTAGCCACCGAACGGCGAGCAATAATCCTGGCCAGCGCCGTTGAGATGAACACTCCCCGCGCGCAGCCGGCGCGCAACCCGGCGAGCGCGGTCGAGGTCAAGGCTCTGGACGTAGGCGGCGAGACCATAGGGAGTATCGTTGGCGATCTCGATCGCGTCGGCCTCGTCCTTGAACGGGATCATCACCAGTACCGGCCCAAACACTTCCTCGCGTGCGATGGTCATGTCGTTTGTGACATCGGCGAACACCGTCGGGCGGACGAAATAGCCCTGGTCGAACCCCTCCGCCCGGCCAGGGCCACCGGCGACCAAGGTCGCACCTTCGTCGATCGCGACCTGGATCAGTCGCTGGATCTTGTCATATTGCGCCTTGCTGGAGACCGGGCCAATATGAGCGCCGCGTTCCGTCGGATCGCCGAGCGCGACTTTTTCCGCCACCCGCCGGGCGATCGCTACCGCTGCGTCATACGCCGACGTTTCGACCAGCATCCGCGTCGGCGCGTTGCACGACTGGCCGCTGTTCCCGAAGCAATGACGCACCCCGCGCGTGATTGCCGCCTCCAGACCATCGTCGTCGAAGACGATGTTGGGCGATTTCCCGCCAAGCTCTTGTGACACGCGCTTGACCGTGTCGGCCGCTGACTTGGCGACCTGGATCCCGGCACGGGTCGATCCGGTGAACGACACCATGTCGACCTGCGGATGACTAGTCAGCGCGTCGCCGATCGCGGCCCCCGTCCCGTGGACCATGTTGAACACCCCCGCCGGGAACCCCGCTTCATCGACGAACTCGGCGAACAGCTGGGCCGAGAGCGGTGCCATTTCGCTCGGCTTGAGGACCATCGTGCAGCCCGCGATCAGGGCCGGGCCGACCTTCGCCGCGATCTGGTTCATCGGCCAGTTCCACGGTGTGATCAGCACGCACACCCCGACCGGCTCATGAACCAGCATCGAACTGCCGCCGATCGGCTCTTCCCACTCAAACGCGCGCGCCGCCGCGATCGTCTCGCTAAAATGGCCGGGTCCACATGCCGCTTGCGCATCATGCGCCAGGTCATAAGGCGCGCCCATCTCGGTCGAGATTGCGCGCGCCATTTCGTCGTAGCGCCGCTGGAACACCGTGATCAGCCGCTCGACCAGCGCGATCCGCGTATCGAGCGGCAGGGCGCTATACGGCCCGAACGCCGCACGTGCTGCACTGACCGCGCGATCGACATCGTCGGGGCCGCACAAGGCGATCGTCGCAATGCGTTCCTCGGTCGCCGGGTTGATTGCATCGACGGTTGATGTCGACGTCAGAGGCGAAACCCATTCACCCGCGATATAGGAACGCAAATGACCCTCAGACATGCCCCACCGCCCGTTCCTGGTCCGCGTTGACCGTCCTGGCGGCCGCGAAATAATGATACGCCGCCCAGAAGCCGGTCGGCGCGAGGATCAGCAGCGCGGTCCTGAGCGATGCCGCGTCGGCGCCACCCGGCCCGGCGAAATAATCGCTCAGCCACCCCACCAACTGCGGCGCGACAATCAGGTTGAAAACATTGGCGACGAGCAGCGCGATTGCGGTAAACATCGCCCGCATCCGCGGCGGCGCAAGATTCTGACCAAGCGCGAACGCCGGCCCGATGTAGAAATAGATCGCCGGAATGAAGATCCACCACATCGCCGTCGCTAGCGGGAGAGAGTGGGTGTAATAAGCGATAATCGAGGGGATCGTCGCCAGCCCCGTCACCGCTCCGAGCAAATAGAGAATCCGGCGCGGATCGACGAACGCCGGCCGCGCGAGCAACCAAGCCGTCAGCAATGAAGCCGAAATCCCCATTACAAGGTGGATCGGCCCGACGACTGCCCCCGCCGCCCCGACGTCGAGATGATACGTCCGCTGAATGAAGGTCGGCGTGAACCACATCAGGCCCCAGCCCCATAGCGCCGACACACCGCTGCCCATGATCAAATGGATCGCCGCCTTCTGCGAACGGATGAACTTTAGGCTTTCCATCAAGGTCGGCGCGGCACTTTCCGATACCGCGTCGAGCTGCCCCCGTTTGGGCTCCTTGACGGTAAAATACACCACCAGCGCGAGCACCACGCCGGGAACGCCAAGCACGAGGAAAGCGGCTCGCCAGCCATAGGCATGCGCCACCGCGCCCGCCATGTCGGCCCCGAGCCACGCCCCGATTGGCGCGCCGAGCGCGAAGATGGTCATCGCCATCGGCCGCCTGTCCGCTGGAAAATAGTCGCCGACGATTGCATTGCACGCCGGCGTCCCGCCCGCCTCGCCGATCCCGACTCCCATCCGCGCCAGCAATAATTGCGTATAGCCGCGCGACAGGCCGCACATCGTCGTCATGACCGACCAGGCGGCGATCGACGCGGCGAGCAGATTCTTGCGGTTATAACGGTCGGCGACCCACGACAGCGGAATGCCCATCGTGACGTAAAACAGCGCCAGCGACACACCGGTCAAAAAGGCGATTCCGCCATCGGTCAGCTTCAATTCGAGCCGGATCGGCTCCAGCACCGTCGACATCACATAGCGATCGGCGATGTTGATCGTGTAGACCAGCATCGTGATGATCAGAATGTACCAGCGCAGACCAAAGGTCGCGTCGCGGTCCGTCTCAGCCGACATTACACTGGCCATATCTGCGTCCTTCACAGTTACATATTGACGAGTTCAGGCCCCAGCACGGCGCGCAACGGATCGAGATAGGATGCGAAATTCTCCCACTGATCCAGTCCACTGCGGAAGATCGGCTGCCGCACCTGCTCAGAGCTTGCGGTGCGGACCGCGCGCTCATTGGCGTGAAAGTCGAGACAGCCCGATTCGAACGGCACGCCGACGAAGTCAAGCAGGCGTCGCACCTGCGGTTCGAGATCGGTGACGACGTCCTGATAATCGACGCGCAACACCCGGCCCGGCAGCACGGCGTTCCAATGGTCCATCAACCGGACATAATCGCGGTAATAATGGCCCATTTCTTCGAGGCCGTAGGTAAACTCCTGCCCTTCGGCGAACAATTGCTTGAAGCCGCTGAAGCAGCAGCTCATCGCGCCGCGCCGTGCGTCGATGATCTTCGCATTGGGCAGGATCATGTGAATGAGCCCAATGTGCCGGAAATTGTTCGGCATCTTGTCGATGAAGAACGGCGTGCCTTCCTTGCGATGGATCATCGTGTCACGGACATAGGCGTCGCCGAACCCGGTCAGCTCGCCCTTGCTGAGTTCGCCCAGATTGCCCGGATAGCGCGCTTCGTCCCCGATCCGCCGCCGTCCGTCGATCTTGTGCGCCAGCGCGAGGATGTTGGGCAGTTCCATCGTGCCCTCGATCTGCGAATGCGACGCCAGGATCTGCTCGATCAGAGTCGATCCGGCGCGCGGCAAGCCGACGATGAAGATCGGGTCGCGCGCCGTGCTGCCCGAGCCGCGCTTCGACTCGATTAACCCTGAATTCACATGCTCGATCTGCAGGTCGATCTCGCCCGAAATCCGTCGCCAGTCATATTTCAGCTCATCGCGCTTCAACCGGTTGCCGCGTTCGTAATAGTCGAACGATTCCGCATATTGACCTCGATCTTCCAATGCCTTGCCCAGCGCAAAGCACAGGTGGTAGCGATCGACGAGCTTGGTTGCGCTGGCAGCTTCATGCTCCCGCATCCGCTCGATCTCGGCTTCTTCGAAGCGGTAAGTCTTGAGGTTGGCGAGGCTCCAGTAGGCGTCACCGAAATCTGGCGCAACGCGGTAGGCACCGCGATAGGCATCGATCGCCTCGTCCTGCTTGCCAACCGTCTTGAGCGCGTGACCCATCGACAGGTGCAGCGTCGGATTATTCGGCATCTCGCCGAGCTGCGTGCGGTAAACCCCTACAGCCTCATCGAATTCACCGACCGCTAGGCTCTGGTTGGCATAAAGCAGCTCGAACTGCGGTTTGCCCGGGGCTTTCCGCCGCAGCACTTGCGCCTGTTCCAGCGCTTCACCGAATTTCTGTCGTTTGTGCAGCACGTTGACGTAGTCAATGTGAGCGTTGGTATTATCCGGCTCAAGCACAATACACGATTCGAGCAGGAATTCGGCCTCGTCATAGGAATTGAATTTGGTGCCGATTTCGGCGAGCAGGCGCATCGCCTCGCTGTGGTGGCCATGCTGCTGAAGGTAAGCGCGGCACAGGTTTTCCGCTTTGCGAAGACGATTTTCCTGGATCAGCCGGATCACTGCCTGCAGTTCGCCGGGCAGGCTTTCCAGATAGTCGCATTGCTGCCGGGCAAAGTCCGCGGCTTCCTTGCGGCCCGCGCGTTCATGCATATCCGCCAACACCCGCCAGCTCGCGAGCAATCCGCTGTTATAGGTAACCGCATTCTGGAATGCGGCCAGAGCCTCGTCGTTCCGCCCGAGGGCATGCAGGCAATGCCCGCGTTCCTGAAAGGCGCGGCCGTTGCCGGGATCGGCATCGATCAACCTGGCAATGTTCGCCAGGGATTCGAGCGGCCGCTTGGAGAAGCGCTGGATCACCGCCAGCAGGTAAAGCGCTTCATGGTAATCGGGCATCTGGCGCAGCGCGTCGAGACACTTTTGTTCGGCATCGCCCATTTGGCCGCGCTGCAGATCGGTCCGAGCAGCGTCTACCAGCCGTTCTGCTTCGTCTGGCGCGCCTGATGGCGTGCGATCCGTGGCCTTGTTGGTTTCCATTCGGTCAATCTGGCCAGATTGCTCCAATTATCCAACCCCCAAGTTGGGCCGGTTGCGACAGAAGGCAGCGCAATGACGCGCTGCCTTCGCCAGACCCGAAAGTCCCTGCCCGCCAGATTCTGAGATCGAGCGAGCCCTCGTCACATCTTGTACGACACACGCATCCCGATCGTGCGCGGGCGCGAGGTCGTAACGCGCTTTTCACCGTCGTTCGCGCTGGTGAAAAGCTGCGGCCGCTTGTCGCCCAGATTTTCACCGTAGATCGTTAGCGACCAGTTGTCCCTGCTGACCCCGATCGAGGCTTCGAAGGTGGTATAGGATGGCTGGGTGAACAGGTTCTGCAAATTCGTGATCGAATCGCCCGGACGCACAACGACGCCGTTGATCGTCGAATTCACCCCGCAGTTCGTATAGGGCGATGCGCAACCATACAGAATGTTGGCGTTGACAAGGTCAGAGGTGATCGTGCTGCCAACATAATGAACCCCGCCCGAGATGAACGGCTTGAGCCCCGAACTCAGTTCCTTTTCGTAACGGATGCGAATGTTGCCCTGGAATTTGGGGCTGAGCGCGAGCGCGGTTCCTGCCGGAGCAATAACGCCCTGCGCGCATAATGTCTGGGCTACAGCGCCCGAGGAGCAACCGGTCAGCTTGCTATCATTATACGAGAAGCCGGAGCCGATCGTCAGACCCGGGGTGGGCCGCGCGGTAAGATCCCCCTCGATCCCGTGGATGCGGGCATTGGCGGCGTTGCTGACGAAAGTCTGGTTCGATATGTTCTGGTCGAACGCCGCGATCTGGATATCGCGCCAGTCGATGATGTATGCGGCAAGATTGATCTGAAGCCGTCGATCGAAAAGCCCTAACTTGGCACCGATTTCGTAGTTCTTGACATGATCGGGAGAATAGGAGCGATTGGCCGAGCAGGCGGCCGCACTGAGACCGCCCGAGCCGTTTGCATTGTTACAGCCTTTGCGGTTGAAGCCGCCGGGGCGAAACCCTTCCGAAAAGGTTGCGTAGACCAGCGAATTCGGATTGATCTTGTAGGTCAGGTTACCCTTCAACAATACTCCCGAGTAAGTCGTGGGGTTGATCCCGGCCAGCCGGCTGGAGAGCACCGAACTGGCACCAAGTACAGTCGGCGCTGTCGCGAGAGGTGTGTAAACACAGGTCGTCAGACCGGTCGCCGGATCGGTCGTGACAGCGCTGCAGTTCTCACGGATTCCGCCGACGAAGCTGGTGCTCGAGCCGCCATACATGCCCGCGCTTTCCTTGTAGTAGCGCGCTCCACCCGTCACGATCAGCTTGTCAGGAACAATGTCGAACGAAGCTTCGCCGTAGACTGCGATCTGGCGATCGCGCCGCAGGATTGTGTTGACGAAGCCCGCGCCGGGCAGGACGCCTGCCTTAATCTCTTGATTGACTGCAGGATTTGGCGCGAGGTTATAAACGAAACCGGCAGCTGGAAGGACGTAGTTCCACTGGGTCACGTCGTAGATGCGGTTGACGTCATAGAACAAACCAAACGTCCCACGCACACGCTTGTCGGCAGGGGTGTTGACGCGGAATTCCTGGGTCCAGCGGCGGTTGCGATCGTTGACCTTGTAGCTGTTGGCCGGCGAATAGCAGGTTTGGCCGTTGGAGGCCGAATTGGCGTAGCCCGCGTAATACACACCGCGATCGCAGTTGTAGTAGGGCATGAACAGGCCAATGTTGGCATACTTCGCATAGTCGGCCTGCTGCACCGAATGGTGATCCTGGTATGACGAGGTGTAGATCATATCCAGAATGCCAAGCCGACCCTTCAGGGTCAGCGTGCTCAGGCTGATCGTGTCTTTCAGGGTGTTCGGGCTATACTGCTGGACCTTCAGATCGCCGACACCCGGTGCATAGTCGAACACACCGTTTGTCTTGAGTTCCTGATACATCGACATCGCTTCGAGCGACCAGTCATCGTTTATCTTGTAGGTTATCGTACCGCGTCCGCCATTGTAGTTCGCATCATTGTAATTGTCTTGAATGAAGGCGGTGTTGGTGATCGACTGGCGAATCGGAACCCTGAAGCCGCCCGTGGTGCCGGTGGCGGTTGCAACGCAGTTGAGCACACCGACGCAAGACTGGATCGCTTGCTGAACCAGTAGCGGATTGCCGGTCGGCAAGCGGCCTGGACCGCCCGGATCCCACGGCATCCGGTACGTTCCGGCGACATTGTCGATATAGCCGCCTTGATGGTCGCTGTAGAACGCCAGCCGGATTCCCAGCTTGTCCTTGACGATCGGAATATTGACAAAGCCTTCGGCTCCGAAACTTGCAGCACCGCCCTTGGTGGCGGCGGCATTGCCGGTAAATCCGGCATGGAAATTGGCCAAGTCGGGCTTGTTGGTGATGTAGCGCACCACGCCGCCCATCGCATTGGCCCCGAACAGGGTGCCTTGCGGACCGGCCAGGACTTCGATCCGGTTGAGGTCGGTCGCGTGGATATCGAGATTGCGGCCCGGAGTAGAAGCCGGCGCATCGTTGAGGTAGAGCCCGACGCTGGGCTGGACCCCGGCAACGCCGAGGATCTGGGCACCGGCTGTATCGGTGGCCAGACCACGGATATAGATCGACGAGATCCCCGGCCCGCGTGACGCCGTGCGCACATTGGGCAGATATTCGACTAACTTTTCAAAGTTGGTGACGTTGAGCTTACTCAGCGAGTCACCGCTCAGGGCCTGGATCGCGATCGGCACTCGGTTGGCTGACTCCTCGCGCCGCGTCGCGGTCACGATAATGTCGGCGATGGCGTTGTTATCGCTCGGCGCGGCCTGCGTCGTCGCGGCGGTCTGGGCGAACGCTGGCGACCCCCCGGCCCCCAGCGCCGCGAGCACCGTCACTGCCACGGATGTGCTCCACACGGTCTTCATATCGCTTCCCCCTTTTTGATGACCCAAACAGCGATCAAGCACCGCGTGATCCCCGTCATTTTTCTATTTATGTCTTGTCAGAGACTGTGCTCACAAAATCCAGCCCACAACCTAATAGTTTTTATCGATGGTTCCGAAAAGTTTTGCAGTCGCGACTTCGTGGTAACTGATTAATCTCGCAAAATCGCTTTAAACGTAACTTTCCATGACTTTGTGCTATCTGATTCATCTAAAAAAGGTATCGGGTCTGGCATGTTAGGTCGGCGTGATTTGAGGGTGTTTGCGTCGACCGTGCCGCAACCTATGCTCCGTGCCACGTTTCGAGCAGCTTGAGTCACTTGTGGAGGAGGGTAAGCCATGTCGGTTGCACTGCTACTGGCGATGGTAGCAACGTCTTCGATACCAGCTGACAATGACTATCGACTGGACCGCAATTGGCTCTGCCGTCCGGACCGGCAGGACGCATGCGCAGTCGACCAGAAGGTAACTCGCGTCGGTGCCGATGGATCGCTGACAGCCGAAGCTGTCGCGCGCTCATCGAAACCGGCGGCCGATTGTTTCTACGTATATCCGACCGCCTCGCTCGACCCGATGCCGATCAGCGACATGGTCGCCAGTGCGGACGAAAGAGACCGCGTCACGTCGCAATTTGCCCGCTTTGCCGGCGTGTGTCGTCCGTTCGCGCCAATCTACCGCCAGGTCACCCTGACCGCGCTCCGCGCCCGGCTGCGCGGCGCACAGGTCGAGTGGAACGAGGAGCGCGGCTATCGCGACGTCCGCGACGCCTGGCGAGACTATCTCGCCCACGACAATCGCGGGCGGCCGTTCGTCCTGATCGGCCACAGCCAGGGCGCTAACGTCCTCAAGCGCCTCGTCGCCGAAGAGATTGACGGCAAGCCGATCCAGCGCCGCCTGCTCTCGGCGATGCTGCCCGGGACTAGCCTGCTCGTGCCCAAGGGCAAGGACGTCGGCGGCGATTTCAAGTCGATCAGACTATGCCGTGTCGCCAGTCAGACCGCCTGCGCGATCGTCTGGGCAAGCTATCGCGACTCAATCCCGCCGCCAGCCAACGCCCTGTTCGGGGTCTCGAGGGACCCGACCATGGAAGCGGCCTGCACCAATCCCGCGCGGCCAGAAGGCGGCAGCGCGCCGCTCGACGCCATCCTCGGCTTCCCGTGGTGGCGCGGCGGGGTCGCTCAAGGGGTCACACCCAAGGTGAGCTGGCAGGTCAATGGTCACCCGATCCCGACTCGCTTCGTCCGCGTGCCGGGGCTGCTGTCAGGAGAATGCGTCCGGGGCGCGCACGCAAATTACCTCGCCGTCCACGTCAATATTGCCCCCCGCACCCCGTTTGACCGCGAACTGACTGACACGCCGGTGATCGGCGATGACGCCTACCCCGACTGGGGCTTCCACGTCGTCGACATGGCGATCGTCCACGGCGACCTGCTGCGGCTGGTGAAAACCCAGTCCGCCGCCTGGCGCGCCCACCGACGTTAGGCCGCGACCCTCTTGTCGCCCACTTCGCGCGACAGATAGGCCTCGGCCTTGCGGCAATACCAGTCGACGAACCGCATCGTCAGCGGCTCGGCGTCGGGTGAATAGGGGCCCGGTCGGTAGCCCGGTGACTTCACCCCGACCTGGTTATTCTCGGACAATTGCTTGTCCTGCAGGTTTGTCCGCGTCCACAGGTCGATTAGTCGGCCCAGATAATAATCCTCGCCCTCGACCGCATCTTCATGGACCAGCCACTTCGCCACGACATGCGTCTCGGTCGGGCTGATCGGCATGGCAAAAAAGGCGAACGTATATTCGGCGGTCGAATGACAGAAGCTATGCGGCTCGATCGCCCAGCGCATTGACCCGATGTCGCCGTCACCACTCTCGCACATCAGCTTTGCGACGGTTGGCTTGCCGTCGATCGTCATCGCCGTCGTCCCGGGGTTGAGCGCGAAGCGCGACGCCTGCCACCAGTCCTCCTCGGCCGGCCCGATCGGCAGTCCGAGCGCCTCCATCCGCGCATTGAAGCCAGCCGAATGTTCCTTGTCGACATCGAAATAGGTCGACGAGTTGACCGGGAAGGTCAGGGCCAGCTCGGGATGGCCGGTCGCGCAATGATAGCATTCGCGGCCATTTTCCATCACCAGCTTCCAGTTGGCCTGTTCGACCAGCGTCGACTGGTAGGCCACCTTGGCACGAAGCAGATTGTGCGGCGCGAGCAGCGGCGTCAGCCGGCGCCGCAGCGTCGCGAAGTCGGGCGGCGTCGCGGACAGGCAGATGAACATCGCCCCCGCGACGGTCTCGAGATGGATCGGCCGCAATCCGTGATCGGCCTTGACGAAATCGTCCGGCATGCGCCCCGCAGCGAGCAACTTGCCAGTGAGGTCATAGGTCCAGCGATGATAAGGGCAGGTCAACCGCGCCGCGCTGCCAGTACCCGGCGGACAGACCATCGATCCGCGATGTCGACAAGAATTGTGAAATGCGCGAAGTTCGCCATCGCGGCCGCGCACGATCAGGATGGGCCACTGGCCTACCATCATCGAGAGATAATCGCCGGGCGCGCGCACTTCGGCTTCGAACCCTGCCAGCAGCCAGGATTCGCCGAAGATCGCGGCCATGTCGAAGGCAAGCACCCCGGGATCGAGATATAGCCCCTGCGGCAGCGAATGACCCGGCTGCCGCGCCCCGAACAATGTCGCAACCGCCGACAAATCCACTCTGTCTCTCCTCAAGGTGCAGCGGGGCTTCTCTCACAAGAGCAGCACCGAGCGAAAATTCCATTTGTGGATAACGACATGTCAAAACCGGAAAGTCGTCAGCGACACCAATGTTGCGAAGCGAATGGAAAAGCGGCACTTCGGCATCGTCACAGTCGGCGCAGTCAGGAACTCGCGATAGCCAAGCCTCAACCGATCAATCGTCGCTGGTTGCCACTGAACGCGCTGCGGGCGTTCGACGCCGTCGGGCTGCGCCTGAGCTTCACTGCCGGCGCAGAGGCGCTCAACGTGTCGCAAAGCGCGGTCAGCCGCCACATCATCAGCCTCGAGGAGCTAATCGGTCGCAAGCTGTTCGATCGGTCGGGCGCGCGGCTCGCGCTGACCCCCGAAGGCGAAGCGCTGCTCCCGGTCGTGACCGCCTCGTTCGACCGGATCGAAGCGCGGATGAACTCGATCTGCCGCGCGGATTCAAGCAGTCGCCCGATCCGCATCCACGTCCCCCCCTCGCTGCTCCAACACGTCGTGCTGCCCATGATCCGCGATTTCCACGCCGAACATGCCGACATCAAGATCGATGTTTCGAGCAGCCACGTCACCGGCCTCCCGTCGAATATCATCGACATGGCGATCGTGTTCGACCGGCCCAATGTCGACGATCGCGTCACCGACCTTTTGTCGATGGTGCGCGTCGCCCCTGCCTGTTCGCCCCGAACCGCAGCGCAGCAAGAGGGCAAGCCGCTGGAAACCTTCCTGGCCGATAATAATCTGCTTCATTGCACCCTCGATGGCGAGCCGCGCGGCGTGCTGTGGAGCCTCTATGCGCGGCAGATGGGGATCACCATCGACGCCGACCGAGGTATCGCGTTCGATACGCTCTCGTTGGCGGCGACCTACGCCATGTCGGCCGACGGCGTTGTTCTCGCCGATATCGACATGTTTGCCGACGACCTCGCCAACGGTCGGCTGGTCATGCCCTACGACGCGATCATCGAGGATGGCTTCGGCTATTACCTCAAGCTTCGTCCCGAAGACCTGTCGGACCCGGCCATCAGCATGTTCCGCACCTGGCTGATCAACCGCTTCGTCAACCGAAGCGCCCACCGGCCGGGCGCCATTGTCGGCTCGGCGGCACCGTGGCTAGACGACGCTGACACGCCCGCCGACGCCGCTCAAGCCTGAGCTAGCGCAGCCCACAGCCACGGTGCGAAGCTGTGCCATACCTCGACCCGGAACGCGTCCGTCGCGCGTTTGATGACGACGATCTCGACCGTCTCATAGATCGTCCGCGTCCCCCGCCCGACCGCCATCCGCTCGAGGTCGAGCGGACAGCCCGACATCAGCAGTTTGGCCGCGCTCGGCCCGATGACGTCGAACCCGACCTGTCGATCGCTGACCTCGACGATGCTCACCTGCCCGCCCGCGCTGTCGCCCTCCACGGCGCCGATCAGCAGCCATTCGTCGGGGCCGAGCATCACCGCAAGGTCGCCACCCGCCTGGCCTACATCGCCGATCCGCGTCGGCAACGAGACTTGGGTAAACGGCGCGAGATCGTTCGCACTTCCGCGCAGACTGTGTCGTGTCACCACTGGCGCCAGCGACACGGTCACGCCATCGCGGGCAAGCGGCGCGCCCGCCACCGGTTCGGTCCTCCCGACCGCCTCAGACATTGAGCCGCGCCCCTTCCGGATCATAGAACACCGCGCCGCCGATCACTGCCCTGATCGTCCTGCCGGGCATCGGCACATGGACCGTCTCGCCCATGCGCTGCTTGCCCCCCGCAATGACCGCCATCGCGATCGAACGACCGAGCGCCTCGCTCCAATAGCTCGAGGTGACATGGCCGACCATCGTCATCGGGATCGCTTGGTTCGGATCGAACACGATCTGCGCGCCTTCCTCGAGCACCTCGCTCGGATCCTCGGTCAGCAGCCCGACAAGCTGCTTGCGCCCCTCCGCCACCAGGTCGGGCCGCGCGAGCGAGCGCTTGCCGACGAAATCGGGTTTCTTCTTGCCCACCGCCCAGTCGAGCCCGGCATCATACGGCGTGACCGTCCCGTCGGTATCCTGCCCGACGATGATATAGCCCTTCTCGGCACGCAGGATGTGCATCGTCTCGGTGCCATAGGGGGTGATGCCGTGCTCGGCCCCCGCCGCCATGATCGCCTCCCACACGCTGCGCCCATAGGCCGCCGGCACGTTGACTTCATACCCCAGTTCGCCGGTGAAGCTTACCCGGAACAGCCGCGTCGGCACGCCGCAGATTTGCCCCTCACGGATCGCCATGTGTGGGAAGGCCTCCGCCGACAGGTCGATGCCCTCGACCAGCCCCGCCAGCACCGCCCGCGCGTTGGGCCCATTGAGCGCGATCACCGACCATTGCTCGGTCGTGCTGGTCAGCCAGACCTTGAGGTCGGGCCACTCGGTCTGGAGATAATCCTCCATCATGTTGAGCACCCGCGCCGCGCCGCCGGTGGTCGTCGTTAGGTGAAAGCGATCAGGCGCCAGCCGGGCGTTGACCCCGTCGTCCATGATGAACCCGTCTTCTTTCAGCAGCAGGCCATAGCGGCACCGCCCCGGCTCGAGCGCTTTCCACGGGTTGGTGTACATCCGATTGAGGAACTCGGCGGCATCGGGCCCGACGACCTCGATCTTGCCCAGCGTCGACGCGTCGAAGATCCCGACCGACGCGCGCACCGCACGACATTCGCGCCGGGTCGCCGCCGCCATGTCTTCCCCACCAATCGGGAAATAGCGCGCCCGGCGCCACTGCGCGACATTCTCGAACACCGCGCCGCGCTCGACCGCCCACGTGTCGATATTGGTCTTGCGGGTGGGTTGGAACAGCCCACCCTTGTGGTGCCCGGCGATCGCCCCAAAGCTCTGCGGCGTATAGGGCGGGCGGAAGGTCGTCAGCCCCATCGCGTGGGCCGGTTTCGACATCATCTGAGACGCGATGCCCATGCCGTTGATGTTCGACGTCTTGCCCTGGTCGGTCGCCATGCCGGTGGTGGTGTAGCGCTTGACGTGCTCGATCGAGCGGAAGCCCTCGCGCACGGCCAGCCGGATGTCGCGCGCGCACACGTCGTTCTGGTAATCGACGAACGCCTTGATCCGCGCCGGGTCCTTGCGCGTCGGCAGCGCGGCCACGCTCACCCCATCGCCACACGTCATGTCACCCGCGCAAGCGCCGACGCTGATGCATTTCTCGTTGGCGACGTCAGGCACATAAACGCCAAGGTCGTCGCGCCACTTGATCGTGCCCTTGCTGTGCGACCACAGGTGGATGCTCGGCGTCCAGCCACCCGCCATCAGCACTGCGTCGCAGATGACAGTCCGGCTCGCGCCCGCAGTGCCCGCCGCATCGAACGCGGTGATTTCCGCCGCGCTGACCGCCTTGCCGCCGGCCACCTCGGTTACCGCCGACGACAGCATTACGGGGATCCCGAGCGCTTCAGCCTTCGCCATCAACCCGTCCCCGACACTCGCCCGGAACTCGACGATCGCGGCGACCTTCACCCCGGCCTCGGCATGGTCGAACGCGACTTGCCAGCCGCTGTCGTGACTGGCCATCACCAGCACATTCCGGCCGACTGCGACGCCATGACGATTGAGCCAGGTCCTCGCTGCGCTCGCCAGCATCACGCCGGGCGTATCGTTGCCGGCGAACATCAGCGGTCGCTCGATCGCGCCTTGCGCCAGCACCACTTCGGCGGCGCGGATCCGCCACAATTTCTCGCGCGGCCCGTCGCCAATGTCCGCTCGATGGTCGGTCAACCGCTCGACCGCGCCGATGAAATTGTCGTGATAATATCCAAATGCGGTCGTCCGGCTGAGGATTCGCACATTGGGCGCCTCCCGAAGCGTCTTCACGCTTGGCTCGAGCCAATCCCACATCGCCGGATCGGACAATGCCCCGCCACCGATCTCGCTCTGCTCGTCGATCAGGATGACGCGCTTGTCGCTTTTCGCCGCGCCGAGCGCCGCTTCAAGCCCCGCCGGCCCGGCGCCGACGACCAGCAACTCGCAATGCGCATAGGTCGCGGCATAATGATCGGGATCGACCTCGCGCGGCGGCTCGCCCAGCCCCGCCATGCGCCGGATCGCCGGCTCGTACAGCGTCTCCCAGAAGCTGCGCGGCCACATGAAGGTCTTGTTGTAGAACCCCGCCGGAAACAGGAAGCTCAGCCGATTGGTAATCGATCCGACATCGAACACGAGGCTCGGCCAGCGGTTCTGACTAGTCGCGCTCAACCCCTCATAAATCTCGACCTGCGTCGCCAGCAGGTTCGGCGTGCGCCGCCCCGGCCCGCGATTGACCGAGACCAGCGCATTGGGCTCCTCCGACCCCGCCCCGACGAGCCCGCGCGGCCGGTGATATTTGAACGACCGCCCGAACAGCGTGACCCCGTTCGCCAGCAACGCCGACGCCAGCGTATCGCCCTCGACCCCCTCGAAGCCCTTGCCGTCGAACGTAAACCCGATTGCCCGCCCGTGCTTCCCCCGGCCCCTGCCCGCGATCCGGTAGCCGCTCATCGCCGCGGCTCCCCGGCTTTGTAGGTCGTCTCGAACTTGTCGGTCACCGTGTCGCGGATCGCGTTGAAGAAGCGTCCGCAGCCATGAATGTGCCGCCACCGCTCATGATGCCGCCCGCGCGGATTGGACCGAATGAACAGGAAACCCTCCCATTGGGAGTCATCGAACGTCGACGGATCCTCGGGCCGGGCGATATGCGCCTCGCCGGCATTGGCGAATTCGATCTCGGGCCGCGTCTCGTCGCAGTAAGGGCAATGGATCAGGATCATCTCAATGCGCCACCGCTGCCGCCGCCGCTTCGTCGATTAGCCGCCCGTTGCGGAACCGATCGAGATTATAGGCGGCGTTGATCCGGTGCGGCTCATCCATCGCCATCGTGTGCGCCAGCAAATCGCCCGCCCCCGGTGTCGCCTTGAACCCGCCCGTTCCCCAGCCGCAATTGACGTACAGCCCCGGCACCGGTGTCTTGCCGATGATCGGCGAGCGGTCGGGCGTCACGTCGACGATCCCACCCCACGTCCGCAGCATCCGCATCCGGCTGAAAATCGGGAAGATCTCGTTGATCGCGGCCAGCGTATGCTCGATGATGTGGAGCGCGCCGCGCTGCGAATAGCTGACATATTGGTCAGTCCCCGCGCCGATCACCAGCTCGCCCTTGTCCGACTGGCTCATATAGGCGTGGACCGTGTTCGACATCACCACGCACGGGAAAATCGGCTTGACCGGCTCGGACACCAGCGCCTGCAGCGGATAGCTTTCGAGCGGGAAGCTGAGCCCCGCCATCTGCATCAGCACCGACGAATTGCCCGCCGCCGACACACCGATGCGCTTCGACCTGATCGGCCCGCGCGTCGTCTCGACCCCGGTCACCGCGCCGTCGGCACCGCGGTTGATCGCGGTCACCGCGCAATTCTGGATGATGTCGACGCCCAGCGCCGCCGCCCCCCGCGCATAGCCCCACGCCACGCTGTCGTGCCGCGCCGTCCCGCCGCGTCGTTGCAGCGCCGCGCCGAGCACCGGGTGCCGCGCGCCAGGATCGATGCTCAGCGGCGGGCAATAGGCCTTGGCTTCTGCCGGGCTCAGCCACTCATTATCGACCCCGTTGAGCCGGTTGGCATGGATGTGCCGCTTGATGCTCTGCACGTCATGGACATTGTGCGCGAGCATCATCACTCCGCGCTTTGAGTACATGATATTATAGTTGAGCTCCTTGCTGAGCCCGTCCCACAGCTTGACCGCGTGATCGTACAGAAATGCGCTCTCGTCATAGAGATAGTTCGAGCGGATGATGGTCGTGTTGCGACCGGTATTGCCGCCCCCGATCCAACCCTTCTCGAGCACCGCCACATTGCGGATGCCGTATTTCTTGGCGAGGTAGTATGCCGCAGCGAGGCCATGCCCGCCGCCGCCGACGATGATCGCGTCATAGGCCGCCTTGGGCGCCGCGTCGGGCCATTGTTCGGGCCAGTCCTTGTGCGCGTTGAGCGACTTGGCGAACAGGTTGACGAAGTTGAACCGGGTCATGCGGGGACCGTTCCGAGGCCGGCCAGTGCAGCCTTCGACCGCTCGACATAGAATTCCTTGAAATCCTCGACCAGTTTCTCTTCGGGCGCATAAGGCCCCTGGCGATAGCCGTCGGTCATGATCCCCCGGTGGTTGAGCGCCGACAGATAGCCGTCCTGGCTATTCGTCGCGCGCCACACCGCCGACAGGTTCGCGGGATCGTAATCGACCCCCTCGACCGCATCTTCATGGACCAGCCAGCTCGTCCGCAGCAGCGTCTTGTCCGCCGCCAGCGGGGTCAGAGAGAAGGTCACGACATGGTCGCAGCAGAAATGGTGCCAGCTGTTCGGCTGAGTCCAGATCGACAGACTCGACGTCTCGGGCTGCGCGAACGGTCCGATCAATTTCATTGACGCGACCTTGCCGTCGATCGTCTGCGACACCGCGCCGTTCGCCAGCGGCAGCCGCGCGATGCGGTGCCACCAGCCGTCGGGAAACTCGACCAGATCATGATCGATGCCCAGCGCCTTCCACTCGATGCGCTTGGCGAGGGTATGCGCCTCTGCCGCAGCGTCAGCATTGCCATCCTCGGGCAACCCCTTGCCAAACCCGCTGTTGCCAAGGCACGCGATCAGCTCGGGATGGTTCGCGTCGCAATGATAGCATTCACGATTATTCTCCATCACCAGCTTCCAGTTGGCATCCTCGATCAGATCGTCCTGGACGGCGACCTTGCAATGCTCGAGGTCGTACACCGCAATCTGCGCGGCGATATCGGCTTTGACGCGGTCGATCGGCGGCGGCGTGTCGCTCATGCAGATGAAGATCAGCCCGCCGACGTTCTCAACCGCGACCGGGTTGAGGTGGATCGTCGACTTGTCGAATTCGGGGCCCATGTTGCGCGCGCCCAACAGCGATCCGTCGAGGTTGTAGGTCCACTGGTGATAGGGGCAGATCAGCTTGGGCGACGACCCGCGCTGTGTCTCGCAGATGCGTGAGCCACGATGCTGGCAACTGTTGAAGAACGCCCGCACCGCGCCGTCGCGGCCACGGATGACGATCACCGAATTATTGGCCATCTCGAACAGGAACCAGTCGCCCGGCTTCCTGATGTGCGCCACCGTGCAGGCATAGAGCCACACGCTTGGCAGCATGACCTGCGTGTCGAATTCGAACGCCTGCTCGCCGACGTAGAGCTCTTGCGGCAAGGTGTAGCCGGGGCGATCCTGCCCGAGCAGCTGCGCGATCTGGCCGAATTTCCCGCTCATCCGCGCAGCCGATCATTGTTCGGATCGAACGGCGAGTCGGCGATGATCGTCGCCGCATGGTTGGTGCCGAGAATCGAAATCTCAAACTTCGCGCCCAATTCCGCCAGCGCCGGAGGCACCATCGCGATCGCCAGCGACTTGCCCGTCCGCCAGCCATAGCCGCCCGACGTCGCCCGCCCGATCAGTGCGCCGCCCTGATAGACCGCTTCCGAACCGCGAGCGTCGGCGTCGGTCACGTCATCAACCTCCATCGTGACGAGCTTCCACTTATCGCCCGCCTCGTGCGCCGCAATCAATGCATCGCGCCCGAAGAAAGTCTCCTTTTTCGCACCGATGAACCGGTCGAGCCCGCTCTCATACGCCGAATATTCGATCGACAGCTCGCGCGGGATCAGCTTGTAGCCCTTCTCCAGCCGCATCGAATCCATCGCCCTGATCCCGAACGGCTTCAGCCCGTACTCGGCGCCCGCCTCGAACAGTTTGTCGAAGATATAATTCTGCATCTCGATCGGGTGATGAATTTCCCACCCCAGTTCGCCGACGAAATTGACCCGCAGCGCCTCGACCTGCGCAATCCCGACGCTGATCGACTTGCCCGTCAGCCACGGGAAGGAGGCCGACGTCAGGTCCGCGCCGGTCAGCTTGGCCAGGATGTCGCGCGACTTCGGCCCTGCCAGCACCAGCACGCCCATCGACGTCGTCAGCCGCTCGAATTCGACCGACCCGTCACGTGGCATCGCCTTTTTCAGATAATCATGATCGTGCCGCTCATACGCTCCCGCCGACACGAGATAATAACGCTCCGCTGCTTCCTTGTAGACCGTGAACTCGCTGCGCACCCCGCCCCGGCTGGTCAGCAGATACGACAGCGTCACCCGCCCGACCTTTTTCGGCACGGCATTGGTCAGCAACCCGTCGAGCCACGCCTCGGCGCCCGGCCCCGAGATGCGGCATTTCCCGAAGGCCGTCATGTCGAGCAGCCCGGCATTGTCGGTGACGTTGCGACACTCGTTGCCGACATGCTCGAAATAGTTCGACCGACGGAACGACCATTTCTCGCGTATCGGCTCGCCCGCCACATCGGGGTGATTGTGGTTGAGCAATACGTCGGGCCGCGCCAGTTCGTCCTCGCTCAGCGCATAGCCCGCGGGCGCGAACCAGTTCGGCCGCTCCCACCCGAACACCGTCCCGAACGCCGCGCCCATCGCCTTCATCCGGTCATAACAGGGCGACCGCCTCAGCCCGCGCGCCGCCTCACGCTCCTCGTCGGGATAATGGACCGTGAAGACCTTGGCATAGGCCTCCTCATTCTTCTCGATCAAATAGCCGCGCCCGGCATAGTCGCCGAACCGGCGCGGATCGACGCCCATCATGTCGATCGTCGGCTCGCCCTCGACGATCCAGTGCGCGAGCTGCCACCCGGCACCTCCCGCCGCGGTCACGCCGAAGCTATGACCTTCGTTGAGCCAGAAATTCTTGTGGCCCCACGCCGGGCCGACGATCGGGCTGCCGTCGGGGGTATAGGCGATCGCGCCGTTATAGATGCGCTTGATCCCGACTTCGCCGAACGCCGGCACCCGCTCGATCGCAGTCATGATATAGGGCTCGAGCCTCTCCAGCGCGTCAGGGAACAGTTCATATTCGCTGTTCGCCGAAGGCCCGTCGACATAGCAGGCCGGGGCCCCCAGCTCATACGGCCCAAGCAGCAGCCCGCCGGCTTCCTCGCGCATGTACCAGCTCGAATCGGACTCGCGCAGCACCCCCATTTCGGGCAGCCCCTTGGCCCGCCGCTCCATGATCGCGGGATGCTGTTCGGTGACGATATACTGATGTTCGACCGGGATCACCGGCACGTCCAGCCCGACCATCGCGCCGGTCTGGCGAGCAAAGTTGCCGGTCGCCGAGACGACATGCTCGCACGAAATTTTGCCCTTGTCGGTGGTCACCAGCCATTCGCCGTTCGGCTTGCGGCTGATCCCGGTCACCGCGGTATTGCGATAAATCTCCGCCCCGCGCTTCCGCGCCCCCTTGGCCAGTGCCTGGCTCAGGTCGGCGGGCTGGATATAGCCGTCGGCCGGATGCTGGATCGCGCCGATGATCCCGTCGGTGTTGCACAGCGGCCAGATCTCGGCGAGCTCACCCGGGGTCAGGAAATCGACATCCACCCCGATCGTCTTCGCGACCCCGGCATAATAATGAAATTCGTCCATCCGGTCGGGCGTGCGGGCAAGCCGGATGTTCGACACGTTCGAAAAACCGACGTTGAGCTCGGTCTCGGCCTCGAGCGTGGGATAGAAGCCGACCGAATATTTATGAAGCTGGCCGACCGCATAGCTCAGGTTGAACAGCGGCAGCAGCCCTGCCGCATGCCACGTCGACCCAGACGTCAATTCCTTGCGCTCGATCAGGACAACATCCGACCAGCCCATCCGCGCGAGATGGTAGAGCGTGCTGATGCCGACCACACCGCCACCAATCACGACCACCCGCGCTGATGATTTCATGGTCCGCTCCCCTCTTCGGTCGCCGCGGACGTGCCCGAGGTCAGCCTTGGTCCCTATCGCAACTGTGACCATGGCAGCCATAGAAAAATTGGATGCTCTCTCCCACAAGACGAGCGCGTTGGCCCGGATTCAAAAACTTGGCGGAGTGCGGGCGCTCGCGACGATCGCCCCTCTCCGTCCGGGTCCATTCAACTGCCTTCTTGGCGCGAGTGTTCGATATGTTGAACGTTTCGTGGCCGCTTGATAGGGTGAATAAGGAGGTTCGGGCGCGCGAGTAAACGGCTTGCCGGAAGCCCTTCGCTGACCGATCCTCTCGATCAATCCGGAGTAAAGAATGACCGCCAACAGTCCCTCGCTCGACGCCCTGTGGATGCCCTTCACGGCCAATCGCCAATATAAGGCGGCGCCGCGCATGCTCGTCGAGGCGCACGGGATGTTCTATCGATCGGACGACGATCGTCAGATCCTCGACGGCACCGCCGGCCTGTGGTGCGTCAACGCCGGTCACGGCCGTCCCGAGATCGCCGACGCGGTTTCCGCGCAGTTGCGCACGATGGACTATGCCCCACCGTTCCAGATGGGCCACCCGCTCGCCTTCGAATTCGCCAATCGCCTCGCCGAGATCGCTCCCGCCGGGCTCGACCGCATCTTCTTCACCGGGTCGGGATCCGAATCGGTCGACACCGCGCTCAAGATCGCCCTCGCCTATCAGCGCGCCATCGGTCAGGGCACGCGCACTCGCTTCATCGGCCGCGAGCGCGGCTATCACGGGGTCGGCTTCGGCGGCATTTCGGTCGGCGGGATGGTCAACAACCGCCGCGTCTTCACCAGCCTGCCCGGGGTCGACCACCTGCGCCACACGCACGACCTCGCGCGCAACGCCTTCAGCCCCGAATTGCCCGAGCATGGCGCTGACTTGGCCGACGACCTCGAGCGGCTGGTCCAGCTCCACGGCGCCGAAACCATTGCCGCGGTCATCGTCGAGCCGGTCGCCGGATCGACCGGGGTGCTGCTCCCGCCCAAAAACTATCTCGACCGGCTGCGCGAAATTGCCACTCGCCACGGCATCCTGCTCATCTTCGACGAAGTCATCACCGGGTTCGGGCGTCTCGGCACACCGTTCGCCGCGGATTATTTCGGAGTCACGCCCGACCTCATCACCACCGCCAAAGGGCTGACCAACGGGGCCGTGCCAATGGGCGCGGTGCTGTGCGGCCGCCACGTCCACGATGCGATCGTCGCGGGGCCCGAGCAGCTGATCGAGCTGTTCCACGGCTACACCTACTCGGGCCACCCGGTTGCCTGCGCCGCAGGCATCGCGACGCTCGATATCTACCGCCGCGAAGGCCTGCTGACACGTGCCGCAACCATTTCGGAGACGTGGCGCGCGGCGCTTCACTCGCTCAATGGCGCGCGGCACGTCATCGACATCAGGACCATCGGACTGGTCGCCGGCGTCGAGCTCGGCTCGCGTGCCGGGGCGCCGGGATCGCGCGCCTTCGACGTCTTCACCCGCTGCTTCGCCCGTGGCCTGCTGACCCGCGTAACCGGCGACATCATCGCCCTGTCGCCACCGCTGATCATTGCCGAAGACGAGATCGCGAGCATTGTCGAGACGATCCGGGGGGTGCTCGACGAGGTCGACTGAGACGTCGTTCGAGAGCCCGGACCAGCTGGCGCAGTGGCGCGACGCGCAAGGGCGCGATGCTCTCACCGCGATCGCCAGGCACCATCGATCACCCGCCGTGAAAGGCCTCGCCCGCCGTTGACACCCCGGCGTCACTCCTTAAGGGGACGCGACGCCTCATGGAGAGGTGGCCGAGTGGTTAAAGGCAGCAGACTGTAAATCTGCCCGGGTTTCCCGTACGCTGGTTCGAATCCAGCCCTCTCCACCATGGCCAAGCCTTCGTCCCGGATGAAGACCGCAGATCGGCCCGGTAGTTTCCGCAGCTTTGCAGCGAGCCGCGAATTTCCCACAAAACGGATTAATAACAGAGCAAAATCCAACCCTTGGGTTTCGCCCTGTATTCCGTGGACGGTGGGGGATGATATGGCTAGTGCAGCGATCTTGATGACGGAGTCCGCTCAGCTGGACAAAACTTCAATCAAACCGGTCGATCGTTTAAGCTCAGGGCAAATCCTGTGCCTGAGGCTCGTGGCAAGGCATCTCTCGTCAAAGGAGATTGCGGCCGAACTCGGCATCTCTCCGCACACCGTTGATCAGCGCATTCGTGGCGCGCTCCACATTCTCGGCGTCGAACGTCGCAGCCAGGCCGCGCGCATGATCGCCGAGGGGGAGCCATCCGAACCCACATATCAACGGTTGATACATCAACCGCCGTATCTGGCCACGGTGACCGCTCCCGACCATCAAGAGGGGGCGATCAGTCATCAGATTCGGCACGCTGATCGTGCAGAGGGGACCGGGGAAACCGGCTTCGAAACCGAGCAGAGGTCGCAACTTCGGTCCCCTTTGGTATTGCCGTTCGCAACCACGAGCCATCCCAGCAATGTGATGAGCGTGGGCCAGAAGCTGACCTGGATTGTCATCATCGCGATCGGCGCGACTTTTTCGGCGGGAATGTACCTCGCCGGGCTGGAAAGCCTCTCGAGGATGATCGGTCACTGACCCGCGCTTCTCCCAATCTGGCCCAGCAACCGCGGCGCATCGCGCCGGGGAAAAGGAACAGTCATGCGCAAACAGATGATCGAAAATGCCGCCTTCGATGTCGCCGAACAGGTTCGCACAGTCGAGGACACAATCGACAACGCCCTTTGCGAAATCGCCGAGCTTCAAGGTCGCATGATGCGTGCCCGCAGCGTGTCCGGCGTCGGTGTGCGCACCGGCCATGACGCCCTTGAACATCTCGCCACCACCCTTCAATCGCTGGTGTCGGCCCGCGGTGGCATGGGCAGCTGTCACGCCGCCCTGCTTGCCGCGACCGCCTCGGTTCCTGGGCTGCGCACCGTTGGATTCGGCGATGCGGAGTGCCCGAAAACTGCCACCTCGCCACTGCGCGCCGTTGCCTGACGATCGATCGGCCAGTCCGCGCTTTGATCGACCGGTCGACTGACGATGCATCGCCCCTATGCTTTCGCCTTCTTGCTGCTGCTGAGTACCGGCTATGCCTTGTGGCGTGGTGATCGCGACCATCGCATCGTCGCCGCGATCTGCCTCGCCGCGGTGCTCGCCACGCAAGTCGCCCTGAATCCGCTCGGCAGCCGCTATTCCGGGACCGAAACTGGCGTCCTCATCGTTGATCTGGCGACCTTCGGCGGGTTCCTGATCGTTGCGCTGCAATCGACCCGTTTCTGGCCATTATGGGTTGCGGGGCTCCAACTGACGACCAGTCTCGGGCACCTGCTCAAGACGATTGACGTCGCCCTGCTGCCAAAGGCCTATGCCGTCGCGCTGATTTTCTGGAGCTATCCGATCTTGCTGATCCTGGCGATCGGCACCTGGCGCGCGCACCGGCGGCGGCATCTCGTCACTTAAGCTGGCTCCCGGCCCCGCTCTCCGGCTAAAGAGCGAGCATGTCGCTCCCTGGCCTGTCACTCGCCCTGCTCGATGCGATCGAGGAGCCTGCGCTTGTCGTCGAGGGCGAAAAGGTTGTCGCCGCCAACGATCCCGCATTGGCCCTGCTCGGAGAACGCATCGTTGGGCGCGACATTCGCTTCGTGCTGCGTCACCCCGACGCGCTCGACATCATCCTGCCCGGACGTGGTGGTTCGGGAGAAATTGGTTCGCTGGGCGGGCGCGAGCAGCCGTGGACAATCCTTGTCCGCCCACTTCCCGACAAAGTTCAGCTGGTCCGCCTCGTCGACCGTTCCGCAGCGCTCTCGGCCGAGCGGATGCGGACCGATTTCGTAGCCAACGCCAGCCATGAACTGCGCACCCCGCTGACCACGATGATTGGTTACGCCGAGACGCTCGCCGAAGACGGAGCGATCGACGAAGCGATGCGGATCAGATTCGGGACGACGATCCATGGCGAGGCGCGCCGCATGCTCCGCATCGTCGAAGATCTGATGAGCTTGTCGCGGATCGAAGCCGACCGTTTCGTTCCGCCGATCGATGAGGTCGCGCTCGACGAAATTGCGCGGATCGCCGCGGACAATGCCCGCCCCCTAGCCCGCCAGCGTGGTTGCGCGGTCGAGCTATTCGTTGAGACCACAGGCCCGATTGCCGGCGATTTCACCCAGCTGCTGCAGCTGGCCGACAACCTCGTCGGCAACGCTATCCGTTATGGAACGGTCGCCGCCGACGCCTCGATCACCATTGCCACGTCGGTCGAGGCCGGCCGAGCGGTGCTCTGCGTGACCGATCGTGGCGAGGGCATCGCGCCAGAACACCTCCCCCGCCTGACCGAGCGCTTCTACCGCGTCGACGCCGCGCGCAGCCGCGATTCAGGCGGGACCGGGCTTGGTCTGTCGATCGTCAAGCACATCGCCGAGCGCCACCGCGCCAGCCTCGATATCCGCAGCAACGTGGGCCAGGGCACCACGGTTACCGTCGCCTTCCCCTTGCTCTAGACCGCGCCGCGCCGCATGGGCATGTCATGGCCCGCAAGCGCTCCCACCCCGCCCACAGCTCCAATCGCCCGCGCTTCTGGGGACGGCACGCGGTCGCCGCAGCGCTCGACAATCCTGATCGCCGCGTGCTTCGCGCCTGGGCGACGCGCGAGGGCGCCGCGCTGATGAACTTCCCGGCCGAGGTCCCGGTGACGTTCGCAGACGTCGCCGACCTTGGCCGCCTCGTCCCCAACGACGCCCCTCACCAGGGCGTCGTCATCGAAGTCGACCCGCTCGAAGACATGTGGCTCGCTGACGTGCTCGGCGACGCGTCCGAAAAAGCGATCCTGCTCGTCCTCGATCAGGTCACCGACCCGCACAATGTCGGCGCGATCTTCCGCTCCGCCGCGGCGTTCGGCGCAATCGGCATCGTCACCCAGGACCGCCACTCGCCGACCGAAGGCGGAGTGCTCGCCAAGGCCGCCTCGGGCGCGCTAGAGCGCGTCCCGTGGGTCCGCGTCGTCAACCTCGCCCGAGCGCTGGAGGAGATCGCCGAGGCCGGCTTCTGGCGGATCGGGCTCGCCGGAGATGCCAAGACCGACCTCAAGGACGCGCTCGGCCCGCCGCGCGTCGCGCTGGTGCTCGGCGCCGAGGGACCCGGAATGCGCGCCAACACCCGCGAGCATAGCGACGCGCTCGCCCGGCTGCCCATCGGGGAGGCAGTCGAGAGCCTCAACGTCTCCAACGCTGCCGCAATCGCGCTCTACGCCGCCAGCGTCGCCTGATGGTCCGCACCGCCGAGAGCCTCAACGCCAGCCTCGACGCCCTGGCGGCACGCGAGCCCGGCTTCGCCGCGGCTCTGGCCCGTCACGGCCGCCCCGAGCCCCGCCTGAGCGAACCCGGTGTGACCAGCCTGATGCGCACCATTGTCGGCCAGCAGGTCAGCGTCGCCGCCGCGCGCTCGATGTGGACCAAGCTGGAGGCGTCGTACGGCAGCCCGCCCGATCTCGGCGCCCTGCTCGCTGCCACCGATGACGAGTTGCGCGCGACCGGCCAGTCGCGTCAGAAAGCCGGCTATCTGCGCAGCCTCGCCGGGCTCATCCTGTCAGGCGAACTCGACCTCGCCAACCTGCCGGCGGATGACGAGGAAGCGATCGCGCTGCTCACCCGGATCAAGGGCATCGGCCGCTGGTCGGCGGAAATCTATCTTCTCTTCGCCGAAGGACGCGGCGACGTCTGGCCAGCGGGCGACCTTGCGGTCCAGATCGAGATCGGGCGTCTGCTCGGACTGCCCGACCGCCCGTCGGAAAAACATCTGCGCGAACTCGCCGAAGCCTGGCGCCCCCACCGCGGCGCCGCCGCCGTGCTCGCCTGGCACAGCTACAACAACATCGGAACCGCAATCTAACGGCGCATGTTCAACGGATGGCGGCGCCCCTCGAGCCCGCTAAATTTGCGCGGGCCCAGGTCGAGCCGCAGCGGCGCCATCCGGCTGTCACCCTCGCCCTCGCCATCGCTCGAACTGGTCGCGCGGCCCAGAATGAAGCTAGCGGATGTCTGCCCGTCGCTGCTGCCCCACTCATAAAGCGCGTTGAACGCGACCAGTGGCACGAACAATCGTCGACCGCTGACCTCATAGGCTCGCACCTGGTCAAGCGGCAGGCTGACCACGCTTTTGAGCGCAATCCTGGCGAGCGGCGCGACGACGGCCATGCGGTCCCCCGCTCCGACCGTCGCTTCGAAGAAGCGCCGCAACTCGGCATCCTGCTCGGGGCCGGCGTTGATCATGCACGCTTCGACCAGCACATTTCGCGCCGGGGCGTTGCCGCTGTTGGTGACGACCACATCGAACTCGACGCTCGCACGTGCTTCGTCGATCACCGCGCGCGTTGGCTCGAATTCGATTTCGAGCCACGGCCTCAGCCGCGTCGAGATGATCCCGCCCGAGCGCGTCGGGGGTCGAAGCGCGGGCTGTGCCGGCGCAAATGCGTCCGGCCGCTTGATCGTGATCCCGCCTGTGACCGGCGCGCGAACGAGCGGAGCATGCTGGGGCGCGGGCTCGGGGACGGATACGGGCGGCGGCGGCGCAGGCGGAAAGCTGCGCGGCTCCAGTTCGCGTGGCAGTGGAACCGGCCCGGCCGCCAACACCGGCTCGGCCCGCCAGCGCGAGCGGAACAGGAAGGCAACCCCCGTCCCGCAGGCGAGCAATAGCGCGATAATCCACGCCAGCGTCGAATCGCCAGCGTTTTCGCCATCCTGCTGAAGCGGCGCCCCGGCCCCCATCGGCTGGCTCGAGATCCGCGGGATATCGGCTTCGTTGGCCAGGGTCGGCCGCGCCGCCAGCGGGTTGGCGGGCGGCAGGGGAACTGTCACTTCGCTCGCCGCCGGCATGTCGACCCGCGTCGGCGCAGCTGTCGGCGGAGCCTGCACGACGGGCGCGGCGACCTGCGCGGCCGGAGTTGGGCCAGTCGCGGGCGCTGCTGTCCGCGTTGGCGTGCCTGACGGCACCGTCTGCGGCTCACGGGTGACCCTCGGCTCGCTCCGCAATGGCCGCCCCGGCACCACCCGCGGTGGTATCAGGTCGGGCGGCACGTCCTGCGCCGGCACCTGCACCGTCGGCTTCCCACCAAGCGAGAAGTTGCGCAGCTGTGCGGGTCCAATCGCATCGGCGCTATTGTTGGTCGCGGGAGTCGCCTGGCCAAATGCCGCCACCGGCGTCAGCGCGGCACCAAGCCCCGTCAGTCCAATGATCGATGCGCGGCGCAAATTGCCCGGACCGCGCGCGACACTCTTCATTCACCTGCCTTGTTGCGCGGCGGAACGAGCCAGCCACGAGCCTCGCCCCGGCGCGCCTCATGCCGCCATAAGCGCCGCGCTTCAAGGGCGCGATGCGCTAGCGGGCGTCGACCAGCACCAGCTCGGCCTGCTCGTCAGCGACGATCTCGATCCGCTCCTCGCCATGGATCGCCACCCCGTCGCGCGGCCCTGCGCCCACCCCGTTGACCCGCACCCGCCCGGACGGGACGAGGTACAGGTGCCGCGCCGGGTCGGCCACATAGACCAGCGACTTGCCAGCCGACAGGGTCGCCCCAAGCACTTTCGCGTCGGCGTTGATGGTCAGCGCACCATCGTCGGCCGACCCGCTCGCCAGCACTTGAAACGCCTCCTCGCGCGCCGCCTTGGGGAACGGCATCGCCCCCCATCCGGGCGCGACTCCTCGGCGGTCGGCCTCGATTCAGATCTGGAACAGCGTCGTTTCCTCGTCTTCCAGATTATATTCCGAGTGCGTCACCCCGCTCCCCGCGCTCATCACCTGAACATCGCCGGCCCCGGTGCGACCCTTGTTGCCCATCGAATCCTGGTGCGTGATCGCGCCGGTCCTGACATAGGTGACGATCTCCATGTCGCGGTGCGGATGTGGCGGGAAGCCCGACTTCGCGGCGATGCGGTCGTCGTTCCACACCCGGATCGGACCCCAACCCATGCGGGCGGGATCATGATAGCTCGCGAACGAGAAATGGTGGCGGGCGTCGAGCCAGCCATGGTCGGCGTGGCCGAGCGAAGCGAAGGGGCGGATGTCGATCATGAAGCCAAGATGGGCCCTTTTCGCAAGCCCTCAAGTGTCATGGATGTAACCGCAAGCCCGTGGCATAGCGCGCCGCTTTCTCAGCATAATGCGCCGCCGAGACGAGCAACGCGTGGCGCTCCTCGTCGCTCAGCGCCCGCAGCGCCCGCGCCGGCGACCCGACGATCAGCATCCCCGGCTCGAACACCTTGCCCTCGGTCACCAGCGCCCCTGCGCCAACGAGGCACTCCGCCCCGATCACCGCCCGGTTGAGCACCCGCGCGCCCATCCCGATCAGCGGCCCGTCGCCGATCGTGCAGCCGTGGAGAATCGCCTGATGCCCGACAGTCACACGCGCGCCGATCGTCAGCGGCGCCCCGGGATCGCTATGACCGATCGCGCCGTCCTGCACATTGCTGCCGTCGCCGATCAGGATCGGGGTGTTGTCCGCGCGGATGACAGCCCCGAACCACACGCTGGCGCCGCGACCCAACCGCACGTCCCCGATCAGGTCAGCCGACGGTGCGACCCATGCCCCTTCGCCTACCAGCGGCGCCATTCCATCGATTTCGTACAACGGCATGGCCCCAGCCTAGCCCCGCTCACGCGTCCGATCCAGCGCGCTTTGACAGCCGACCGATCCTCGCCCATCTCTAGCACAAGGGGGACAACCAAATGAGCGTCGAACTGAAAATCCTCGCGTGGGGCTGCGTCCTCGCCCTCGTCCACATATTCGCGGCGGCGCAAGTGCGTACGCGCCAATATGGCACCAAGTGGAACATGGGCGCACGCGACGAGGAATTGGCCGCTCCCTGCCCGCTCGTCGGGCGCCTTGAGCGCGCGCAGGCCAATTTCTTCGAGACTTTCCCGATTGTCATCGCGGTGATCCTGGCCATCGAGGTCGCACACCTCAATAATCAACTGACCGCGCTAGGGGCGATGCTGTGGCTCGGAGCCCGCGCACTCTACCTCCCCCTCTATGCGGCGGGCGTGCCGGTCGTCCGCACGCTGGTGTTCACGGTGAGCTTCGCCGGGATCGTGATGCTGCTGTGGCGGCTGCTCGCCTGACCAGACGAAGCAAATGGTGCCAGGAGAGGACTC